>JAPMTS010000034.1:26133-26408 GCA_026552955.1 Candidatus Methanoperedens sp. | reverse complement strand
CTTTTGTTCCCAGTCATTTGTACCTCTGTTGAATACGGGAAGACTAGCCACTTGTAGCAAATTCTTATCCGCATCCAGCTCGCCGAATGTAATGGTTGGCAGATTCGTCCCATTTACATCCTGGGTTTTCCCCCATGCGGAGAATGTATAAGTTGTAGAAGGCTGCACAATTATCCTGTCTGATTCTGGATATCCGGAATTAGAATCAGTTGTTCCAGGGATGTTTATTTCTATAGATTTTGAACCGCTGTGGGAGATATTTGACCATGTCGGTG
>JAPMTS010000034.1:0-26093 GCA_026552955.1 Candidatus Methanoperedens sp. | reverse complement strand
TGGGAGATATTTGACCATGTCGGTGCATTTTCGTTTGTCGAAAAAAATGTCCAGTGGAGGGGAGCTGTTGTTCCGTCCTCAAAGCCAGGATTTGCAACAAGATTCATATTTGGATCTGCTGCTAAAACGGGGTAAATTAGAAATACACCTAAAATAATAAGTGCTTTTATAATCAGGGTAATATTTTTAGCTTTTTTCGTCATTAAATCCATTTATTTTCTCCGTTTTTAATATGCATTCTCTAATTCTTTCTATCCAGTTATCCAGACTATGATCAATCACCGATATTTTCTATCCATTTATCCAAGCCATAATTAATCGTATATATACGAACAGGATAGTCATAGTTTACATTTGGTGTACGTTTAATATCCACCTTAATTATGCAATATATTAAACTTTCAAATGACATTCTATAATTAAAAGATATCGATATTTTTCAGGGTTTTTTCGGTTTTTAGAAAAAGCTCTCAATGCGGGTATGAACTATTATCGCAATGTACAGGCATATATATTTTCAAATCTTTAAGTTATAAGCTATTTTTCATATCTTTTTGTTGAAAAAAAATTGGAGCAATAAATTGCTCCTTCTTTTTTTTATTCTTCACTATATAGAATGTCGTGATGCACACTGGCCTTTTTCAAGGAGCTAGCGGCCCCTGCAGGCATTCCTGACTTTGCACGTTGTTGGGGATTCTTTGCCCAGCCGTATATGGTTGCAGTTGCCAGCTCGCCATTTTTCTCAAGTTTTACTTTATTTATTTTATCAATAGTATCATTAGAAGTATGATACCACGGATCTTCACTTTGATAAATGAAGACCGCAGGAACACCTGCCTCCTCGAAATAGGTATGGTCGCTGTTTGCTTCTGCAGTAAATGGCTTCCAGCCCAGATTCATGGCTGATGCCTTATTTCTGGTGTAGTTCGTAAGGTTTGAACTATTATTGTCAATATTGCCAATAAGACGTTTACCTCCAACACCGATCATGTCCAGATTGATCATTCCAATACCCTTTGCTGATACTTCCTTACGATTCTTCTCTATATAATTAAAGGATCCATCCAGTCCGGTTTCCTCTGAACCAAAAGCTATGAAATTAAGGGTCGCTTTGTTTTTATATTTATAAGTGGATAGTAAACGGGCTGTTTCAAGCATTGCCCCGATTCCTGAAGCATCGTCATTGGCTCCGGGACTGGATGAAACCGAGTCATAGTGTCCTCCAAGGTAAACAATACCCTTTTCAGGATCTTTACCTTTCATTGTGCCAATCACATTCTGGCTCGTGCGGTTCTCAGTTATAGTATCTACTTTGATTTTTCCAGTTACTGTTTTTCTTTTCAGGAGCTTAACAAGATATTTCCCTTCTGTATCATTGACACCAACTGCCGGTATATCTGTGACAAATGTCAGGGTACCAGTAAAATTACCCTGTTGGTTGTTGTAGATGATTGCTGCCAGTGCGCTTGCATTTGCCGCATTCTGAACTTTTTGCCAGAAAAATATCTCACCACGCTGGATAAGAGCTATCTTGCCAGATGCTCCACAGGTTGTGAAATTTTCTGGATACCCCAGTCCACAATCTGCAATTTGTGCAGTTATTTCACCAGACGGCGAATAGAACAAAGTGTTGGGATTTAATGAATGTCCATTCACTACTTTTAGAGTCGAACCTTTATCTTCGAAATAAAGGATTGGAAACTTCTGGATGGTCACATCAAGACCATAGCTTACCATCTTTCTGGAAATGTATTTGGCTGCTTTTTTTTCAGCATCTCCACCGGCTACTCGCGGACCAACATTAACGAGCTGTTCTATATGACCCAGAGCATTTTTACCTTTGTATAATTTTTGTATATCTTCATTTGATAAACCATTCTCATCTGCATCATGCTTTCCATTTTCATCGTTCATCAGTGCATTTGCACCGCCCACAAGCAAACATATCAATAATATTCCAAGGGTGATTCTATGGGCATACCATTTTCTGTAAACGTTCTTCATTTTTTTCCACCGTATCCTCTTGCCAAATTTTTTCAATCTTTTTCTTTTCCACTTTTTTCGTTTAGATTTCGCTTGAAAAAATGTTACATCTTATATGCATGCGCATTAATATAAGTATTAGCATTATGATATACACTAGCAATATGAATAAACACATTTATTAGGGGAAATGGTAGAGTCCCAGTTAAAATTAATTATAAATTCTTCCTGGATAAATAGAAGAAATAACCTACTACACTTATCGTAATAACCGGTGACACCCATTCTTTTATATGGTAACCGAAACTGTCAAGAACCATTATGGTGCCCAGGAAAAATATCGAGTACATCGCCCCGTTTTTCAGGTAAATATATCTTTTGACCCTTTCAATGTTGCTGATCGTCAATTCCCTTACCACAAAAGCTCCTATCCCATTACCGATCAGTATCAGCGGAACAGACAACGTGAAAGCAAATGCGCCCACGACGCCATCAATCGAAAAAGTGGCGTCTATCACCTCAAGATACAGGATCTTGCTCCAATCGCTCATGTTGCTGCCGCCAATAAGTTCTTTTTCATGCATTTCCGCATTTTGTTTAAATCCATGGGTAATGAAAAAAGCTGTTGATCCCACAACAGCCCCCATAGCCATGAACGGATTTTTCTTCAAGGCGAACCAGACAGTGACGGTTAAGATAATAGATACCACTGCAAAGAACCATACTCCATGTTTATGAAAAAACCTCTCGCCGCGAAGGCCGTAATTCTTAGCTTCAATAAAAAGCCAGTGGAAGAACAGGAATATGAGGAAGATACCTCCTCCAACAAGCAGGAAAGGTGATGATTCTTCGATCACTCTTGCGATCTGGGGATCATTACTAAAAGTGGCAGTAAGCGCATTAACAGGTCCGAGAGATGGATTGGTGGCCCATACTATAAACCAGGGGAGCATTCCTCTTATTACAAAAACCGCAAAAAATAAACCATAGAACAGGAACCACTTCCTGGCTCTCTTTGACATAGTTGAAAGGACTTCTGCGTTAATTACGGCATTGTCTATACTGCTAATGGTCTCAAATATTATAAGACCCACAATAGTCAATAAAACCGCGAATATTTCCATTCCGTTTCCAGCCTTTCAAATATTTTGTGTAATTATCTTTTTATTGTATATATTTTTGCTCAAAAAAAATCATACGGAGGATATTACATTAGATTTAAATAAACATTAAATAGGATAAGCAATATTAATTAATTCATTATATATATGAGACTGATATATGGAGTTTCAATGGTACTGGAAATATCCCCTGACAATTCATTCGCAGATGCTTTCACATGGATCAGCAAAGGCAATACACATGTGGAAAGCGGTATGTATACTGAAGCCATCCAATGTTATGACAGGGCACTTAAAATAAATCCCGCAATGGCTGATGTATGGAATAATAAGGGGCTTGCTATGGCAAGAATTGCCAGATTTGAAGAGGCAGTAATTTGTTATCTTAAAGCAATAGAACTTCAACCGGATGATGAAGAAGTGATGTACAATAAAGGCATTGCTCTGGCTAAACTGGGGCGAACTATAGAAGCTATCGCATGTTATGATAAGATACTTGAAAAAAATCCGCTTGATTCCGGTGCATGGTGCATAAAAGGAGATATATTATATGAAAGCGGGAACTTTGAAGAGGCCCTTCGCGCCTATGACAGGTCAATAGAAATTAATCCAAAAGACGAAACTGTCTGGAATAATAAGGGATTGACCCTTGGAAAACTCGATCGTCTATCAGAAGCGATAGAATCCTATGATAAAGCTCTTGAGATCAATCCGAAAGTTGAGAAAATATGGAGTAATAAAGGGCTTGCGATCACAAAAATGGGGCAAACCGGTGAAAAAATCGATTTGCAGAAGATAGCATCTGACATGCCAGAAGAAGAGAAAGTGCTTGAAGAAATACCGGTTCTTATTCAACCAGAACAAGGTGTGGCGCCAGAGGTTACTGAGTCCCAACCTGAAATTATTAAACCTGTTGAAACTGTAATTGAAACTCCCTCAATACAACCTGAAAATGTGATATCTGTAAAGGCAGAAAGCCAGGAAAATCCCATATCTGAAATTGAAGTCAATAATAAGGAGATACCAAAACATGAGATCCAAGAAGAATCAAAGGATTACCTTATCAAGGGAAATTCATTCTTCTCAAAGCGAAAATATGACCAGGCTATAGATTATTTTGACATATCGCTCAGGATAGATGGGCAAAATAGCATTGCATGGAATAACAAAGGACTTGCTCTTGCAAGAATGGGAAAAATTGATGAATCACTTACCTGCTACGAAAAAGCGCTTGAATTAACCCCAGAGGACCATATTTTCTTGATAAATAAGGGTAATATCCTTTATAAGAAAGGGGATTACAGAGAAGCATTCAAAGCTTTTGAATCTGCTTTTGAACTGGCTCCTGATAGCAATAATGCAATAAAAGGGATGGAACTCTGTCTTAAATCATTAAAGAAATCCTTAAAGAAAAAGAAAGTGTAGGGATTTATTCAACTTTGGTGGTGTATACGACACTTTGTGTATTTTCCAGCGGTTTTTTGATCTTAGTTTCGGGAGATATCACCAAAAGAGGCTTATTCAACTTTTCGGATATACTTTCCAGATTTTCATCTATACTTTCTAATTTTTCCAGGATTTTTCTGAGCAGCTCTTCTTCTCTATTCATAATCTTAACCTTGTATCCCGGAAAAACAGATGGGAATTCTGCATTTGGGGGATAGACAAATAATAAATAGAAACAAAACAATATAAAACTTGTTGGGTAGCAAGCATCTATAATGGAAGATATCAATAAGAATTTGAAAACTGCAATTATCCTGACCGCACTGGTCTTTTTCCTTGAACTTGCAGGTGGGGTAATATCCAATAGTCTTGCTCTTATCTCTGATGCTGCACATGTGTTCATGGATGTTGTAGCCTTATTGCTCACCTATGGGGCGATCAGGATATCGGAGCGCCCATCCAATGGAAGTGTCACCTTCGGTTATCACAGGTTTGAGATTTTTGCGGCCCTATTTAATGGATTGACAATAATCGGGATCGCAGTTCTGATCTGTTATGAGGCATATGAAAGGATTTTAGATCCGCCTGCCGTAAAGGGTCTTGAAGTGCTCTTTATCGCAACTACAGGTCTTATGATAAATGCCTGGGTGGCACTAAAATTACATGGCCATCATCATGACCTCAATATTAAAGGAGCTTACTTGCATGTGATCGGTGATGCCCTTGCATCAATTGCAGTGATAGTGGGCGCATTGGTTATTATTTTCACCGGGAATACCGTTATAGACCCCGTTCTTAGCATCGTAATAGGCATAATGCTGCTTTATGGGGCGATCAAACTCGTTTTTGGTTCGATCAGGATACTTCTTGAATTTGCCCCGAAACATGTAGATGTTGATACCCTCAAAAAAGTGATAATGGAATTTGAAGGGATAAAAGGAGTACATGATATCCATGTCTGGAGCATCTGTTCAAATATCCATGCCATGAGCGCGCATGTGCTTGTTGACAGGATACATGTTCAGCAGACAGAGGAATTGATAATGAAAATCAACCGGGCTGTCAGGGAAAGATTCCAGATAATTCATACTACATTACAATTCGAATGTGCAGAATGTGTTCCCGTGGAACTGGGGCACTAAATTTCCTTAACGCCGTGAAAAGCGCTTTTTACATACATGATCCCTGAAGCAATGTGGAATTCCACAGTCCTTCCGTAATTAGAACCCGTGTCACTGGCAAGAAGCGGGATCTTCAATTCGTTGAGCTTCTTCTTGACCGCTTCAATATTTCTTTCTCCCATATTGATAGTATTGCCGCTGATGTTAAACATACTCGCTCCACCTGCGATTTTTGCTTCCAGCCTGCTTTTCACGCATCCTTTTTCCAGCAGTTTATCTACTATTATTTCGATCGCTGAATCGGCAAATTTCATGGGATTACTTTTATTATTTGACTCCGATATACTTGGAAGAAGAATATGGGAAAGGCCCCCGAATCTTGCAACAGGATCACGAATTGCGATTGCCACGCATGACCCAAGACCAATAGTAATAAGTACGGCCGGGTTATGGACAACGACAAATTCTGCAATTCCAATAATTATCTTTTCAGGGTTTGTATCCATACATTATAATTCGTTTATTTTTGGATATAACTGAGCCATATTATTATGCTCATTATTATAATGCTAATAATTATTATTATCATGTATATTTTTTTTCACAGCTATAAAAACCACCAAATTGTAAATTCAAGTACTATTATTCGCTTACTTTGCAGATATTACCCGAAAAAAGCAGCAGCGAAAAATAACCAGGATGAACGGGAAAATCTTATTTCCCAACCAACTTGTTAATAGCGTCCAGCATCTTTGCAAGAGAGGATGAATCCGTAAATATCAATATTTTCCCGTCAATTTTTTCGGAATTTATGTCAAATTCGGTCTTGAGGAACAAGACATCTTCAACATCCGGGCCCATAAGGCATACGACCTGGTTGATTATTGCATCTGACATATCGTATATATCTGATGGCGTGGACAACCCTATTGATATGGACAGGAAATTTGAAAGAGAGGAAATGTATGTGCCCCCCATGATATTTCCCAATTCCTTTAAAACAGAAGTTTCCATTTCATCGAATCCTTTTGTCACATCTGACTCGCCAATCACAAGTTTTATTAAGAACTTTGCTGTCTGTTTTGACAATAAAAGGAGTATAAAGCCTTTTGCATCGCCTTTAAGTTCAAGAATTATCCCCACAACAGGTTCTTCATTTTTTACAAGTATCGGCACCTTGATCAAAGGTATTAATTTAAGTTCAGGCAACGATATCCCTACCTGTTTATTGACCATCTGAGAAAGGGAAGTTGTTGCATGCCCGATCCCAATGTTCCCAACTTCCTTCAGCGCATCTGTCTGAAAATCCGTAAGTGTTCTTGCATCATTCATATTTTTTCCTTCTTTGCATAAATTCTTTCTTTCAAATCAAAACGTTTAAACAATTGGCTTGCAGGCCCGACCAGTGTTTCTGTCTTTCCCATAACAAAGTATCCCCCTTCATTCAGAGCATTATAAAAATTCATATACAATATCTCCTGTAATTTTTGTTCAAAATAGATTGTAACATTCCTGCAAAATATTATGTCAAATCCCGATAATTTTGGCCCGGATATCAGATCATGGCGTTTCACTTTCACCACTTTCTTCAAATCATCAATGACCTGGTAATTGTTCTCCTTCTTAACAAAAAACCGGTCGATCCTTTCCTTTCCTAATTTTTCAAGCTGCCTGGATTGGAATACGGCATTTTCTGCTTTTCCAAGCGAGTCATCATCGATATCCGTACCCAGGATCGAAATATTGTATCTTTTCGTGGAAATTCCCAGATATTCATTCAAAAGAATTGCGATTGAATAAGGCTCTTCCCCATTTGAACATCCTGCGCTCCAGACCTTGATAACCTTATTATTTCCCTTGTACTTGATCAATTCGGGAAGAACATTGGCCCGGACTGATTCATATGTTTCGGGGTTCCTGAATAATTCCGTGACATTAACTGTTAACGTTTCCTTTAGCTGTCGTTCTTCGTCTTCATTTTTTGAAAGCACCTGGACATAATCCTTATAGGATGTAGAGTGTGTCGCACGAAGCCTTACAGCAAGCCTTCTCTTCAGATGAGGCTGTTTATAGTCTTCACAGTTAAATCCGATTTTTCGTTTGATGATGGCCTTTAATTCTATAAATTCCTTTTCATCTTCACGAATAATTGAAGGGGGGGCTAAATTCGTCATAATAATGTCACCACATCAAGTATCAATGCAACATTGCCATCTCCAAGGATCGTGGCTCCAGCAAAACCCTTGATCCCTTTAAGAATATTGTTATCAAGATTCTTGATTATAACTTCCTGCTGGCCTATAACCTGATCAACAACAAGTCCCACATTACTGCCAGCGCGTTCAACTACCACTACAAGGAGTTCTTCCGAACCATTACTTTTAATATCAAAAAGTTTATGTAATCGAACTAAAGGCAGTACTTCTCCCCTGATCAAAATTACTTCTTCACCTTTGATGGTTTTAATATCCTCTTTCTTGATCGATAAATCCCTTATCACATTCGTGATAGGTATTGCATAGATATCTGTTCCTACTTTTACCATAAGGGAATGTATTATAGCGACTGTCAATGGAAGCTTCAGAGTTATCGTTGTTCCTTTCCCTAAAACGGACTCAAGTTTTATCGAACCCCCCATGCCTCCTATCTTGGTCCTTACAACATCCATTCCAACTCCTCTCCCTGAGATATCCGTTACTTTCTCAGCAGTGCTGAACCCGGGCAAAAATGACAGGTTGATCGCTTCAGTATCCGAAAGCTTTGATGCCTCTTCCGGTGCCATTATTCCCTTTCTTATAGCAGACTCCCTCATCTTTTGGGGGTCCATGCCTTTACCATCATCAATTGCTTCAACAACAACATGATTCTTTTCCCGCCTGGCGATTAATTTTACTGTACCTTTCGGGTTCTTTCCATTCTGTTTTCTCACATCGGGTAATTCTATCCCATGGTCCACGCAATTCCGGAGGATATGGACAAGAGGATCTCCAATCTCATCCAGTACAGTTCTATCCAGTTCAATATCCCCGCCTTCCAATATCAGATCGATTTCTTTTTCTTCTTTTTTCGCAAGGTCCCTGATCATTCTGGGAAACCGGTTAAAAATCTGATCAATGGGCACCATTCTTGATGCCATTATTTCTTCCTGCAAATCATTCGTAAGCCTGTTAAGACTGGCAAGAGCCTCTTCGAGAGCGTCTAATTTATGAACACTGGCTAGCTGCATCAGTCTGATTTTGTTTATGATCAGTTCCCCTACGAGGTTCATAAGGGAATCCAGGCGTTCTATGCTTACCCGGACACTCTGGACGCTTTTTATAGAGTTTTTGCTGCCTTCATTTGCAGAATTTTTATCTTCGATTTTTTTCTTCGTGTTTGAACCCTGGTGGGATTTAACTTCAACTTTTATTATTTCAGATACTTTTTTTGCAGCATCTTCTAAATTTTTTACATCTTCTTTCGTTGATATAATAACATTGAATTCATGGTCGAATTTTTCATCTTCCAGATCCTTTACTGGAGGAATAGTGTCAATAATCTCACCAAGCTCCGACAAATTTCTCATTACCACGGTTGAGCGGGCAGATTTCAACAAACAGGATTCATGAAGTGTGACCGTTATTTCAAAAATGTTACATCCGTCTAATTCGGCGGGATTTTTTTGCGCAATGCTGGGCGTATCATTATTCCCCACATTCTCATGTACCACATGTTCAGTTGAAAGGTTTTTTTCCGTATTTGATGAAACAACCGCAGGACCATTTTTTGACAGGCATGAAATTTTATTGATAAGGGAAGAAATATCAACTTCAGAGGATTTTTCAGGTGTTTCCACCATTATTTCAAGTGTATCGAGACATTCAAACAATATATCTATTGAAGAAGAGTCAAGATTAGTTTCATTCTTCCTGACCCTGTCCATCAGGTTTTCCATATTATGGGTGAGCTCTTTAATATTGGAATAACCCATGGTGGCAGACATGCCTTTGAGGGTATGGGCCGCCCTGAACATTATATTTATTGTTTCACTGTTCTGTGGATCTTTTTCAAGATGCAAAAGTGCGTCATTCATCGATTGAAGATGTTCGGCAGATTCAACCGCGAACATTTCTTTATATTCAGACATGTCATCCATAAGTATTTCCTCTATGAAATTAGGGCTATGTTTTCGGCTATTTTGCCGATTGGCAAAATGTAATCAGCCAGTTTCTGTTCAATTACGGACCTGGGCATGCCATAGACCACGCACGTTGATTCATCCTCGGCCATCACCTTGCCGCCTGCAAGTTTAAGTTTCCTGATACCATCGGTTCCGTCCGAACCCATTCCTGTAAGTATCACGCCGAGTGAGTTCTGTCCAAATATCGGTGTTACTGAATTGAGAAGAACATCAACTGAAGGGCGCACACCCTGGACTTTTTCACCTTTTGTCAGGACAATTACATCCTTCATATCTCCGTTGATTTTCTGTTGTTTTATGGTCATATGAAAATCTCCGGGAGCGATATATACCGTTCCTGATTCAAGAATATCACCTTCTGATGCCTCTACTACTTTGATCATGGATTGAGAATTCAAACGTTCTGCCAGGGATTTGGTAAATCCTGCGGGCATATGCTGTACAACAAGGACCGGGGCATGCAGATTGGAGGGTAACAGGGGAATGACCTGCTGCAATGCTCTTGGGCCTCCCGTAGATGATCCTATTACTATAATTTTATGAAATATGCTCTTTTTAGGGGATTCGTTTTTCTCTTTCAGGGATTTAACTTCAATGATATCGGATTTTTTCTCTTCTTCGATAAAACCAAGCTTATGGACCTGTACACTTGAAGCGGCTTTTACTTTTTTCACGATTTCCTCCTTGATCTTTACCATATCAAGGCTGATATTTCCGGAAGGCTTGAGAATAAAATCAACTGCTCCATACTGAAAAGCTGTCATCGTGACATCAGCCTGGTTTGATTCAGCGCCACTTAGCATGATAACTGGTGTGGGGCACTCACTCATAATATAACCAAGCGCATGTAAGCCGTCAAGTCCGGGCATTTCGATGTCCATAGTGACTACATCCGGTCTTAGCTCGGTGACCTTTTCAATGGCTTCCTGTCCGTTTCTAGCCTTGCCGATAACTTCTATTTCAGGGGATCCTGCCAGAATATCAGTGATGATCTTACGCATGAAAGCTGAATCATCAACAACAAGGACTCTTATCCTGGACATTGGTAAACCCTGATCACATATTCTTGGATACGGCTTCCAGAACTTTTGCAGCATCAAATGGCTTTATTATAAAATCTCTTGCACCTATTTTGATCGCATCATTCACAACAGTCTGCTGGCCTATTGAACTACACATGATAACTTTAGCATTACTATCAAAAGCCATTATTTGCTTGAGACATTCAATACCGTCAATGTTAGGCATAACAATGTCCAGGAATACAAGATTGGGCTTATGCTCCTTGTACTTCGCAACACCGTCTGAACCATCGACTCCTTCAACCAATTCGTGTCCTGTAGGTGAGATGATCTTCTTAAGCATCATTCGCATGAATGCCGCATCATCTACCAGCAATATTTTTCCTGCCATTCTTCCTCCAATATAGTATATTTTAGATATCTGTTTTTCAAAGTTGATTTCATTATTATATACATGCTAATCTTTCCCACATTGGTATAAACAAAAGTGTGATGTATGTGTGAAATTGCATGATTACATTCCCAAGAGCGGTCCCATTCCCTGCATCGTTAATTCGGCAGTCAGAGCAGAAATCCATACAAGCCCTACAAAATGGGTGTATGTATTAAAATGATGACCCCCATCAACAATTCTAATAAGCATCGAGGAAATCAGGGAATGACAAACCATCATTATCATCAGCATCGTAGTCATCAATGGAATGTTTGTGGCCGAGATTGTAGCAATTGAAATCCCTATGTCGATATCAGGGATGGAAACATTTGAAAACATTCTTGCCAGCATAGCAATTATGGACACGGCAAGAAACATAGTCGCTGCAATTCCAGCCGTCATGCCATAGAGCACGCCTATAAGGCTTGAAGCGCTGCTGTATCTCAATTTTCTCATTGAAAGTATACTCATGAAATTCTTGCTAATTATATCTCCAATAATGGCTGGTTTTCCACCTACATTTGTCCCTTCCACGAACATTGTTGCAAAGCGTTCTATAAGATTGCTCCCCGTTCCTGCTGCAAAATGTTCCCACGAACGCAATGTATTGAGCCTTGTTTTGAGTCTCTTATAAAGGTTATTTACATTTTCAGAAAGCGGGCCGAAATCATGGGAAGTCAATTCTTTCAATGATTCAAGAATAAGTCCGCTTCTTGAGCCGGCTGCTCCTCCCAGTGACCTGATGAAGGAGCCAAAATTATTATCGTATCTCTTGATCTTGTTTTCTTCAGTCCGCGCAATCAGTCCGGTAAGTAATAGCGGGGTTAATGAAGCTGCGAACATGATAGGTGTTGGCAATTTAGTAAAAATAAGTACAAGTCCCGTAGCGATTATGCAAAGAAACAAAGAAACCGGCATAGACCACTTGATCCTGCGATCAGCTACAGTTTCAATTTCAAGTGTATGCCATATCCTGTCAGCGGGTACTTTTGACCTTGCATACAATAATATCACTAATTCAGTTCCAATGAATATGGCTATTGCGCCACCAAGGAGTATTATGGAATCCATTCCGGTAATTATGGGCATAATAATTGCAAATGCCACAATGAATATGAGGGACATACACATCGAAATGAACATCTCCTTTATCATATCGATGGAATTCAAAGAATCCTGGTACATTGTCATGAAATCGTTCATTACCACCGTCTGCTCTGAAATAACGAACTCTTCAAATCCCTGCCCTGCCTGGACAGAATGCGCCATCCTGTCAAGAAAATCTGAAAAAAGCACAGATGGCGTTCGCTGTGCTATGAACCTGCACGCCACCGGGAAACTTACGTGCCAGTAATAAATTAGGGCATGTATCCTTCCCGTTTCTTTTGCCAGGTAACCATAGGCTTCGGTATGTGATAGCTTGAGTAACAGATCGACCCTTGTCATCTGTGATGTCGCAAGAACCCCCATATGGGTAATATAATAGTGAATATTGTTGTCAATTTCTTTCTTCTTGCCTTCAAGGCCTGAGATCGGATATATTAAAACAATAGCAAAAAGCGCAATGGGTACGAGTATTACACCCACGACCATTATTCCTTCCAGGACCGAAGGGACAAGAACCAGGATTATGGCTGGAAATAAGATCGCAAAAATAATTACAGGTATTACAAAATTCTTAAAATAGTTTTTTTGCGAGATCCCAAGACAGTGAAATATGACTTTCGTATTCATAGTTCATACCTCGAATGGAATACCTTCAAGACCTCTTGCCTGGTAAGCCCAAATTATATCTCTAACTTTATAATAATCCAGGATATTTTCTTCAACCATCCTGTTAAGGATTTTGGCACGTAATGCAAGGTCGTCATATATCAGGCGCTTATCATCATAACCCTGTTTCGTTGCAATCTTATCAAGAAGAAAACTATTATTCATGCCCCTGAAACGATGCCTGTCATTTGTGAAATCCCATTCAAAGACAGCCCGGGTTATTACACCGCCTGCTTCTTCCAGGTACCCTTCAATTTCATCAACCGAAGTGCATCTTCGCAAGTATTTTCCTTTCCTGTAGATTGCCTGAAGAATTAATGCTGCATTGAGGTTATCCGCAAATGTTGGCGGAATATTGATGGGTTCACCGGAAAGCCTCTGGAGAAGTTTTTTAACCGATGAAGCATGGAACGTGGCAAGAACAGCATGTCCTGTCTGCATTGCCTGGAATGCGACAGCTCCTTCTGCGCCACGGATCTCACCTACAATGATATAGTTTGGTCTTGACCGCAGAGCTACTTTCAGGAGAGTAAATGTATCAACCTGTGATTCTACCGGGCCATCATTGCGTGTGATCAATTGCTGCCAGGCCGGCTGAGGGGGAAGTACTTCAGCAGTATCCTCTACTGTATACATCTTTGATTTGCTGCTAATGAAAGGTAATGCAGCGTTAAGCATTGTTGTCTTACCGCTTGCTGTTTCACCGCTGAAGAATATACTCATCTGGTTCTCAAGCAGGAGCCAGAGATATGCACACATGTTTGCGTCGACACTTCCCCATTTAATAAGCTGGGGAATACTCGCCGGTATTTCCATGAATTTTCTCATGGTGAAACTGGAACCTCTTCGGCTAACGTCTGTACTGTAAATAGCGGCGATCCTTGTACCATCAGGAAGAGAACCATCGATCAAAGGGCGCGCGTCACTTACAGGCCTTCCGATACGTTCACCCATTGTATGCAGCCAGTGACTCAGGTTTTCCTGGGTGCCAAAAGTCAAATTTGTTGTAAGCATGCCCATTATCTTATGCACTATAAAAATTCCGCTTACCCCTATACTGTGAATGTCTTCAAGGTAAGGATCCCTTATTACAGGCTCTATCGGACCCTGACCGATCACATCCCTGTCCAGGAAATATGAGATCTTATCATATTCATCCGTGGATAAAGATATGGCTTTTGCACCAAGGATTTTATCAAATATTCCAATTGGGGCGAATTTTCCTATGACTTGGGTAGATTCATTAAAAAGTTTCATCATTAACTTTCTCAACTGTTCCTCATTTTCAGGAACAACTTCATCCGCAGCTTTTTCGAGAATAGAATCCATTATAAGCTTATATTTTTTTGACTCATCAGGTAAAAGAGCAGGCTCAACCGCTATATAGAATATTTGCTTTGTGACCTTGTCCCCTTTTATATGGATAAATATCGGATCACCCACAGGATAAATAATAGAAGGTATAGGGATGTCCACAATATCACGGGATAATTTGGGAAAGAAATCAGGCATGGCTCCGAGTTCTTTCTTACTTTTGGCTACGTACTCTGCAAGATGTGGGTTTCTTTTTAAGGCTTCTTCGAATTTATCATCCAGGATAATCACCTCTTTATGAAACTCCGGAAATGTTGATCATGACGCCACTTTTTGCTTCTACCTTAAACCCGATCATTGCCCCGACTTGAATTTCAGGCCGTGAATATTTATTTATTATCATTGTCCGAAGCATTTCAGTCCCCATCTGCCGCATTTTTAATGTTATCAGGATCTCGGCAGCATCTTTGAATTCGGAAACAACATGAGTTGGCAACTCAGCGCTGTCCATTGTAATTATTATGGTTTTCTGCATACCCGATATTTTCTTAAAAAATGAAATTAACTCAAGGCTTTTTGCTGCGTCTGTCCCGTATCGGATAAGTGCTGAAAGAGTATCTATTATAATAATATTTTTCTCATAAAGTCCTTCTGCGCCCATCAGGCGCTGAATAAAATCGATCCTGGGTTTGGATTCTTTTAACAATGGAAAAACCGGGATATACAATAATTCTCCTTTGAGCAACCTGATGCCGATGGGATAATCAAGTGATTTCATCTGGCCGATGAAATTTTTTGTGGTCAATTGAGTTGATATGTATGTAACTGTGTTTTTATTATCAAGAAGACCAAATGCAAATCTCTGGCACAATGCGCTTTTTCCACTTCCGCTGGGACCGTCTATCATTATCAGGGAACCTTTCGGGAACCCTCCGCCAAGCATCTGGTTCAATTCGTCCCTGTCAAGCACAAAATTATATCCTGCCATAATCAAGGTGTCCCGAAAAGAAGAGTATCTTCAATTCCATTCCCTGTTATGATCCTGAGATTATGGCTGCCTGACTCAAGGGAAGTTGCTGCATCTATTTGCAGGACATCTCCTGAAAGCCACATCTGGCCGCCCTCAAGAATTGTTTTATTAAGGTTGCTGTCAGTAATAATAGTCCCGTCTATGATGACTGTAATATATTGTATGCTCAGGCCTTCTTTTCCAGTATTCTTTATATAAAATGAATAATTACCGCTGGAATAAGGAATATATTCGGGATCGTTTATGATCGTGATATCTGTCTTTAATTGTTCAGCTAATGTCTTACTCCCAACAATCGCAGCTGATGAGATAGATTGGATATTCAGGAACATCGCTCCAACTACACTTAATGCAATTATTACAGATGTGATGAAAAAGACCATCTGAGTTGCTGATGCGCCTGCTCCCATTTTAATCTCCTAGGGCAGCGAATAATAATCAGCTGCGCCATTTGCGACGATTATCTTTACCTTACCGCTTCCAGTTCCGATATTTACATCAATGGATGCCCTGGGGGGCCATATGCCAGAGGGATTTACGGTATAAGAGGGGCTGGATTTAAATATCCCGTCAATAATTACATTGATCTTGCTGGAATTCAGTGGAATTGATCCATTGTTAAAGACGGTGAGGTTATTCCCTTGCCATTTCGTTATAACTATTTTTGTATTCAATTTTTCGTTCCATAATTCATTGGAAATCTTTTTTGCCTCTTGTAACTGCTGATAGGACATATCAGCCAGCGGATAGAACATTGATGCCATATACATTATGGATGCGGTGAAAATAACCACAACAGCAGAGGTTGAGAAACCCATATGATCCCCCTGCTGTTACGGGTATAGTCGGACATATACGTTTACTCCGAACGAATTAGGTGTTGCTATTTCGAGATTTACAGCCTGTCCGAGTTCCTGGTTCAAAGATAGCCAGAAAGTTTTTCTTGGGGCCAGGGTTATACCTGGTATAGAAGTGGCAGGTACTTTGATTTCTATTAGATCTCCACTATTAAGTACTGGCGTATCAACAGAAAATGAGTTATCTTCATCCCGCACCGCTATAGCAGTATATGATGAACTGCTGGTATTATTAGAATAAGTTAAGTCAGTGCGTATTGTTGTATCCATAACCGTTACAATAACTTGCCTCAAGTCTATCGACGTAGTACCTACATCGGGTTTAAGCCTTATCAATAAATCTTGTATAGTCAGATTAGCGACTGAACCCCGATCTCCAAGGACTTGTTCCACGACGATATTCGAAGATATCTGCTGTGTCGCCTCTTTGCTTGTTTTCGTTGCTTTTTGCTGAAGCGCCCCAGTTGTATATATTAGTACTGTTGCTGCTACTGCAGCTACAAGCACCATTGCGATGAATATGATCAAAGTTCCGACTCCTATATCACCTCTTTCATTGTTCATCAGGAATTTTTGGTTTGCTTTCATGTTATTCTCCAAAATAAAAGAAAAAAAATTCCCCTTTTAGGGGAATAGCTGTATAAATTTCTTGGTTCCCCAGGTTGATGGGGCTATTACTTCTTTCATGACCATTGTACCTGTTTCCGGAACAATCTCAATAAGGCCTTTTTCCCGAAGACCCAATCCGTTGGTTGGTTTAAGGGTAAGTATTCCAAGTTCACCTACCTGCAACACTTGATTTGCAGTTCCAACAGAGCGATTTTCAGTGTAGAAATACGTTGTTGTATCTACTAGACTTACATTGGTTATCGAACTGGTTGTATTCATTGTATCTGTTGTTTGACTATCAATATATTTTAAAATCACAGATTGAAAGTCGATATTTTGCCCTCCAGCCGATAATTGTACGGCTATGGTAAAATTTTCAATATTGTCACTGGTTTCATTGATATTACCGATAACTGATATAATATTCAAATTGGAAGTCACTTCTGTCGCTGCTTCCTTACCCGTCTGTTGAGCTTTTTGCTGCAGTATGCCGGATGTCTGGATCAACACTGCTGCAGCTACAGCTGCCACAAGAACCATTGCAATAAAGATTATCAATGTCCCAATTCCAACATCTGCCGTATCATTTATTAATATACTATTTTTTTGTTTATTCATATTTTTCACCTTCTTAGAATTTTCCTCATGGGAATAACTGATACCGTGTATTTCCTCCAAATGTTGATGGGGCAACTATATCTTTTATGACCATTGTACCTTTTTCAGGTATGATCTGAAGAGTGGCAGATTTTCTGGCAGACAAATTCATACTATTGCCCTGAAGATCAATTGTAAATTTACCAAGATCCCCGGGAGACAGGATAAGAGGGTCGCTATCTAATGTCCGTTCTTCACTATAAGTGGAAGAAATATCAATGAAATTTGCATGTGTATCATCTATATATTTCACCTGAGTTTTACTTATATCAATAGGATTTCCACCTGCTGATACCTCCATTGCAAAGGCAAGTGCTGTAGCATTTTCAGAATTTGAACCTACAGTGGCTACGATCGATATGATCTTCAAGTTTGAAGATATGTCTGATGTGGCTTCCTTGCCTACAGTTGTTGCTTTTTGTTGTAAAATCCCGGATGTCTGGATAAGCACTGCTGCTGCCACAGCTGCGACAAGCACCATGGCGATGAAAATGATCAGTGTACCAATACCGACATCGGCGTGTTCATTTCGTAGTATATTTGTTCCTTTAGCTTTCATAACGCCTCCATTTATATATTTTATTTTTATAGAGTTAGGTGGCGTCATTACGCCAAACCTTGCTTCTAATTATCATTATTATGATACTTGCATATAAACGGTGTTGTGAAAAAGGTGTGAAAAACGTGTGTCGAATAGGAAAAAAAAGGGCAAATATCAAGGTTCAGGCTAGCAGGAACCTGCCATTTTTGAAATATTTTATCTCGGTTTGTGCTGCCGTGATCTTTTCTTTCAAGTTATCCAGCAGCTTCTTGCTTCCAGGGTCTTTTTCAAGTTTCTTGTCAGGATAAAGCTGTCGCATCAGGAAAAATCTTTTCCTGTCAATGATGCTTTGTTTTAGCATCAAGAACAATAAATACATCATATCCTTATTTTCCTTGTAATCCTTGAATGTTTCAACGCATTGTTCAAGAAGGCAAGGGATTTCAATGGCATCTTTTACGGCCATATGGAGGCAATCCAGGGTAACGGGTTTCATCAGATAATCAGACACCTGGGAAAGTCGAAACATATCGTTGATTTGGGGTGTTCTTGATGTAATGACCACAACGGGCAAATCGGGATTATATGTTCTTATTTTTTCAATTAGATCCCATCCGCCTATATCCGAGAGTTCTATATCCATCAAAACCATATCCGGCTTATTTTTCTTAATTCCGGACAGGCACTCCTTTCCGGTAAATGCTGTGGTGACAATGTAAGGATTTACATCCATAAGAAGCATTTCGGCAAACAGGTCAGCTATCTCCGGTTCACTGTCGACAACCAGTATGGATTTCTTCTTTTCCTGATTCATATAATTTCATTTGGAAGGCACACTAATATAAGGTTGAGTATTATTAATATTCACAAACAACAACAATTCAGTGAGATATTTTTATAACCATATGAAAACGATATTTGGTGAGATATTAAGGAGCAGTCAAAAACTTCAAGTAATTGTTGCTTTAGTCAACCAGAAATATTGCTCATGTTAATTATATTCCTGTGATTGCTGATTTGCATCATATCATAAACACTTTACAATAGAAGTATATTTTTTCACACGCGAATATATTCAGTGAGATTAAATTCCACATGAATATTACATCTTAAGATTATTGCGTTCAAAAAGCTTCCTTATTGTGAAATTGAGGTGTGATGGGATGTACGTTTTATCTCACTCACTATTATATCTGTATGAAACATTCACTGAAGAGAACCCCCTATACTGGTTAATGGCAATTTTACCACCTTTTGCCAGAATCGGCTTCGGGGGTATATTTTCAGTGTTTGTCAAGTATCAATGAGTGGCAACTGATCGGTTCATGGGATTTGTCATCGGCTAAATGTGACAGGAATCAAACTTGTGGCGATAAAAACACAGAACTAATACGAACTGTAACGAATTCTGTTGAATTTGTTATCAGGAAAAATATTTTTATAAATATGCTTTCGATCCAAAAAGTCTATGATTCTGCTTTGATCAAAAGCATATCATTTTCTCCCTGCATCCTATTAATTTCATTATTCCCAAAGGTTTCCTGCATCGAATGCAGTGCTTCTTCGTGGGATGAGGCTCCTGAGAAAAGCATATATATTGACGCCGGATAATGCAGAAGTTTACTAATTTTCTGGGGATTATTGTTATTATTTGAGAGAAAAATTGTTATTATTTTTGCATAGAAACTATTTATTTCAGGATCGATTCCTGTTATCTGGACCGAGATGTGGCCGTTTTCGCTACCGATACTCACAGTGATCGGCCAGTTAAGGAATGAGATCTCTTCATTGATTATCTTATTCAAGGAATTTACATCATAACTATTGATGTTTTGTTGTGAGAAAAGCTGAATTGCCTCGTTAATGGGCGGCATATTGGTTCTTCGATTGCTTAAAAGCCACCTGAACATTGTGAGGGGAATTGTTATACCGTAAATACGGTTTCGTGTCTGTTCCATTGCATGGTTCTTTTCTTTAAAAAGATCTTTTGCAGTTTCAAGGCTTCCCATATTTTCGGTAACAAAACCTGTGAAATCGATGATATCCCTCATTGCCGCGGATAGGTTTCCCTGGTGTTTCTTAAGCAAGGGGTCAAGCATCTTCAAATGGGTATCACTTATAGAGACATTTTTTCTTAGCATTTTTCCACCTTTTTATTGTAGATTACTGGTCATTCATAAAGCGTGTAATGTTGGCTGCCTTATGTTTTATTATGATAATGATAATTATCACTTAATACTATTTATAACTTATCCCTGAATAATTCTGGATTCTCTATGAATAATTTCAGATCGAAACTCTCCGGATAAGGTATTATTTAGCAATACAAATCTTTATTTTATCACCCTGCTTTTTGCAAAACATCTTCGCTGCGCTTCCCATATTAACTGCAATCTCAAGATATCCATGGCTTCCTATTAATGCAAGAGGCTCTCCTTCTTCACAAAAACCATAAGAACGACTAAATATCACCTTTCTATTGTCAATAAGCAAATCATCCCCTGGTCGAAAATTCACAGTTTTTCCCGAAAAATTGGTGATAATATTCCCGAATATATCAATATATATTACTTCGCCCTGAAGAGAATCCTTTATTTTTCTTCCTGCCCCGAAATGAAGAACATTAAAATCATTAATGCGTCCGCCTACCTTCTCAATCCCCAAACCTTTCGAAATATGCGCTCCTATCGGCGCGAAAATGTCCCTGCCGTGAAAAGTGGCGGATATATTTTCTCGAAATAAAGCTCTGTTTGATATCTCATAGACTTTTATCTTGCCGATACTCTGTGCTGCCGGAATAAGAAGGCCATTATCCGGCCCTATGAAAAAATGGATTTTGCCGTCTCCTGATTCTGCCCTGACCGCTATGGCACGTCTTTTTGTTCCCACACCAGGATCAACGACTGCAATATGGACTGTTCCGGAAGGGTAATATTTTGCAGTGTTCATTAATATGAACGCCCCCGCGCGTATATCATGACGCGGAATTGAATGGGTGATGTCCACGATATTTGCACCTGGATCGATATCGAGTATTACACCCTTCATTGATGCCGGATATACATCACCAAAATCTGAAAGCAGAGTTATTACCATACAAGAACCATTATTCAGTTTTCCCTTGCAGACAACTTCTGGCTTAAGTCCATCCCAGGAATTTCTCCAATCACCAATACTTTATATGATACTGATATTATTACAGGGGTATTGCACAACGGGAAAAAACCCGTTGTTAATCCCATGGACTCGTGGGGTAGCCAGGATATCCTAGCGGGCTTCGAACCCGCGGACCCGCGTTCGAATCGCGGCGAGTCCGTTAATTTTTTCCGACAGGATTACCTGAGGAAGAAATACCAGAGCATTACCAGGATTATCAGGAGTATTATCGCATACCAGATATACTCATTACTGCTCTTTTCTTCTTCAACTTTTAGCACTGGTCTTGGCGTCTGGATCTTTGGTGCAGGCTTTGGTTTTGGCGGCTCTGGCCTGGGTTCCGGTTTTGGCTCCTCTTTGATCGGTTCAGGTTCAGCTTCTTTGACCGTTTCCATCGCTCCGGATACGAACGGGCTTTGGACACCGGTCAATACTGCCATAACACGTACTTTTCCTGTAAGGTTATTATCTACTTTTGCACCCCAGATGATCCTCTTGGTATTGGGCACTTTATCCATGATCAATTCGCCTGTGACGGCAACTTCTTCCAATGTCAGGTCTTCGCCTCCCACAATATGGATAAGCACACCGTAACAATCGGAAATATTTGTAACATCAAGCAGTGGTGTACTGATGGCCTGGGATACGGCTTTTATGACCCTTTCCACGCCATCCCCTTCTCCTATGCCGATAGATGAGATGCCACCGCGTTCCATGACCGCACGAAGGTCTGCATAGTCAAGGTTCACAAGACTTGGCTGGGTGATAGTATCAGTAAGATTCTTTACAAATGCTCCCACAAGAGCATTAGCGACATTAAGAGCCTCTTTTAATGGAAGGTTACCTGCTACTTCCCTTAACTTTGAGTTATCGATGATAACAACAGAGTCACAAGATTCTGCAAGCAGTTTGATCGCTTCCCTTGCTTTTTCCCTTCTTGACATTTCAATTGTAAATGGAATTGTAACGCAGCCAATGGTAAGTGCGTTAAGCGAGCGTGTGAGCTCGGCAACAACCGGTATTGCACCTGTTCCCGTTCCACCGCCCAATCCTGCGACAAGGAATACGAGGTTTGTGCCTTCAAGTTCAGTTCTCAACTCTCCAATAGCCTCTCTGGTAGCCTGTGCCCCCATTTCAGGGTATCCCCCGCAACCGTGACCCTTGCAGATTTTCTCTCCAAGCAAGATCACTTTATCAGCTTTTTGAACATAAAGGTGATTCACATCAGTATTTGCAGCAATTATAGTGCCGCCCGAAATACCTTTTTCTGCTATCCATGTTGTAATATTACAACCCGCTCCACCTAAGCCTACGACGGCAACTGATGGTTTTGCTGCTCTTGCAAACTCTTTTAAGTCCGTAACCATATTATAAAAGCCTCCTTCATATGAATGGCTATCTATTTATATTGTTATATTACTATATATGCTTTTTCAGGACTTGAGACTATTCCCTCATAATTATGAGAATATAACAGAAGGAAAATAATAAAAATATGGGCCCGCGGAGATTCGAACTCCGGATCTCCGCCATGTCAAGGCGACGTCATAACCGGCTAGACCACGAGCCCTGTTTATTTCCCCTTGTGGATCATTGTTATTATGTAGTGTTATCAACTTTTTTTAACAACTGCCACTGAGGTAGCCCTATCACAGTGCTATAACGTTTAAAAGTTGTGGTTTGAATCGAAGCTTTTTTGATGTAATGTATCCTTCCAGAGAAGTCTGATTTGGACAGTCACATTAGATTATATTGTGTATTATTGTTGTGTATTATATCATATTTGTGAAAATAAACGATATCTAAAAACGGTTGAATTTTATGAGCTGAGCATACATAACTATATATATAATTAGAAAATTTGTATGGATTAGGATAATGGGTGTAATCGGTTATGCGAGAAAAAAAATATCAATTTGAGAAAAGATATAACGAATCTTTTCCTTATATCTCAGGACCAGTAGTTATATTTGGAATAGTTATTTTGTTCATTCAATTTCTCTGTGTCCCTGCGCTTGCGCAACGTTTGGATTATTACAATGGATATAATGTAATCACGAACAACGATGGGTCAAAGGATATAATAAGTGGTGCTTTGAATTTTTATCGTTGGGATGGTGAATGGAGACCAAACGAGGAATTAAATATTTCTAATGGAAGCTGGCCTTATTTATATACTCAAAATGCAACGACTGCTGAATTCATGGTAGATGATACTACTCTGAGGCTACCAACAGCAAATACAAAATTTCAATTAAAACGAAATTCGATCAGTTATTATTTAACATATTCAAAATCAGAATTGGATGTGAAAAAAAAATCCATCAATCTAACTGACGCATTCATAGATTTTCCTTATAGTTTGGAATCCAGGAAACCTAAAAATAAATATAAAGATAAACATAATATCAAATACGGCAGACTTGAATTTAAAGCAGGAATAGAACATATAGCCGTACATGACGACACCCTCAGGGATTATATAGAGGGTGGAAAAGTAATCCAGGATGTAACATATCTTTTCCCGGATGATTACGATTTTGGGATAGATAATGATGGTGAAATTCGATTAAAATTCAAGAACGAAGCACTCAATAAATTGACGGGAAATGTCACTATTGAGATCAGGACATGGGATATAACTGGTCCTGATAATTGGGGCGGAAATGTAACATTTTCTCAAACTACAGACGTTAAATCTACGGGAAATGTGGAACTCAATCAGATTGTTACTGATTATGCTTTATACACAAGGTTCGATGAAGGAAGTGGAACAATAATTCATAATGAAAATACTTTGAATTTGGTTCCCACCGTGGGTGATCTTTTAGGAGTTGTGGGAATCGATACTTGGACAGCAGGCAAATATGGGCAGGCTATTCATTTTGACGGAGTAAAAAATAAAGTTCTGTTCAATGATCACCCTGACTTCCGGTTGCCGGATGATTTTACGATCTCATTTTACATTATGTTGACTTCAGATGTGGACAATCAGGATACAGATATAACGAGAAAAGGCAGTACTGCCACTGCACCTAATAAGGAATGGTGGAAAGTTGAGATTAAAAGTAATATAATGCAGGGCATTGTTTTTAATAATGAGACTAATGAAATTGCGGAAATAGATACAGTGGATCGCAGGGATGGATTGTGGCATTTTGTTGCTTATACCAGAGAAGGGAACACATGCAGTTTGATAGTGGAAGATTCGACTGTGGCATTCAGAACCGACTGCGCTACAAATATTTCGAACTCTGCTCAATTGGCTATAGGGGCGAAGGATACTGAAAGTTCAGGTACTGGAATGGATTATACCCATGGAACTATAGATGAGGTAAGATTTTTTAATCGCATATTATCAGCTTCGGATCTTAATTCGATAAAATATAATGAACATGTTCCAGCAGGTTCAGTAACCCGTAACCTTTCTTCTCATATCCATGCGGGGGTAGAGTTAAAGGAATCGGGGTGTAATGGAACATGGGATAGCTCAATAACGAAAGTGGATATTATGGCAAGTACCGATAATGTTAACTGGGATATCATTCAATCGAATGCTACTCCAAATGCTCTTTATTCTATTGATACTGGAAACAATTATACGTATTCAAGATGTTCACTAAGTACAACTGACTCTTCCAAGACTCCGATAGTTGAAAGCATCAGGGCAAGAATTAGTCCTATAGGATTATATTATAATATATCTGTATCTACATCGCCTCCAGGTTTAATTCCTCAACCTACAGGTGAGAATCAATATTCTCCCGGTCAGAATGCAACCGTTGCAGCGCAATCGGTCATTGGTTATACTTTCCAGAATTGGACTGAAAACGGAATCCAGGTATCTACAGACCCTGTCTATGAATTCACAGTGACAGGAGATAGAAATCTTGTTGCACACTATACACAGGATTCGGGATATAGTATATCTTTATCAACATCGCCTCCAGGTCTAAGTCCTTCACCCACAGGTGCAGGTCAATATCTTCTCGGTCAGAATGCAACCGTCAGAGCACAACAGGTCAATGGTTATACTTTCCAGAATTGGACTGAAAACGGAATCCAAGTATCTACAGACCCTGTCTATGAATTCACAGTTACCGGAGATAGAAATCTTGTAGCTGGGTATACACTGAATGTTGGTCCACTTGTAGGGTGGTGGAGATTTGATAATGATATCCTTGACTGGAGCGGTAATAGAAATGATGGAACTTGTTCTGGTTCAGGGTGTCCTACTCCAACGACAGGAAAAGTTGCAGGTGCGTTATACTTTGACGGCAATGATTCTATTGATGCAGGAAATGGATCAAGTCTTAATATTACACATAATATCACAATTGAAGCATGGGTAAAACCTAAACAAATAGGTACACAATATATTGTGAAAAAAGCTTTTATAGGCTCTACGAATGGCTATGAACTTTCCCTTGCTTCAAGTGGTAAAGCCTTTTTCAGAGTTAACCAAAAAGCTTCTTCTAATACCTTTAGAGTAGATACTTTATCCAATTATCCAACTGATAATACTACCTGGATTCATCTGGTTGGAGTATATAATGGGACCAATATATCGATTTATTTAAATGGTAATCTTAGTAATAGCAAACTAGGTCCTTCCAATATTTTATCCAATATGGATAATTTAAAAATTGGTGCTCCGGATGGAACAGGATTTTTTATAGGAGCTATTGATGAAGTTCGCATATGGGATCGTGCATTAACTCCTCAAGAAATCCAAGCTTCTTATAATGGACCGAATACTGTCTATACCATATCTTTATCCACCTCACCTCCGGGTTTGAGTCCTTCGCCAATAGGCTCAGGTCAATATCCTTCCGGGGAGAATGTGACTG
>JAPMTS010000054.1 GCA_026552955.1 Candidatus Methanoperedens sp. | reverse complement strand
ACAGATTTGTAACTGTTTTTTAACATTATTGGCTCTATACATGTTGATTATTGGAAATTTTTGGATAAAATTTACTCAAAGTTGGGGTAAAATACTATTGAGTGCTGATATTGATAGACTAAGACTATTAAAGAAGTATCAAGGTAAAGGGATACTGGAAGTAATATAATTCCTCCAAAATAAATTTTTCGGTTCTATTTTACTTTAAATTTTGTTTTTGAATTTATTAAAATGTCTTTTTATATGGAAAGTATAGATTTTCTTGATTATTCAAAAATAAGGTAGAATATTGTTTATTTTAGTAGTCATCATGGGGAGATGGATATATTTATTATCCCAAAAGTAAGTCTATATTTGTTATTCAAGAAAACGGGATTGCAAAGAAAGGATAGGATTTGGTTCTATGATGGAAGTGAATTAATTGTGTCTAAATATAATTTTAAGATTTTTTCTAATGTGTTTTTGATCTTTTCGATATGGATTTTAATGTCTTGTATGGTGACTCCCGCAAAGGCGGAATCCAATTATACTGCTATTCTTGAGATAGGACAAACACCGTTACAAATTGGTCCTTTCTTTGGTAATGGGTTGACTGGCTGGTCATGGTGGGGTGGAGATGACATAGCAGGAAAGCAAAAGAATCTCATAACATTGATGTTGTTGAATGAAACTTCAGGTAATATAAGTCCTGTTTCAGGTCTTATACCGCTGGTAGATGTCATATATCCACATGTAAATCAGATATATTCTCCCGATCCTATGGACGGTTCGACACCATTGATGTATACTCAACGGGTACAACCTGTATATCTCCAAGAAGAAATGGATCATCCAGGTACATATTCTGGATATTTCATATACAATTCCTTTGGAGATCAATATTCAGGTAATTATACGGTCACTTATGATTCCATGATAAATGGTAAACAAGTTACAGCAGCATCCCAATTCCAGACTACTATTTATGGATGCCAGAAATGTCACAATAGAAAACTTGATAATTTAGAAACAAGTTTCATTCATGGGGAATTGGATGGAGAACAGTACGAATACTGCGCTTACAAATGCCATGGGGGCTCAAAAGGCTTTTATCCATTATTGGAACCTCCATTATATGGCCCCCCGGTTAACGCAAACCCCATGCATGTCCATGATATGGAATATGGGCACAGCGGTGGATTCCTGGAAGGTTCAAATTATTCGCAACCACCATATAATATCTATTCCCATAGAACTGTTGCTCTATGCGAAGAATGTCACACTTCTTTTATTCATGATAGTATAGGAACAGATATCGCAAATATCGCAAACTATACCCTTTACGGTAATAATATCAGCTTCTCATCGGGTAAGCATTCAGATATTACCTGTGTACAATGCCATTTTGGACCAGGTCCTTGGTCCGGGGAAATGACTATCTTCCAGGGGACGCTTGGGAGCTATAATCCCACATTTACATCATCCTTATCGGTTTCAGATATGTATGAAATAAATATTGATGGAACCAATGAAGAAGGGACTCAGGCTTTGGAAATCAGGGTCATTGGAGATGATTTTATTTCACCAACATCAGGTTATGTTTCATTATATTTAATTGGTCCGGTAGATAATAGTTCAACAGGATTGCAGACACCATGCGGGCCTTCGGAAAATATTCCCTGTGAGAAAACACAATATCTTAGTGAACCTCTTGTTATGAATATCACAAATCCCAATAATGGTAAATGGTTGGCCAAATTAACAAGATTGCAGGAAGGTACAATAAACTATACTATTATCAGCAATTATCCAATGGGAATAAAACCAAATATTATTATTCCGGAATGCAACGATTGTCATAATCAAGATTCTATTCCTGAGGAGAAAAGATATTCAAAATACACAATCCCTGATTGGAATCCTGGTTTTGCACATGCTGATACAAATGGGGATGGAACTCTTGATATTCAGTGCAGGATGTGCCATAATTCGATGCACAATATTACTGTAAAAACCTGCCAGTATTGCCATGCTATGGCGCCCGCAAACCATCCAATAAGCGAACCGTATTTTTCACAATACAATCAAACACAATGCCTTTCATGTCACGGCGATACGCATAATGTAACCCGTGGAGGGGGACCGGATTGCATATCCTGCCATGACAATGGAGGTATCAGCACAAAACAGGTAAATGTTAATATCTTAAATAATTCGGTGCATCGCAATCTCAACTTTGATGTTATCGTTCCACCTGGATTACGTACTGATAACAGGGTTTGCTGGGGGTGTCACCAGTCAGATGGGACTCAACCGCGGGACCATCCGGACAGAACCACAAATCCATATGGTTGCATTGACTGTCATGGACGGGATATTGATACACAGCCTCCTCATATCAGGTCAGGTTATACTATTTACACTAATCCAGCCCGAAAAATAGGTCAGGAAATTGTTGATGGATACGCCATTGGCCCTGCATCTACCGGGCAGAATATGACGCATATGAAGGATACAACTGTTTCTGATAATTCGCTATTTAAAGTTAACCAGGAAGAATATATGTTTTCACGACATTCCAATCCCTTTGCACCAGGGAGATACCCTGGAACATTTGATGGTGGAAACAGGGATCCGAACATTGTCTGTATCAACTGCCATGCACAGAAGATCAGGGATTTCGGACACAATAAAGAAAATACCCTGATTAATGGTACAGGACTATTTTGTTATGTTGGATGTCATAACCTATGGATAAATTATCCTGTTTACCCATTGCCAACACCTCATGAGATCAGCGTCACAAAGTGTACAGATTGCCACTCTTTGCTGGTAGGTTGGGAATCTCCAGCCCATAATGTGCCTGATGAAGTTGAGGTGCCTCCTGGATATTACTTTAACATTGTTTTTATAGGCAGCAAGATCGGAACAAGTGCTCATGCACGTCTTGTAAATGATACGGCTACCGGCTTGCCTTTCAATAACAAAGGCTGTTTAGTGTGTCATACTGATGCAGGCTTCACATTAAGATCAAATGGAACAAATCTGGATATAATATTGAATGAAGACAGCAAATCACACCTATGGAAGTCTGAATCCTTCTGTACGGATTGTCATTCGCTTCCTGGTGAACCGCCTTTGTCAGGGCCGGATTTGCCGCCACATAATTTTCATGCGATAGGAAAAGGCAATAATTCGGCATGTCTGGATTGCCATGGAGGCACAGATAAACGAGACCACAATATTATGAGAATAGGAGGCACTAATTGCACCTCATGCCATTCACCGGGTGATGCAAATGTTTCCCTATTTGGAAGGCATGCAGATATCAATATTAGCGATGGTCCCGGAAATGTTACCAACAATGACTGCTGGACATGCCACTTCCAGAAGGATATGAATCGGAGCAATGTGTATTTGTGCGGAGCCTGTCATTCGAACGACAGCGGCATCGTAAGGGTGGTTGATCCTTCTCTTATTAAAAGTGATTTCATGCATGGTATGACCACATGCAAAGCATGTCATGCTCCATCCGGGTACCATCAGAAAGGTAATGTTGGTCCTCTTGGATTAATAGAAAGGATACAGAAGAAAATATCCTGAGAAAATTCCGGGGCTTTCAAAAAGGTTTCAGTAAATAAGGACGTGTAGTAATATTTAGGTTGTAACCCATCCAGTAATATTTCCTGTCGGCTTCTTGAGAAGTTCAATATCCTGTATTACAACAGCGCTTTCGATCGTCGAGACCGTTGTAGTATTCGAATAATACGTCGGCTCGAACCTCGCCGTAAGATTGTATGTACCCTCAGTAACGGCCAGCGAATAGAAACCTGATTCATTGGTGGTAGTGGAATGGTTTGTGTTGGTTGATACTCTTACACCGGTGATGCCCGTTTTATTGGCACTTTCCACCACGGTACCATTAATGAACCGTGGAAGTATAGTAGTTATGTTTAATGTAATAACAACGATGCCTTCAGGCCAATGAGAATAAACTATCTTTGTTCCATCAGGACTCCACGATAGAGAATATTCATCCGAAGAAACATGTGATGTTAGTTGTGTTTGTCCAGTACCATCTGAGTTCATGATCCATATATCAGCATCTCCAGATTTTTCTGTTGTATAGGCTATTTTTGATCCATCAGGACTCCAATCGAGATCACCTCGTGCACTAGTATCTGAAATCAGTTGATTTCTATTACTGCCATTTGAATTCATTACCCAGATACCATTTCCATCACCAGTTGCGAAAGCTATTTTTGATCCATCAGGACTCCAGGTATGGTACGTTTCCCACCAAGAACTTCCGTTAGTAATATCTGTTAGACCGGATCCATCTTCATTTATTGTATAGATATCCCAATCTTCGCCATTAGCTGAAGATTCAAAATAAGATATTTTATCTCCTGTCGGACTCCAATGTGGAGTAATTAAACTTCCCGTATTAGGTGTTATTTGTCTTTTTCCGGTTCCATCAACGTTAATTATCCATATCCCATTATATATGAACGTTAGCTTTGTTCCGTCAGGACTCCAATCAGGGTTGTAGCCTCGTGCATCGATTTGTCTTTTTCCATTCCCGTCTGTTCCCATTACCCATATCCCACTTTCATATATCCCACCAAATTTGAAAGCTATCTTAGTTCCATCAGGACTCCAATCAGGAGCTGCACCATCTGCTGAAATAAGTATTTCTCCCCCATTCGTGATATTTGTTTCCGATCCTACTTTGCCCGCCAGCAGTAATGCCAGCATTGTTATTCCCACTGCGATCCTGAGGGCACGCCTCATATGAGCTTTATCCATGTTTCCACCTATCCTCGTGATTATGATAAATGAAACGATGCAAAGCTATAAAAACATTCCGAGATTTTTTTTTTTGGTGCTAACCCTGTGTTCCGCAGGAGCTCGGGGTTCACGTCCCCCTCTCGTCGCCTTGTTTTTCAGCACAAATAAATATGGTTGCAATAGGCACAAGATAACTTCTAGAATTTTATACCGACAAGCAACAATTATAAATCCCGGAAACACTTATTTTAATTTATAAATTTTGGGAGAAATTCAAAGGGAGGTGAGATAAGTGACGAAATTTATGACGCTGTGGGAAATAGATAGATCTAAGATCCCTGATAGTCCTGAAGAGCAAATTCAATATTGGACTATGCTTCTGAATATGATCAAGGAGGATATGAAGAACGGCAAAACTATAGGGTTTGGAGAGTTTGTTGGCGGATTTAAGGGTTATGTCATCCGCGAGGGAACAGAACAAGAGATCCATATGGAAATATCAAAGTATGCCAAATTCACCAATCATAAGACGTTCTCGTTTCTGGAAGTTAGCGAGTTAGAGGAAATACTCAAAGCCAAATAACATGGTTGAAAATGTACTAGGGTGATTTTGCTATCCCCTTTTCTTTTTTTGCGGAAATGCGTATGATGAGTGGGGATTTATCATAATATTTAGAAATACCGCATATCTCCATGCCTATCAAATTTCCTGCCTATAGATCGAACCGTGATGAAATATTTAAATACCTTGCCTGATAATCCTATCATAGGAGTTGGATTCTATTAAAGTGGAAGATATTCTCAGTGAAGGTTTCGACCTTTATAAAAAGAATTTTGCCATATTTATTGTTGCTACCGCCATCGCAGGAATCGGATCATTATTGATCATTACGGCACCTCCGTTATTTTTCGGATTATATGTTATGGGACAGAAAATTGTCCGGGGTGAAGATATAGAAATCAAAGATGTTTTCAAAGGTTTTGATTATTTTTTGGTCAGCTGGGTTATGTTGATAGTCGGGGGCCTGGCGATCCTTGCAGGTTTAATCCTATTTATTATCCCGGGATTGATTCTCATGTTGCTCTTCCAGTATGCTATTCCAATCGCAATATCAACGAAAGCCGGTGCGATTGATTCTCTCAAAAAGAGTTATGGAATTGGACGGGAGAACTTTGAGTTTTCCCTGATTCTCGGAGGTGTGCTTATGGTGATAAATGCCATAGGAGGTACCGTGGGAGTTGGATGGTTAATAGCCTATCCTTTCACAGTACTTTGCTTCTGGATAGCAACAATAAAGTTGACGGGAGAAAAATAATTATCCTGGATCATTTAACGGATCTACTCTTTTTTAATTTCAACAATATTTTGTGCCATTCATATAAAAACAATACCAATCCGGAAAGCGCGACCATTTCCAGCAATTCATACGTCGCGTAATCAGGCGCTTGTTTCTCAAGGCCTTCAAAAAATTCATGGATGATCATAAAAAAACCGGCAATAAAAATAAACAATGAACTTCTATAAAAACTTTGTTTTTGCGAGATTATTTCGTTTGAATCCGGAATTTCCTGGTTTATGAATTTCCAGCTCAAAGCTATATGGATGCCCAAATAAACCATGATCATAGAGAGAATCGCTATGATTCCTTCAATTATTTTATAAAGGACATAATCATTGATAAAATTGCCTAACCAATAATCCATATTTAAGTATTGGGGTTGGCCCTATAATAATTTATTCATGTTGCCAGGAATTCAAGCACATTTTGAAAAACACTTTTAAAATCTTTGATCTTTTCATCAGTAATGGATATCACCCTGCATCCCCTTTTGAAAATTCCCGCATCCTTCTCATTCTCAACCACAATGATCCGGGGCTTGTCGGACTGAGTGAATCCGTCCGCAAGGACAAGATCAGTATCATAAAAATAGGTCTCACATATCCCGTCAATATCACTCATTACATTTTCGTTCTTGATAACGGCAAATTTCACGGAGGAGGTTATTGCAACGGTATCTGCGCCGGCCTTTGCATATTTCCATGTGTCTTTGCCTTTTACATCTATTTCAAAATCCCCGTGTTTATGGTATTTTAAAGCCCCTACCTTCAGGCCGCGACCCTTCAGGTTTTTTATCAATTCTTCCATTAATTTTGTTTTTCCGGTCTTGCTCGTCCCCACAATACAAATTACACGTGGCATAGAAGCCTCTCAGGATGAGAAAAAACCGAGATCCGATCATTTGAAACAAAACATACAAGACATACTCCGCACCTCTGGGCGGCATCTATTCCTGAATTAAGAGGTGCTGTCTTTGTGGCAACAAGCGGGATCCCGGCCCGGGCAGCCTTTAACACCATGCCTGCCGACTGGCGTCCCGTGGATATGATGAAATGCTCCCTCACCTCTATCCCATTAAGATATGCATATCCCACAACTTTATCAAAAGCATTGTGTCTTCCCACATCTATGGCTTTAGCCACGCATTCCCCTCTCACATTTATGAGACATGCAGCATGCGTTCCATGCGTTTCCCTGTATATATCGGATTCCAGGAACCCAAGGCTCTCCTCAATTGAATTTGCACTGAATCTTGTATCAGAATCGATCGAAATATTCTCATTCTCCTCCCACCTGACACCCACGCATCCCGATGACCTTAATTCATGCCAGAGTTCAAGATGTTCGGACTGTTCGATCACGGCATAAATCCGGTTCCCATCAATTTTCAAATTCCTTATGCTATCTGGGTTTTTTACGAGGCCTTCGCATATCAGATATCCGATGGCCAGCTCTTTTAACATTTCCGGAGTTGAAAGTATTGATGCGATAGGGATTTTGTTTATAAAAAGCTCTACCGTATTCTCTACCGCTACCATATGGTTTTTTTTATGAGATATACCGCCTTTAAGCTCAAGTGCAGAATAATTTATTATATACATGTCAGAATTGATCCAAATCTTCTAGTGTATTGATATTGATAAATGTTTTTAAATCAGGATCAATTTTCCTGATTTCTTCGATTTCCACATAATTAACATTCATCCTATGCATGAGAGCAAGGATCTTTTTGTTTCCATTCCTGATAGCTTTCTGTGTCTTCACCCATGCGTTTTCCTTTTCCCCTGCAAGGATAATTGCAGAATACGCCATGTTACTCCCTGTTCTGGATATGTCCCGCCTCTTTCATGCTGAAATGCCGTCCGTCGCCAATTATTACATGGTCAAGAAGGGTGATCCCCATAATAATTCCGGTTTGTGCCAGTTTTTTTGTGATTTCGATATCTTCCCTGCTTGGTGCCGGGTCGCCGGAGGGATGATTATGGACCACTATTATATGTGCTGCCGATTCTGCCAAAGCAAGTTTGAATACTTCCCTGGGATGCACGATATTTGCATTCAATGAACCAACGGAAATTATTTCCTCCCTGATTACCTGATTTTTTGTATCAAGGCATAGTTCGATAAAAAGTTCTTTTTTCTGCTCCCTCATTTTCGGATAGATAAGCCTGTAAACATCTTCAGGAGAGCTGATCTTTTGTTTTCCCCCATCCTTGAAGGACTCCAGGCGCCGTGCTATCTCAAAACAGGCTGCTATCTGCGCAGCTTTGCTTTCCTTGATACCATGTATCCTCATTAATTGTTTGAGATTTGCCTGTGAGAGCTGTTTAATATTGTATTCTTTTAAGATCCTCTGGGAGAGGTTTATGACATTTTCCTGCTTTGAACCCGTCCTCAGGATTATTGCAAGAAGTTCAGAATCGCTCAATGCCGACGCGCCGTTCTTTATCAGCCTCTCGCGCGGCCTTTCATCTTTTTGCATATCAAGGATCTTTATCTTATATTCCTGCATTTACCTGTATAATCATTTTCATATGCATAAAATCTTTCCAGATATGGGCAAACAATAGAACTATATTGAAAATCCGACATAATATGAATGGAGAAATACTATGGAAGATATCGAAATGGTCCTTGAGATAGATGGGACAAAAATACCCATGAACGGGTTTGTAAAAAAAATCCTTTGTGGAATGGTCAAAGGCTCAATTGAAACCCTTCGCGGGGTAGAAGATGATTGGAAGAATGTAAATATCAAATTGAGCAGGTAACCAAAACATTTAATCTTGGATAAAAACACTAACCGAATTGGAGAAAGAAAATCATGGCAGTTAAGAAATACAGTGAAGGCGCAATAACGATTGAAATTGATGAAGATAAGTGCAATGGCGATGGCGAATGTGTGAATGTTTGCCCCACTACTGTTTTTGAACTCGTAGATGGAAAATCAAAAGCCACGCGGGTCGCAGATTGCATCGAATGCTGTGCATGTGTTGATGCATGCCCCACAAAGGCGATCAAGCATAATTCCTGTTGATAAAGAAACATGAAAAAGGTCAGGGCTTCGATGGGAACCCTGGGCGCACTCGGGCTTGAACTTGTGCAGATGGATACCCCTCCCACTACAGCATATCTTCAGATATACACCGAAAAACGCTGCAAGGCAAACTGCCAGTTCTGCGCCCAGGCAAAGGGCTCGTTCGCCGACCTGACTCATATTGCGCGCGGCATGTACATACCTTTTGACCTTGAAGCAGTAGTGGGCAGGATCAAGATGGCTTATGAGCGGGAATATCTTGCCCGCACCTGCATACAGACAGCACTTTATGATACCTGGTGGGAAGATACGGTTTATCTCATAAAAAGAATCCGCAAAGAGAGCCAGATTCCCATTTCCCTGTCGGTTTTTCCCCTGGATACCGGAAAATATGAAGAATTGAGAGAAATGGGAGTCAATGAACTTGTCATACCCCTTGATGCCTGCACGCCCGAATTATTCGACAAGATCAAAGGAAAGGCAACGGGCGGACCTTATTCATGGGAAAGACATATTGAAGGTATGAAATTGGCATCCGCAATATTTGAAAGGGTGGGGACACACCTGATAATAGGTCTTGGTGAAAGCGATGAAGATGCGATCAGGATAATTTCAAATCTTTCAAATAATAACGTGAATACTGCGCTGTTTTCATATACTTACATACCAGGGACACAGTCAATAGCATCCGATAAAACGGAAAATGAGATCATCAGGCACTATCGAACCGTGCAACTTGCCAGGCACCTGATACTTGAAAAGCTCGCATCTTTTCCTGAGATGGTATTTAAAGAGGGAGTTATTATTGATTACGGTGTGGATGCAGATGTCATTCTTCAGACTATTGAAGATGGAAAAGCTTTCCAGACTTCTGGATGTCCTGACTGTAACAGGCCAATGGCAAATGAAAAATTTTCAAAGATATTAAATTTTCCGAAAAAACCTGCTGATCTTGAAAAACATAATATAAAAAATGACCTCGGGTTAATTGTTTGATTTTTTGATGTACAGGAATTTAAGAATGAAAGCTATATATATTATGAGTTCATACCCTCAGTAAAGAGATGGTCGGGTGGAAAAAACCATATCTGATAATGCTTTGACAATGACAAATCAATATTTCAAATAAACCACGCTTTTAAAAAATCCGAGATGCATGGGGATTGCCATTTATGGTGGTGTGGTAAGTGCGTCAAATACAAAAAAGGAGGAAAAATGAAGAAAATATTTTTGTTAGGAATCGTCCTCGTGGTCTTATTTGGAGCAACCATGAGTGTAGCAGCTATGGAGGCAAGCAGTAATCCAAATCCGGGTGTCTTGCCGCCAGACTCTGAACTTCAAGGATTAACATACAGTGAGTGGAGTGCGAAATGGTGGCAGTGGTTACTCGGAATTCCCGCGGATAAGAACCCCAATCTCGATGATTCCGGTGCAAATTGTGCTGAAGGACAGTCGGGCAAGGTATGGTACCTGGCTGGAACATTTGGCGGCCCTGCTACACGCACATGCACCATCCCTTCTGGAAAAGCGATTTTTTTCCCAATAGTCAATAGTGTTTGGGTTGCTACTGAACCTGGTGATACGGAAGAAATGGGGCGTCAAATCAATAAAGACTTCATAGATAAGACTACCTTACTTGATGTAAAAGTTGATGGAGTCCCGTTACAAGAATTGAAAAAATATAGAGCTGCTTCACCTGCCTTCGATGTCGATCTCCCGGAGAACAATGTATTTGGATTAGGACCAGGTGAATATGATCCTGCTGTATCTGATGGATTCTGGATTATGCTTTGGCCGTTGAGCGGGGGTAATCACGAAATCAGAATACATGGAACAGTTGGTAAAGGAGCTAAGAAATTTGATGTCAACGTAATTTATAATCTTGTCGTAAAGTAACGAAATATATAGATATTTTTTATTTTTTCCAGCAAAAGTATTAATAACCAATACAATATCTACAATTGTGATGGCATCAGAAGATCTGATACGGGCGGCAATGGAATCGGATGAAGCTTTCATCAAGGAATTCCAGAGAACAATTAAAGAAGAACTTCATTCCACAGCAGCGGATTTCAGTGAAAAATCAGGTATCTCTTCAAGTACATTATATAAATTATTATCAGGCCAGCGCGAGCCCAATATCAAGACATTGAGGCAGATAATCGCTGTGCTTCGTAAAATTGAAGGAACGGATAAACCTGAATTCATAGCCGTCATCGCAGCCCGCCCTGTCCTTGATTATATAACAGAGAAGAAATTGAAAGTGGCAGGCAGGCTCCTCACTATCAGGGAATATTCTGCAACTTCCATGGAAGAAGCCATTATAGCCGCAGTAAAAGCTGAAAGGGACGGTGCAAAAGCGCTCGTGTGCGCCCCTATTGTAAGCACTACGGTCGAAAAGATACTTCGAATACCTGTTACTTCTATCATGCCCAAAGACAGCCTGATCGAAGCGATCGAGCTTGCTGCAAAAAAGATGGGATAATTAGCCCTTTATCCTCTTTAGCCTGAACGTATTCTCTCTTTCCATCTCTTCAAGCCTCAAAACAATGAAATCCCTGGCCTCCCCAAGTTCCGGGATGACCTTGAATTCAAGGGCATTTACCCTGCGCTTGGTCTTCTCGATATCCTCAAGCAGTTTTTTCATTGTGGTCTCGATCTCGGCGGCAAGGATTATCTTCTCAACAAGTATTTCATAAGAATCCACTGCTTCATCAATGCGTGAGCTTGTGCCAATAATTCCGTAACCATGCTCCTGAAGATTCTTATGGACGCTTGAAGCCTCGATTTTAGGGACAACTACACCCATTACGTTCTTACTTTGAAGTTCAAGTTTGGGAGTATCCTTAAGTGCAAATGCTGTGGATTTCACAACGACAACACCCTCGACCGATTTGGCGATGGAAATTTTCAGTGTAGCAAGAGCGAATTGCTTTTCCACTTCGCTCCTTATGTCCTTTGCTTTCTCAAGTATCTCGAACAGCTCAAGTATCAGGCCGTCACGCTTCATCTTCAGAAGCTTATGACCGCCCTGGCTGAGCTTGATCTTCTTCTTAAGATCTATAAGTTCTGAACGCGTGGGTTTTATGTTGTCCTTTATTGACATACTATTCCTGTTTTGCCTTATGGGCAGGATGGTATTTCTGGATATATTTGTTATCTATCCTTGTGAGCTGCGCTTCCGGTAATTCGGCCAGCAGTTCCCAGCCAATGCCAAGGGTCGTCTCTATATCCCTGTTCTCATCAATACCCTGGCGCACGAACCTGTCCTCGAACATGTCTGCGAATTCCAGGAATTTCTTGTCCCTCTCTGAAAGGGCATCCTTGCCCACGATAGCAACAAGTCCTCTTAAGTCCTTACCTTCGGCATATGCCGCATAACACTGGTCAGACACTGCTTTATGGTCTTCCCTTGTCCTTGTTGCGCCTATCCCTGAGTTCATAAGTCTTGATAATGATGGCAGTACATTTACCGGCGGGTAGATGCCTTTCCTGTGAAGTTCCCTTGAAATTACTATCTGTCCTTCGGTAATATATCCTGAAAGATCAGGGATCGGATGTGTGATATCATCCCCTGGCATTGATAATATGGAGAACTGGGTAACCGAGCCTTTTCTTCCCTTTACGACACCTGCGCGTTCGTATAATGAAGCAAGGTCGGTGTACATGTACCCCGGATAACCTCTTCTGCCGGGCACTTCTTCTCTTGCCGCGCCCATCTGGCGCAACGCTTCACAGTAATTCGTAATATCAGTAAGGATGACCAGTACATGCATATCATGTTCATATGCTAGGTACTCAGCAGCAGTAAGTGCCAGTCTTGGCGTGATGAGACGCTCAACGGCCGGGTCATCTGCAAGGTTTAAGAAAACCACTGCTCTTTCCAGCGCACCTGTCCGCTCAAAGTCGCTCATGAAGTACTGCGCTTCTTCATTGGTGATACCCATTGCAGCAAATACTACCGCGAATGGTTCATTTGAACCCCTTACCCTTGCCTGTCGTGCGATCTGAAGTGCTATCTCATTATGTGGCAGACCCGAACCCGAAAAAATGGGAAGTTTCTGTCCGCGAACAAGCGTATTCATACCGTCTATTGTGGATATGCCGGTCTGGATAAAATCCTTTGGCGGAAGTCTGGCGTATGGGTTGATAGCAGCACCTGTTATTTCGATCCTGTCTTCGGGAACTATGCGCGGCCCTCCATCAAGAGGCTCGCCGGCGCCTGATAAGATCCTTCCCAGAAGGTCTTTTGAAACCGGCAGTTTGATCGTTTCGCCTGTGAACCTGACGCCGCAATCCCTGTTAAGGCCGCCTGTTCCTTCAAAAACCTGAACTACAACGATGTCATTGGAAGTATCGAGTACCTGTCCTCTCTTGGTGGTGCCGTCCGGAAGATTGATATTGACCAGTTCATTATAACCTACCGGTTCAGTCTTTTCCACAAAGATAAGCGGGCCTGCGATTTGGCTGATTGTCTTATATTCTTTTGTCATGTTACTTACCTCTCAATTTGGCAAACTCATCTTCCATGGTTTTCAGGATCACACCAAGCGCGGTGTCGAATTCTTTCTCATATTTGACTTTGGCAAGGTCGTCTTTGGATTTCAATTTCATTATATCTTCGATGGGTGCTCCCCCATCCAGGGCATTATGAGCTTTATCGCCCCATGACATAATAGATTTCAGTAGTTTGAATTGTTTATCCATAGGACAGAACGTATCCACTTCATGGTAGGCATTCTGCTGAAGGAAATATTCACGGATCATTCTTGCAACCTCAAGCGTCAATTGCTGGTCTTCAGGAAGGGCATCAGAACCTACTAACTGGACAATTTCCTGGAGTTCGGATTCCTTTTGCAATAATTCCATAGCATCGTTCCTGAGTTTTACCCAGTCAGGAGACACATGTTCATCATACCACGGCCCAAGGGCTTTGGTATATAATGAATAACTGTTAAGCCAGTTAATTGATGGGAAATGCCTTCTCTGTGCAAGCTTGGCATCAAGAGCCCAGAATACTTTTACGATACGGAGTGTGTTCTGTGTGATAGGTTCCGAAAAGTCACCACCGGGAGGTGAAACTGCCCCGATGACAGTAATAGAGCCGTCTTTTCCCGAAAGGGCTTTTACTTTTCCTGCACGCTCGTAGAATTCTGATAATCTTGCGGCAAGATAAGCAGGATATCCCTCTTCGCCTGGCATTTCTTCAAGACGTGAGGATATTTCTCTCATGGCTTCCGCCCAGCGGGATGTGGAATCCGCCATCAAGGATACATCATAACCCATGTCCCTGTAATACTCAGCGATCGTAATACCCGTATAAACCGAGGCTTCTCTTGCTGCTACCGGCATGTTGGACGTATTCGCGATAAGAACCGTGCGCTCCATTAAAGGCCGGCCTGTTTTCGGGTCTTTGATCTCCGGGAATTCATAAAGAACGTCCGCCATTTCGTTGCCGCGTTCTCCGCATCCGATATATACTACAATCTCTGTATCGCTCCATTTTGCAAGCTGCTGCTGCGTAACTGTTTTTCCGCTGCCGAAAGGACCTGGAATTGCTGCTGTCCCACCTTTTGCAACGGGGAACATGCCATCAAGAATCCTCTGGCCAGTTATCAGTGGTGTGCTGGGTGTCAGTTTTTTGCTTACCGGCCTTGGCTTCCTTACAGGCCATTTTTGCATCATTGTAAGGGTCTTTCCGTCAGCAAGAGTGCAGATCACTTCATCAACTTTGAATTTTCCTTTCTTGATTTCACTTACTGTTCCGGAAATCGCTGGCGGGACAAGAATTCTGTGTTCAATGTTCTTTGTTTCCTGAACCGTTCCGATTATATCCCCGCCATTGAGCTTATCACCTTTTTTAATCATGGGAACAAAATCCCATTCTTTCTCTCGCGACAGGCCATTTGCAGAAACACCACGTTTAATGAAATCACCCATTTTTTCCTTTAATACAGGAAGAGGGCGCTGAATCCCATCGTATATACTCTCAAGCAGTCCCGGACCAAGCTCAACTGAGAGGGACATGCCGGTATTTTCTACGGGTTCGCCGGGCCTTACGCCCGAAGTTTCCTCATAAACCTGTACTGTGGATTTATCTCCTTCAATGCCTATTACTTCACCCATCAGACCTTCATTTCCGACTTTTACCACATCATACATCTTGGTATTTAAGCCGGTAATAATTACGACAGGCCCTGATATCCTATAAATTTCACCTTTATTTTTCATCTGTGACACCTGCTATTTTACTTTAATTAGAATTATTTCCAGAGATCCACACCCACCGCTTGCTTTATCTTATCTCTCAGGTTCGTACTCTCACCCTTTCCGCCGATCGCTATCACTGTTGGCTCAACCGAGTCATCAAGTGTTTGCTGCATATGGGGAGATAACATTCTTAGATCATCATTATGAACAACAAGAATGGCTACACTTTTATCATTCAATACGTCCTGGATCTTTGATTCAATATCTGATGAGGTTGTATCAAAAATTTTTCGAATACCTGCAAGTCGAAATCCTATGACAAAATCACTATTTCCAACAACTGCTATTTCCATCTACATCACCAGGTGGGCTTTTATTATTTCCTCTGGAAGTTTTGTTTCTTTTCCACGCACGATTATTCTTAAATTATCAACTTCCATTTTTTTGCTCACAATATAATCAAGGACCGGAAGAATTGAAAGCGGATAATAATATGATATTCTGGTAATATTAAGGAGACCATATTTATCAAGCCGTGTTTCAATATTGATAAGGGAGGTCAATTCTCCACTTATATCTGCTATTACCTTCCAGTACGAAAATTCTTCAAGGGCCCGAACAAATTCGGGAAAAGGCAAAGATGCAAGTTTTCCAAGTTGTGTTTCATTAAATTCTATGCCGCCCGGGATCAGAAGTTTGATGATTTCCTCGCGTTCCATTCCGGCTCGTTTCATCCTGAAGAGGATTTTCAAGTTCTTCAAATCTATTTCCGTCCTGAGGAATTTCAGGAAAAATTGATCCTGGGAACTTTCTCCTGCTTTGATCAGGCTGCCATAATACATTTTATCCAGATTGTTCTCAATATCTGCCAGGACTCCTTTGTATCCCGAAAGTGCAGGATAATAGGGGGTTTTTGATAATGCCGCAATAACACCCTCAATGGTCCCTATCTTTATGATCTCCAATAGATCCCTGTATCTTAACTGGCCCGCAGAAACTACATCTTCAAGGATATCATCATCGCTTGCCCCTGAAAACTTTCCGCGCAGTATGGTTTTGATGTTCCATATATCCCAGTATCGAAGATATTCAGTTATTATGTAATTTGCTTCATCCTGGGATACTTCGATCAATTTGCGATAGGTCAAAGCCAGATTCTGGTTCAATGCATGTTCAAAAAGATCAGTACCTTTATACTTCTTTCCAAGTTCATCAACGTCTTTCTTATACTCGGATTCCCCGATGAATCGTGTGATCTCAGGTATATCCATGTTAAGGAATTTGGGATACATCTCCTTCGGGATAAGTTTTCCCTTCATACCCCGAACTCTGGCCACAATATATGCATATTTGACAGCTTGTGATTTACCCATTCCTTTTTTCACCCAAATAATATTTCAGAAACCTGTTTCAAGGATTGTTCACTGACATTTTTAAGGATCATGTCATACTTGAAGTCCAGAACTACGCTTCCATCAGCGTTTTCCATAATAATGCCGCCGATGCAATCAATTTCACCTGCAAATTCCAGCTTCGTCATTTTTGTAACTATTGATTTGTCTTTACTTCTCGAATATATTTTACTATTACCCGATTGGTTCTTTTCAATAATGGATTTCAGGATCGTCTGGTTCTTTTCAGCCGGCAGTTTTGAGATAGCCTCTCTTGCTTCCTCATAGGCCGCATCAAGGATTTCCTTGCGGGCATTGAGTTTTGCTTTTTTGACCTCAAGATTGGCACTTGACAGCTCTTGCTGCTTTATTCTCTCTATTTCTTTTTTTACAGCCTCTTGTTTAGCGGCTTTTATTTTAGCGGCGCCGGCCCTGGCATCTGCAATAATCTTAGAAACTTCCAAAGACGTCTCCTGATTTATTTTATAGGCTTCTGCCTTGCCCTTGGCCTTAATTTCCTCAACTATCGCTTCAAGTCCCATGTTTACCTTTAGAATACGAACAACAAGATGAGTGCGACAACCAGCCCGAAAATTGCAATGGATTCGGGTATAACGGTCATTAAAAGACCTTTACCGAAGAATTTTTCATCTTCTGCCATTGCGCCTACTGCTGCGGCCCCGATGGCCTGTTCACCCATTCCTGCTCCAATTCCGCAAAGTCCTACTGCTATTCCTGCTCCGATCGCTATCATTCCTTTCGCATTTGCTGCAACCATTGATGGATCTAAAACTGATGGATCTACCATATTTTTCATTCCTCCGTATATTTTCTATTATGACCAAAGGGAAGGTATTTTGTACCGCCCCCTTCATAAAATTTAGTAAAGAACTCCACATATTGAAGTCTCAGTGAATGCAATCCCGGCCCGAGTATCCCTAATAATAGGTTTATAACATGCCCTATGAACAAAACTACGACCCCTGCAAGGGCAAGAAGTATTCCTCCTCCCATAAGAACGCCGTCCGGCTTGATCATAAGATTCATTGACATCTTATTTACTGCAAGTGCTATTCCTGCAGAAGAAAGACCAATTGCAAGTATCCTTGAGTAAGATAATATATTGCTCAGAAGTGTTGGTAATTCCAGAATTGAAATAAAGCCCTCTCCTATTATTAATAGGATCACTCCAATGATGAATAATCCGGATCCAACCATCAAAATCGGGTCACCTGTTGGCATGGGAGATTTTGACATCAATGAAGGCATTATCTTTGCTATTGCCATAACTCCTCCGATTAATATCATCATCCAGCTTGCCTTTGTATAGATCGCATGCTTCAGATCATGCATTAGTACCTGGTTTCTGAATCCAATGATATATCCGAGAATAACATGGAATATTCCTATACCGAAACACAGAAGAAGCAACGGTTTGACCGACTCAAAACGATGAACAGGTAGATGTAATCCTGCTATTGCAGGCCCTGCAATACCAAGGATTCCTGCTTCAAAATGCCCCTTGAATTCCAGATTAAATATGGGGAAGCCGAAGAATTCCCCATAAATTACACCAAAAACTGTTGAAAGTAATCCTGATATCAATAATATCATTGCTAACGCATTGAGCCCTCCGGTCTTAAATTTCTGTATTATCAAAAAGCCTATAGCAGTCACGATCAATCCATATCCCACATCCCCCAGCATAAGGGCGTAAAACATTGGATAAGTAACGAATAAAAATAAAGATGGATCTATCTCACTATATTTTGGAGTTGCAAACGTATCGATCAAAAGTTCAAAAGGTTTTGCAGCTGATGGATTTTCAAGCTCTATAGGGATTTCTTTTTCATCGATTTCTTCCGTAATCTTAGTCAAATATACTTTTCCACCTGTACTTTTCTGCAATTCAATTTCAATTTCATCAAATTTATTCGAAGGAATCCAGCCATCTATGATAAACGCATTTGCACTTGTGGCAAATCTTAAAGGTGCTTCAGACTTCTGGGTTTCAATTGAAAGATGTTCATCCGCCGCAATTATGAATTCGGAATATTCTTCCTTTAGCTTATCAAGTTCCGTTCTCAATGTATTGGAATTTTCCTTGAGATTTGAAATGTCTTTTGTGAGTTCATCCAATATGATTGGCGGATTACCTTTTAACGGGGGAACTTTTACTTCCACATAAGTACGCTCTTCCTGGAGGAGCTCTTGAACCTCTCTTTCAAATTCTCTTGGAATAAAGAGGGCAAAGATCTTTCTTTTTTCATGTTCTCCCACAAATAACTCGAAATTACTGTGAATTTTAATGATCCTGGATTCAATATCGATATCTATATAGCCCGTAAATACTTTTACACGTTCATATCCGGAATAAGAATCAAGGGACAGGGGCAGGCCAAAGAATGGTTTCACCGAGGATAAAAGGTCTTCTTTTTCTTTAAGCTTGAACTCGATATTTCTTAATTCATCAAAGCGGGATGAGACCTCTTTTTGAAGTTTTGTGATTTTTTCATCGATATCTGAAGATATTTCGCCTGATTTGGTTATTCTCCCGGATTCGCTTTCCTTCAGTCCCAGCTGGTTAGAAATCGCCCGGAGGGAAAGAAGATATTCTGAGAATTTAGATGCTGTTTTTAAAGGACGACCAATCTTGAAATCTTCGGTTTCTTTTGAGAAATCAGTTATATGAAGTACATTCAACCTGTGAAAGACTGAAATGGCAGGTTCTAGCTGGTCTTTTGTGCCTGCTATTACCACCTTTGTCATCCTTGTGGTTTTAAGCATTCGCCACACTCTCAAACTCAGTTAAAATAAAGTTAGTGGCATATGAAATATTCTTTCTTGCCTTTGATTTTATCTCGTCTGCTTCCTGATATCCTTTCTTGGTTAATTTTTCCTTTTCTATCTTACTCTCGTTTTTTGCTTTGTTGATTTCGGATACAAAATATTGGGCTGCTTCTTCTTCTGCTGATTTTAAGATCTCCCTGGCCTGGGATTTCGCTTCATTTACTTTTTTATTTCTGTCTTCATGTGCCTGGATTACCATACTTCTGGCTTCATCTTCAGCCTGTTTGATATCAGATAAAATTTCAGCTTTGGTCATTGAATTCCTCTATGATGCAAAATAATAGTTTCGTTTTGAATTTGATTCTGCATAGGAGACTACCTACTTAAATTATTCGGTTTATTTTGGATAATGCGGTTATGCACCACTATTTTTAATGAAAAATCGTTTGAAATGTTCACCGTTATGGATTTTCCGCATAATAAATATATAAATTAAATAGAAATTTTATCAGATTTCACTTTTCTAAACTTCATATCCTGCATTCATCCACTCTGTGATCCCGCCCTGCATATTGTAAACCTGGGCAAATCCATTTTCAGCTAGTATCGCGCTGGCCTGGGCGCTGCGACGACCGCTTCTGCAATAAACAAGGATCTTCCTGTCCTTCGGGATTTCCTTCAGCTTTTCAGCAAGCTCCTGTCCCGGTATATCCTGAACCGCCAGTAATGTTGAACCATTGATATGCCCGGATGCATATTCCTCCGGTGTCCTTACATCAAGAATAAAAACTTCTCCTCTGTCGATCATTCCTTTTCCCTGCTGGACACTGACGCCTGTGTACTGTGTTTTTCCGGGTGTGTCGCTTAAGCATCCTGAAAATATTGCCATCATTATGACGCTCAACAAAATTATTCTGAATTTTACCATAATAGAGTTATTATTCCTGTCCGGCTTAAAAATTTTGGTCATCATTCTTTATCTATCTTATAAACATCTGCACCCACACCATTTACCCTGATCTGTTTCAACAATGTTACATCATACATATTATGAATTTTTTCAAGGTCGAATCTATTGAAATCTTCAATAATAAGAATAGCGGGAAATGAGATCGTTCCAGGTGACCTGGTGAAATCACCCAGTTCTTTATATATCTTTTTTGACTTCTGACCGTATCCGATATCTATTCCTTTATTGGCTGCGTTAAAAATACCGTAATGATTGAAACGGTTCAATAATAAAGGGGAGAAAGGCTCCGTTGTATTGATAAAATCAACAAGCTCCTTATCCGCTTTTACATAATCCACATATTTCAGGTTGATCTCCATTACCTCCGAGCCACCCAGGGTAATAGAGGGATCCATACCATATATTTCCTGTGTGGCCGGGTCAAGAAAAACATAAGGATCAGGGGTGTAAATGCTATATACGGTTTGTGCTGCAAATATCAGCATCATGGAAACCAGGAGCATCCCGGATATTTTCCGGTTCTTTCCTGACAACCTATGAATTCCCCATGCTGAGGCAAGATAAAGTGCAGGATATAAAACAATTACATACCTCGGAAGGTTAAAATCCCTTATAGGCGCCACTACCATGAAAAAAAAGACGGAAAAAAGTATTAATGGCAATACCATTTTAATTTTTTCACGATCAATTCTTTCATACCGCCTGTACGCAAGCAGGAAAAGAGAACATAAGATCACAATTGTCAAAATCCAATTATAGTTGATCACGAATAACTGTTCAAGACGCATAATGAAATTTTCATTAAATATTGATTCTAACTTGATAATCGGGGAATCCCTTGGGAAGAGAAACCAGCCCCTTCTTGTGTAGTTTCCGTATGCCCATATAATGAATACGATGATCGGAATGATGTGGGCTGTTATTGCAGCACGTTGTTCTCCAATTTTTCTTTCTCCTGTATAATTGATCAAAATCGTACTGAGTAATGCAGCCGCCATGAATAGAATCCCGATTTCTTTTGTCATCACAAGTATTATGCCGGAAAGGGCCACAAAAACATGGTTCTTCTTTAACAGGTAATAATATGTTGCCATCAAAAGAGCCATGCTTGGAAGGTCAAAGTTCAGGTTTACCGATTGAGCTATGAACAGGGGGGAAAACGCAAGGAGAAACGATGCAGAGCATGCTACGTCCTTGCCTGCAAGAATTTCTCCGACTTTGTATGTAAAGATGATCGCCCCCAGGGAAAATACCATCATATATATGTGGATCAATTCAGGTGAATATCCGAATATTTTGAATAATATGCCAAGGGAGAGAAAAACGAAAGGGGGTTTGCCAAAAAAATCAACGTAGAGGTCAATATTATTTTTCACGGTATCCAGTGCAGTAATGGCTGTTGTAATGCCATCCCACCAGGGGGGGAGGTTAATAAAATATATCGTATATGCTATTACGAATACACAGAGAAACGCAATTCTTTTTTGCATATCAGCCGTCTCAGGACTTCTACAACAGGATAATATTTATAATTAAGTCATCGCTTCAGTCGATAGAGTCGTATGAATGCTATTTTCAAGTTGCATGAATATTTCATTATCATTTTTCATCCAATATATGAGCATAAGGTATTTGAACAATATGCATAGTTATAATAATAATGACACAGACACTATTATATCATATCTTCTCATACATATAAATTACAGAGGATAAACCAATGCAACTACGCAAGAAAACACTATTAATAATCGGGATAACCTTATTTTGTCTTATAGCAATATTGTATACGACCTCGCAATTCATTTTACTGGGAAGCTTTAAACAATTGGAAGAGCAAGATACTCAGAAGAATATTGAACGAGCAAGAGATGCTCTCCTCGATGACACTAAAAGATTGGATAGTATTGCAGGTGATTATGCTGCATGGGATGACACCTATATTTATGTTCAGGATGGCAATAGAGCATTTGTCGAAGCCAATGTCATTCCTTCTGCTCTTGCTAACCTCCGTATTAATTATATGCTGTTCTATAATATTTCTGGAACCTTGCTTTTTGGTATGGGAATAGATAATGAGAATCACGATGTGATCGATATTCCAGAATTCTTTGAACATGACTCCTTTGCCAATAATATTCTTTTAAAACATAAAGATTTAAATAGTAGCATGAAAGGGATTATTAACCTCCCTGAAGGTCCAGTCCTTATCGCTTCAAGACCTGTTATTACGAGTGCACGTGAGGGCCCCATCATGGGAACTCTGATCATTGGGAGCTTCCTGGATTCAACGGAAATTGAGCGGTTGTCAAGTATTACCCATTTATCCCTTTCCTACCGTCGATTCGACGACCCGGGCACTTCTGATTTTCTTTTAGCAATAAAAACATTATCACCAGAAAAACCAATATTCATTCAACCAATAAGCAATGAAATAATTGCTGGAAATATTCTTCTTAATGACATTGAAGGAAAACCGGCTATTGTGTTAAAAGCAGAGATACCCAGAGGAATTCACATGCAAGGACAGAATACGATGAATTATCTCGTGGTCTCGATCATTGGATCAGGATTCATCTTTGGCATTGTTATTCTCTGGCTTCTCGAGAATAATGTATTATCCAGGTTAGCTATTCTCAGCTCTAAAATGAGTGAGATTAGTACATCCAGCAATCTCACAGTACCTCTTGCGATTGAAGGTGAGGATGAATTATCAAACCTCTCTGGGGTATTCAACAAAATGATGACAGAATTGAAAAAACACCGCGACCACCTTGAGGAAATGGTTGAAGTACGCACGTTGCAGCTTAATAAGTCACTTCAAGAAAAAGAAGTGCTTCTCCGGGAAATCCATCATCGTGTCAAGAATAATATGCAGGTAGTTTCCAGTCTTCTCTTACTTCAAACCCAAAATATCCAAGATCAAAAGTATATCAATATTTTTAATGATAGTAATAACCGCATACTTTCTATAGCCCTTATTCATGAAAAACTCTACCAATCCAAGGACTTTGAAAGCATTGATGTCAAAGAATACATTCATGAACTGGCATCCAATCTCCTGAATTCTTATGGGAGGACAGGCAACGTAAAATTAGAAATTAACGTGGAAAATGTTATCCTGGATATTAATAAATCAGTTCCATGTGGATTGATAATCAATGAACTTCTCATGAATTCCTTAAAATATGCTTTTCCGGATGGGAGACAGGGAACAATAAAAATTACATTCAAACAAAAAGATAATAATATGCTCCAACTTACTATAAGTGATGATGGCGTAGGCATTCCGAAAGATCTGGATATTCGAAATACCAAAACATTGGGTTTAAATATGGTGACGCAACTTGTAGAAAATCAACTCGATGGTGAGATCATATTATTGAGAGATCGGGGGACAGAATTTCAAATCAATGTTAGAGGGACAAAATGACAGAAAAAAAGCAGATCCTGGTCGTTGAAGATGAAATAGTCACAGCAATGGATATACAAAGAAGATTGAAAAACCTGGGATATGATGTCCCTGTAGTAGTGTCCTCGGGAGAGAAAGCCATTGAAAAAGTAAAGGAAAATCATCCCGATCTTGTGTTAATGGATATTAATTTGAATAGAGAAATGGATGGGATCGAGACAGCATCAAAAATCCATTCTTTTTCAGATATTCCCGTAATATACCTGACTGCATATTCCGATGATACAACTCTTCAACGGGCAAAAATTTCAGAACCTTATGCATACTTAGTAAAACCATTTAAAGACAGAGAATTACAGATAAATCTTGAAATTGCTTTCTATAGAAACACGATGGAGAAGAAGTTAAAAGAAAGTTATGAGAAGTTAAGAGAAAGTAAAAAGTGGTTAGAGGCTGCTGTTGACAATATAGCTGATGCAGTCATAGCAACAGATCAAAATGGAATAATTAAACTAATAAATCCCATAGCTCAAGCACTGACCGGCTGGAATAAGGAAGATTCTCTTGATAAAACCTTGCCACTTGTCTTTAATATTGCCTGTGAAGATACCGGTAAAAATGTAGACGATCCTGTTAATAAAGTGATAAGAGAAGGTATGTTTTATGGCCTTGCAGATCAAACGTTTTTGATTACTAAGAACGGGACAAGAATTCCTGTTGATATTATCGGGACACAAATCAAAGATGACATGGATAGAATCATTGGTGTTGTACTGATTTTCTATGATATTGTTGAACGCAACAGAATTTATGAAGCGCGAAAATCACATTAAACCAAATCATTAATAGGGGACACAAATCCTGGTAACTTTCAAATATATTTTATGAACTTATACAAAAAAACCTTGTTAATCGTTAGTTTAGCAGTTGCTGTAATGGTACTGTGTATCTATGGAGCCTCTCAAATCATCCTGATGGATAGCTTCGACAAAATGGATGAAGAGTATTCACGGGAGAATGTTGAAATCGCAGAGAATGCCCTTAATGAGTCCATAATCAAAATTGACAGTACGACAGGAGATTGGGCTGTATGGGATGACTCCTACTTCTTTGTTCATGATCAGAATGAAAACTTTTCCAGGGAGTATCTGAACGCTGATACTAATAACAATTTAATGATTAACCTTATGGTGTACACGAATTTATCCGGGAAAATAGTGGGTAGCACAGCAATTGATCTTGAAAACCAGAATGAAATACCTGTTCCACCTTATTTTTCGGATATTTCTGACAGCGATGTTCTTGTGCAGCATCATGGAGTTGGAAGCACCATGAAAGGTATAATTCTCCTTCCTGAAGGTCCAATGCTTCTTTCTTCATGGCCTATCACCAATAAAGGAGAACTTCCTGTGGGCGGAACGATCATCATGGGGCGTTACCTGGACGAATCCGAAATCCAGCGCTTATCAGGAATCACTCATTTACCTCTTACTATTCAAAGATTGGATGATGTACAGATGCCCTCAGCTTTTCAAACAGCGCTTTCATTCCTCTCCAAAGATAATCCGATTTTCATCCAACAGCTTTCTGATAAATCGATTGCCGGATATACTCTAATAAATGACATCTATGGCAATCCAGCTCTTATTTTAAAGGTAGAAACATTAAGAGTAGTTCATGATCAAGGAAAAGAAACACTTGATTATTTTCTCCTTTTGCTTGTCATAATAGGGATAATATTTGTAGCAGTTTTTTTATATATTCTTAAATATTTTGTATTAACGAGGCTTAACAACCTCGATGCGCAGGTGCAGGACATTAGGAGAAGTAGAGACATTTTTTCGAGAGTCTCGATAGGAAGAATTGGGAAGTTATCAACGGGTAATCGAAACCTCAATAAAATGATGGAATCACTGACCCTGCGCAATAAAATATTACTCATTATGGGTACCGTTTTTCTTTTATTGATCATTCTTCTTTTTACAGCTTCTCAAATAATCGTGATGGATAGATTCACCAGCCTGGAGGAACAATATTCCCACCAAAAAACTCAACTTGTTCGGGATACGCTAAAGGATGATATCAATAAACTAAGCACCACAGAAACGGATTGGGCTTCGTGGAATGATACTTATTTATTCATCAATGATAGGAATGAGGAGTATATAAGATCAAATCTGCGTTTGGAAATTTTTACCAACCTCAGGGTAAATCTAATGATGTTCATACATTCTTCAGGTAACATTGTCTATGGAAAAGCATTTGATCTTGAAAACCAGACTGAAGTACCCGTTCCACGATATTTTAAAGATAAACTATCCCCGGATGACTATCTCCTGCAGCATTTCGACAATGAGAGCAATAAAACAGGAATATTACTTATTCCTGAGAGTCCAATGCTTGTTTCCTCACAACCTATTTTGGATAATGACAGAATTGGCCCGATTCGAGGAACCATGATCATGGGACGCTTTCTGAATTCAAAGGAAATAGAGCGGATTTCCGGAATAATACACCTCCCTCTTTCTATCTATCGTTTTGATGATAATCAGATGCCTTCTGATTTCCAGTCGGTTCTTCCATTGTTTTCAAAGGATGAACCGATATATATCCGACCGGTCAGCACAGAGTCAATTGCAGGATATACCTTCGTAGATGATATTTATGGAAAACCAGGGGTTGTACTGAAAGTTGAGGTGCCAAGAGGAATATCCAAACAGGGAATAGAAACAATGAGATATTTTATTCTCTCTCTTATAATGATTTGTTCGGTATTCAGTATTGTGATTGTGGCATTATTAGAGATCTTTGTACTACGCAGGCTGAATCGTTTTGATTCTGAGGTGAAAAATATTGGAAAAAGTGGTACTACTTCATCACGAGTAGTTGTCGAAGGAAAAGACGAATTATCCAACCTGGCAGGTTCTCTCAACAATATGCTGGATGCTCTTGAAAAATCTCAGGAAAAGGTGAGCAAAAGCGAGGCGAATAATCGAGCCATACTGGAAGCAATGCCAGATTCAATACTTCAGATCAAAAAAAATGGAACTATTTCCAAATACAATGGTGCAAAAGATAAGAATCAGATGGCTCTTTTCCAGGGGTGTATAGGACGAAATATACGGGATGTCATGCCGCAAAATGTCGCAGAGCAGATCATGGGTCACGTAGAACAAACATTACTAACCAAAGAAAAGCAAATCTTCCAGTATCAGCTCATAAAAGAAAGCAACATATGCTATTATGAAGCTCGAACTGTTGTTTTTGGAGAGGAAGAAGTCCTCGCTATCATAACTGACATTACGCAACGCAGGCGTGCAGAGGAATTACTGAATAAATCAAAAGAATTTGCTGAAACAGTTCTAAGCAGTATGAAAGACGCTATTTGTATTATTAATGTCAATAATTTCAAGATTATCGATGTAAACTCAGTTTTCCTGAAGAATTATGGAATGAAGAAAGAAGAAGTGATAGGAAAAAGCTGCTATGAGATTACTCATAAACGTTCAGAACCTTGTATTCCTCCCTATGATATCTGCCCACTAAGAGAAACTTTGAAATCGGGTGAGCATTCGGCAGCCGAGCATGTGCATTATAAAAAGGATGGAGAAAAGCAATATGTAGAGGTCTCTACATCCCCAATACTGGATGAACATGGAAGAATCACTAAAGTCATTCATGTGTCACATGATATCACCGAGCGCAAGGTTGCTGAAGTTAAAATCAAGGCTTCTCTCGAAGAGAAAGAAGTGCTTCTCAGGGAAATCCATCATCGCGTAAAAAACAATATGCAGATAGTTTCCAGTCTTCTAGGAATTCAATCCCAGAATATCGAGGATAAAAAGTACAAAGATATTTTTATTCAAAGCCAAACCAGGATAGATTCAATGTCCCTTATCCACCAAAAACTGTATCAATCTGAAAGCCTTGCGCAGATTAATTTCAAAGATTATATCGACAGTATAGTCTCAAATATATTTGAATCTTATTGTACAAAAAGCAATATAACATTTGATCTTGATGTAGAAGACATTCCCCTAAAAATCGATTATGCAGTTCCATGTGGGCTAATAATTAATGAACTTGTTACAAACTGCTTAAAATATGCATTTCCTGATGAAAGACAGGGGAAAATCAGAATTTTAGTTAAATCAAAAGAAAATAATATGATCCAACTTTCAATAAGTGATGATGGCATAGGTATTCCGAAAGATCTGGATATACGAAATACTGAATCATTGGGTTTAAGATTGGTCACCAGCCTTGCAGAGAATCAACTCAATGGTGAGATCATTCTCAAAAGAGACAGCGGGACAGAGTTTCAAGTTAATTTCAGAGGGACAAAATGACAGGGAAAAAACAGATCCTGGTCGTTGAAGATGAAGCAATTACAGCAATGGATATACAAAGAAGATTGAAAAACCTGGGATATAATGTCCCTGTTGTAGTATCCTCAGGAGAGAAAGCTATTGAAAAGGTTAAGGAAAATAATCCCGATCTGGTGTTAATGGATATCAACCTGAATCGTGAAATGGACGGGATCGAAGCAGCATCACAAATTCATTCTTTTTCTGATATTCCAGTCATATTCATGACCGCTTATTCTGATGAAAAAACTATTGAACGGGCAAAAATTACAGAGCCCTATGCATACATGCTAAAACCAATAAAAGAAAGGGAATTGCAGATAAACATTGACATTGCTTTTTTTAAACACAAAATTCAAAAAATGAGTCTTGAAAATGAGGGGCTTATTCGGGCAAGCAAAACAAAATCAGAGTTCATGATGGCTATGAGCCATGAATTGCGGACTCCATTGAACTCGATCATTGGTTTTTCAGACCTTTTGAAAAAAAAGGAATTTGGGGAATTGAACGAAGTCCAGAAAAAATATATTGATAACATCCACGTAAGTGGAAACAATCTGTTGATGATAATCAATGATATTCTTGATCTTTCAAAAGTGGAAGCAGATAAAATCGATTTATCATTCGAAAAAATGTCTATAGCTGATGTAATAAATATATCAATAGCCATCGTTAAAGATTTTGCCAAACAGAAAAAAATTCAAGTAATAACAGAAATTGACCCGGAATTAGACTTCATAGAAGCTGATAGGGATCGTATCAGACAGGTGCTTTTTAATATTCTAAACAATGCTATAAAATTTTCCAAACCTATGGGGATTGTTACCTTAACTGCAAGAAAAGAAGGTGATATGGCCCAGATCTCAGTGAGCGATATAGGAATCGGGATAAAAGAAGAGGATATTGGAAGATTGTTTAAGGAATTTGAACAGCTAGATAAAGGGGCTTCAAGACAATATGGCGGCACCGGTTTAGGGCTTGTCATTTCTAAGAAGTTAATCGAGCTTCATGGGGGGAAAATATGGGTCAAAAGCAGATATGGTGAAGGAACTATATTCACTTTTACATTACCAATAATTACAAAAGATACATGAGGTTTATAATCAAAAATGTTATAAACATGTGTATTGGTTATATAGTTTCCATGTATATTGGTTATATATTCATGCATCACAAAAACTATCTAATGCCGATCTTATACCCTTATGAATCTACCATATAAGCCAATATTTAATCTATTATCGGCAAAAACTTAGTATATGTTAAAAGCTATTTTGATTGAATAGATTATGCCGAAAATAGGAATTGCCGACACAACATTTTCCAGGATAAATATGGGAAAAATAGCGATCGATGAATTGCGAAAAAATGCATCCGTTCAGATAGAGCGCTATACCGTTCCCGGAGTAAAAGACCTTCCTGTGGCGTGTAAAATATTGATCGAAAAGAAAAAATGTGATATAGTTATGGCTCTTGGCATGCCGGGATCCCAGCCAATTGACAAGATGTGCGCCCATGAGGCATCACAAGGAATAATCCAGGCCCAGTTGATGACAAACACGCATATCATCGAGGTGTTTGTGCATGAAGATGAAGGAAAAGATGAAACGCAGCTTGCATGGCTGATGGAAAAACGCACTCGTGAACATGCACAGAATGTTATCAAACTCCTATTCCATAAAGAGCAATTAGAGCGCCAAGCCGGTACGGGACAAAGGCAGGGTTTCCCTGACGTTGGTGAAATAAAATAACATACTATGAACACAATGATGGACAGGTTGGGGAGTGGGGGTTAGTGTATATAAAAAATGACCTGCCCATCAATAGTCTTGATGATATATTATAATATATATAGTTAACGCTTGAAACAAGGGACTTTTTATTATCGCCGGATTTAGAAAGCACAGATTCCATTGAGGAACGGTCAAAGCTTGGCCATTGATCTTACTTGTGATGGATAATTTCTCCAAATAAATTAAAAAATTTCGAAAACAAGTGACGATGGACAGGTTGGGGAGTGGGGGTTAGTGTATATAAAAAATGACCTGCCCATCGCAATCTTACCAGAGTTAATGTTCTATATAAGAGTTATGTTTTTTTCCACAATACACTTCTGCCTTATCCCATATTGTAAAGAATTTATTCCTCAACTCTTCTGCAAGTTTTTCATCCCTTATATTGACCACCGCAAAAAGTTCATCAGGGTTAAGTGGATTCAGCATCTGGAGCAATACATTTTCCCCATCGATGATATCAAAAGGCGTTGCGGGAATAGTTGCAAGCCTGCAATTGAATTCCTTTCCAATGTGAATCATCATTTTCTTGACTATTGGTGAATCTTCAAGCTTATTGAAATCTACGTCATTGTTAAGAATTACTTTAACCTCGACCCCCAGTTTTATGGCGTCATAAAGAGCGGTCATAATTTCAACATAATCTTCCTTCAATAGTTCTTTTCTTATTCTCTCAGAGGTCATCTTCGAAGCCATAAAGAAAAGTAATTCTTTTCTTGACCCGGATATGATCTCCCTTATAAGTTCATGTGACTTTTTCCCGATGGCTACTGTCCAGAAGCTCTTTTCTGTCTTTCTCGAAACAATTCCGGAAAGTTCATTTGTAAGGTCATCGGCAAGATCCTGGATTTCCTGTGAAGCCTGTCTTAATTCTTCCTGTTTCGCATTTGAAAGACGCATTAGCGCCGTAGCAGGATCAACACAAGCATACCGCCGAGGTCTTGTATCCTGCGCCCGGACAAGATGAGCTTCCTCGAGGCCTGAAAGCACATTATATATTCTGCCCATGGGTATTTTTGCATTTTGCGCTATTTCGTCAGCCTCGGCATCTCCGAGTTTAATAAGGGCAATATAAGCCTGTGATTCATAGCTTGTAAGTCCGAGTTTCTTTAATCTTTCAATCACATGGGATTATTTACCATATTGCTATTTAAATGTTTTCAATTTAAACAACTGATGGGTTGTTTAAAACACAATATTTTAAATACCTGCATTTACAAATAGAGATAAAATTCAGGTGACTAAATGGCAGATTTCCTTCAAATCTATCTGACAAAACTTGCACAAATACAAAAAAAGCATACCAAAATTTTAGCAATAGCAGTCATTTTTATGACAATATTCCTGGGAATCGGCCTTCGGGACCTGACCATAAATTCGGACTTCAGGAAGGAAATGCCAAAAGAACTTCCCATCTTTAAACTCAACGACCGGATAACGGACAAATTCGGGGGACAGGATTCTGTGGTCATCGCAATAGAGCTTGATGATACAGTGGATTCAAAAACTGCCGTCAGGGATATCCGCGATCCAAGGGTAATACAGGCCATGATCCTCCTTGATGAAGATTTAAGGGGAGAGACAAGTGTAACAAGCGTCAGTTCGCCTGCAAGTTTTTTCAGGGGGCAAAAAGGGGTTACCCCTGAAAATATCACACATACCCTTCGCAGCAATCCCATGACAGACGGATTCTTCAGTAAGAATTATAAGATGGCGCTTATGTTTGTGAATGCCGATATAGGAACTGGGGAAGAACAAATTCAAAATTTTGATAATTTGATCCAGGAGCATATCAAAAACACACCAAAACCCACCGGTGTAAAATTTGGTATAACAGGGGCCCCAATTATCCGTATGACCATTTTTGACCTGTTAAAAAGGGATGCAATCCTGACACTTATTGTCTCTGCGGTCATAATTCTGCTCCTGCTATTTGTAATGGAAGGCTCATATACGCATGGCTTGCTGGTATTTGCTCCCCTTTCCCTGGGATTGATTTGGACAATGGGAACACTTGGATGGCTCGGAATACCGCTTTCCGTAGCGACAGTGGGTCTTTCCTCCATGATCCTGGGATTGGGAGTAGAATACGGGGTATTCGTATTGAGCAGGTATAAAGAAGAAAGGGCAAAGAACATAAGCCAGCTTGAATCAATGAAGACCACCGTTCATGCGATCGGTACAGCTGTCATCGGTTCAGGCATGACGACCATTGTTGGTTTTGGAGTGCTTTCATTTGCGACCGTTCCCATGATCCAGCATCTTGGACAGACTCTTGCCCTGGGTATAGCTTATTGTCTCCTTGCCGCTCTTTTTATCAATCCGGTATTCATTCTTCTGGAAGAGGACTATGAATACTGGAATACCAGCAGGAAGTTTGAAAAACTTTCCAAACTAAAAGAAGTACACTCGCAAAGGGTGAGGTAAAATGATTCAACCTCTTGAAAAATATTCCCAGCTCATTACAAGACACCCTTTCACTGTGCTTGTGATCATGCTTCTGGTATCGGCTTACGCCATCCAGATGATAAGCACGATCGAAACAAAAAAATCCGATATGAAATCAATGCTTCCCAGGGATGTGGATTCAATAACCACCCTGAACAGCATTGAAAATGAATTCGGAAGCACCAACTTTGCTCTTATCGCAGTCGAGATAGATCCTTCTTATAGTGGATCCGATGAAGTGCGCGATGTCCGTGAAGGGCGGGTTCTGCTCTATATGAACCAGCTGTCAGAGCTTTTTGCCCATACTGACAATGTTATTGAGGTAACAAGTGCGGCGACTGTCCTCAAAAACATTAATCAAGGACATATTCCCCAGTCCGAAAGGGAAGTAGAGGAACTGGCAGGCAAGAACGGCCTGCTTGATAATTATATCAGCAAGGATTATACCCTGGCTCTTGTAAAGATACAAACCACCGATGATGTAGATCTCAAGTCATTGGAAAACGAGCTTGATAAGATAATACATGAACTATCCCCGCCACCCGGAATACAAACAACTGTCGGTGGTGCGGCGATGGAAGGGGTTGTCATGGAGAAGAATATCGGGCCTGATATGGCAAAGACTTCCCTGTATTCCCTTATTGGGATATTGGTAATTATCCTGGTGCTCTTCCGTTCCATAAAATATGGGTTCACACCCATGACCACAATAATATTCGGGACGCTCTGGGCAATGGGCTATGTGGGATTTATCGGTATGGGCATGAGTTCCCAGACATCCGGGGTCTTATCCATGATCATGGGCATTGGAATTGATTTCGGGATACAGGTTGTAACACGCTACAGGTTTGAGCTGCAAAATATCCCGGGTCTGAAGGAACGCCATCCGGATTTGGATATTGGTCCAAAGGATGCTATGGCAGTGACCCTGAACAACGTAATAATCCCCATGTTAACCACAACACTTGCCGCGCTGATAGGTTTCCAGGCAATGTCTCTCGGAAAACTTACCTTCCTTGGTGATATGGGAACGATCATGAGCTACGGTGTGGCAGCCAGTATGGTCGCAGCCATAACAATAGTCCCTGCGCTTGTGATAATAATCGATACAACTGATATCAGGAAACATATGAAATTTATTAAAAGATTAGAGGCACGAAAATGAATAGAATGGTTAAGCAGATCGCAATAACGGGAATAGTTTTCTGGCTATTGCTGATGATAGTTAATCCTGTTTCTTCTGCTCCGCTTACAGGCGCTCAGGGAAGCAGGATACAGGCAAATTTTATGAACCAGGATCCTGATCCTGCTGATGCGGGAAAAGATGTGGATTTAAGATGGCAGATAATAAACACCATACCTGGAACAGTTGAAGCCTTGAAATTCCACCTGGATGCCGAATACCCCTTTTTATTTGAAACCGGGGATTCTCCTGATAAAGATCTCGGGGCATCTATGGGTACAAATGATAACAAATTATATTATGTACTGCATTATAAATTAAGAGTTGCAGATAACGCACTCAAAGGAACATATACCATTACGCTTAACTGGAATACGGGAGACGGCTGGACGCAAAAAGAGTTCCCCATCTATATCGATCCCAAAAGAGCCGATTTCGTGGTTGGGGCGCTTGTGACCTCCCCTGAAAAGATCATTGCGGATACCAAGGAAGCAAAACTATCAGTAAATATTGATAATATCGGAAAAGGCAATGCAGAGAATGTTAAGGTCAAACTATTGTTACCAACAGGTTTCAAACCCACATACAGCTATTCGGATGAGGACAGCCCCGGCATTATCCAGAAGGGTACAAGCAAGACCACGAATTTCTATGTAGATGTTGATGAAAATATCAGGGAAGGGGAATATAAAGCGCAGCTTGAGATCACTTACAGGGATGAGAATGATGAGAACAGTACCTATAACACAAAAACTCTTGACCTCCTTATACCCATCAAGCCTGCTCCTTATCTGATAGTAGAATCGATAAATACCACACCGGAGAATCTTGTTCCCGGGACCAGCGCGGATTTCAGGATAAAGGTCAAGAACACGGGCAATGAAAAAGCAGACTCCGTTTCTCTGCGGGTTTTTAAGGATGCATCGCAGCCATTTGAATTCAATGAGAAGTCTGATTTCATAGGAAAACTTGAAAAGGGTGACAGCGGCGATGCCGTTTTGCGCGTGAAAGTCGATCCGAATGCTGCGGCAAAGAAATATCTGCTTGATGTCGAATTAAGGGGCATCGATGAGAAGAACAACGTGGTTATATTCAGGCGGACTGTCCCCATAACCGTCAATCCTGCGGCTCGCAGCCTTCCCACAATGGGAATAATGGGCTCCATTATTTCCATAATTACAGCGGCTGTATTCTATCTGAGGATGAAAAGGAATTCTTAGAATTCTTTATTTAACAGAAAAGTACAATACAATTAATTGTCAGAGTTCTGTTAATATGGGAGGAATTCGGAATTGGGGAATAATGAAAGGCGCTACGATATTGATTGGCTAAGAGCGCTTGCAATGCTTATGATATTTCTTTTTCATGGAGCTGATTGTCAACCAGCAGCCGGACGGCATAGGTATGAGAAATTTTGGCGGCTGGAGTCCGTTTACATATCTGTTTTTCTTCATAATCGGCTATCTGGTCGCATCAAACGCACAATTCATGGAGCATTGAAAAGCATAGAAATATTGCGCTGCTGTTGGGTGTACTTATGACCATAACCGGGTTTTTACTTCATTTACCCTGATAATTGCACTGTATGACCTTGTGATCAAACGAGTCAATGTCCTGCGATTCCTGTTTTGAATGAAAACAAAACAGGTTGTTCATTAATTTTTTTTCAACTGGGTATTGCTAAAAATTTTGAGCGCCCCGGCCGGGAATTGAACCCGGGTCTTAAGATCCGCAATCTCAAAGGATATCCGCTACCCCATCGGGGCTCTGACCCCACATTCCTTTTTGACATATTAAAGGTTATTGAGATTTCTTTTTTCAAGTTCAAGCAATCTGGTTTTAATTTCTAAACCTTGCGAATATCCGCCGATACCTTTTTTTGCCACGACCCTGTGGCAGGGAATAATAATTGGGACAGGATTTTTAGAAAGCGCATTTCCCACTGCCCGATATGCCCTGCTGCCTATTTTTTCTGCCAGTTCCGAATAGGTGATTGTCTTACCATATTTGATTTTTCTGGTTTGGGTAAGCACTTTTTGCTCAAAGGGGGATAGATAGGAGATATCAACATCAAATGAAAAATCAATAATTTCCCCTTCAAAATAGCGTTCTAATTCGAAAGTAATGTCATATGTTTTTTTTTCTTGAGGTTTTTTTCCTGGCGGGACAAACCTGAGTGAACACAATTTACACCAAGATTGTATCTCGATGTAACGATCGAGAACTTTAGAGTGAAGGATATCGATGTTATCGGGCATTTTATATCTGACTTCCAAATTATATATATATGTATTAATAATTATTAAATTTAATTCATTTGTTTATTTTATATTTTGCGTATCCAGATATAATTTATGTTCAATCGCAAAAATACATACAGGGCTTAACATACCAGAAAGCAACTGGCAAGGAGAGATGAAACTGTTGACTGCAACGCTTGAAAAGTTCAATGCACCCCAGAAAGAAAAAGATGATCTATACGCAGCCTTATCTGGTAAACCGGATATTTTAGGAAGATAATTTTTATTATTCGCCAGATTTATTCAAATGATGCAAAGGGTTTTATTCTGTGCATTCCAATTATAATCAGGGTTCAGTTGGTTCTATTTAAAAATCTTAATACAAGACCATATTCATCAAGAGGAGAAATGCCTGAAATCATTGTATGTTTAAAGCAGATATTCGACCTGGGGCAGATACGAGTAGATACTTCAACCAAATGTCCTTTAACAGAAGGTGTTGCCAGAAAGCTTAGCGATTTTGATAAGAATGCACTTGAAGAGGCACTGAGAATTAAGGAAAAACACAGCGGAAAGGTCATAGCTATAATCTATGGCACAAAAGATGCTGCAAAGGAAGCCCTGGCTATGGGCGCAGATGAAGCTTTTATATATCAATATACCGAAGAGATCGATCACCTGGGAATAGCAGCTATCCTTGCCGGATCTATTCAACAGCTAAAATATGATCTTATTCTATGCGGGGAAGCTTCCATAGATGAGTATTCCTTTCAGACAGGTCCGAGATTAGCACAAGTTCTTGGAATTCCAGTTTTAACCTATGCAAGAAAAATTGAGCTGAATGATGGTGAGATCATTGTTGAGCGGGAGCTTGAAAATCGATATGAGGTATCAAAAACTAAACTTCCCGCTTTGGTGACTGTTACAAAAGAGATCAATCAACCCAGGATCCCTACATTATTGCAGATCCTTGGTGCTTCAAAAAAATCAATAACTGAAATGAGCCCAATGAAACAAGAGGTGGGAGTTAAAATATTGAGTATTCTGGCTGTCGAAATGAAACGCAAGGAAGTTATAGTAAAAGAGATCGATGAACTCGCAAAGGTCATACTTTCTGAAAAATGATGGGGGTAAATAAATGATTTTAATTTTTTCCGATGATAATGAAACTGCATTGGAGATCCTTGGAAAAGGAAGAGAGATTGCAGATTCCATGAAAATAGAACTTGGAGCAATTTCTTTTGGGAACGAAGAAACCATATTTGCTTCCGGAGCAGATAAAATATATTCCATCAATATTGCGTCTTCTTCAGACCACATCGTAGAGGTCATCTCAAACCTCAATGATCAATACAAACCAGAAATCATCTTAATCGGAGGAACTAAACTGGGAAAAGAGGTCGCCCCAAGGATCGCTCAAAGATCAGGTGTTGGTTGTGCCACAGATTGTATTGACTGTTCAATAGAAAAGGGACACCTGATAGTAAAACGCTTTGTGCTGGGCGGAAGATTTTTGGAAACCCTCAGGCTTTTACGAAAACCGTTGATAGCTACATTACTTCCAGGGAAATTTATAAAAAAGGTTGATAAAACCAGAAATGGTGAAATAATAAAAATTCCATATAATCCAGTAGAATCAAAAGTCCATATCCTGGAAGTCAAGAAAAAAGCGCCTCAAGAGCTCAAAATCGAAGAAGCGGATATCATTATCTCAGTTGGCAGGGGGCTGAAGAAGAAAGAGGATATCAAACTTATAGAATCCCTTGCGCAGGCCCTTGGGGGTGCAGTTGGCTGCTCAAGGTCTATTGCTGCTGATCTGAAATGGCTGCCTGAAGAACGCTGGGTTGGATTGTCGGGTCATAAAGTTAAACCCAAACTCTATATCGCTATTGGGATATCAGGCCAGGTTCAGCATATTGCAGGCATAAGGGATGCCAAAACGATCATAGCAATAAATAACGATCCGAATGCTCCTATCTTCAAGGCCTGTGATTACGGAATCGTTGGAGATCTTTATGAGATCGTGCCGAAATTGACTGAGAAATTGAAGAAACAGGTATAATTAAGAAAAAAACCACCAGGATCTTCTTTCATCATCAGCTATATATTCGATAAATGTTACCCATATTTATAATACACACCGTACCCCCCTCTCGGATAATTAAAATCTACAACACCTTTCGGGCAGGCAAACTTGCAGGTTCCACACTCGATACACCCCTCATAATCATGTTTTATCTTCCCGTTCTCAAGGGTGAACCTCTTTGTAGGGCAAAAATAAAGACACGTTTTTTCATCACATTCACTGCACAGGCTGGTATCAACTTTGATATGTTTCTCGTTATCAATTTCAAAGCTTACCAGCCCCAGCCTCTCCTCAATACTAATATTCATAGTGCCCTCATACCTCTTAACATATCCAGGAACATCTGGATCCTTTTACCCTCTGATTCTTCTAATATTTCATCAAATACCCTTTTTTTTGGTCCATTCACCAGGGTAAGCCTGTGAAAGAGCCTACAAACAAAATCAGGATAGAGTGTGTACAGCTTTTCATTCTGTAAAAATTCCGGTGCTTTTTTGAAAGTTTCTTTATCCCGAAGCACAAAATCTCTTTTTAGCAGTTCTTCATAATAAGAAAGGATTTCCTTTGAAAAATCATTTTTTTCAGCAGCTTTTTTCACAGCCTCAGCCGCCGCCACACCTGAAGCGATGGCCATATCCATTCCGCGTAGGGTGAGTCCGCTATTTACCACCAATCCTCCTGCATCGCCTGCAACGAGCAAACCATCGATGAAAAGTCCACTTCGTGAGGTTTCAGGGATCACATGTGCTGAATATTCAAGAATTTTCCCGCCTTCTATCAGTCTTGCCACCTCAGGATTTGTGTTAAACTCCAGGATGATGTTATGGGATTCAATTTTCTTTTTAATGAGCCTGTCTATGTATATAACGATCCCGACCGAAAGGCTCGATTTGTTGGTATAAATAAAACCTCCGCCCGGTATCTCTTTTGTACACTGGCCTACAAATAGCTGTGCTGCTCCTTCCCCGCTTGCCAGGTTGAACCGCTCCTCGATCGTTTTCTCAGGTAGTTCTATAATTTCCTTCATACCAAGCGCGAATTGTTTAACATCGAATTTCTTAAGCCCGGCTTTTTCTGCTATGAGGGAAACAGCGCCATCTGCAGCAATTACCACATTTGCTTCGATCTTATCAGTTCCTGCAACGATTCCAACGACCTTTTTGTTTTCCCATATGAGATCATCAACCCTGATGCCAGGAACTAATGTAGCTCCCGCCTCAACTGCTTTATTCGCGAACCATTGGTCGAACTTTGCCCTCTGCACTGTAAAACTGTTTGGGGGTTCACGAAGCTCTTCATCCATGAAATCCAGGGTAAAAGATGCTTTTTCACCCTGAAAAGTCAATTTTTCACGGGTAACTTTTCGTTCTACTGGCGCTTCTTTCCAGAATTCCGGGATCAACCTGTTCAATGCATATGCATACATCCTGCCTCCCATTACGTTCTTGGCGCCGGGATATTTACCGCGCTCGATTATCAGGACATTAAATCCCATTTTTGCCAGGGAATATGCGGCTGCAGAACCGGCAGGGCCTGCGCCCACGATTATTACGTCAAATTTTTCGGACATTTTTCGATCAAGTACCCCTGAACTTTGGTTTTCTCTTTTCAAGAAATGCCTTTATTCCTTCAAGATGATCCTCTGATGCAAATACTTCAGAAAAGTCCATAATTTCCATCTCAAGCACCTTTTTAATATCATGATTACTATTTATCAAATTCTTTGCGACCTTAAGGATCAACGGGCTTTTTTGTGCAAGCACAAGAGCCATCTCCTTTGACCGATCCAATAATTCCTCCTCTCTTACGACATTATTGACCAATCCTATAGCTTCTGCCTCTTTTGCATCGATAATCCTTCCCGTGAATATCAATTCCTTTGCCCTGCCTATCCCGACAAGTCTCGAAAGCCTTTGCGTCCCACCAAAACCAGGAATAAGTCCCAGGTTAATTTCGGGTTGACCAAATTTTGCGTTCTCAGAAGCGATCCTTATATCGCATGCCATAGCTAGCTCACATCCACCTCCCAGGGCATAACCGTTAACAGCAGCTATCACAGGCGTTCTCATATTTTCGATATGGTTAAAAACTTTATGACCCAACCTTGAATAAGTTTCAGCTTCCACAGGATGCTTTTCCATTAATTCCTTAATATTTGCCCCTGCGCAGAAATTATCAGTTCCTGTTAATATAATTACTTTTGTCTGTGCATCATTTTCAAGTTCGGTAAGATTATTTTCCAGCTCTGTTAAAATCCCTGAATCAAGAATATTCCTGACTTGCGGTCTGTTCAATATAATCGTTGTGATATTTTTTTCCTGCTCGATCTTAAGATATTCATTTCCTGTAATCATAAAATCCCTCTCCGTTCTTTTTCCCCAGCTTTCCTCCCTCGACCATTTTTCGCAATAATGGACAAGGCATGTATTTCCCACCCAGGTCTTTATGAAGGGTTTCAAGTACGTAGAGGCATACATCAAGTCCGATAAGGTCTGCAAGTTCAAGCGGGCCCATGGGATGATTGGCTCCAAGCTTCATGATCGTATCAATGCTTTCAATAGATGAAATACCATCATAAAGACAATAGACCGCCTCATTTATCATTGGCATAAGCAGCCGGTTTGAGATAAAACCAGGGGAATCATTGACAATAACAGGTGTTTTACCCATTTTTCCAGAAAGGGATAAAATTGTATCAATAGTCTCCTGTGAAGTTCGCAAACCTCGCACAACCTCCACTAATTTCATAATAAATGCAGGATTCATGAAATGCATTCCTGCAAACCGATCCTGCCTGACAGTTGCCTGGGCAAGCCGTGTTATTGAAATGGAAGAGGTATTGGAAGTAAAAATAACATCTTTACGGCATATTTTATCTAATTTACTAAACACCTGTTTTTTTATTTCATCATTCTCAACCACTGCCTCGATTATCAGGTCTGAGTCTTTAAAATCCTCCATATCTGTACTTATCCTGATCCTTGAGAGAATTTTTTCCATAGCTACGACATTCATCTTTCCTTCATGAACGCGGTTTTCAAGTCTTTCCTGTATCTTTTTCAATCCAGCGGTAACATACTCTTCATTGATATCTTCAAGAACCACAGAAAAACCATTCTGAGCCGCCAGTTGGGCTATTCCTCCTCCCATAGTTCCTGCCCCAATTATCCCGATGCGTAAAATGTCCATAATAAATCCTCACTGTTTCAAAACCAGATGGGCTATTAGAAGTCTAATTATTTCAGACGTACCTTCACCGATAGTCAGGAGCCTTGCATCTCTCCAGTGCCTGTGGATATCATATTCATCCGTATATCCATAGCCTCCATGTACCTGGATTGCATTATCACATACTCTTAATGCCATTTCAGTTGAATAAAGCTTGGCCTGGGAAGCTTCTAATGCAATGTTTTTTCCCTTATCTTTTAAATGGGCTGCATAATAGGTCAAAAGTCTTGCTGCATTTATCTCTGTAGCCATGGCTGCAAGTTTCTCCTGCACCAGCTGGAATTGCGAGATACTGTCACCGAATGCCTTCCTTTCCCTGCTATAAGAAAGGGATTTTTCATATGCAGCTTGAGCTATCCCGATAGCCATGGCTGCAATTGTCATCCTTCCTGAATTAAGTATCTGCTTTCCATATTCAAGACCTTTTCCTTCTTCCCCGATGAGGTTATCAACAGGTATTTCACAATTATCAAGATGAACTTCTGACAACTTTGTTCCCCTGAATCCAAGTTTAGGGATCAACTTTGTAATAGTGAACCCGGGTGTATCCCGGGGCACAAAAAATGCGCAAATCCCCCGGTCTGATCCTGCAAAAACAAGAATGTGATCAGCTTCTCCCGGACTTGTAATAAGGGTTTTGGTACCATTGAGGATATAATTTTCACCGGTTCTTTTTGCTTTTGACTGGATGGATTTTGCATCCGAGCCGCAGCAGGGTTCTGTGAGAGCAAAAGCGGCAAGGCTTTTTCCCTCTACAAGACCTTTTTGTTTCAGGAACTCGTTTTTTTGCTTCTCGTTACCAAATAATCGTATCCCTTCGCAAACCATTCCCTGAACAGAAACCTGGAGGGCTGTATTAGAACAGCCTTTTGCAAGCATCTCAAGAGCGGCAACATACAAAGGATAGGGAAGCCCAAGGCCGTTATAATCCTGTGGGAAAGGAATGGCCATAATTCCCTGCTTTTCTACATTTTCTAAATTCTGCCTGGGGAATATCTCTTCTTCATCAATTTTTGCAGCATGGGGTAGTATTTTTTTTTCAACAAAATCCCCGATTGACCCAAGTATTAGATTATATTCCTCAGCATCCGGAAACATCATTTCAATTATATTTTTCTGCTCCATTGTGTAGAACATATTACCTCTCTATTATCATGGCAACAGCATTACCTCCTCCAAGGCAAAGTGTAGCCAGTCCTCTTTTAAGCTTCCTTTCTTCAAGTGCATGAAGAAGTGTAACCAGCAACCTTGCGCCGCTGCATCCTATAGGGTGCCCCAGTGCAATTGCTCCGCCAAAAACATTTAACTTTTCAGGCGTGATATCCAGTTCCTTTGCGATCGCGATAGAAGCGGTAGCATAGGCTTCATTATGTTCGATAAGATCAATTTCATCGATTGAAAATCCTGTTTTTCCAAGAAGTTTCCTGACTGCAAATATCGGTGCTTCCATTACATTCTCGGGTTTTGTACCTGAGGTCGTATAATCAATTATTTTGGCACGTGGTTTGATGCCAAGTTCCTGTGCCCTGCTCTCAGAAGCCAGGCCAAGTCCCGCAGAAACCACATTGCCCATAATCACTTCCTCGATATCATGTAATTGAAGACCACTTCTCTTTACGGCCTCTTTCACCACAATAGATCCCAATCGCTGTACTGGGACATCTTTAAATCCAAAGCCAAATTTACCGACAGCCGTTCTTACTCCACTTACCAGAACAACTTTCCCGGGCATGAATTATCTCTCCAGACCTGATTATTTTTTTTCAGAAACAATAGGGCACACACTAACTGTTTTTTAAATAATTGTCTTTGACGATATATCTAGATTTTGATGGCATTTTTTGGGGAGGATATTGGGGAGAAGATGGAGAGATGGAAAAAGGAGACCAATATAATTGGTGTTTGTAGTTATCCTGTGCAGAATATTATAAAAAGAGTTCCCCCATCTTAAGGGAGGTGTAATACCACCAGATTCAGTTACTTTGGGTGTACTCTCACCGATTTGTTTTCCAGTTTTTTTCTGTGCAGCCGCTAAATAAAATTGCTCCCGAGATAATTATTCCTAGGATAATAAGAATTTTCAAATTTCCATTTATTTTTCTCAAATTAACCACCTTTATTCGGACCCATCTCCAAACAAGGAAGCATTTTTATACTCTGAAATCCAGATATTGCAAGGGGAATTATGGACTTTTCATTTACAGAAGAACAGGAGCTTTTCAGGAAGTCTGTCAGGGAATTCTGCGAAAAAAACCTTGCACCTCATGCCGCTGGAATAGATGAGAACGGGGAGATACCACGAGGTGTCATTAAAGACATGGCTGGATTTGGTCTTTTTGGAATAACAATCTCAGAAGAATATGGGGGGTCAGGCGCTGATATCACAACTGCTGCCATAGCTGCCGAGGAAATAGCAAGGGCTGATATAAGCATGGCTACTGCGGTATATTATCTTGTAGAGGCTGGCTGGGGTTATTTATTTGAAAAATATGGGACAGAAGAGGCAAAAAGAGAGATCCTTCCAGGTGTTACAAAAGGAGACACATTCCTGGGGATAGCTTCGACAGAAGCTACCGGAGGCTCGGATATTGCTTCCACTTCTACGTTGATGGAAAAAAAGAATGGGAAACTCATTTTGAATGGTACAAAGACATACATAAGCGGGGTACAGGAAGCCGCAAAATACGGGGGAGGCTATGTGACGATCGTAAAAACAGACCCGGGACTTGGGCATAAAGGTTTATCCTTTTGTTATCTTCCGGTCAAAGATCAACCCGGAGTTACGGTCAATACCCTCAAACAGATGGGAAGGGAAGGAATGTCAAATGGTATCATAAATATTAAAAATGCGCAGATACCAGAGCATTATCTGATCGGTGAATGGAACAAAGGTTTCTATTATGCGATGGAAGGATTTAACTGTGCAAGGACGCTTGTTGCCGCAGCATGCCTAGGGGCTGCCGAGAAGGCTTTGGAAGCTGGCATTGACTTTATAAAAGAAAGAAATGTTTTCGGCTCACCTCTTGCTAAATTTCAAGGCCTTCAGTTCCAGTTAGCGGAGAATTATATTAAACTTGAATCGGCAAGGCTTCTCGTTCATAAGGCTGCCTGGATGCTTGATGAAAAAAGGTTCAGCAACCAGGAATTAAATAAAGCAGTAGCAGCAGCCAAACTTGTAGCCCCAACTGTGGCTTTTGATATTATCAGGGAAGTGATGATGTGGCACGGCGCGTACGGATATACAAAAGAAGCAGGACTTGAGAGAGGGTTAAGGGGTGTCATGTCTTATATCGTTGGGGCAGAAGGTGCCCAGAATATTATGAGGTTAATAATAGCAAGGGAACTATTGGGAAAAGATTATAGTTCTTAGCAATCGATAAAAAATTTAACTTCGTTGGGTTCAAAGGGTGAGCTAAGTCCCCTTCCGCAAGGGAGGGGACTTAGCTCACCCTTTGCAATAATACTTTCGCCCTGCATGGGATAAGCAGATATAGTTTCTTGGAATATAAGAAAGTATGAAATACAAACTGGATAGGGGAGCACATTCTGTATATGCTTTACAGTATCATCTC
>JAPMTS010000045.1:4591-11288 GCA_026552955.1 Candidatus Methanoperedens sp. | reverse complement strand
ATGATCCCACGTTATCATCTTGATGTATAATCTTTAACATTTGTTTGCAGGATAACCTTTCTCCTTCCATGCAGTCATGCCCCCGATCAAGTTATATACCTTCTTAAAACCACCGCGCTCCAGAATGCTGGCCCCAAGCCCGGATCTGTTTCCCGTAGAGCATACTGAAACCACAGGACGGTCTGATGGAACCTCAGCCAGCCTTTTCTCAAGCTCTCCCACATAGATATTCACCGCACCCGGAATATGACCCTGGGCATATTCCTCCTTTTCGCGCACATCCAGAACAAATAAATCTTGTTCTTTCAGTTTCCCATGAAGACCATCAACCGTATGCATGCCACTGTGCTCAAGCGGCATTGCGCGATTATTCCACTCATCGATACCTTCGCAGAGATATCCTCTGACTTTATCAAGGCCAATCCGTGAAAGGTATAATTTCACAATCTCAACATCCTCCTGCCTCTGGGTCACAAGCAGGATGTCCCTTTCATAATCAAGAATCCAGCCCGCAAAATTAGGCAATCCCCCGAGCCAGATATTATAAGAACCTTTGAGATGACCGCCAGCAAAGGAAAGAGGGGAACGGGTATCCACCACTGTGCAGTCCGTCATAACATTTGCGAACCTGAGAGCATCCATGGGCTTGACAAGACCGGGCTCAAGCAACTGTGGACCTTTCTGATTATGATCCGCCATTCTGGCAAAATAAGGAGGAAGTGGAATATTTTCTCTCTTTTTTCTTTCCATAAATTCCTCACGCGGGAGTACAAGCATGGGATTAGTGGCCCGCTCGTAGCCGAGTGTGCTTATTGCAATATCTGATATTGTGCCGCCGCATGCTGAGCCTGCTCCATGGGCAGGATACAGGGTAGTTCCATCCCCCAATGGGAGGAGTTTCCCATGCAGGGAGTCATGTAGTATAGATGCGTATTCAGCGGTCTTCTCCATGCCAGAAATATCTGTTCTCCCAACATTGCCATAAAAAAGGGCGTCTCCCGCAAAAACAGCAAAGGGGATTTCTCCGAAGGAAAGATATAACACAAAGCTCAGGCTTTCCGGGGAATGACCTGGCGTCTCAATAACCTTTATCCTCATGCCACCGATATCGAAAGTATCATTCTCAGTTGCCGACTCCCCATAGCCAAAATCAAGTCGATCACTGTGGATTATCCTGCAACCCGTTAGCTGCTCAAGTTCCAAAGACCCTATCAGATAATCCTCATTGCAGTGCGTTTCGAAAATAAACCGTATCATGCAGCAATTGCTTTTGGCAATTTCAATATACTGATCCACATCTCTTTTAGGATCAACTACGAATGCATCATTATCATTCCCTGCAATATAAGAGAAATGAGCAAGCCTTTCTGAAACAAGCCTTTCAATGAACATCCACTCTTGCCTCAAGAAGAGATGATTGTCACAGATATTAAATGTTGGTATCGAATCCGAAAGTAAATAAAATAAAAAAGAAAGGAGGGGAATCCTACTTCTTTTCAACCCCAGGAGCTTCCTTTGGCGGCTCATGTGATTTTGGCGGTATCGTCTGGGTCCTGAACAGGTCGCTTATTGTCTCTTTTGGCGCACCCGGGGCAGGGGGGTTGATGTCTGTGCTTAAACCCATCATATTTGCCGTGATAACCACAAGGTCATCCATCCGTATTTCCAGCTTGAGATCGTCCCTTCCATCCTGGAGGTTGCGCCTGCAGAATGGACATGTGCTGATCAGTACTTCCGCACCTGTTGCCTTGGCATCGTTCATGCGATCCTTTGCGATGGCCAGGGCAAGATCGGGAAGACCAGCTTTCACACCTCCGCCTGCGCCACAGCATCTCTGTTCATTGCGATTCCGTTCCATTTCGACAAATTTGAGGCCGGGCATGCTCTTTAAGACCTTTCTCGGCTCCTCGAACACGCCAACGTGTCTTCCCAGATGACACGGGTCGTGATAGGTGACAGTTTTATCAAAACTCTTTTCCCATTTAATCTTTCCAGCATCAAGCTGTTCTGCGAGGAACTGCGACATGTGGATTGACTCGAAAGGCAATGGTTTTCCATAGGCGCGAGGCCAGTCTATCTTTGAAGTCCTGAAACATCCTGCGCATGCGAATAATACTCTTTTTGCGCCGCGTGCTTTTAATGCCTCGATATTATGTAAAGCAGCCTGTTTCGGAACATCATTTATATGCTGCTGTCCCGTCCTTATAAGTGCAGAAGAGCAGCACCATTCATCCTCTCCAAGAACCATAAATGGAACGTTGAGTTTGTTCAATATCCTTGCCGTGCTGACGCAGAGCACCTGCTGGTTGTATCCTGCGGTACAGCCGATGAAGTAGGCTATATCCGATTTTTCTGCTACCTTGATATCAGGCGTCATCCAGGCAAGGCGGTCTTTTTGCTGCTTCAGATATGGATTGTGCCCTTCCCCTATCAGCTTGGGGAACAGGCTCTGTTTGCCGTATGGACCAAATCCGCGCTTTACAAGGTTTGCACGATTTGCTTCCCAGAGCTCGACTGTGTCAATTCCGGCGCAGCACACCGTACCGCACATGCCGCATAATGTACAGTTATACAGATCATCGGTGTACTTCTTCAATTCCTTATCCGGGATCCTTGCAGGTCCAAAAAGCTTTGCCTTCCAGCCGTAACTCCTGGTGACGTATTCCCTCCACCGCAGGATTTTATCCCTGGGTTCGATAGCCTGGTCTTTATTCCTTCCGTCATATGTTGGACAGTACTTGACGCATTCGCCGCATCGTGTGCATGCATCATACTCCATCAATTGTGTGGGCTTGAAATTTTCAAGTGAGATCACTGGTTTATTTTTTAGCATGATTATATTCTATTATTATATTTGCTATAAATATTGTTCGTTAGCTTACTAACAATTTATTCCTGCTATGGACCCTATATAGCTATCTTTATTGATCATTATCACAAGCTGGGTCACGCTCTCAGAATTTTGTTATGCAATTACTTGTCTTCTAAACTAGAAATACTTCAACAAGAAGAAGCTCTGCATCCTTTTTTGCTTCGAAGTGCAGCTCTGCTTCTTCCTTGATTATTGCGGCGCCCAATTTTGGAATGCGGAGGCCGTTCACCTCCACGGGTCCACCATCCAGCAGGTAGAAGTATGCACCTCGACCGGCCTGAAGCTTGTGATCTATTTTTTTACCTTTCTCGAGAAAACAGGAATAGACCGCAGCATCCGAGACTATGTGGAGAGCGCCTGGATGGGAATTAGATACAATGGGCAGGAATTTATTCGTCCTATCTGCTTTTTCAACTTTTTTCTGCTCTACCGAGGGTTCCAGGCCGTGTGTTGTCGGAAAAAACCACATTTGAATAAAACGCATTGGTTCGTCAGGCTTGTTATTGATTTCTGAGTGCCACATACCCCTCCCCACTGTGGTATGCTGTGCCCAACCCATCCTGAGTATTCCACCTTTCCCGTGCTCGTCCTCGTGGCGTAACTCCCCACCTGCGCAGTATGTGACGACCTCGTTATCGCGGTGCGGATGCAGAGGCCATACTGCACCTGGGGAGAGCGTATCATCGTTAAACACGCGCAGGGTACCGAAATGCGTATATTCAGGATCGTAGTACTGGTCAAAGGAGAAGTGCCACCGCTAATGGAAGGTGCCGTTCTGGATTTGACCGCTTGTTTGATAGATGGTTTCCGGATTGCGAATTGTTATCATAAATTACCCCCTTATTATTGTATAATAATTATCCCGCATAAAATATAACTTTTGAATATCTGCGAAAAAATGGTGGATTATCTCATATCTTTATTAAAACTCACTTCCAATTAATCAATAATGTGGCTTGACGCTCTGCTCCTGGCTTTCCAGTACCTTTTATCAGTAATCCCAGCTACTGTCGTAGGTATTGTCCTTATGGAACTCTTGATAGAGCTGGGATGGATACAGAGGCTGGGATTTGTAGCGGCGCCTTTCATGCGCTTTGGGCACCTGCGGGAAGAAGTTGGCGTGAGCTTCCTTGTATCCTTTGGCTCCCCAACAGCCGGGAATTCCATGGTGGCAGAGCTTAATAAAAAAGGATTGATAGACAATAAAGAAACGCTAATTGCATCTCTTGTAACTTCCTTTCCAGCAACATTCATCTTTGTAAGGGATCTCACTCCGGTACTTGTAATATTGTTAGGGACCACAGGGCTCATTTATCTTGGTATAGTTGTAGGAGTGGGACTTCTTCGAACAGCAATATCCCTTGCTTTTGGCCGCTTCTTATTACCTCCTAAAAAAATTGCAATTATAGAACAAAGCATAAAGACGAAAGAATTTAGTGCCGCGCTGCAAAGTGCGATATTATCTTCATGGGCGCCGCTGTGGGGCATTATCCCAACAATGATCATTGCTGCAATAATCGTATTTCAGCTCATCGATATAGGTTTTTTCGATATGCTTTCGGCATACCTGAAAGATCTGCCTGTTCTTAAATCCCTTCCACCTCCGGCGCTGCCAGTCATTGCAGCCTGGTTTGCAAGCAACATCGGAGCGTATACGATAGCGGGTAAACTCTTGACAGATGGCATAATGACATCCAGAGAAATCGTGATAACCTTGCTTGTGGGTCGAGTGCTTTCAAGCGCCGTGCGTCTTCGCTTCACCATTCCTTATTATACAGGGATATTCTCTCCTAAATTAGGGACGCAAATTATGCTGCTCGCCACAATGATGCAAGAAGGATTAACGATTATTGTCATCGCTATTCTTGTAGTCCTCTGGTGAACATCAGGCAAGTTTTGGTCTATGTGAGACCAGTTGACAGGGTTTATCGCCCATCAAACGAGTTGCGACCATAACCGATGCCTTAGGCCGTATGTAGAGAGGTTATGCAGATTCTGGAATCTCCAAGCTTTAGCCGAGTGAGGAGTGTTAAAATGGCAGTATTTACCCCGGAAGAGATAGTGGAAATGGCAGACAGGTTGATGAAATAAAAGCCAGTACACGGAAGATTCTTTCTGGCATTAATGATTTTTAGATTTCAATCTATGAAAACAGGAAGAATATATAATAAAGTTCTGTATGCTGAAAGAAACATACCTTGCCAGGACGAAGCAGACTGCAAGAGAGAATCCATATGCTGCATTCATAGTTGTGACTCGAAGTGCTGGGCAAGTGTGATTCTATCGTGGAAGCTACTTAATGACTACAAAGAAGGATGCATCGACTGGGCATAGTACACAAAGAGGTTCAGGCGCGAGATGGATTGCGATCCGTTCAGGGAAGAGATGAAAAGGATATGGGACTTCTCTCAGAAAAATGATGTCTATCTTGTCTGCTATGAACCGCCAGGACAGAACTGTCATAGACATCCGTTGATGGATATGATGCGAATGTGGGACGGAGAGAATCCAGACAAATGACCATTTTTTAGAATAGGATTAGCTCTTTTTTCGAAATATACAGCTTATCCCTATCGATAGCATCAGTTTAATCTTAAGTTAATTATATAAATTTAAATATTCAATTACACGTTTAGCATTTGGGCTCTTACAAAAGTTGTGAAGATTATCTTCGCATAGAATATTTCATGAAAAAAAAATTAAGCAAAAACTTATATCTAGATAACATCTAACATTAACATTAATGAATGATTTGGGCAATAAAATAAATCATTCAATAAGAAAGGAGAGAAAAATATGCCCAGATTAGTTGTTATATATCTCAGTACATCAGGTAATACAAAAGCAATGGCAGATGCCATCGTCAATGGTGCAAATTCAAGAAATGTTGAAGCTAAAGCCGTGAATTTCCATGAAGTAAGAATAGAGGACATAATTGCTGCTGATGCCATTGCGATTGGCACTTCAACATTCCATTATAAGATGCTGCCTCCCATGGAAAAATTCATTGAAAGCCTTGAAAAAGCTAAAATAAAAGCCAAAATCGGTGCGGCGTTCGGTTCTTACGGATGGAGCGGTGAGGCACCTGTAATGATTGCAGAAAAGATGCGTAAACTTGGAATGAATGTGATTGACCCTGTACTGCGTATCCAGTATCAGCCTATGGAAAAAGACCTTGAAGAATGTAAAAGGCTTGGAAAAGATATAGCTATTAAAGTAAAAAATGTCGCTGAAAAACATACCAAGCCAGAAAGCGATTCAAAGCGTGAAGATGCAAGCCTACAGGAAGTCAAAATGGGTGAGGGAGGTCACTGAAGCATCTGTGCAGCGCATTCGTAAGAACATATCTATATAATAAGCCGCAGAACGAAAAAAAATTAAATAAAAACAAACAAAATCGATGAGGTGAAAACAAATGTTTTCTGACGAATTTGACGAATTTAGAACATTTGAAGAAAATATGAACAGAATGTTCGAAAAAATCTGGGGTATACCAGTAAACAGAAGTCTTTTACTACCTGGTGAAAGAACAACAACAGGATCAATTGAAAAATACAGGAAACCGTTTATCGATCTCGTTGAGAAAGATAAAGAAGTAATTGCCACTGTTGAAATGCCTGGGTTGGACAAAGGAGATATCAAAATTAATCTAACTGAAGATAAGCTTGAAATTTCAGCCGAAACAAAACATGAAGAGGAAACGAAAGAAAAAGGTTATATCTATAAAGAAAGACGCAGTGGATCATATTATCGTAGGATATCTTTGCCATCTTCAATAGATTCTGACAACTCCAAGGCATCATATAACAACGGAATTCTTCAAAT
>JAPMTS010000045.1:0-4430 GCA_026552955.1 Candidatus Methanoperedens sp. | reverse complement strand
CTCATGGAACTTTGGAAAGAATTCAAATATCCAGATGAAGTGAAATTGATTGGCAGGTATCTCTTGATAGGTAGGCATATCTCTGTGGCAATATTCGATGCCACAAATGAAGAAGCAATTCTAAAGATAACCTACCCATTCAGAGACATAGGCGTGCCCCATATAGCTCCCGCATTACCACTTGATGAAGCACTAGAAATGATGGAAAAAATGTAGTGACTAATGTTTTATTTTTTTAGCGCCGGAAGCCTGTCCTTCATCAGATTAAGATATCGCGAAAGATAAAGCGGTTCCCTGTAATATTCTTTCATTAAATTAACAGATAACCGATCAGATATTTTAGACTATTGCCCTTAAGAGCGGCATGGCAAACTTCGTTTCAACTTCAACCCTATATAATGTATTATATGTGCAGAATGGAATGATCCTGCCGTCTGGAGTGGCATAATGAACACCGCACCGCTTTATTCTTTCAAGGTCCATGTTGTACAGGTCCATGAAGTGCATGGCGCCAATAAAGAGAGTATGGCGGTGGAATTCCTTAGTAGCTTCCCCGGTTCCTTCCTTCAGGATATCAATAAAGAGTTTTTTCACATCGATCGATTTTGGCGCTTTTGATTTATCAATGTACTTCGGCAATGCTGAAATAAGGCTGCTTATCCTCTTTATTTTTCCGAGGGATTTGCCGATCCATTTATCTCCATTCAGGGCCAGGCCATCTATATGTTCAAGGAGTCCTTCCACGTCGATAAAGCGGGTTATGGGTATCATTTTTCCATTTTCAATATAAACATACGTACCAGTGCCGCAATGCGGATGTACCGTAAATTCAATATTCGGGATACCTTCTTCAGCGGCAACAAAATGAGAGATGGGCACTACAAAAGGTACAGGGTAGAAATCATTCGCCGTTATAGCCCCCCGGGTCTGTTCATCTATCAATTTAAATAAATCAGAAATGGTAATTCTTTTTTCCATCCTCTCTTCCTTATTTATCCTTCCTGTAAAAGAAATAGGCTGGAAATTTACACCTTTAACCGTATCCATGTTCTCTACGGCAAAGCGGATGATATCGCCTACCTGCATATCGTTTACGCCTTTTGCAAGCGTGGGCACAAGAGAAACGCTGGTAAGGCCCGCCTTTCTACAATTCTCGATCGCTTTAAGTTTGATCGGGAGCGCATTGAAGCCACGGTTCTTTATATAAGGCTCTTCGGTCACACCGTCAAACTGAAGGTAAACCGTATGAAGACCTGCATCATTCAATTGCCGGCATAATTCCGGACTCCTTGAAAGTTTGATCCCATTGGTTGCCATCTGTATCTGCGTGAAATCAAATTCACGGGCCATTTTCACGATCTCTACGATATCCTCCCGCATCGAGGGCTCACCTCCTGTAAACTGGACAGCAGGACAGGGAACAGGCAATTCATTTCGAAGCATCTGCATCATTGCTCGTATTTGGGTAAGGGATGGTTCGTAAAGATAACCTGAAGCTGAAGCGTTGGCAAAACATACAGGACATGCCTGGTTGCAGCGGTTTGTAACATCAATATTGGCAAGAATTGTAGTAGTCTTATGGGATGTACAGATCCCGCATGAATTTGGACAATTCCCATTCGGGCCGCTTGGATTAAGCACTCCGCCACCATCATGCAAGTATCTTTCAAAACGCTTGAACTGCACTGGATCAGACCAGTAGATATCCTTGAAATACCCGTGTTTTGCGCACGTTTTTTCAAGGATCATTTTTCCATTCTCTTCAACTATCGAAGCATCGATAACAGCAAGACATTCAGGGCACAACGATTTAGTTGATCTCATAGATATTCACCCTTGATCCTCCATTGACAAGGGCGACTTTACCTTCCAATCCTGCCTTTCCCATATTATCTACCTCTTTACGACCATGGCAATACCCTGCCCTCCCCCAATACAGAGGGTTGCAAGGCCGTATGTGCCTTTCATTCTCCTCAATTCATGCAGAAGTGTGACCAATATCCTTGTACTGCCGGCACCTATGGGATGCCCGAGGGCTATGGCGCCGCCATTAACATTAACATGCCAGGATTCAAACCCAGTTCTCTGCTAACTGCTATGCTTTGCGATGCAAAAGCTTCATTGAGTTCTATCAGGTCCAGTTTGCCTGTGGCTTGAATTTCTCAACAAATTCTATTGAATTAAGTTCGTTCATGGCGTTTCCTTACCCAAAACATCATTTCTTCTTGGTTTTGTGAATCCCACTATATTCACCTTTTTTAGGCGGGTTCATCAAATATTCTTTGATCTGGCTGGTTAATTCCCCTACTGTTCCTTTGAGAGAATCCAACTCTTTGTTTATCTCATCGATTTCGGTTTTCGTGGGAAGGTCCATTGTTTTCTCTTTTACTGTTCCCTTGAGAAAATCCAACTCTTTGTTTATCTCATCGATTTCGGTCTTCGTGGGAAGGTCCATTGTTTTCTCTTTTACTATTCCTTTGAGAGAATCCAACTCTTTGTTTATCTCATCGATTTCGGTTTTCGTGGGAAGGTCCATTGTTTTCTCTTTTACCGTTCCCTTGAGGGAATCCAACTCTTTGTTTATCTCATCGATTTCGGTTTTCGTGGGAAGGTCCATTGTTTTCTCTTTTACTGTTCCCTTGAGAGAATCCAACTCTTTGTTTATCTCATCGATTTCGGTCTTCGTGGGAAGGTCCATTGTTTTCTCTTTTACTGTTCCTTTGAGAGAATCCAACTCTTTGTTTATCTCATCGATTTCGGTCTTCGTGGGGAGATTCATTGTTTTCAGATTTGACTCTTTTGCCGTTTTCTTAAGAGAATCCAACTCTTTGTTTATCTCATCGATTTCGGTTTTCGTGGGAAGGTCCATTGTTTTCTCTTTTACCGTTCCCTTGAGGGAATCCAACTCTTTGTTTATCTCATCGATTTCGGTCAGCCTGGCATATCCGACCATGAACATATGAGGGAGATGATTATGAAAGAACCGGAGATAGGATGTGCTTTGATCATGGAATTGATAATCAGAACGAAGGAAGGTAACTGAAAACTTGTATGGAAGGATGGACCCGATAACATATTTATGTGAACTTTTTTGATCATAGTAAACATTTATTAATGCCTACCGCCTCATTTTGATTGATCATCACATGGAAATCTCTCATAGTAGAATAAATCAGAACAAACAAATTAAGATTCCTGATAACATCCTTGATATGCTGGGATTAAAATCTGGAGAAGAAATCAGGATGACCGTTGTAAATAATAAATTGATAGTTGAAGATTCTTCTGATCCTGTGGATGAGTTCACAGGCATTATCAAGATCAAACAAAGTGAAGCAGATAAACTGATAAAATCTGAAGAGTGGTATTGATTACCATGAGCGGCAGCGCAGTCGCTGGCGGCTCGTTCGGTCTCCTATTTCTTCATGGTCGTCTCGAGTTCCGTTCTTCGAGCCTGAAGATCACCCAGTCTCTTTTTCAGGTCAGCCATTTCCTTCTTGATCTTACGCAGCTCTGTCCGGTTCTTGCTGCTGGATAAGCAGTCTGCGCCAAGCTTCTCAACGATATACTGCTCAAGCTGACTTCTCAATATCCTGAGATACGGATTACCCCAAATCGCCCCTTCTCTGTATTCCAGTTTGCCGGCTCTAATGCCCTCCACAATGAAGTCCCGACTCACTCCATATCCTTTTGGGCCGTTACGTCACTGAGGGTTGCCCCTTTGCGATTCCATTCTCCATATTCTGCCATATCTCAACCTCTTATTCCTCATTTGTTGATGATATTACATTTAAATGCTGTTGCCCATCTCTATACGAAATTTGAAAATCCATTATCATTCTTTTTATATCTGGGAATTTCTTTTCTTTTCGTTCCAACATTTTTGATAAAATTTCTCTTGCTATTTCTCTTTCGTTATTATCGTTTATATATTTATTAAAACTCTCATCAATTAATTTACTTCTTTCTTCAGGAGATAAAAATGAAGAATTCCAGGCTATTGCACAAATCTGGAGTGCATTATGAAATGATTTGTCATCTTCACATTTATCGAGTAAAGGTTCTGCAAATTCAAGGAATACTTCTGACATTTTTTCTTTTTGGGTATTAGTAGTTATTACTACGTCTTTAGGCAAATTTTTACCAAAACCATTTGCTGAAAGTATCTGGTTTATGTTATTTTTTCCACTTCCGCAGGAGCATGGTTGATTTCGACCAATTCTTGCCATCTCTTTTTTCTTTTTCATAATTAAATCAAGTAAGCTCTGTATACGACTCAAATCCTTATTGTGTACATCTTAAACCTGTACTTTGCGGTGTTTATGAACGATTTCGTGTATCCCCTTCAAATTAAATGGTAAAAAATAAAAATATAAGTTACTGAATCTTTTATAATACCCTTTTTTTGATTATTACTAGGCAATAGCCTT
>JAPMTS010000052.1 GCA_026552955.1 Candidatus Methanoperedens sp. | reverse complement strand
GAACAAAAAGAGATTTTGAAAAAGTTGGGAATTGAAGAGGAACTTTTTAATATGTAGCCTATGAAACTCGGAAGGTCAGGTTGAATATAAATTATTGTAGGATCGCCAAAGGATTTACCAAAACTCATATTATAATATAAATAATCATATTCTTTTACTTTTTCCTGAGAATTGGTAAATATACCTGGATATAGTGGATTAGAATCTTTAGAATCTCGAATTCCATCATGATCGGTATCTAAATCATTTGGATTTGTCATATTAATACGCTCTTGTTCATCGCTCCATCCGTCTCCATCAGATTTTTTAAAATCCATCGCATTAATACATCCCGAAATAAATAATATAATCAATAATATAATACCATATTTTGTTTTACTTTCATATATCATCGATGGCCATCTCTGCAAATGAAAACGGAATGAGTTTAATATATAGTTTTCTAAATGGTATTATAAATCAAATTCCTTTTCTACATCATAGATTATCTCGTTTTCTGGCAAAAGCCTGTTAAAAACTGCATTTAAGTCTATAATATTCCTTTTTTTGCGAACATCAACTTTTTTCCAGGTATTCACCTATTGATTTTAACATTCTTGGATTTATGCTGATACAGTCTTTATGGTGTGTTTCTAAAAGCCCTTCTTTAATCAGTTCATCAATAGCTTTTTGAACTATATCACCACCACTCTTTTTGACTCGGATATCTTGTCTATTGACATAGTTCATTCCAATCATAGTTTTATTTAGAAAACGTCTCAGAATATGGTGCTTAACGATGTCGATTTGTTTTTTTTGCATTTAATAGATTATAGTTTTAAAACTATAAAAACGTATCCAAAATAGGAGGAATATATAACGTAAACGTATAGTTGACGGTACGTAAACTATAAGTTGTCATCTCTCATATTATGATATATAATATATCATAATAAAAAAGGAAAAAATATGTCTTTAGAAAAACTATTTACAGGCTCTGCAACTGCCAAGATACTTGACGTACTCTGGGAATATCAAGATATGGACTTAACACTCACCGATATCGCAGATGAGGCAGGTATACATTATACAACCCTTATGAAAGCTTTACCAGAACTGGAAAAACATGGCCTAGTTACAATGACACGGCAAGTGGGAAATGCTAAGTTATATCAAATAAACAGAGACGATATTGTAGTCAAAAGGCTTGTCAAATTCTTAAACTCGCTTAATATTCGCTTTGCAGAGAAGGAAATTGTTCAACAGAACTTGCAGTATCAAAATATTAAAGAAGAGCCCATATGTGCTTGAAATGCTCTGATTTGACTACCTGTTTAGGTCATTCAAAATAATAAGTCAAGTGAGCCTCAAGCAAATTTATCTATTTTCTCTTTTTGCCAATCCTATTCCTTCACCCTCGACCCCCCCGGCGGCAGGAACATTGCTATCCTGTCGGGTGATGCTATCGTTTTTATCAATTTCTTATCCTCGAACTTATCATTCAGCATACGGTAGATCTTCTTTGAAATGTCATTCTGGTTGAACTCGCCGGGTTCAACTTCCATTACGAACTGCGATGTCTTCTTCACGGCGCTCAAAGGTCCGCCTATCAACTTTTTCTCTTCCCCGAGCTCAAGGCCAAGCGCCGCCCCCAGCAATACATCTTTAAAATAATTTCGCTTTCCGCGTATTACAAAAGCCCCTTTTGCCACATATTCGCCGGATTCAGGAGTCTTTGATATCTGCTCAGGCAGCACCCAGTAGGCGTCCCCGCTTGCCTGGCCTGATTTCCAGATCCCCGAATACGACACTGTGAACTGCGCAGCTTCAAGGAGTGTTGTTTCAGGGACATCCTTTCCTTCGGTCTTTATTACAACGGCAGGCGAACCTGATACATGGGCATGGAAGAAAATATCTTTCTTCTGGAGATATTTTTTCACGATATCCTCGTTGCTCTGGGCATCCCTTCCCCCGATGATAAGGAATCCGTCTGATGAAATGAACCACCTGAACTGCTCGAACCACTTTTGTTTTTGCTTCTGGATCTTCTTCCTTATCCTGGGAGCTTCTTTTTTCTGCGTCAATTTCTTTGTTTCTTCAATTGCAGTGAGTGCGCCTTTTATCTTTCCGGACAATTTTTTTGACCTGTCGTAATATACCTGGGAGTTCTGGGTTACAGAGAGCCGGATATCGAGTTCTACTTCCTCATTACCAAGCAGGACATTGATCAGGCCTCTTTCCGAATTAATGGATTTTAATACTTTTGCCTCAGGTATATCCGATTTTTTCAATATTATCTTGATATCATCCCATGAATAACCTTTATCCCGGGCATTATTAATTACCTTCAGAATCCCATCGCATGTCTGGTAATGCGCATATATCAGTTCCCCTTTATGAACCAGTTTTTGCTCATCTTCCCTGAATTTTGAGAGCGCAAGGATCTGTTTCTGGAGACGGTATTCATACGACCCCATCTTATCGTCCTTTGCAGCTTTTACAACGTTGATGGCTTCATTTTTCTTCTTTGCTTCACCGCTGAAATATTCATCAAGCGCCTCATTGAAAGTGGCAAAAGATATCTTCTCATTTTTTTCATACTGGGAAATAGGGAAAGGAAGTACATCGATTTTTATCTTATCTTTCAGGATAATCTGTGGTTTCAGTTCAGTACTTAGCGGTTTAAAAACATCTTGCAGCGCATTTTGAAGAGAAACCAGATCCGTTATATCCTTTGCAGGTGTATTTTTTTCAATGCCTGCGCGAATGCAGAGTTCTTCTGCATATTGACCCCCAAGGTTCATTTTTGTTGCCACTGTCCTGACGATGTCCGCATCAGAATTTGAGAACATGTCTTTTAACTGCTCTTCTTGCGCAGTAATGGGACTTATCTGTGCCTGCGGGAGCTCATAAGGTTCACCCCCCCGAACTTTCCTGTCCCTGAAACTTATGGATTTTAATGGCAGTATAATCCGCTTCTGGGAATCCAATAAGACAATATTTCCCCGGGAAAACAGTTCGATAATAAGCGTGGTCTTATCCTCTCCACGCTGGACTTGCATCTCGATTATCCGGTCAAAATCATACTGGGTAATTTCTGTTATCCTGCCCCCGGTCAGGTGTTTGCGAAGAAGCATAGGGAATGACTGGGGAAATTTTGGGGCTACCTCCGGGTTTTTGGTGAGGTGAAAGCGCTTTCCTGCTTCAATGACAAGATTTGTCCTTCCTTCTTTGAAAATATGCAGTCCTATCCTTATCTCATCCGGTGAATGCTGGTATATCTTTGTGATCTTGGCATCAAGAAGACGGGGATGCAATTCCCCAACCAGCGCCGCAACGTCCACGCTTGACATTTCCTGTTTCATGTAAAGGGGCTATATGCGGGGGATGTTAGTTTAAACTTACTATCAAAAATCTGAAAATTTTTGATAGTGACATCAATCTTTATATTGGATTTTAGCATTGGAGTATCTATCATGGACATCCAGAAAATCCGTCATGACTTCCCTGCCCTCTGGAAGAAATGGAATGGCAAATACCCTGTTTATTTTGATAACGCATGCATGACCCTGAAGCCAACGCCGGTAATTGATGCTATGAATGAATACTATACTGAATATCCAGTGTGCGGCGGGCGTTCTATTCACAAGATGGCAAAGAAGGTGGATGAGAAAGTCACAGAATCAAGGGAGAAATTCAAAAAGTTCCTTGGTGCATCCTGCCCTGAAGAGATCATTTTTACTAAAAACACAACCGAAGGACTGAATCTTGTCTCCAATGCAATGGATTTCAAAAAAGATGACGCAGTCCTTACAACAGACCGGGAGCATAATTCAAATCTTGTACCCTGGCAGGTGCAGGCGCATAAAAGAGGGATAAAGCACATCATTGTTCACTCAAATCCTGACAATACTTTCGATCTTGATACATTTTCCGGGCTATTTGAAAAAAACAAGAAAGTACGGCTTGTGAGCATGGTACACTCCGCCAACCTTGACGGCCATACCATCCCCGCAAAAGAAATAATAAAAATCGCCCATGATAACGGCGCGCTGGTGATGCTTGATGGCGCCCAGAGCGCACCACACAAGCATGTTGATGTAAAGGCGCTTGATGTGGATTTCTTTGCGCTTTCAGTGCATAAGATGGCAGGCCCTACCGGAATGGGCGTGCTTTATGGCAAGCATCATTTACTGGAAGAACTTGAACCGTATATCGTTGGGGGTGACACCGTTAGCGACACGACGTATGAAAGTGCAAAATTCCTGCCTCCTCCAGAGAAATTCGAAGCAGGCCTTCAGAATTATGCAGGAATCATAGGTTCAGGCGCAGCAGTGGATTATATCAATGGTATTGGGATGTCAAATATTGAAGAGCATGAAAAGTGGCTCAATACCATTATCACTAGAGGTATAATTGACATGCCAGGATTAAAGATCATAGGCCCGCAAGAGCCATCTCTCAGGGGAGGCATTATTTCGTTCACTGTTGAGCTTCCAAAAGGCGGTGATGCCCATGATATTGCTCTTATTCTTGATGAGACCGAGAACATAGAAGTGCGCTCAGGTGCATTCTGCGTGCACTCCTGGTTCAATTACAGGAAATGCGAGGCGGCGGTGAGAGCTTCGCTCTATTTGTATAATACGGAGGAAGAGGCGCGCAAGTTCATAGATGTGCTGGGGAAGACGATCGAATTGTTCAATCCGTGATACCTGCAATTTATGATCATGTGAAAACACTTAATGCTGTGAAAATAGAACTATATTATGAGTGATTAATATGGCAATTAAGAAGCCGGGGAATAAGAAAGAGCATTTGAAAGGTGTTGGTGAAACAGAGCAGCGCCAGTATGAGCACATCAAGGAATCATCTGAGGAATCAGGCCGCTATGGTAAAAGAATAAAAGAGGTGGCTGCTCGTACAGTGTTGAAACACCATAAAGAGAAGACCATGAGAAAGGTGAGTAGCTAAATCATAGATACATGAGGTTTTAAAATGGACATAATTGTAGCTATCGTAGTAGGATTAATCGCAGGGTGGCTGGCAGGGATTATTATGAAAGGCAGTGGATATGGAATAATTGGCGACATTATTCTGGGCATCCTGGGAAGCATTGTCGGTAATTGGATTTTTGGTTTTTTAGGTATCACATCTTATGGTATTATATGGACAATAATAGTGGCCGTAATAGGAGCAGTAGTGCTCATATATATCGTGCGTTTTATCAAGAATCTGTAAAAGCAATAATGTAAAGTTTTTTCTGTTTAAACCGCATATTGCATGAAAAATCAAATAAATAAACATGCAATATAAAATCGGTAAAGCTTTCTCTCCGGCCCATATTTCCGGAATCTTCATAATAGACATAAAAAAGGAGCCCTTACTTTCAGGTTCAATGGGCTGCGGGATCTGCCTTGAACACGGCGCCGAAACAGAAGTTCGCCCCGCGAAAAAGACATTAATAAAGATCAATGGCGATGTTGTAAAAGCCCCAACCACATTATCAGCAATCAAACTCCTGGCAACAGAACCTGTGTTTGTCGATACGACACTCAGTATACCCATCGGAGCCGGGTTCGGTGCAAGCGGCGCAGGAGCATTGAGCGCTGCCCTTGCGCTAAATGAGTGCCTGTCCATGAATTTGACCTTAAAAGATTTAGCCCATGCAGCCCATTGCGCCGAAGTGACAAACAGGACCGGGCTTGGCGATGTGACAGGAATGACCTTTGGCGGCATGGTTGTAAGGAAAAAAGCCAGCGCACCGTTTCTCAGGATTATTGATAAAATCCCATGCAGGGACACTGAAATATCCTGGATAAGCTTCAAGGAAATATCCACAAAATCAGTTTTGACTGATGACCTGAAAAAGAAGAGTATAAATAAATCGGGAAAAGCAAGACTCAAGGAACTTTTAAAGAAACCCTCGATTGAAAATTTTATGATCAAATCGGCCGCTTTTGCAAAAGATATTGAACTCATGAGTCCGGAAGTAAGAGATTCTATCGAAGCGGTCGAGGCAGCAGGGGGCTTTGCGAGCCAGGCAATGCTTGGGGATACGGTATTTGCCATTAACGATAATGGCGCCCTTCTGGAATTCGGGGAAGTCCATAAAAGCAGGATAAGTAATGCTGGAGCTCATCTTCTATGATCCCGAAAAACCACCCCAGATATGAGTCACTCATGACACGGGAGTTGATAGTTGGGGGAATAAAACAGGGAATAACAAGTACCCAGGGATTGATCGCACAGGGGCGGGGAGAAGCTTTTGATTACCTGATAGGTGAGAAAAGTACGGAATACGCTCTCCGGGCCGAAAAAGTAGCAGCAGCAAAACTGCTTCTTGCACAAAAACCTGTAATATCAGTGAATGGAAATGTCGCAGCCCTTGTTCCTGTCGAAATCATAAGATTAGGCGAACGTGTCAATGCACCCCTTGAAGTCAATTTATTTCACAGGACGCAGGAGAGAGTAACAAAAATTATCGCGCATTTTCAAGCCCTGGGGGCAAGAAATATGTTCACAAAGAGCGATGCCTTGATTCCCGGACTTGGACATGAACGGGCAAAAGTGGATAACAATGGCATCTTTATTGCTGATGTTGTGCTTGTGCCTCTTGAAGACGGAGACAGGTGCAAAGCCCTTGTGGATATGGGTAAAACCGTAATTGCCATTGACCTGAATCCTCTTTCAAGAACAGCACAGTGTGCAACGATAACGATCGTCGATAATATTACGCGTGCTGTCCCGAACATTTCAAAATTCGCGCAAGAACTAAAAGACCTGGAAAAGGAAGAACTTCAAGAACTGGTCAAAGGATATGACAATAAACAGATACTTTCCCAGGCTGTCGATGAAATAAAAAAGAACCTGGAATCGCATATTTTAATTTAATACGGGCGCGGGGGGATTCGAACCCCCGACCTACAGCTGACTCCGATCTTATTTAGGAGGCTGCCGCCCTATCCAGACTAGGCCACGCGCCCTGTAGGGTTTTGACTAGATGTCAGTAGTTCGTATTTAACCTTGTGGGGTTCAGAAGTCCTCTTCAGGAAAGGAGGTTAATAATAAGTTACTTCAACCACATATTTTTCAGCAAGTGCAAGTATCTTTGCGGTCAATTCATCTTTATCACACATTAACTGTTGTTTTCCTCGCATTAATTCTTGAGATAATTCCTTTCCCACAACATCATCAAATCCGGCCTGGACCCGAATGATAACAGACCCTGCAGGTACAACCGTATTCTTAAGGACACCGTCTATATCCCCATCAATAATGCCAATAACAGGAATTCCAAGACGGGTTAATATGTCTGCAGCGATCGTCGTAGTGTCGTCTCCTATTGTTATGACAATGTCCGCACCCCTGCCAAGTTCATAAGTTGATTCTGCAGCGTGATCAATTATAGCGATCTTATTGCCGCATGAAACAATATCTCCTATCTTTGGTTTTGATTTTGTTCGCCTGATGCCGCCGGTTTTTACCCTGGCTGTAAAAAGGTCGATCCTTCGATTGTCCAGTTTTTCGATCCCATGCGGTTTTCCTTTTATCCCTTTGAGTCTGGTTATCTTTCCATCCCTGCATTCAATTTCAATATCAGAGCCTGTAATTTCACCTATTACAACACCATCAAGCCGGATGTTTTCACCTGCGAACCCTCCTCCAATGCTGCGGATTATACGATCCCCATCCCTCAGAACAGACGATGGTTCAGGTATTCCCAACTCTACAGGCAGGTTATAAGTTTTATCATTTCTTGCCAGTAAATTACTGACGAATTCGGCACATCGTTTCGCAGGCGGATAGTAATAGATTATCCGGCCATTATGATCCGGGCTTTCGATATGTACAAGAGGCACCGAATGGTCCGATCTTGAGGCTACTATCCTGCCAAAATAGCGACCTGTATCCACGGTCTTTCCCTGATTAAGGAGTATTGCAAGATCAATATCATCCTTGATTGAATTGATGGTCTCACTTGGTGTTCGCCCCCGGGAAATATCAATAATATTTTCAAGTCCAGCATCCAATACTGCCGTTCTTCCCATAGTTCCTCCAAGTTTAGCGGTTACGTCATGTTCTTTGTTGAATATGCTGATTATCTTCCGGGCCGAACCCACATCCACGATTTCAGGACCGTGAAGAATTATTCCAATGCGCATGCTATTGACTTATAGAATTATATTTTATTCCAGATTATTAGACCGCCTGTTAAGAAATTTATGGACTATGAAAATTACGATCCAGAAAATCAACGCTCCGATCAGCGCACCTTTCCAATCCACCTCTTTATTATGTAAAAAATATTTTAGAATTATAAATATAACAAAATATGCTAGTGATGCAGAAGAAGCAGAAATATATGGGTTCGTTTTTTCCATTAGTTCAATATATTAATTTGGTATGTCAAATATCTTTCCTTTAAAGAGATTATAAAAAAAAAGAAAATCCGACAATTTTGTCGGATATATTCCTGTATCAACTATCACAGGATCTGATCGATTATTGAACCTCTGTTCCTGCTATTACTCCTGGTATTTTCTATTGCCACTTTGATTTTCTTTTCAACCAGGGCAGTGTTTCTTACTGGCATGCTATCTGCCTTTGGTCCCATGATCTGTGCTGAATGAATACCAGTCATGATCGCCATGCAGCGTACTTTGCCTTCGTATTCCTTCTTTACTCTTGCACCCCAGATAACATTTGCATGCGAGTCAAGCTCATAAGTGAGGGATGAAGCGATCTGTTCAGCTTCATGCAGGGACATATCAGTTCCCCCTGTTATATGGAGCAGGCAACCGGTTGCACCCTTTGTATCCACATCAAGCAGTGGGTGATTCAAGGCAGCTCTTACAACTTCTTTAGCCTTGTCCTGTCCTTTTGCCTCACCGACAAGCATTACTGCAAGTCCTCCACCCTTCATTATTGCCCTGACATCAGCGTAATCAAGGTTTATCAATGATGGCTGGGTGATGGTTTCAGTGATACCCTTCACGGTCTCTGATATCAACTGGTCCATTACTGAAAATGCCTGGTCAATGGGCAGGTTCGGGACATAATCAAGCAGCCTGTTATTATCAAGAACTATTACGGTATCTGCTGCTTTTCTTAATTCATCCAGTCCTTCCTCTGCCTTGAACATCCTTGAGCGCTCTACTTTGAACGGGCTTGTGACCATTCCGATCACGATCGCTCCCTGGTCCTTTGCGACTTGAGCCACAACTGGCGCTACACCTGTTCCTGTTCCACCGCCCATTCCTGCTGTGACGAATACAAGGTTAGCGTCCTTAAGGACTTCTTCAAGGGTTCCCCTTGCAAGTTCCGCCGCTCTTCTTCCGACTTCCGGAAAGCCGCCTGCGCCCAATCCCCTGGTTATTGATTTGCCGATCAATATCTTCTTATCAGCCTGGATGATATCAAGGTGAATCTTATCTGTGTTAATTGCGATAGTATCTGCGCCTGCAACGCCGATGTTATAAAGACGGTTAACTGTATTATTGCCGCCTCCGCCGCACCCGACTACTACGATCTTGGGTGTTCCGAATTCATCCATCTCTTCAGACGAGCCAGATGTCGCCTGTTTGAACAACTGTTCCTTTTCTTTGAATTTTAATGCGTCCTGTACAAATGATTCCATATTCATCCCCTCAGATGATTTTTTTATTCCTTCTAGTGTTCCTCTTTCAGGCGCAAGAACGTATCTGCGTTCTTTGACTGCTCTTGTGCCTTTTCAAATAATTTTATCCTGCCAACCAATTTATCACTTCGTTGATCTATTAAATCTCTTATCGCTGTCCTGATTGCTTCGCTTGCGGACGGAAATTCGCCATACTCAACTAATATGTCGATCATTTTTAATTGCTGTTCCGGGAGCCTTAGTGTTACTCTTTGCATTTTGGTTACTCCCTGTGGGAGGATAGATGAACCCTTGATTTTCATAGTTAGACGGGGTCATCATAGTTGTTTACAATTGTACGCCTTTTGTGCGACCCTTGTATGACGTTTGTCTGACACATTGTCTGACGCGAAGATATATAAAAGTATCGTTACGGGAATATCATCATATAATATTTTGTTTCAAGTTGAATTCCAGGACAAATAAAAAATAATTTTCAGGTTTTCTTCATCTCCCCTTTTGCCCGACATAAAGCTGCTCGATCCTTTCTATCGTATCAGAGTCCTCTATTGATTTATCACTCCTGATATTGACAAGTCTTGGAAAGCGAAGTGCATATCCGGATTCATAATTCGGGCTCTTCTGGATTTCATCAAAAGCGACTTCGAACACGATTTTTGGCTCAAACTCAACCTGAATTCCATTTTCTAAGATTATCATATCTTTGAATAATTTTGTCAGATCTTCAAGCTGCTCATCCGATATACCGGTCCCCACCCGTCCTATCGGAAGGAATTTTTCAGTATTCGGGTCACGACAGGCCAATAAATAAGAACCTATGAATTTGGTTCTTCTTCCTTCCCCCCATTCCCCCCCGATAACCACAAGATCAAGGCTCTCCATGATCGGTTTCATTTTAAGCCAATTTTTGCCTCGTTTTCCAGGAGAATAAAATGACCCGGGATTTTTAAGCATCACTCCCTCATGCCCCGCCGAAAGCGCTTCTTTATATATGATTTCAATAACTGCCGGATCATCCGTTATTGTCTGTTTTGCCACAATACTCTCATCACAAGTTTCCTCAAGCTTTTCCCGCCTCCTGGCCAGTGGAAGATCGATTAGGCTTTCACCGTTCAAATAGAGGATATCAAAAAGATTAAGGTAAAGAGGGATTTGCTCTGCTGTGGCGGAGATATCATATTTCCTGCGAAAGCGCCGTAGTATTTCCTGGAATGCCATTGGCCTGTTATCTTTCCCCATAGCTACGGCTTCACCATCAAGGATGACACTTTTTGCAGAAACATTTGATCTTATGGATTCCAGTACATCCGGTAATGAAGAGGTGACATCCTCAAGTTTGCGCGAATATATCGTAATTTCGTTCTCGTTCTTGTGTATCTGGACACGCGCACCGTCAAATTTCCATTCGACAGCGACAAGGCCCATCTCTTTTATTGTTTCATTGATTCCCGGGCCGATCTGGGCAAGCATCATCCTCAGCGGGCGCTTGATCATAACTCCAAGTTCCAAGAGCCCCTGACGTCCTTCTTTTTTTGCTTTAAGCGCTACAAGCCCGGGATCATTTGTGAGTAAAATACCCCGTTCGACCATGTCAGAAGGCACATTAAATGATTCTGCAATCGCATTCCTGACCAGTCCCTCCCCCACACCGATACGCAATTCTTCGATCGACAACCGTGAAAGATAAACGATTTCCGTGGGTTTTGCCAGGCTAAAAAGATATTGCAGATTTTTTATTTTAGCCTCCTGTGAGCCTTTTCCATTTAATTCCGAGATCTTTTCGAACCTTGAATATACTTCTTTAATAGAAAGCTGTTCAGCATTCGAAAAAAAATTCAGATGAGTTTTTCCGGAAATAATCGCTTTTTCCAGAGCCAGTCCAACATCTCCTGTTTCTTTGACAAGTCCTTGGATTCGTTTTACAGACAGGGATGATGTTTTGGATATTGCGCTATACAAAAGATTAGGTCCTATTCCAAGTTCCTTATTGCTCCATACAGGGAACACATGCCCCATAATAAAACGCGTTACGATCGGAAGTTCCTCATCACTTACTTCCTTAAGAAAATTCGCCACATTTGTAGTAATTTCAAGAGAACTTGAAATATGTTCTATAGTGTTGCATACTTTTGCAAATTCATCAAAGAAAGTCATATTGAAAAAAACAAGATTCAGACAAAAAAAATAAAAAGGGCATTGGCCCTTTATTTATTTTTTGGTCGCATTTGCCAGACTTGCGGAATGAATGACGCCGATATCAGTTCCGTGGCAGTTCGTACAATACTTTGCCCTTGAAAGGTGAACTGTTATGAGATTGCCTAAGCTGGGCTTAAGTGAATCTGGCGGAGGAGCATGGCAATTTTCACAAACTGAAAAATGACCCGGTCCATCTGCCGATTTATCAACGGTTGGTATTTTTGGCGGGGACCCATGACAGGTATTACATTCCAGGCCAACTGTGCCTGTCCCTATATGGATATTATGTACCTGGCTTCCGTGACAGGTTACGCAAAGCTTTCCTCCATTTAAATGAGGCGTCAGGTCTTGAGATTCTTTATGACATAATTCACATTTGATGGTTTCAACTTTTACCGGAGCTGGTGTAACAGCTGGAGTTTGTGAGGCTGTTATTTTCCCAGGGGTTGTTGCCCCTATCGCTGTTTGTTTTGCTGTAGTTACAGGAGGGGTTTGTTTTCCATTATCGGTTTTCACCGGGGTAATTTTGCCACCCAGTACATAATAACCACCTGCTGCAATCAGGATGATAGCCACCACGATCGCAATATAAATAGGAGCTTTCGAATCTTTATCACTCATTACATAATCACCACGCTAATTAGGGTATTATATAGTTTTAAATGTTTTGGTTTATATCTGGTTTCAAATTATAACCGGGATTCGGATTATTCTTATAATTTTACGTTTTCATAACTTCTATAGGAACATTCACTTTCTTATCAGTGAAAATATTTTGATTTTTTCCATATCTGGACACCTTCTTTATCTGGTTATCCAGATAATAATTTGAAAAGAGGTTTTTGTTATCCTTCACCGTTATTGCCAGTTGTGTCATTCGACCACCAATTTTATTAGTCTCGCTGAATTAAATAATCTCGATGTAATATAAAGATTGTTTAATACTCTGGAGAAACATACATAGTTTTAAGATGCGTTAAAGGCTATGGTATCTGAATAAATGGAACAAGCAGGAAGTTCTTGATATATCGAGGGAATGTAATTGATGATCCTTGAACTCAAAATCTCGCGCTGTGACATCGAACTGATCCAGCTGGAACTTGAATCCAATAAACCATACGAAGCCTGTGGTGTTTTGATCGGAAATATAGATGGGAATACAGCCAATGTTGAAAAAGTGCTTCCTGTCAGGAATGTAAAACGCACCCGGAGAAGTTTTGAACTTGATCCTGAACAATTCTACCGTGCATGGAACGATGCAGACAAAAATGGAAAGGAAGTACTGGGGGTTTATCACACGCATCCATGTTCCTGCGCCATACCCTCGACATGGGACAGGGAGTCCATGGAAAATGCACCATCAGTGTGGCTTATTGCAGGAGCTGACGGGATGAGGGCTTATGTCTGGGAAGATGGTGTAAAGCCCGTGAAATTAACAGGATATTGATCCTAATCCATCGCCCTATTGAGTCCTTCCATCGCTATCCGGTTCAAACGCAACGCAATATCCCCGGTCTTTCCTTCCGAAAAGACCCTCACCTTCGGCTCTGTCCCGCTTGCCCTTACAAGGAACCAGCCATCTGGGTAGTCCACGCGCACACCATCCATATCAGAGATCCTGTCATAATCCCCCGGGATCTGCGTTTTCAACTTTTCAAGTATTATGTCCGTATTCGTACCTACAGGCAGCGTTTTAGCATCTTTTATCTGGTGATATTTGGGGTAGGAGTTTACAAGTTCTGAAAAGGTCATTTCTTCTTTTGATAGTATTCCCGCCATAACTCCGGCAAGCATCGGTCCCTCACGGCTCCAATCGATAAGTACAGAGCCGTGCTCTTCCAGGCCCACCTGGGCACCGCATAAGAGTTTTGCCTGCGCCAGATAAGGCTCACCAACAGGTGTAAAAATCACCTCGGCACCCAGTTTTCTTGCCACATCTTTTATGAGATTTGAGAAGGCAATGGTCACCGCTATTTTCTTATCTTTATCGTTGTTCTGTCTTAGTATATAGTCCGCCAATATTGAAGCAGATACATCGCCCTGGACGAATTTCCCATTCTCGTCCACAAATGCGGTCCTATCGCCATCGCCATCATGAGCAACACCCATATCTGCGCCTTCGGCTACCACAAGATTCTTGAGTTTTTCAAGGTTTGCATCTATTGGTTCAGGATTTCTCTCCCGGAACATGCCGTCATAGTTACAGTTGAATCTTACTACTTTATGACCAAGAGCGACAAGTGTCTCCGGTGTAACGGTTGATGCCGATCCACCCCCCCCATCAACTACAATTTTCATCTGTGTAACAGGGAACATTCTGGTTACATACCCGACAATATGTGCGCGATATCTGTCGCTAGATCCTGTGTCAGCAATTATTTTCCCCTTTTTTGCATTTTGTTTCAAATCACCGAAATATATTTTTTCAAGAGCCAGGTCTTCTTCAGGTGAAAAACCCATACCGATTTTATTTAAACATTTCATGCCATTATATTCAGGAGGATTATGTGACGCTGTGATCATTACACCTGCATCGGCCTGTCTTCCCACTTCAAGTGAAAGTGTGTTGGGGGTGATGATACCGAGTGTCAGTGCATTGCAGCCCTGTTCTATTATCCCTTCGATCAATGCTTCTTCAAGCATGGGTGAGGATACCCGGGGATCTTTCCCAATGGCAATTGTTTTTCCTTCATTGAGATAATCGGCAAGAGCAGCACCTGTGCGTTTTGCTTTTTCTGGCCCCATCCCCTCATTTACCACCCCTCGGAACCCGAATGTTCCGAATAATTTTTTCTGTTTCCGGATTTTTTTATATTCATCAAATTTTTCTGTAAAATTTTCGCAGGACATAGCAGTTTAATTTGTTTTGAGCATATTATAATTAATCTAACGGTTCAAATATCAATAGAATATCTCTTGAAATATAAGTAAAGGTAATGGTTTTTCTTCATTAAAGAGATTATATCCGTATCCGAAGTAATATATTCATATTCTTTTCTTAATTTGGAATTGAACAATTCCATATATTGATTGACTATTTTTTCTTCTTCGTCTTCCTTACGTTCCATATAATTGAATTTTCTAAAAAGCCTTTCTTTTTCAATTTTATCTTTCAGGTCAATGTCATTTATTTCGAGTTTCTTCTTCTTTATCTCATTAATGAAAATTTCAATATCTGATTCAGAATATTGTGGATTCTCATCGAGAAATGATTTTATTTCAGAATTTAATATGCTTCCTTTCAAATCGCGAATAATCCTCAACTTTGTGAGTTGTTTTAATGTTCCAATAAGCTTTTTCTCGCTTTCCTGGCACCCGTTTGAGATCAAGAACATGGCGATTTCCTGTATCTCGATTCCCCTGGGAATACCTTTCATCTCAAAAAAATTATTTAGTGTGTCTTCGATTTTAGATCCGAAAAATCTATCAAAAAAAGTATCATATTCGATTAATTCTTTTCTCAAGTTATCAAAAATGGATCGGGATTTTTTTTCCCCATACAGTTTTGCTAATACTTTTTCCAGTGAAAAGACCAGCTCCTCAATTTCATTCTTGGATGGGTTTGCACCTATATTCAATTTTTTGACTGATTTCTGGAAAATTATGATACCCAGATCACCAATATTTGTTTCAAGATAATTTTTTACAATATTCAGTGAATCTGCCGGCATTCTTCCTCCAGAAATTTCTTTGGTTTACTCTCATCCAAATGACTCTTATTCTCCTAGCATGTTATCAAACATCTTTTTAATATAGATCGCAGCTACTAGTGCAAATACGGCTGCGAATGTAATGGCCAGGTCCTGTGCAGCCATAATTGGAGAATTAAATGAAACCATGGTTTTTCTAATGAAATCAAACAAAATAAATCCCCCCAGACTGAAAATAAAAGCGGACAGAAATAACCAGAAGTCTGCAGCCCCTTTCGTGGAATCATATAATTTTTTTCCGTAATAAATGCATATCAACACTGCCACTAAATTTATTGTGGATAAAATTGGGTAAAAACTGCTAATATCCATATTATACAACCCCACTTAAATCTTTATGAATATTGTAAGATGAATAAGCCATCATTATTAATGCAATGGGAAGAACAAAATCTTTAAAAATATCAAATATCAAATTATTGAAAACTAATTCTCCTATCTTCCCTAAACTGAAAATGAACATCATCAGAATTCCGGACGCGAAAAAATTCCAATTCCTCACATTTAAACTTATAAAAGTTGCATTTATATAATAACCAAGTAAGAATATACCTAATGTGAAAGCTATCGAAGTATAGAATTGATCGAAAAGTCCCCTGTTATAATTTCCATCATTGGCCCAGATCACCTTGTTATTTGCTATATCTTCCTGTGTGGCCGGTAAAAAATATCCTGACACCATGAATATCATTATTAAGATAATTGAAAATATTATGAAATAATTTGTTTTTGGAGCAATATAGAAAAAACGGTTCGACGCAGTAATTGGACTTTGATTTGATCTTATACCATTTGGCTCGACCAATTTTTCCAGCGGATTTGAAATCATGGTTTGAGGAATTTGTGTGGCTGGTTTTTCGATAACTTCAACAACTTTGCTCGTTTCAGGCACATTATCCTCAATATTTGTTTTTGCGGTCTTTTCCTTTTTTACTATCTTGTTTTTTTTTTGGATCGGTTTCTTTCCGTGTTTTGGCACTTCAATTTTCTGGGTGGTCTCAAGGTCTTTTGTTTTTTTCTGTCCACTATTTTTTTTCCTGGACTCATTTTGGATTTTAGTCAATTTGATTTCCCTCAGGCTATCGATAATTTATTTGTCATGGATCAGATGTTTCAGGCCCAGTTCCTCAAGCGTATCTCTTGTATCCTTCTCAGTAGGAGTCATGAGGTTCACGAATTCAGACACTGATTTATCAGTAATTCCCGATTCATTTTTGATGAGATAGCTTAGTTCCTGTTTTCGCAATCTCTTGGTGAGAGCATCATTATTGTTCGTATTTTTGATCAAATTTATAAGTTCATTAATTTCGGAAGGCATTGCAGTATCATTGGGACTATGGAATTTCCTGTAGAGCCTCTCTTTTTCAATCTCATCCCTCAGCTCATCTTCCTGAAAAGCCAGCTTTGAGAGTCGAATATAATTTACAAAATCATCAATATCGTTTTTCGTGGGCTCATGGAATCGTAAGAGTAAATCGTTTATTTCCTCTTTTATCTTTTTATGGTTGATTGTCTTCTTTATATGTATTTTGATTTTTTCTATTATCTCTTTTTCCACATTCTTCTCTATGCCGCCGTATTTTAATGTCAGGTATTTAGTATAATCCGCAACATCTTTTTCCGTGGGTAATGAATTTTTTGCCAGGAAAGTATCTATTTCTTTTTCCATATCACCCGTAAGAACACTTCCGGATTTTTTCTGTTTCCCTTCCATAGTAAGGGCTTTACCCCTCAATGTATTTCCAATTTCGTTTGCCTTATTTTTTCCGGCCAGTATATTGATATTGGTTTCAATAAGATCTATGAATTCCTTAAAATCGTTATTATTTGATTTATCATTGAGAGTCTTGTTTATTTTTACCTTTTTAATAATTCCGCCTGCCAAATGCCCAAAATGTATTACAAGCGTCTGAATGCAATATTTTTCAAATTCATTGGACTCGGCCATAGTAATCGCTTCATTAAGTTATAACTCGTTACGTTCTATTATAATACTTATGATTATCATACTATAAAAAGATGATGCTGGATTAAGATGAGATCAAATCTGAAAAAAAATTCGATCAATATGAAGGTTTACACCTTCTTCAATATCCCTCTTCCTGCTATCACACCTGTGGCCGCAGCATTTACAATATCCCTTGAAAGTCCGGCCCCGTCCCCCGCAGCAAAAAGGTTCTTAACACTTGATTCCATGTTCGTATCTACGATCACCTGCATCGAATAGAACTTTATCTCAGGTGCATACAGAAGCGTGGAATCCGCAGCAACACCCGGAATTATTTCATTGAGCACCTCAAGCCCTTCCCTTATATCAGTAACTATGCGATGCGGCAGGGCCATGGAAATATCACCGGGAGTCACATCCTTCAGTGTATTTATCACCTGGTTTTTCTTGAGTCTCTTCTGGGTGCTTCGCCTCCCGCGCCTTAAGTCCCCCATCCTCTGGAGAACCGGCTTTCCTCCGCCGATAGTTGTTGCCAGCTTTGCGATAGATCTTCCATAGCGCACGGTATTCTCGATGGGTTCAGTGAGTTCGACCCTTACAAGAAAAGCGAAATTCGTATTATCGGATTGCTCGTTCGTCATTGAATGGCCATTTGTGGCAATGAAGTCCTCATATTCTTCCTTTACAACAAAACCCTTCTCATTAGTACAGAAAGTCCTCACAAAATCATCATAGGTCTTGGTCTGGATATGGAATTTAGGATCATGGTTTATGTATGTTATCGGGTCCATTATTATTGAAGGGACTTCAACCCTCACCCCTACATCAATGGGTGCATATTTTGCCTCGATTTTGTGTTTATGCAGGATCTCATCGATCCATTTCGCTCCCACCCTTCCTGGAGCTATGATCGTAAAGCGGGAATTTACCTTGATATTATCTTTTAATAGTACACCCATGCATGTATTTTCTTCGATAATCAAGTCCTCTACTTTCATATCAAGAAGGAACTCAACACCTTTCTCTTTCATATCCTTCTCAAAATTTTCGATAACTATAGGCGCATTATCTGACCCGATATGTCTCTGGATTATCTCGATGAACCGCGCGCCTACTGATGCCGCCCTGCGTTTTAACTGCTCAACCTCGTCACCTTTTGGAATAAAAAGATGATCGGGAGCGCCATATTTTAGGAATACCTTATCCACAAAATCAACAAGCTCCCATGCATATTCAGGGTCCTGGGTCTGCTCTGCAAGATCCCCCCCGATGTCGGGGCGAAGATTCAGCGTGCCGTCAGAATACGTCCCTGCACCGCCCACACCGCACATAATGTCACATGGGTCGCAGTGGGTGCATATTCCACGGCGCTTCATTTTGCATTCGCGCTCTTTGATATCACGGCCCATGTCTATGACAAGAACTGTCATCTTTCCTGCAAGTTCATAGGCTGCGAACATTCCCGCAGGTCCTGCACCTACGATAATAACATCATATTCCGTTTTCTGCATCATGATATTACTTCCGAGAGCTCATTCCTTTCCCGTGCCACTTTGATCTCGCGTGCTATACGCCTCCCCATCGAGAGGTTCTCATCCACAAGGTCAGAATACGGCGAACCGGAAATGAACAGGTTTGTTCCTGCAACAATACGGGCAGATATCTCAAAAACTTTCAATTCAAGCGAATCCGTTACAACTGTTTCGAGGCAGAATGGCCCTATCATACCTCCGAACAATTCGATCGATTTTTCCACAACTCTCTCTCCCATTTCAAAGATCTTGGGGAGAAGTGATTCTCGTATCATAAGGGGCAGGTTTCCTGTCACCACAAAAGTAGGATAAATGCCGGCTTCTGCCAGCTCTGTTGGTGAACCGATCCTGAATATCTCATCCGCATTTGATTCAACCCGCCTGTCAATGCCAAGCATTTCAAGTGACCCGGTACTTAATTTATAACCATCCTGCTTGATGGGCGAATAGAAATAATGCATGTAATAACGTGTTCCCAGAACGAATTCCTGGATGGTGAATTTTTCAGCGGGATTGATCCTTTTCTGGAAGTCAGAATAATTCTTGACCACAAAAAATCCCATCCCTCCTTTTGCACCATAATACTTGACCATCATGGGAGAATCAATATCCTCAGGGTTCTTTATCTGGCGCGGCATTTTTATGCCCGCCGATTCCAGCCACTTGCGGCTCATCTCCCTGTCCGATTCCCATTCAAGCACGCTTCGGTTCCCATATGTGGGAAGGCGCATCGATTGAAAATTTTCAGGCCCGAGATATTCCACAAAAGAGCCATGCGGGATTATGATCGCATTTTTTACTGCAAGTTCCTGTGTTTTTGAAAGGATCTCCTTATAATCTTTCACAATGAAAAATTCATCAGGCTTTGCCTTCGGGAAAGCATCATAGAATTTTGGCGGTGACCCGACGCTTATTCCGATGGTCTTAAAACCTTCCTTTCTCGCCCCATCGAAAATCTGCAGGCTGCTATGTGAACAAACCGTAGCAATAGCTATGTTCTCTAAATCGTATCCACCTAAAATCTTGAGTATCTCCTTCTTTTCTACCATCATGCACCTATATAGTGCAGCAGTTATATATTTTACCGGGTTAATGAATCTTGCGGATAAGAGTTTTTGGAATATTATAGTGTATTCCTAAACTTTTTATAATATTAATGCCTATATGTAAATGAGATTATATGGCAGCAACATCAAAAGTTTCAGTATTATT
>JAPMTS010000042.1 GCA_026552955.1 Candidatus Methanoperedens sp. | reverse complement strand
GATGCCGGAGTATATATCTGGTACTTCAATACCATGGATAATTACGGCGGCATTGACACCGAAACGATCACTATTACGGTTAATCCATCATCCTTACCCGTTCCTCCTGCCCCTGTGAATCTTGGGGTAACGCAGGGTAATTTCTGGATCGAATATTCCTGGGAGCCAGGGATTGGATCAATTACCGATAGTTACAATCTGAACGTTAACGGTGCACCCTATACAACTTCCCTCACTACTCGCAGGGATACAGTAGGACCGCACGGCTGGAGTGATATTACTGTCTGGGCTTACAATAATTCCGGAGGCCAGAGCCTGAATTCCGTATCCCGGTCAACCCAGGTCCAGAATAACAATCCTGTCCAGTCGCCGATTGGGAACAAGAATATTATTGAAGGAGACCTCCTTGAATTCACGGTCACAGCGAATGATGCGGATAGCGATACACTGACCTTCGGCACTGATGCTTCAAAAGGAAGCCTTGATTCCGGATCCGGATCATATTCCTGGCAGACCTCTGTTGGCGATGCCGGAGAATATACCTGGTACTTCAATACCATAGATGATTACGGCGGGGTTGACACCGAAACGATAACAGTGACAGTAAGTGCAGCTGGTATGGCATCACAAACAGTAACTCTTTCTGCAAACAGTGCGGGAAATACTGGTTTTTCAGCTCAAACAACAGGTGAGAATTCTTATTCTACAAGTGTTTCCAATATCCAGGTTGGCACCCGGACATCATTATCAACAGCAAACCTTAACGAATTATCAATCGATGATACGTCTTATGTGTCGAGATCGGGTGCATGGAATCGTGATGCAATTATGGTGGTTAATTTTACATTATCCAATGTGCAGAGTGTAAATTGGATATCTTTGAAATTCGTTGGTGCTGTAACCTCCAATAGCGAGCCTATTGCTATTGGTCTGTATAATCAAACATCGCCTTCTGGCGGAGGATGGACCAGATTAATTTCTATCACCCCGCCTGTTGGAACATATTCGACGATAACATATAATGTGACTTCTCAAGCTGACAAGGATAAATATTTAGTATTGAATGGGAACACGCTTTCTTTCAGTTTTGCTGAATGGGTCAATGGTCCGAGCAACGCAGGATTGAGTAATGACCTGTATGAAGCGACTGTAAATTATCAGTAAAAAATCGTAATGGATATAGAAGGGATGCTGTTGATATTATTACAGAGATGATTACGATGATTTTTCATTTCGGATTTATAACAGCAGTGTATGGGCTCCATTCATGCGATCTTCCATGGCAGTCCTGACAGGTGACCCCGATGCCTTTTTCGAGGTCTGCGTGGCATGTGCCGCATCTGAAACTCTTGGGATGTCTTGGGATCATCATTCCAGGATGGCATTTTTTGCATTTTGGTATTTCACCATGCCATTGATGGCATTTGGTGCATGTTTCCATTTCAGTATGAAGTGTAGGGGGATTGGTAATGTTAGAGAATTGATTCTCATGGCATGGTTTGCATACAGGAAAAGGCAGCTCTCCAGTAAAGATCACCGTGTTGTTTCTCAATGTGCCAGGTATTCTGGGAACATGAGGGTCAAAATGGCAACCAAGGCATTGATCATTCTCAAGTTTCTGGTCATCATGACCTGAATGGCATTTAATGCATCTTGGTATTTCGAAATCCATCCCATGGCAGTACTGGCATTTTTTGGCCATATGCGGCCCTGAGGCATTCATGGAAAGTATGGATATATTTGTTTTGTTATTGGTACTGAGATTTTGCGAATGCGCCCAGTGACAATCAATACATGTGGAATTATTCAAGATCTGGTGAACCGGACTTTCAGGCATATGGCATTTTTTACAATTTGGAACGAGCCCGATAGGTGCAGGCCCGGAAATATTCAGGGTAGCAATAATTATTTCCTTAGCCACTTCTTTCCTTGCTTCTGACACGCTCTTATTAGCGTGGCACTGGATGCATGTGAGGTTATGGGCTTTCAATAAAGACCCATTTTTTGGAAACATGAATGAATCATAAAAGGGAAGCATTTCATGGCATGAACTGCAAAGCTGGGGGTTGTCAAGCTGCCTGTTAATAAGAATACCCAGGATGAGACTGACCAGTATGATCAATATCCCTAAAAGGACAATAAAAATTAAATCTTTTCTTGCTTTTCCATTCATCTGAAACCAACTATTCGTTATCAACAATATTAAACCATAAGTATTATATGTGGGTTTTTCTATGTTGAAACTATGAGGTACAAAAAAGTTTTCATGCTCATATTTTTGATATTGATGTTTTCCGGCTGCGTTGACCAGATAGCAGAAAGGTTCCAGCAGGTGCAGGTAGTATTTGTTAATGTGACGGTCGGAGAGGAGAACAACACTCCCCTTATCCAGAATATTACCGCAAAAGGCGCGATGATCCCCAAGCTCTATGCGCCGGGAAATGTATTCCCGAATAAGTTCCCTGCGATATTCGCTGAAGTGCTTCAGCCATATAATGTTTCAAATCCGCGAACCTTCAGAACCATAAGTATGTCTAATGGACAGCCATTCAATGGATCCGGAACATATATTTTTACGGTGCAGATTAATGAAAATGTTCTCAATAAAAGCCAGCCTATCTCCATTTATAGCGAGATACTCGATAACCAGAGCAAAAGGCCGTCAAGGGCAAAAGTCCTGCTCGACTGGACTGAAGAATAATCATTATGATTCATTATATAATTATACTGCCTGGACGAAATCTTTATATGTAATGGAAACCAATTAAAAACTATACCCAAATTAATACCAAATTGGGTAGGAAATAAATGGATAGGAAAGGAGGTGAAAACGAATGAAAATGAAGAAATTAACGATATTTATGATCGCTGTGGTTGCGATAGGAATTTTTGCGCTTCCAACAACATTATCAGTGGGTGCAGGGCAACACAAGTTCTTGCAGGCAGGTACAATAGCAGGCGGTCAGACAGATCTGGTAGCTTTCTGTGACCAGTGCCACTCTACCGATACACTAAAAGCGGGTGAGATCGACCAGAGCGACACGAATCTGTATTATGGAACTCCAGATACGTCATTGATACACGCAAGCCTCTTTGCACCAGGTGCGGGCGGTTGTGCATCATGCCACGCCATAGATGGAGGGTATGCTCAAGAAGTCGGCGGAGTCAGAGACCCAACCAATAAAGTCCAGCACGCTGCATCATTACCAAGCTGCCTGAAATGCCATACAGCAGGGCCAAATCTCGCAACCAAGGACGTAATGCTTGAATTGAATGCGCCAACAGAAGCGCACAAAGACTTCAAGACAGCAGCGGATGACGACATCCAGTGCATAGGTTGCCACACAGCTGTTACAAAGAGCGGTGCAGTATCATACACCTATGGTCCAGGACAGAACTTCAATGGTTTGCAGATCGGCAATCCATAAAATACATGAATTAGTGGTGATACTATCACCACAACTTTTTTTTATAACCTCACTCAAACTAGACCTGATCAAGAAAAACTATGCTCTATTTTATATTTCTCGCAATACTCGGGGCCATTCTCCTATTAGTGTTCATTTTCTTGAATAAACAGGGTATATCATATAGGCTTTTGAGGAATGTCATTTCAACCGGATCGGAAAAGAATAATCGAAAGATCTATATGGGGCGTTTTCGAGAGCACAGAGAGCCCCGGTCAGGGAGGAACATAATAATCCAGTTACTTCCTTTTCTTCTTGTGCTGGGAGTGATCTTCTTCCTGGGGAACCAGTATATCTACTTTGGCACCGTGCTAAGCGGAAGCATGGAACCCGTATTTAAAAAAGGGGATCTTGTGCTGATGCAGACAATCTATAAAGAGCCACAGATAGGCGATATAATAAGTACTTCGATTTACGGGTACAGGGAACCAATTACGCACCGGGTGATCCAAATAAATGATTATGGCGTACGGACAAAAGGAGACAATAATCAGGCGCAGGATGATTGGGTACTGAAAAAAGAAATGATCGTAGGGAAAGCGGTAATTATTGGGAATAAGCCCGTTATAATAAGAGGTCTTGGCGGGATCCTTGTCGATGAGGCGGGAGAATTTACTGTATTGAATAGACTTACACGTGATTTTGGTACAAGGAGATTGTTCCGGCAATTCCGCTCCATGCAGCCTCTGATTATCTTTTTTGCCACTATATTCTACTTCTTTATTCTCATTGAAACAAGGAGGGAGGAAGAAAAGCGGTTTGTTAGAACAGAAAGGAAAGGCATACAGAAATAACAGGCGATAAATACGAATGATTTAAATCAGTGGCGTATTATGAATGAAAAAATGCTTAATAAAGAAATCAATGTAATCAGAAAACGTCTGGAATCTAATCTTGTTCCTTTGTTAATATTTTTTGGCTCGATTTTCCTATTGATCACTTTTTCAGGCACAAGATTATTTTTTTCGGATGAAGGAATAATATTAGATCAATTCTATAATCTTATACAAGGTTCACTGGCATTGAAAATGGCAAAGATCGATACTGCAAGGGGAGTCCTGATTACTGTTGGAAATAATCTATTCGGTGTGTTCAGCTATTCGTTATTAATATTATCTCTCCCTGTATTTTACTTTTTAAGACTGATCGAATCCGTATACGGTGCCCACCTTTTCATATTGCAGATATGGGCATTTTGTGGAGGAATGATAGTTTACCTGATAGCATGGGATCGAAAATTCAAACACACACTATTGTACGGGATAATTGCTTATTTCCTCCTGGTATATTCTAATCTGATCTACTTTAAACCGATATATTTTCCAAAATGGGGGGAATTGCTATCTATTGAATTGACCAATATTTTTATCATGTCTTTTATAGTACTTGTGGTTTTTCTTTTATTCAGGAAATTATTCGGTCAAAAAATTGGTATTTTTGCCTCTTTTTTCGCACTATTGGCAACCCCATTCTCATTTTATGCTATCACTTTAAAACATCATAGCCTCACAATATTCTTGACCCTTCTTGCTTTTTATTGCTTTTATAAATATTATGAACAAAGAGAGGATAAATTTCTCTATCTTGCTTATCTCTTTTCAGGGCTTTGCGTATGGACGAGAACTTTGGATGGCGCCGTGCTTCTGGCATCACTTGTAATTGCAGATATATTTGTTTCCAAGAGAAGTATTAAACATCTGGTATCCATTTTTATTATAATTTTACTGTCATTGCTCCCTTTTTTCTTATTTAATTACTTGATTATGGGAAATCCTTTTTCCATTGTGGAAAATACACCATTAACTGATATAAATACAACTCTGGTGACTGCAAAAGATTTTATTTCACTTGAAGTGACAAAAACTAATATCAAACAGGTAGAACTTCTTAATGAACTTGGATATGTCTGGACCGGGAATATTAAAGGTTACTGGATCGAGATCCTGGGATATACGCTCTTTTTCAAATTGATCAATACATCTGGAGTTTTTCTGGTCAGCCCATTTCTCATATTGTCTGTAACTTTTATTATATACATATTAATAAGAAAAATTAAATTAAATGCGATCGACAAATTTTTTGGGTTATATGTTCTATTATTATTTGGCGCCTATTTTATACTATATAAATTCTTTAATAAAAATGCACTTATGTCTATAATAACTGATACTCCGATGGAGCTTGAATACAGGTATCTGCTCATACTCTATGTAATACTGTTATATTTTGCTCTCAGGATCGATAGAGTAAAGGAAATAATCGAAAAAAAATCAGAAACTGTAATTCAATTATATGGGATAATATTAATTATTTTCATAATTTATTTTATTGTAGGATTTCCAATAGAATTTATCAAAATATATTATTATGTATCTATCATAATATTGGTTTCATTGTTCTTGACTATGACAACATATCCCCACCGAAAGAAAGGAAAAAAAACAGTGGATTTCCGGGAAAAGGTATTAGTATTCCTGATATCATTTTCAATTGCCCTGGCAACTGCTTTTCTACTCTTTTACTACTGGGCTGTAACCATAAGTTATATATCTCCATCACAAAATCTTGCAATAATACCAATATTAAATTATTTTATTGAATGGATGTATCAGACTATAATATGAATCGGTTACAGCGACAATTATTCGAGGGAATGCTAATAATCCTGTTGGGGATTATGGGTATTTTTCGAGTATTGGAGGGTTTACAGGATGTCGTTTACTGGAATAAAGTTTTGCTATATATGTTATTGCTCCTCTTCATCGGGATAGTAAGAATCGGTATAAAAATTTTTATGGAAGGTTTAATGTCAAGGAATAAATGATTATCCTCATATATTCGATAATGTGAGTAATCAGATTAAAATTATTTTGATAATCTATAATTAAAATTACGAAACCTTTATGATAGGAGAATGTAAATATAACCTATAAAAAGGATAGATGTGATAGGTTTTATGTGGGCAAAGAAAATTTCCTTAAACAATAATGCAAAAAGCATCGTACAGTCAAAGAAAAACTCATTTTTATCATTAATAGTAACATTCGCAATAGTCGTTATTCTTATTTCAATACTACCTGTGTTAGCAGAGCCAGGATCTGGTTATACCAATACTACGAACAAATGTATCTCATGCCATAATGATACGGGTTATCCTGCGGACACAGATGGGGATGGTGTGGCTGCACCTTTTAAAAGACCGCACAATAACAATACTTCCTGTGAATCCTGTCATGGAGAAGATCCTCATATTATTAAATTCATTCAACCTGATGGCACCTATGGAAACAAATCAACTGCTGCCTCATGTCCAGCATGCCATCAGGGAATTATAAATAATGACAATTTTACGCAAGCATTCAAGATACCTGAGACATTGAGACACAGTTCGGATCCTTCCAATGGCTCAGTGTGGGGATCTTACTGGAATAATGCAAATCCAAAAGAAGCCTGCATATATTGTCATAATAAGACTCTCCATGATATCTTCCCTCTGGGCAGGATCCTTGACTGGTCTCCTGGTTACGTAATAAATACTTCAATAGGAAGCAATTACACGTGTGCAGGATGTCATTACAAGGAATCTGCCAATTACAATATAATGAATTCATCTTTTGTGTCAGCAGGCCTGCCAATACCGCCAGAGATTACGAATGGTACAAGCTGGAACGGAATATCAACCAAATATTTCAATCATAGTCTTCAGGATTATACAGATAATGGTTGTACACCATGCCACGGTGGCTCTCTTTCGGTGGGTGCAAGAATGAGTGAATTCCTTCATAATGTAGATTATGCGGATATGGCAAACTGCCTGGGATGTCATCGCCCCAATGGTGCAGGTCCAGAGGTCAATATGATTGATCTTGGTAATCATACAAACCTTAATACCACTGTTGGTGGAGTCGGAAATCTGACAAGTGAAGATTGCAGGATGTGTCATTTCAGCGATCCTCATGCCGGGCCGAATGTATCCAATACCTATTATTGCATAAATTGTCACGATGCGCTAGGATTTACCGGTTCTCTTCGAGCTCCTCCTTCATTAAGATTTACAGATAAAAAGCACGGAAAGAATAGCTGCACTGACTGTCATCTTGCAGAAGGTGAATATCACCAGGGAAATCCACGCGGATCGGTAGCAAATTCGACCTATGTTACCAGATATAACTCAGGCAACACCATAACCACTGATTGTGCTGACTGTCACTATTCAGCCAATCTGGATGATGCGCCTTTCAATGCACCGGGCGGAGGAGGACATATCAATAACCTGGGCGGTTCATGTACTACAGGCGGTGGCGCCTCCTGCCATGCAGGCGGAAGCACCCTTGTTAAGACCATGCACAGCCTGTCCAATGATAGCCAGGGAAATAAACCATCAATAACAGTACCGACCCTCAACCCCTCAACGGTCACCGCAGGATCCGATGTCATTGTAAATGCGACA
>JAPMTS010000003.1:129236-271946 GCA_026552955.1 Candidatus Methanoperedens sp. | reverse complement strand
CAAATGCACCTAATCCGAACTTTGAGGGACAAATGTTCCGGATAATCCATCCTTTCCACCCTCTTTATGGAAAAGAGTTCGAGATCATAGAAATCCGTTATGGGTGGGAAGAAGAAAGAGTATGGTTTTACAAACAAGACCAAAAGCTAGAGAACCTACCACTGGCCTGGACAAATCTTCACCCACCAGACCCATATCTGGACTTGGAAGAATGCCATTCACCATTCCGTGTGGAAGATCTTCTGCAATTATCTGATATAATAAAGGAGATGAAGACGTGAATCCAATTTTTATTGTTCTTGAATCTGTAAAGATAATTATGCCGCATATGTTAAGAAGATTTTATCCATTGAATCGGTTATTATCGATAATAGAGGCATGTTTATTAGAAAGTAACAAAAAAGGCAAAATCATATTAACATATACTTACATATATCTTCTTGAGGCTTACTATGAAGCAAAATCAAACAAGCAAGGAAAAGGAGAGGTATCTCCAAGACTATGGAGTATTAAATCCTCATCCGGAACGCATTCAGGACGAACTCTTTCTGGCAAACGAATTCTTCGATCCTCGAGACCTCCTACAGGTTCGTTACGAAATGTTAAGACGTCATCAGATCGACAAGGTATCTGTATTAGACACTGCAAAGCAGTTTGGTGTCAGCCGTGTGACCTATTATCAAGTCGCTGGATTATACGACCGCTTTGGCCTCATAGGACTGGTCCCACAAAAACCTGGACCCAAGAGCCCGACCAAATGTACGGAAGAAATTATCGAATTCGTCATACAACAACGTTCACAGCAATCCGATATACCCTGGAAAGATCTAATTCACGAAGTATTCGTAAATTTCGGTGTCGCCCTCCATCGTCGTACTATCGAAAGAGGACTTATCGGTGTAAAAAAAACGAGTCTGATCCAGAAAAACAAATAAAGACTTCGTTTTTTAAAGGTGAGACAACCTTGATCAATCAATATGAACAGCTACGCAGGTCAATGATTTCAACTGATAAAGAACTGCACACACCAGGTTATGGTGTTTTCTTGTTGCGTGGAATGCTGGGGTGGATCAAAGCGGTTCCAACCTTTGCACCAACACAAGAAAAAATCAGATCCACAATAGAAGTTTCCAGAATCCCAGTCGAAAACCACACTGTTATCGTAAATATATTGGCGAATATGGTCGTCAGCTGTATGGGGGGCAGGATATGGTAGATCAGAAAATAACCTCAGATCACCTTCGTAGGACAGCATATCTCTATGTAAGGCAGTCATCAATGAGACAGGTGATCGAGAACAAGGAGAGTACAAAACGGCAGTATGCCCTTAAGAACAGGGCTCTAGCGCTTGGTTGGAGTCTTGATCAGATTACTGTGATCGATGACGATCTGGGTCTGTCTGGGACCAGTATGCAGGGACGCAAGGGCTTCCAGCATCTTGTAGCAGAGGTAGGATTAGGGCATGTAGGATTGGTCATGGGTCTGGAAGTATCACGATTGGCACGAAACAACACGGATTGGAACCGCTTACTGGAGATATGTGCTCTAACTAACACACTTTTACTCGATGAAGATGGATTGTATGACCCCGGATTCTTCAATGATAGATTGCTTTTAGGGTTGAAAGGTACAATGAGTGAAGCAGAGATCCACTTCCTCCGGGCAAGATTACAGGGAGGGATACTTAACAAAGCAAAGCGTGGTGAGTTAAAGATACGCTTACCAGTGGGCTTTGTTTATGATGATTCAGGAAAGACAGTAATGGATCCTGACCGACAGGTTATAGAAGCGATAGAACACCTGTTTTCAACCTTTAAGCGGACAGGGAGTGCCTATGCTGTGGTTAAACATTTCCGTGAGAATGGTTTGAAATTCCCAGCTCGTGTGCGGAGCGGTCCCCATGCAGGTGAAATCGTCTGGAAACCGCTTTATCATTATAAGGTGCTGCGAGTACTCCATAATCCTCGCTATACCGGCACTTTTGTCTTTGGCCAGACCAGGACGATGAAGAATCCCATAGATGGGAAAGTTAGGATCCAGATTTTTCCACAAAACGAGTGGAAAGTCATTATTCCGGAAGTCTTTGAAGGTTATATCTCCTGGGAACAGTATCAAAATAACCTGAAGCAGCTTTCAGATAATGCTGCAGCCCATAGTAATGACCGATGTCGCAGTCCACCCGGTTCAGGTCCTGCTTTAATTCAGGGGATGGTGTTATGTGGTAAGTGCGGGCAGCGGATGACTGTCCATTACCATACACGAAAAGGCGAGTTGATACCTGAATATGTATGTCAAAAACAGGGAATACAAATTGCAGCTAACCCATGTCAGTCCATTCGGGGTGAACCTGTTGATGAGCTTATTGGTAAGATGCTCATGGAGATGGTGACACCTTTGAACTTGGAAGTTTCGATGAAGGTTTTTGAAGAGATACGAACCCGCCATGAGGAAGTAGTGAAACTTCATCAGACTGGATTGGAACGTGCCCGTCACGAAGCCGAATTGGCTCAGCGTCGTTTCCTCATGGTAAATCCAGATAACCGATTGGTGGCTGATAATCTGGAAAGTAGATGGAATGAAGCTCTTCGTACTGTTACCGAACTTGAAGAGAAGTATAATTGTGTGATTGCAGAATATGAGGACAATTTGACATCTGAAAAAGTTGAACGTATCAAAAAGCTCGCAAAAGATTTCCCTGCGATCTGGAATGATACCAGAACTTCAGCAAAACAACGAAAACGGATGGTTCGTTTGCTCATCGAAGATGTGACTCTTTTAAAGACTGACTTTATTTATGTCAAAGTCAGATTCAAAGGTGGTGATTCTATGGAGAAGTATGTTCCAATCCCTTCTGTAATATGGAAAAGACGTCAAACTTCAACTGAAGTCATAGAACAGATTCGGGAAATGGCACTTTTGAAAATAGATAGTGAGATCGCCAAAGAGTTGAACCAGCAACTGTTACATTCAGGGACTGGATTATCTTTCTCACGTAGAAGGGTCTATATGTTGCGGAGGGATTATAACATTGCCAGTCATTATGAACATTTGCGTGAGCAGGGATTTCTTACTGCAGAGGAACTTGCTGCTCGGATTGGAGTACATTCAGGGACTGTGAAAAAGTGGGGCAAGACTGGTATCTTGAAAAGTAGATTGTATAATGATAAGGGAATGGCACTATACGAAGATCCTGGTGAGAATATACCTATTAAATGGGAAAAACAGAGAAGTACGACTTTCCATTCCAAAATGATAAATGTTACTGAAAGTATTGATGAGGTGCAGTATGAAGCATAATGGTTGGCGTATGGGTTGCCCCTGCGGCTCATGCTTACTATAATTCCATGTCGTTTCAGGCAGTCCACATATTCTTTGGATGCATACTGAACACCCTGATCTGAATGATGGATACGGCTTTTCAGATCATCTCTTTTCGTGTTCTAAAGGCATTCCGCAAAGCATTAAGTGTCAGATCTGTGTCGATATGGCGGCTCAGTTCCCAACCAATGCAGCGTCTACTGAAAACATCAATGATAACTGCCAGGAAAACATGGACTCCGATATTGAAATCCTTTTTATGATATATCGTTCCCACTGGAACAAGCAGTTCATCATTCAAAAGTTTAAAATCATCTTCCACGAGATATTTATTATTATATGTCTGAACGATTTTTTTAGAATGCCATTCATATCCCTTTAAGGGTTTGGATATTTCATAAACGTTATATTACAGATGCTATAACAGGGGCTGCACTGACAACACTTACACCTTTGTCGATAGTATCAGTAGATATTATCCCTTTTACTCCGGCCTTAAATAATTTAAGGATGGCATTATTTGAAAGAACAGGATGCACGCAAGCTGCAAAAACTTCATGAGCTCCCTGTTTCCTGAGCATTGATATTGTTTCAGCCATAGTTCCACCGGTTGAAATAATGTCGTCGATAATGATAATATCTCTTCCTTTTACATCAATATTTTTTTGGTGGATCGAAACTGTTTCGCCTGTCAGTCTTGTCTTTTCAAGATAATCATAATCAATACCAAGCTCTACAGAAGCGCTTTTAGCAATATTTATGGCCCCGTCATCAGGTGCGATAATAAGGGGATCATTGAATTCCATATTTTTTATATATTTTCCTATCAGGGGTGTTGCATCAAGATTTACTGCTTTTGCATCAAAATAGTCGAGAATGCTAATGTCATGAATATTGATCGTATAAACATTGTCAGCTTGTATTGTTCTTGCAATGGCACGGGCGCTTATGGGTTCCCCCTTCTTGAATTGTTTATCCTGGCGGGCGTATCCCATATAAGGAATTACAACATTTACCCTGGATGCCTCAGAGCAAGCATCGATCAACTGGAGAAGGGCGACCAGATCAGAATCATTAACGGTACTCTGTATAATTGTTACTTCCGATCCGATATCATCTATGACACGTGTATATAGTTCCCCATCAGGAAATTTCTTGAATTCACTGATAAGAAGATTTGATTTTAATGACCCTGAGACTCTTCCCGCAAGCAATTGGGACGCCGGACCTCCGATAATATTCAATTCAATTCCTCACGCCCTTAATGGATAGAATCAATATAAAGAATTTGGGTGGGGGATTTATTAAACATTTTTATATGATTAATACTGTAATGTATTATCGTTATATTTATGTACAGCCTTAGCTATTCAGAAACTCACGTTATTTGAAAAGCAATAAACTTATAGTGAAGTGGATTAGTTAACAAAATAATTAACTATTGGAGAATGACATATGACACTATTTATCGAAATTAAAAATCTTCGTGTTGGTTTTGACGGAGTCGATGTTCTCAAAGACATAACTATTAACATCAAAGAAGGAGAAATTCTTGGAATATTGGGAAAAAGCAGTGCAGGAAAATCCATACTCATGCATGTGCTGCGTGGTGTTGAAGAATTCAATAACATTTCAGGAAATGTGTTATACCATCTTGCCCAATGTAGCAAATGCGGATTTATTGAAAAACCCAGTAAAGTGGGATTTGCATGCCCCAGATGCAATGGCAATTTTGAGAAGCTTATTGCGGATTTCGTAACTTTGCCCTTACATGATCCGCTAAGAAGAGACATAACCAGAAGGATAGCCATCATGCTCCAGAGAACATTCGCTTTATACGGCGATGAAAGGGTCATCGTAAATGTCATGAATGCTTTGCAGGAAATTGATGATATGGGAACAAATGCTATTCATAGGGCAGCTGACCTGCTTGACCAGGTGAATCTTTCAAACAGGATGATGCATATCGCAAGGGAACTCTCAGGTGGTGAAAAACAACGTGTAGTTCTTGCAAGGCAGCTTGTTAAGAATCCAATGCTATTGCTTGCAGATGAGCCAACCGGTACTCTTGATCCCAAGACAGCTGAACTTGTGCATGAAAGCATAATAAATGCAACAAAGAAATTTAATATGTCACTGATCATCACATCCCACTGGCCAAAGGTAATTGAAGAGCTTTCACACAGGGCAATCTGGATTGATGAAGGAAAGATCATAATGGAAGGAAAACCCGCTGATGTTGCCGCTGAATTTATGAAAGAGGTCGGTACAGTGGGCGAGCAAGAAGAAGTAAAGATCGGAGAGACTATTATCAGGGCACGTAATCTGCATATGACTTATTTTTCCATGGACAGGGGAATAGTCAGGGCTGTCAATGATATCAGTTTTGATATCAATGAAGGTGAAATATTCGGAATAATCGGGGTTAGCGGGGCAGGAAAGACCACAACATCAAAGATAGTTTCCGGGTTATTGAAACCTACTTCTGGTTCCATTGAAGTGAGGATCGGGGATGAGTGGATCGACCTTACACAGCTAGGACCTGATAAGAAAGGACGCGCCACAAAATATATTGGCGTACTCCACCAGGAATACAGCCTTTATCCGCACAGGAATGTTATAGATAACCTGACAGAATCCATAGGTCTTGATCTGCCATTTGAACTGGGAGAAAGAAAAGCCGTTCAGACATTAATGACCTCAGGTTTTACAGAAAAAAAGGCAAAAGAAATTCTTTCGAAGATGCCTGATGAATTGAGCGAAGGGGAAAGGCATAGAGTGGCAATGGCACAGGTCCTCATAAAAGAGCCCAGAATTCTTGTTTTTGATGAACCTACAGGAACAATGGACCCTGTTACCAAGATCGAAGTTTCAAAATCGATCCTGAATGCCAGGAAAGAAGTTGGAGAAACTTTTGTCATAGTATCGCATGATATGGATTTTGTCGCTGAGGTTTGTGACAGGGCTGCTTTAATGCGCCTTGGAAAGATTGTAGATGTCGGAGAAACGGACTCGGTTTTATCAAAACTTTCCAGGAAAGAGAGGGAAGAAGCTCTTGATGGTATAGCTAAAGAATTACAATAGATCGAATAGCAGGACCGGAGGATACGTGATATCAATAGAGATTAATGGACAAAAACTTGAATTAAATGATAATGCGCTCCTCAAAGAAGCGGTAGAAACAGCGAAAGCTTTCTACATGCCCGGCACAACGATAGGCATCCTGAAAACAGGCGGCAAAAAGGAAGAAGCAACCTCCGAATATAAGATTATTACCACAAAAGGCGAAATCAGGGTGGAACTATCAGGTGATTCCTCATCCTGGACTAAATACAGCCATGGTTTCATGGATATAAAGGCTCACTGGGAAACCAGAAGTGCGATTGCTTTCGGTCCTTTTGAAACAGACATCCTGGTGGAAAGAACCGAACAAAAATATAACCGGTATGATGTGTTCCTGGGAACAGGAGGCTATGATCCAAAAAATTCTTACCTTCTGATAGCCAAAGATAACCATATTTCCGACTACGGAAGTCCCAAAGTTTCAGTCCTCGGAAAGGTAATAAGTGGTAAAAATATTATTGCTAACCTCAAGCAGGGCGATATTATATTAAAAATTGAACCTGTCATAAAATGGGAGACCCTGCTTGACAAGATCACAACAAATGATGTGAATACCATACTTGAAGACGGAATGAAGGTATTTACCTATTTTGAAGTTGACCTGATTGATGAATCTCCGGAAGGCGCCGAGCATTTCCTTGCACTAATAAGAAGAAAGACCTTTGATGTGGATACATTTTCAAATTCATTTATTTCAGATAATGCACTCCAGGGTGAAGGATGCCCATATGAACATTGGGATGCACGTTCGGAGGGATCAGTAGTGGTCAGGACCGATGGACAGGGCAATGGTCGCATATACATCTATAAAGAAGACAGGACATCAAGTCCTGTACACAGCATCGTCGGGCATGTCTCACATGGTATCGAACTTATCAAAATTGCTCCTTTGAATAGTAATCTTTCTGTAATTTCCAATCCTGCGAGGGTCATGGTACAGGGTATGACATTTAAAGAGGCGGAAGAAATATTGTCCTTGCGGGGATTAAAACTTGAAAAGAGAGGTTATACGGGCGAAGATGCCATTATTGTTGAACAGGAACCTGATACTACAATAGGGATTATTGAACAGGGAGGAGTCACAGCGCTTGGTGTAAAATCCGATAAAATTATTAACGTAAAATTTTTCGATGACCTTGCACCTATAACCCTTGATTTCTTCAGGCATTCGCTGCGCCTTAAGGACAGGCCATTGGGCCCTCTGCCGGTTTTTTATACTTATGAGAATACATTCCTTTTCAGGTCGGAAAAGGAAGCGGAGGCTTATAAGGAAATAAATCCCGAAAATACGCCAAAAGGTATGGCCAAAGCCGGGGATATAGGTGTTACCAACCAGGCGGCAAAACGCTATGGTATGGTGGGCGTAAGGCTTATCGATGATGATAAATACGGTCCGACGGGCGAGAAATTCGAATGCACGAACATCATTGGAAAAGTGCTGGAACCGGAGCGTCTTAAAAGCTTTAAGGAAGGCGATATAATTTACATAAGGGAGGTCGTATAATGGAAACCATAACTAAAATGATTGTTATCAATTCATCAAAATTATTACCCAGCGATGTTGCTATCAAGCTTTACGAATCAAAAGCTGAAGTAATGGTCAAAGAAACATGTTTTGGAGTTATGGTATCCGGGGAGCGGGATATAGTTGATTCGCTTCTTTTGGAGATTCGTAAACTGGACCCCTATGGTATTTTTATTAAAGAGAGAGGTTTTGCGCCGGGTGAACCCTACCGATGCAGGGCGACGAGGCGCGGTGGTGCAAAACCCGGATTCCATAACCTCGAAAATGATGATAAGTTATTACCCCACATTGCATCTGCTTTAAAGGCACTTGACCGGGGAGAGATTCCCATCCAGAAAAAGCAAACAAAAAAACTTAATATAGATAAATTTAAAGAGATAATAAAAGAATCAGAGGTATTATGAAAGTTTTTATTTATCCCACAAATAGTCTTATTCTTTCTGACCTGGTTGAACGTTTTGGTCATGAGCCCCTTGCGATCATGCAGGAGATAGGCAAAAAAGTCAGGACACAGGGACTTGATTCCCCGCCAATGAATATGACGCCTGAGGATCCAAAATTCGGTTTGAAATATGCGGCTGTGGAAGTGCCGTCAGGAGTAAGGGGAAGGATGTCGCTTTTTGACCCTCTTCTCTCAAAAGCAGAAGCAGCTATCATAGTCATTGAGCCGGTGATATCTTTTGGCTGTATGGGCTGTGCAAGGACGAATGAACTGGTGAATTTTCTCCTGAGAGGAAAGAAGATACCTTTGCTCAAACTGGATTATCCCACTAATGAAGAGGATGCAAAGATGTTTGTCTATAAGATATCCGAATTCCTTAAATCATTAAAACCTGCGGAGGATAAGAAATGAGCACCACGGAAAATCTTGTGAGGATAGCCCAGCTTTCATGCGGTGCTGAATATAGCGGGATACAGAATGAGATCGATTCGGCGGTCAAGCAGGTCAACGCGGTAATGGTCTATCCTGAAGTTGATATTGGTGATATCGAAGCGATCGAAGAGGAATTTGGACTGAAAGTGGCAAGTCCTGACCTCAAGCTGCTGATGGCGAGGGCAAAATCCATCGTTACAGGGAAAGTGCATGTGGATGCGGTTTTTATTGCAACCTGTTTCAGGTGTGCAGAAGCGGCTATCGTAAGAAGCGAAGTGCGCCGTTATATTAATGAGAAAACAGGTATCCCTGTAATAAGTTATTCCTTCACCGAAAGAACAACAGCCGGAACCCTGCTTACAAGAATGGAAGCGCTCACCACCACGGCTCGCAGAAAGAGCCTGCTTGCAAGGGAAAAACAGAACGGTCTTACTGCCGGCATTGACTCGGGCTCGACAACCACCAAAGCCGTTGTAATGAAGGACAATAAAATAATCGGAAAAGGATGGGTGCCCACTATCAAAGTTCTTGAGAGCGCGCAGGAAGCTTTCAATAATGCCATGAAAGAAGCAGGCGTTACCCGAAGCGATATCCAGGCACTTGGAACCACAGGATACGGCAGGTTCCTTATCGGTGAATTCTTGAAAGCCGACCTTATGCAGGAAGAGATCACTGTAAACTCCAAAGGTGCGGTATATCTTGCTGATAAACAAAAAGGACCGGCGACAGTGCTTGATATAGGTGGTATGGACAACAAAGCGATATCAGTAATGGACGGCATTCCCGGTATGTTCACAATGGGAGGCATCTGCGCGGGAGCATCGGGAAGGTTCCTTGAAATGACGGCAAAAAGATTGGGTGTGGGCATAACCGAGCTTGGTGCGCTTGCATTGAAAGGAAACGCCCATAATGTCAAAATGAACAGTTACTGCATTGTTTTTGGCATCCAGTCCCTTGTTAATTCACTCGCCGGGGGATCTACCCCTGAAGATGTTGCTGCAGCAGCCTGTCACAGTGTGGCTGAGCAATTATTTGAGCAGCAATTGCAGGAAGTAGATGTTAAAGAACCTGTGATCATGGTGGGAGGAACTTCTCTTATCCAGGGATTGCCAAAAGCGGTCGAAGAATTGCTCAAAGTCAAAGTCATCGTTCCTGATAATGCCCAGTATATCGGAGCGGTGGGTGCGGCTTTGCTTGCATCGGGATTCATTTCAAAATGAGAGGATATGATGGAACAATTTGAGACATTTATCGTTGAATCTCCTGATGCCACAGGTGCCAGGACCACACGGAGTCTCATACAGGATACGGTATCGGATCTGTCGCTTTCAAGGGTCATAGTGAGAATGAAGGTTTTTGTGGATCCTGTTGAACCTGTTTTTATTTTGGCAGCGCTTCTTCGTCTTGGGTCGCCTTCGATCAAAATCAAGGATTTTGCAAAAGTCGATATGGGTTCCCTTGGAAAAGATGAAGTGAAAATAGAGCTCGATAAGGAAATGTTCGCTATTAAATTGTTAAATAAACTCTGGGCAACCTACGGCAAGAACAATATCGAACAGCCGGACAGGAAAATCATAATAGTAAAAACCGATCCTATAAAAGACCTGGATATGCTTCGAGAGCTTGTTATTGAAGAACCGCAGCAGGAAGTCCTTGACAGGCTTATTGATGCGATAGCGCTTCGCATTATTCCTGAAGGATTCAGGGTAAGAAAACACGAGCTTTCAAACACGCATGTCCTCTTTGTGGCCTCAGAAGATACTCTTAAACCTGAATGGCTGGCAAAAGGAAAAGAAATAATGGATTCCTTGAGGAGGGAAGAAAATGCTTGAACCAATGATGTATATAGGGGGAGCATATAAACACAGCCAGCTAATCGAGCTTGTTGAAGATCTTGGCGGCTACATCCTTCAAAAGAACATAATGCAATCTGAAGTTGTCCTTCTGATGCTTGTTCCTATCAATGATCTGGCTATTGTTGAGATAAAATCCAAAGAACTTCTTGGAAAGCTCACAAGGGCGCCTCTTACGGGCAGCGAGATCGCAACTGTAGCTCCAACGCTTGCTTATCATCATCTTCCCCATCTTGATTGCGATGTTGCCGAGTTCCTGAGAAAACAGGGGGCAAAGACTAATATGGTTGGTCTTGCCCGGGGGGTTGGAAAAAGGATTTGCCAGCTTACTGCTTTTGAACGCGACCTTATCAATGAGCACGATGTCGCAGTGTTCATCCTGGGGAACTACGAGCATTGTATCATCGAAAAATCTAAGAAACTATATGAAGGGATCGAAATACCCATTGTGGTCACAGGAGCGCCTGAACTCAGAACAGAAGATGTTCCCAATGCCACAGCATACGTAGGAAGTTTCGGGAGGATACTGCACCATATGAGACATGCCGAGGAGCTCAGGACTCTTGATAAACTCTCTGCGGTGATAGGAAAGGTCCTTGATGATGTCAGGATAGAGATCGCCAAGGACCCGCCATCCGTGGCGCCGCCCCGGATAAAGAAAGAGATAGAGGAGCAAATACCGGAAATCGTTGATAACCTTCATCCCCTGCCCATAACATTGCAGATGGGGGGAGTGAGGGTCAAGCTGCCTTATGAAGAATACCATGAGCAGATAGAGAATATCAAATTCGTGGAAGGCGTTACCATGAAAGAAGTGGCGCGTGTTTTGCCTTCGAAAATGAGGAACTTTATTCTGATAAAAGCGATTCCCAAGAGCGAGACAGGATTTATGATATGAGTAGCAAATTCGATAGAATTCTTTTCTGCTAATTATGAGCAAAAAAGACACGTATTTTCATAGGAATTATTTCATATCCCCCATCTCCCATCCACCGGAAAGCATTCATTTATCCACATCAGTACTTTGTTTTCATAGATGATCTTATACTCTCTTGAGAGAACAGGTAGATCCCCAAAAAAATCCCTGTGCACAATCTGGATATTAAGAATATCACGCCTTGTCTCAAGCTTGTGCTCCCTGAGGATTCGCCCTATCGGAATATCTGCCCGCATGAGGTCATCTCTTACCCCTCCTGGTATCCTGTTTATGGGAGCAAGGGATTTTGCCAGGACATAAATGATGTCATTAACCTTCAATGTTACAAGACGATCATTAACATCATCCCCAGGTTCAATGCCCAGAAGTCCGGCGATTTGAGGTGATGCTTTAACAACATTCTGGGAAATCGTTTCAACGATTACACTTTTTCCGGTCAGCACCTCAAGAAGCTGGGTTACTGAACCATCGGTTCCGGCACATATCCGAAGACAGGCGGGAATATCCGGTCTCTTGAGGACATCCTGCAAATTCAATCTCCCTGAACTGCTTTCTTGGCCTGTTTGAGGCGTTCTTTGGCAGTATAGCCTGTTGTCTCTTCAAGAAAGATCCTGAAACGCTTATTGGTGTCAAGAACCTCATCGTCTTTTATGTCCTTATTTGATTCTGAATCCACACGCAGTTTTTTATTTTCAATTGAGACGGATAAACGATTAAAAGCACCGTACGTTAGCGTTAATTTCCCGTTTTCCTCTTTGGCCTCGACCGGAAAATTCTTCTCAAGCACGCTTCTGATTCTCCCAATATCCTGGGAAAAACCTCTTTTAAATGAGTACTCCTGAATAATATCACCTTCATATCACAAGTGTTCACATATGATTAAAAGATTTCTGAAAAAATAAGGTCAAACAAGTTCAGCATCATTATAGAGCTTGATCGCCATAATGTGCCCGTCATACCCATTTATATCGATTACTTCACGTTTACCCTTAATTTCCCAGAAAGGAACATACAGGAGATCTAACTTAATATTTATTTCAGATGGATCAGGTGCAAAAATCTTATTTTCAAAGACAATAGTATCACCTATCATTTCATTCAGTCTCACTTCTTTTGTGTGTTCCCGGATAATGGAATTAAGGGCTTTTCCTGCAGCATCCTTTTTTTGTATGAAAGGTTCTTTTATCTGATAATTCTGGGTAGGCATAAGGATATTTTCCTTGATGTCCCTGTATTTGTTAAAAAAATTTTCTCCGGTTATTGCATGGATATATCCTTCACCCTCACCGGTTAGGTCAACAATTTTTGATTTGTATTTCTTCTGGACATCAAAAGAATAACTGTAATACCAGACAGGTATAAATTTCAAGGACTGGCTTTTTGGCGCCCCTATTTTTGCTTCTGCTATTGATAAGGCATCCTGTTTCCCAATATTTACGGGTACCGAACGCAGCATTACTTTGATAGTCTTTTTATATTCCCTTATTTGGGGTCCGTCGGGAGGCTCCTGGCCAGATGAGAAATCACCTTCTTCTTCTTTTTGTGCTGGTCGTTCTTCATGCTTTTCAAGCGCTCCTGCCAGCACTGCTCGTCCAATCTGCATTTCAAGCTCACTCCGGTCCCACAGTGTAAGTCCGTTATCAAGTGCCAGAATGCGGATTTTTTCATCAAAAGAATCTGAAATGACTATTCCCTTGCCGTATCTTTTCACCATATTCGAAAAATACCTGATATTATTGTAATTAGGATCTTTTTCATATTTGATCAAAAAATGTTCATCATCTTTTTCGGCAAGCAGATCGCAGATTTCAGAAGAACTTATGTAATAACCGCGGTAAGTGAAAATATTTTTTACAATATCAATTATAACCTGCTTATTCATGAATACCACTTCTTACTTGTCTAAAATACTTAATCTTTCGGTACGTTTATGACTCATTGTAATTATACATGATTGCTGATTTAATATGGCCGATTTAATGTTCATAATCTCAAGGATCGAAAATATGATGTATGAGGTCACCTTTGACCCTGGAAAAAGAAAAGGTAAAATAATTGTAAATATTTCTATAGTAAATGAATCTGACTTAAAGAAGATAATCGGTCTTTTCAGGCAGGCAGTGCATAGCGGACTTGCAGTAAGCCCATTTATGAAAATTATTCGCCCCGGAGAAAAGATCGGCAATGTTAAGATAGAAGCCACAAAGGTGGGAATAGCCTCAGCCTGCAGCATTACTATTGACGGAGTGCTGCTAAAAGCCGGAATACCTGTAAAACCGAAATTGGGGGGAGTAGTTGAAATCCATGAAGGTTCACCTTTGAGATTTACCGATATATTGACCTATGATAGTACCACGATCGACCCTCTTGATGTTTTTATGTCCCAGGAACTCACTTCTGTGACCCAGATGATCAACACAGGTTCCGGAAAAATATTGGCAAATATGCGTGAGGCTCCCATGTCTGCCCGCAACAGGATAGAACTGGTGCTGGATTCACTCGTTAACGCGGGATTCTCGTGTATTCTTGAAGTTGGGGAGCCAAATAATGACCTGCTTGGCGTCCAGGTGGGGAGGGATAAATTAGGGATAGCCGTTATCGGAGGTACAAACCCAATGGCTCTTGTGCAGGAAAATGATATTGAAATAGATACAAGGGAGTTATCAATTTTACTTGATATTGAAGAAATGGTTCATATAGATGAACTTAAAATTTAGTATACAATAATAATTATGGGAGAATATTTGAAAATAAGCGTGCCTGCAACTTGTGCTAACCTTGGAGCTGGTTTTGATGTATTCGGTATTGCCCTTGAAACCCCTTTTGATATAATAGAATTTGAAAAAAGCGATAGTATACAAATAGAAATGCATGGAAGGGATTCCAAGTATATCCCCACAGACCCGAAACGTAACATTGCAGGAATCGTTGCTTCCATTATGAAAATCCCTGTGAAAATCAAAATACACCGGAATATTCCACTTTCAAGCGGGCTTGGCAGCAGTGCTGCGCCTGCTGCAGGAACTGCATTTGGCTTAAATGAGATGTTTTCACTTGGCCATTCACGGGAAGAACTTGTGCAAATAGCTGCTCAGGGTGAAAAAGCGGCATCAGGGGCAGCTCATGCCGATAATGTCGCCCCAGCTATCTATGGTGGTTTTGTGATCGTTCATAAGGATAACATAATTTCGCTTATGCCCGATAAGATAGGAATAGTTGCCGTACATCCCGAAATCATAGTCAGCACTCGCCACGCTCGTGCCATACTTCCAAAAAAACTATCACTTGAGGATATTTCATTTAATATGGGAAATGCCGCTTCTATGGTAGTGGGAATGATGAAGAATGACATAGAGCTTATCGGAAAAAGCATGGAGAACAGGGTCATTGAAGAGATCCGTTCAAAGTTAATAAAAGGGTATGCGCAGGTCAGGCAAAGCGCTTTTGAAGCCGGGGCGCGAGGTGTTACAATAAGCGGTTCAGGACCAACACTGATAGCTGTTTGCGGGATGGATGAAAGAGAGAAAATCGCAAAAGCAATGATCAGGGGTTTTTCTGAAAAACAGGTAAAAAGCGAAGCTTTTATTACAACAATTGGCAAAGGGGTATCGGTTCTGGAATAGATTATGGATATATCTGATATTTTAAAAAAGCTGAAAAATAACGAGATAAGTCTTGAAGAGGCGCAAAAACAGCTTTGCATCATAAACTTTGAAAAAATATCGGATATTGCAAGGGTAGATGTTCATCGCACAAAGAGGGTGGGTATTCCTGAAGCTATTATTGCTGACTGCAAGACATCTGAAGATGTAGTATCTATTGCACGCGTTCATTTAAGAAAGGAAGGACGCGCCATAATAACGCGAGCTAGTGATGAGAATTACACTTCATTGAGATCATTAGCTGATGAAATGAATTCTAAGATCAGATGGGAAAAACGTGCACGAATTATAATTATTGGGAGCTCACCAGCTAAAAAAGGGGGAAGAATAGGTGTTATTTCGGCAGGTACCGCTGACATCCCAGTCGCTGAAGAGGCAAAAGTGATAGCGCAGGAAATGGGTTGTTCGGTGACTGCAATATATGATGTGGGCGTTGCGGGAATTCACAGGTTATTCCCGGAATTAACAAAACTTGTTGAAGCTGGGGTGGATGCAATCGTTGTTGCCGCCGGTCGCGAAGGCACACTGCCTACAATTGTTTCTGGCCTTGTTGACGTTCCGGTTATCGGAGTTCCTGTTTCTACAGGATATGGGGCAGGCGGAAAAGGTGAGGCTGCCCTGCATTCTATGCTCCAGTCCTGTTCTGTCCTGGCGGTTGTGAACATTGATGCGGGTTTTGTAGCCGGGGCTTTTGCAGCCAGAATTGCAAATCTTGCATCCAAGAATCGAAATAGTGAGTGAAACAAATTAAAATTGATTTTCCTGAAGTCAAGAGTTCATATACAAATAAATACTAGAACGAACTATCTTAAAGTCTATGGAATTGGATGTTGGCTGGTTAATGGTAATTATAGGTTTATTGCTTCTTATCGTTGAGGCCTCACAGCCGGGTTTTTTTGTGGCTGTCCCCGGAACGATACTTATTGTCCTGGGCATTTTCACTCTTTTTATTCCCGAAGTGGCACAGGATTATGCGCCTGCGATAATTATAGTGACAGCGATTATCTCAAGTATTATTACGATAATCTTTTATCGTAAATTAGCCCCCGGACAGAAACCTCAAACAACAAGCATGGATAATCTCGGCGGCAAGGAAGGAGTGGTTATAAAGAAAGTCTATCCCGATTCAATTTCAGGAAAAGTCCAGATAAATAACCAGATTTGGAGCGCTACAGGGGAAAGCGAAATAGAAGAAGGTAAGAAAGTTTTGGTCATAAGCTCGCAAGGAGTTCATATAAAAGTAAAAGAGGAGATTTGAAATGGCAATTGAAATGTTTATAGCGATATTTATCGCAGTAGCAATACTGATCCTGTTTATTTCAGGAGTAGCGATCATCCAGCCTTATGAACAGGCTTTATGGATAGTTCTGGGACAGTACAAGAAACGATTGAATCCTGGTTTTAACTGGGTATATCCACTTATAAGCGATGTCATAAGGCTTGACCTCAGGACACAGGTCCTTGATGTCCCGCGCCAGGAAGTGATCACCAAGGATAACTCTCCGACAAACGTTGATGCTATTGTTTATATCAGGGTCATCGATCCGGGAAAAGCGTATTTTGAAGTGGTTAATTATCATGTCGCAGTATTATCACTTGCGCAGACCACACTTCGAAGCGTGGTCGGGGACATGGAACTTGATGAAATTCTTTATAATCGTGATTTCATAAATACAAAACTGCGCGATATTCTTGACCATTCCACTGACGCCTGGGGTGTAAAAGTTGAAGCTGTTGAGATACGGGAAGTTGACCCTGTCGGTACAGTGAAAGGTGCAATGGAAGAACAGACATCAGCGGAAAGGAAGCGAAGAGCTGCAATACTGATCGCGGACGGCCAGAAGAAAGCCGCCATCCTTGAGGCAGAAGGCTCCAAGCAGTCAAAGATATTGAATGCAGAAGGTGCAAGGCAGTCAAAGATCCTGGAGGCAGAAGGCGACAGGGTCTCCCAGATATTAAGGTCGCAGGGTGAAGCCCAGGGACTCAGGATCCTTTCAGTCGGAGCAGTACCTCTTGATAAAAAAGCGCTGACCGTTCTTACTATGGATATGATGAAAAGTGTGGCAAACGGCCAGGCAACCAAGATAATCTTCCCGATGGAGATCTCAAAGATGATCGAACAGGCTGCCAAATATCTCGGAGCTTCTGAGAAGATACAGGAAATTGGCTCCCCCATGGACACCGAAAAGATCGTTGGTACAGCAGATGAAGTGCTTGGAAGAATTCCAAGGCCGGAGGAGCTAAGACAGGAGCTTGAATCTATTGAGAAGGAAATGGCCCGGGAGACCGAAGAAAGCCTGAAACAGGCCGAGAAAATTAAAAGCTCGGATTTGCCTGAGCCTCCAAAGAAGAGGAAATAGATGCAAAACGGAATGGATATCAACATCAGGAAGGCAACACAGGCAGATTTGAAAGATATAAAAACGATTCTCTCTTTTTTTTTCTCGATACGGAAAATGTAGAGAAGAATGTGCCTGAATTCATAATTGCGCAAATAAATAATAAGATCGTTGGATGCGCCTGTCTTGATCTGGGGGATGTGGTGGAATTGCGTTCAATAGCAGTGCTTCCATCCTATCGTAACAAAGGCGTGGGCTCAAAACTGGTGGGTGCTATTCTAAAACGTGCGCTGGATTTGACAGATATTGTTTATCTTCGCACGACCTCACCTATTTTTTTTGAAAAGAAAGGATTTAAAAAGCTTCAGAATAGCGAGAAAAAAGGTATATGGAAAGATTGCATGCAATGCGATAAATATGATATTTGCAGGCAAACAATGATGAAAATAACCTTGATGTAAGCATATTTTCCAGAAAACTGTCTGAACAATTATATATGAGCATGAATAGTTATATATATTTTTTGTTGATATTACATTATGGAAAAAGGGTTTTGATCATTCTTAGAAACTTTGGGAGATAGAGTGATTTTAATACTAGCCGATATCCACGAAAAATAAATTGCCAGGGAATTATGTGAGGGGCAAAAAAAAAGGAGGTAAAATAAAAAGGATGAATTGGGGAATTTTTATTTTTTCTAAAGGTTGAGTGGGAGATAACTCAACCGGAATTTAAATAAAAATAAGCACATAAAATATGTGGAGTGAATAAAATAAACCGAGGTAAATATATGAAACAAAAATATAGACGAGGTATGGTGGATAATCACGCATGCTTTAGGAAATATACAAAGTTGGGGTTACTGCTAATAACGTTAGCGGCTCTTCTAATAGTGCACACAGCCTTAGCAATAGGTGATTTCAAAGCGAATTTTAACCAAAATTATGATACAACAGGGACGAGAATTGATTCATGTACATTGTGCCATTCATCTGGATCTAATTTGAATGATTATGGAAAAGCTCTGGATGAAGCAGGGATTAAAAAAGATTCTAGCGAAACTGAAGTAATACAGGGTTTGACAGATATAGAACAAGACGATTCCGATGGAGATGGCTTTAGCAATATTGATGAAATCGAATCAAGGTTTTTCCCTGGCAACGAATCAGACCATCCGGCAACTACACCAACAGTTACGGCAACACCAATGTTACAGCAACACCAGATGTTACAGCAACACCAGATGTTACAGCAACACCAGATGTTACAGCAACACCAGATGTTACAGCAACACCAACAGTTACAACAACACCTGCTGCTAAAAAAATCAAAGATATATCAGTAAATGACCAGATTATTCAAATATTCGAGGATGTTTATAGCTACTTTATGAAACTGTCTCTTCCCAAGTCTTTGGATAATTTCTATCAAGACTCGAAGCCAGGAACTCCTTCAAGTGAATACGTTAGAGAAATGTTCATAATGGCGGGGGCATTTGACGGAATGATAGCTAACATGCAGGAAGGTGACATGGCCAATGCTAACGTATCGTATAATGTATTTGCAAAAGAATATACGAAAGTCTCAAAGATGGTAAAACCATGGAAAGGATATTTCGACGTTGCTGCGGTGAAAAAACTTGGAAAAGATATGAATTTGAATGCCAATGAATCCGTAATATCTAAAGATATAGCAAAAATCGCAGCAACATGTGAAAAATGTATGGGAGAACGAACAGCCCAGGTGTGGGCGAAATATCATTGGAGGGATTTTGATACTGTAAACATAAGTGGTGAGATACCGTGGCCGGATGCCATGAAAATGTTGGCAGTGAACTTTGTTGGAATTGGAGCAAATGCTGCAGAAGGAAATCAGACTTCGACAAATAATAGTTTCAATCAGTTCAAAGTTCTATATGCGAATGTGAAAGTCGCATGTTACAATTGCCACGATTCCCCGAGAACGTATTATGTTAGCGACGATGTATTTGCAAAAATAGATCAAATGGGAACAAATATAACAGAGAACAATATGAAAAATGTCATGGCGATCCAGCAGGAACTGGGTATCCAATGCTACAGATGTCATGTCTTACATTGGCCTGCTCAAAATATGAAAAGCAAAATGAAATGATGAGTAACAATGGATAAGTAAAGATGTTGAAATCCCTTTTTTATTTTTTCTAAAAGCTGAGCGGCAACCGCTAAAACTTTGAGAATGGGAAACTACTCAGTTGGAAATTAAATAAAAATATAAGATATAAAAAAGACATCAGGATATGTAAAAGCCATTAAATACCAAGAGCCTAATGTAAGAGCATCATTTTCGGAGGATTTCATTGCAACCTGTTGTAAATATTGGCATTGTAGGACATGTTGACCATGGCAAGACCACTCTTGTCAGGGCACTTTCAGGAGCCTGGACTGATCGGCACAGCGAAGAGATTAAAAGAGGCATTTCCATCCGGCTCGGTTATGCGGATATAATGCTCAGGAAATGTCCTGTCTGCGCAGAACCTGATAGTTTTACTGTTAAAGAAGTATGTGAAAAATGTGGGACAAAAACAAATGTTCTTCGCTCGATATCATTTGTGGATTCACCGGGTCACGAAACCCTGATGGCGACTATGTTATCCGGGGCGGCGCTCATGGATGGCGCGCTTCTTGTTATCGCAGCCAATGAAAATTGTCCCCAGCCACAGACAAAAGAACATCTTATGGCTTTGAACATCCTGGGAATAAAGAACATCATTATTATCCAGAACAAGATCGACATTGTCCCGCGCGAGAAAGTGCTTGAAAACTTTAACCAGATAAAGGCTTTCGTGAAAGGGACAGTCGCCCAAAATGCTCCCATTATACCGATTTCCGCGCAACAGAATGCGAATATCGATCTGATCATAGAGGCTATTGAAAAATACATACCTACCCACGAGCATGATCTTGACAAATCACCTTTAATGTTCGTTGCACGTTCTTTCGATATAAATAAACCCGGGACACTTCCTGATGATCTCAAAGGGGGCGCGATCGGAGGTTCCCTTAATTGCGGTGTTTTCAGGCCAGGTGATGAGATCGAGATGAGACCGGGCAGAAAAGTCGAAACAGGCGGAAGTGTAAAATGGGTGCCAATAAAGACTGTCATAACAACTATCCATGCAGGGAAAGAAGAGTTAGATGAAGCAAGACCTGGAGGTCTTATCGGTGTTGGCACCAAACTTGATCCCTCTATAACAAAAAGCGACGCGCTTGTGGGGCAGGTTGCAGGTATTCCGGGAAAACTACCTCCAACGATCGAAGGTTTTATAATGGAAACAAAACTTCTTGAAAGAGTTGTCGGGGTAAGTGACGAATATAGTGTCGAACCAATACGTTCAAATGAACCTTTAATGCTGAATCTAGGAACAGCAACGACTATTGGAGTTGTCACAAGCGCGAGGCCCCTGGATGCGGAAGTAAAACTCAAACGACCAATATGCGCGGATAAAGGTTCCCATATAGCGATCAGCAGGCGGGTAGGGGCGCGTTGGAGGCTTATCGGTTCTGGAATTTTGAAAGAATATAAATGAAGTCAAAAGTGATAATAGATACAAATGGCTTGATGATACCGGGACAATTCGGTATAGATATTTTTTCCGAATTGGAACAACTGGGTTTTTATTCGTTCATAGTTCCAAACGCTACGGTAAAGGAACTTGAAAAGATAATGGCGACTGGACGCGGAAAAGACAAGTCTGCTGCCAAAATGGCATTATCTTTATTAGATAGATGTACAATAATTGATAAGAACGGGTATGCAGATAATATAATAATCGATATGGCAATTAGTATGGATGCGGCAGTTCTTACCAATGATGCCGAATTAAAGAAAAGATTATGTAGTAAGGGAGTCACTAATGTGTATCTTCGAGATAGAACTCGTTTAAGTATATAATACCTTTTTAAGAGGATCTAGATGTATAAGAAAATGAGATTAGCAGATACGGTGAGGATTGCACCAGAATTACTTGGTGAACCGGTTGAGCAGGCAGTAAAAATCGCTTTACGGGAAAAGCTTGAGGGACTTGTTGACAAAAGAATGGGTGCGATAGTCGCGGTAAAGGATATTATTGAGGTTGGAGAAGGACATATACTCGCAGGGGACGGAGGAGTATATTATGATGTGGTTTTTGACGCATTGACTTTCATGCCTGAACTTCAGGAGATCATTGAAGGAAGTGTTGTGGAAGTTGTCCAGTTCGGGATATTTGTGGGAATCGGTCCTCTTGACGGTCTTGTGCACGTCAGCCAGCTAACCGATGAATTCGTAACTTATGATGAGAAAAATTCCCGACTGATCACCAGGGAATCCGGACGTTCTGTAACAGAGGGGGACCAGATAAGGGCGAGAATTATTGCAGTGAGCCTGAATGAGCGTGAACCCAGGGACAGCAAGATCGGCCTTACCATGCGCCAGCATGCTCTTGGAAAGATGGATTGGATCGAAGAAGCCAGAAAACCCAGAGAGGAAACCGAAGATAAAGGAAAATCCAAAAAGAAGAAGAAAGAAGAATCTCCAAAGCCGGAAAAACATGATGAGCCAAAAACCGAGGGAACATAAATGCCTGATAATGTTTGCAGGGAATGTCATAGGTTAGTAAAAAAAAGCCAGGTATGCTCATATTGTAATTCAACGGCTCTTACCAATGACTGGAGCGGTTATGTGGTTATAATTGACCCCGAAAAATCACAGATCGCCAAAAAACTTGGAGTAAAATTACCCGGGGAGTATGCACTGAAGGTCAGGTAACTTGAAAAGATACTGCCTGCCTGTTGAGTTAAGAGATGAACTCAGAAAACTCCATGGAGAGCTATATCGCGGAGACGGGATCGAGACTACAAAGAATATCATCAAAGATCTGGAAAATACTATTAAAATAATAACGGTCGGCGATATTGTGACCTTTAATTTTTTAAATGCTGGAATTGTCCCGGATCTATCTTTTGTAGATAACAGGACAAAACGCAGCCCGGTTTCAGATAAAATTACACAGGGGACGAAACATGGTCATTTCAGGACGATAACTGTGGAAAGCCCCCCAGGAATAATAACAGAAGAACTATTGCAGGAAATCAGGATGGCCATGGAATCCGATAAACCCATACAAATAGTGGTCAAAGGCGAAGAAGACCTGGCGGCTCTTCCTGCGATCGCCATGGCGCCCGTATCATCAGTAATTATATATGGTTTGCCTGACAAAGGGGCGGTAGTTGTCCGCGTTACCGAGGACAAGAAGAAAGAAATCCAATCATTACTTAATCGAATGAAGTGTAAGGAGAAAAAATTATGGAAATCCAAATCATAAAAGATAAGACAAATTCTTTGTTAAAGAGACGAGAGATTTCGGTGGCTGTAAAAAATAAAACAACAGCTACCAGAATAGAGTTGAAGAACAAACTTGCCGCTCTGCTTAATTCCAAACCGGAATTGATTGTGATAGAACATCTCGATACAATTTATGGAAAGCAGGAAATGATCGGAACAGCGAGTCTCTATCAGACAGAAGAGCGCTTGAAGCAGCTTGCTCACAAGCATCTTATTGCAAGGGATGCCCCCAAGGTAGTGGAAGGAGAAACTTCCCAAGCACCTGCTGAACCTGAACCAGCGGCAGAATAAAGGAAAAGGATTTTAATGGCAATAAATAAATACTACGAAATTAGTGGGAATAAAGCTAAAAAGATTAAACCCTCATGCCCCAGATGCGGACCAGGTGTATTTTTGGGTGAACATAAGAATCGTACTTCCTGTGGTAAGTGCGGTTACACCGAATTCAAGAAATAATCTGTTTTTCATTTTTTTTCTTATTCTATCCGGTATTTTATTCTGCATTTTGAATGCTAAATTAGATATGCTCATAGTCACAACGTTAGATACTGATTATGCTAACCAGAAGAGTCCAGCACGAACTGGAATTGCTGAAAAGGCACCTCATCATCCTGAAGAAAGTAATAGATAGCGGACCTATCGGAATATTGAAATTATCCCTTGAAACAGGCATACCTGACCACCTTGTTAGATATTCCCTGCGCGTTCTTGAACAGCAGGGTTTGATCATTCCGTCTACACAGGGCGCTGTTGCCACAAAATCGGCTAAAGAAGCATATTCTGAGTTCAAGACAGAGCTCGTAAAGATCGGGGAGATGACAGATGATATCAAGAGGATCGGATTTGGAGACTGATGGCCGGGAAGAAATATGAATACCTTTATCACATAGCTGATGCCAAGTTCAGGGCATTTGGTCCTACACGGGAAGAAGCTTTTGAGAATGCCGCCCTTGCTCTTTTCAACGTAATGATAGATACATCAAACCTGAAAGCTCTGGAGGAAAGGAAGATAGAAATAACATCACCAGATATCAAAATGCTTCTGGTAGAATGGCTTTCCGAATTACTATATTTGTTTGAAGTGGATGGGATCGTATTCTCTGAATTCAGGATCGATAAGATCGAGAAGATAGGAGAGGATTTTTCATTGAAAGGGAAAGCATCGGGCGTCCCAATTGACCTTTTGTATCATAAGTTTGATACTCAGGTAAAAGCAGTAACTTTTCATGAACTTGAAGTAGAACAGGATAAGACAGGGGGATTTTGGGTTCAGGTCGTTGTAGATACGTGAAACTACCCCGTCCTTTGGACGGGGTTTGATAACACCAGACTTAATAGCCCTGGTGAGCATATAATTAACAAGAAAAGGAAGAAAAAAAATGGCAGACGGAAGTACAAAAGATGCGGCAAGCATCCTTAGGAAAGTAAATGATTATACCTGGGACATACCCATGGATTATAAACCTGGAATGAGGGTACCAGGGCGCATTTTTGTTTCATCGAAATTGCTTGAAAGCCTTGAGCATGATACACTTACCCAGGTTTCCAATGTTGCAACCCTTCCGGGAATCCAGAAATTCGCCATGGCAATGCCTGATGCCCATTCAGGTTATGGATTTCCCATAGGAGGAGTTGCCGCTTTTGACAGGGATACGGGAATAATAAGCCCCGGAGGAGTGGGATACGATATTAATTGCGGAGTAAGGATAATCAAGACCAATCTCACCGTTGATGAAGTGCGTCCCGGTATGAAAGAACTCATAGAGCTTCTTTTTCATGAGATCCCATCCGGCGTAGGCTCAAAAAGCAAGCTTCGCGCTTCGGACAGTGAACTGACAGATGCCTTCCTGCACGGCGCGAAATGGGCAGTGGAAAGCGGGTATGGCGTGAAAGAAGATATAGAGCATTGTGAGGAGAATGGTTACATGAAGATAGCCGACCCTTCAAAAGTGGGTGAGAAAGCACGCAAGCGCGGCAAGCCGCAATTCGGCACGCTTGGAAGCGGAAACCATTTCCTGGAAGTGCAGTATGTGGATGAAGTATATGATCCTGAAGTTGCAAAGGTTTTCGGGCTTCATAAAGGCCAGGTAACGGTCATGATCCACTGCGGCTCGCGGGGCGCAGGTCACCAGATATGCGATGATTATCTCAAGATCCTTGATAGGGCCACACACAAATACGGTATCCAGCTTCCGGACAGGCAGCTTGCCTGCGCGCCTGCCGAATCGACAGAAGGCCAGAATTATTATAAAGCCATGGCTGCGGGCGCCAATTACGCATGGGCTAACAGGCAGGTCATTACTCATTGGGTACGGGAAGCATTTACCCGCTTTTTCAGGCGCGATGATCTGGGCATGGACCTCATGTACGATGTAGCTCATAACGTGGCAAAACTGGAAGAGCATACTATCGATAATGAAAAAAAGATGGTTTATGTCCATCGCAAAGGCGCTACACGAGCATTTCCTCCCGGACATCCGGATGTTCCACTTATTTACAGGAAGGTGGGGCAGCCGGTCTTGATTCCCGGGAGTATGGGAACCCCATCTTTTGTTCTGCACGGGACCCAGAAAGCTATGGAACTTACATTCGGAAGCGCATGCCATGGATCCGGCAGGGTCTCAAGCCGCGGTGCGGCAAAACGTGAATTCCATGGTGAGACAATACAAAAAGAGCTGGCAGCAAGAGGAATATCCGTCAGGGCCACACATCCATCAATAATTGCGGAAGAAGCTCCAGGCGTCTATAAACCAAGTGAAGAAGTTGTTGACGTAGTTCACCAGCTTGGCATAGCTAGAAAAGTCGTGAAGCTTATGCCTATAGGAGTTGCAAAAGGATAACTAAAGATCACTTAATATTTGCCAGCAATTCCTGCAATCCTTTGGAATTAAGCGTGCATTTATCCCCATCTACCTGGGCATAGCACTCCTTTAAAAGGAAATCAAGCTGGAATTTTAACTGTGATTCGGAGATTTTGAGTTCTTTCATTATTTCATTTTTTGTTTTCCCGAAACTACCAATGGATTTTACTATTTTTCTCCTCAACGGATTCTCAAGCGCCCTGAACATCATCCTGTGGTCATCAGGCGTTTTTATCTCGCAAGCATCGGATTCCTGTGGAATTGATTCAATCTCGTCTTTCATAAATCTTGCCCCAGTCATTAATATGTCATCTTCCCTATTATAGTTCTTCGCTTTCTCCAAACAGAATCCTTCATATATCCTTATAAATATATGAATCCTCATGGATACCTCGCTGCTACACAAGGAAAACGCACCGGGAAATTACAAATGTGCGATATTGACTATAAGTACCTCACGATTTGAAAAATATGGGAAAACAGACCGCCCCGAGCGCGCGGAAGATGCATCGGGAAAACTCATCTGGGGAATGGTCCAGGTCAAGGGCAGCACTATTGTTGATTATGATTTGATCCCGGATAACATGGAAATAATCAGGGATACCTTCAAGAAAGACCTGTATTCGGAAGCAGAAGTGATTATATCAAGCGGCGGCACAGGCCTTTCTCCAAACGACGTCACAATAGAAGCCGTGACACCCTTTATCGAGAAAGAAATGCCCGGATTTGGTGAACTCTTCAGGCTCAAAAGCATAAACCAGATCGGGAATTCAGTAATGCTAACAAGAGCCTTCGCTGGTGTTGCCGGGGGAAAAATACTATTTTGCCTTCCAGGTTCGCCAAATGCGGTAAAACTTGCACTTGAACTTATTCTTCCTGAGATGGGACACGTCCTTAAGCATATAAAAGGACAGTAAATGGAATACAAATGGAAGGCGATGGGAGTTGTCTGGATAGGCATTTTTATGGCTACTCTTGACGGAAGCATAGTGAATATTGCTCTTCCAACACTTACAAAATTTTTCAAAACAGATGTTACAACCATCGAATGGGTGGTAATGGCTTATCTATTAACAATTACAAGCCTTCTTCTTAGCCTCGGCAGGATATCGGACATGGTAGGCAGGAAAAATATTTTTGCAGGAGGGCTGGTCCTCTTCACCATCGGCTCAGGGTTATGCGCCTCATCAACAACAGAGGGGCAGTTGATAATTTTCAGGGTATTCCAGGGTATCGGGGCAGCAATGGTAATGGCCACGGGAGTGGCGATCATTACTCATGCATTTCCTCCGCGTGAAAGAGGAAAAGCAATGGGATTGATAGGTACGGTAGTTTCCCTAGGCTCACTGGCAGGTCCGGTAATGGGTGGTTTCCTGATCCAGAATGTCGGGTGGCAATCGATCTTCTACATTAATATACCTGTTGGGATTTTCGGGACCGTGATGGCACTAAAAGTTCTTCAAAAAGAAGAAACTATTATTAAAGACCAGACATTTGACATTCCCGGCGGATTTGCACTGTTTATCAGTTTGATCTCATTGCTCCTTGCCTTGAGCGAGGGACAGGAAAAGGGTTGGAGTTCCAGTTTCATCATATCCTTATTTGTCTCATCCATCGTATTTTTCATCTTATTTGTCAGGATCGAAACAACAACAAAACAACCTGTACTTGACCTTGTGCATTTCAGGAACAGGCAATTTGCGTCAGCAAATATCAGCGCTCTTATAAGTTTTATGGCGATGTTCAGCGTCATACTTTTAATGCCTTTTTTTCTCCAGGACGAACTCGGATATTCAACAGAGAAAATGGGATTGGTTTTCATGTCAGTCCCGCTTGTAATGTCTGTAGTATCCCCGTTAAGCGGCTATTTATCGGACAGGACAAATTCGCATGTTTTGAGTTCAATTGGCATCGGGATCGCAGCCTTATCCATATTATCCCTGGGTTACCTGTCTTTGGATTCAAGTTTCTTAGATGTAACTCTTCGTCTCAGTTTTCTTGGTCTTGGCATGGGGCTTTTCCAGGCACCGAATAATAGTATAATAATGGGCTCGCTGCCTCAAGAACAGCTTGGCATTGCAGCAGGGGTAATGGGAACGATGAGGAATATGGGTATGGTCATAGGAGTTGCTGTTTCAGGAGCAGTATTCTCAAACAGGTTTGCATATTATGGAAATGCGTTCTTACCTGCTTTCAGAGATGCATATGTCATTTCTGCCATTATTTGCAGTATTGCGGTGTTAATATCACTTGTGCGCAGCAGATCGAAAATTGAATGATCATCTTACAGACCTGTGATGCTGTGACCTGAGGACTAACACATATACACAAAGCATCAGTCCGCCGATTGAAAATAGTAAAAGTAATACAAACGAAGAATATTGGTAGAAATAAATAGCAATGCTTGTTCCTATCACCATCGCTATAGGAAGCAAAAAACTAAGTAAAGTTACACTTTTTGTTACCATATTCAGTCTCTACTATAACAGTAAATGTTTCTCAATGATAAAATCAAAGGTGTGAAAGATAGTGTGATCTGAATTCTTTTGATAATCCTGATAATAAAGAGTATTTTACTATTTTAAGCATTTTTATTAATTATATAATTAAAAAAAGGTATACTATGTGTAATTTAATAATTAAAAGCAAAATAATATGTTTTTATTCAAATATATGTTACAAAAAATTTTAAATTAATACATATATTCTTCACACTAAAAACTATTCACACATTTTTCACAACTCCGTTTATATTCAGGTGAACCATTTGAAGACTTAGCGCTAGTTAGGACGTCTTTATGTCGGTAAGAAAAAATATTTCATTAGAAAAAGGACATTTAAGAAAACTGGAGCCACTTGTCCTTAAACACAAGGGGAATTTTAGCGCTGCAATGCGTGAAATAATAGATCTTATCGATACAATGACAAGGGATCCTGAAGCCATAAATAATCTCATAGATGGATTAAAAACAGACTATAATTTAACTGAAAACGTCATTTTCTGGTTGATAAAACAGGCACATGGAAGGCTTATTGATCCGGAACACCTGAACAGTATTATTGACCCGGCAAAGATCATTCTGCTTTCTGACCTTGAAAAATATATGGATGAGATGACAAATGGAGCGAGCTGGCAGACAAATATTAAGATCGAAGATTATGATGATAATGCAAACCCATCCCATGCAACAGTTATATTATCAGGAAATAGTATTTATAAAATTGAATTTCTCGGCGGATTAATATCATCATTCTTAGTATTGCATAAGAAGCAGGAAATAATATCCCTAAAGAAAATGTCTAATAAGATCACTGTTAATTTCAGGAAACAGACGAATACAAATCTTGCAAGACAATCACTTGTTAAATATTTTGGAGATATGGAAGACATATCCTCTGAGATATATAAAAAACTGGAATTCTGGAAATGCATTGTAAATCTTTACAAACAGACTAATTACAATATGGTCACAATCCCTAAGAATTATTATAATGAATTGTTGATCGGAAAAGATGCGCCCAGTTATCTTACAGCTCCTATTGAAGCAATCCATAAGATACCGATAAGGGATATACCTCTTGATGTACTTATCCCGACGATGAAATCGGTTTATGAGTACATGGGGATCGTGGAAAGAATAGACGTTAATGAGAATACTTTGTATATCTATCACGGAAATACCGATAAACGTGCTATAAGCGCAATTGAAAAAATACTTCTCAATGTCCTTAATTCGAATGGTACAGTGTTTGAATCACGGTGTTCGGAAAACCTGATAGTAATGAGTCCTGTTTTAACAAAAACTGAAATGGTTATTATCACAAATGATTTAAGTATAATTAAGTAATTTTATGTGTGCTTCCGTAACCTGGAAGTAGAAGGGTACAAATAATGGCAAATATGAGTGAAGATGCGCTATTTAAAGCGCTGTTAAAAAACAAACCACCGCAGCAACCGCCAAAACCTGTGGTTGCGCAAAGTATTCCAAGAAAAGAAATCCCAAGACCTGTAGAAGCACCGCCTGTAGAAAGATACCAGGTGGCAGAACCTGTCATCGAACCAAAGATAATCCCGGTAGTCCAACCAGTGAACATGGAGCCTGTTGTGGATTCAATAAACCGGTTAAATTCTACAATTAATATGATGAATGGAATGATTAAAACTATTATCACCCCGGTTCTCATATTGATATTGATAGTATCAATCGGAATATTTATACAGGGTAAGTGAACTACCCCTATTAGAGGGTAGTTTTCCGCCTTCATCTTTTATGGGGAGACTATTTAATTATTGCAGTGTTGTAGTAACACATGCTATATGGCAAAAAAGAACAAAGTAACATCCAGGGATTCTCCGGATCAAAGAAAATCCCCCTCAAAGCCAATCAAAGAAAGCGAGGCGCAGCTTCCCGGTGATGCAATTAAATCACAGTTTGACAGAACAGACTTACTGCTGTGCGGTTCTTTAATAATCATCTTCTTTCTTATCGGCATATGGAATATCGGCTCCATGAACACACCGGTCACCGGCTGGATGCCCGTTTCTGTTAATGAGAGTTTTTATATAGATTTACAAAATGAATATTTTGTTGATAGTATCTATTTAATGCAGGCGAATCAACCTAAAATTGAATATGATATTTATACAGGTTCGCCCGTAACCTGGGATTTCTTACAAAATAAAAGTACGGAAAATTTCGTCCTTTCCTGGCACAGTATAACGGTCAACTCCGGAACAAGATATATCAGATTTGTTTCTCCTTCACCTGGAAGCGAATTAAATGAAATAATTATCTATACCAGGAATTTCTCTAAAATACCAATATCGAAAGACAGCATAATCTGTGAATCGGATAACTGCGGCACAAATAATATCTCCTTATCCAATCTTGCGGATGAGCAGGACAGGATAGAAGACCCGCCCTCGTACCGCAATGGAGCGATGTTTGATGAAATCTATTTTGTCAGGACCGCATATGAACATATAAAGCATGAAAGACCATTCGAATATACACATCCGCCCCTGGGAAAACTGTTCATAGCATCCGGCATAATCGCTTTCGGTCTTAACACATTCGGCTGGAGAATAGTACCGTTTATTTTCGGTATGTTGATGATACCTGTAATGTACTTTTTCGGAAAGAAAATGTTCAATACAAGGTTTGGGGCATTTTCCAGTGCATTTCTCATGACATTTGAAAGCATGCATTTTGTGCTTTCAAGAATAGCTATGGTAGACATTATATTATCTACGTTCATTTTATTGATGTTTTACTGGTTTTACCTATACTATCAGGGAGATTTTTTCAAGAAAGGCTGGAAGGATGCCTATATGCCTCTTATTCTGTCAGGTTTTTTCTTCGGATTGGCAATTTCCGTTAAATGGACAGCACTTTATGGAGCACTGGCTGTCCTGGCATTATTCATATTGCTTAAAAGAGATGAATCCAGGGCAGGACATTCAAGAATGAATTTTTTCAAACCATTCTTTTTAATCCCGCTGCTTGTAATATTTATATCCTTTATCATTATCAGTTTCATTATTTATGTTCTTTCTTACACCCCCATCATGGGCATACCGGGAGAAGGAAGCGGCCTGGAAATGGTTTTCAGGTACCAGGAAAATATGTTAAGATATCACGAAACTCTCACTGCTACCCATCCTTTCAGTTCACCATGGTGGAGCTGGATTTTCATGATTAAACCCGTATGGATCTATTCTCTTGGCAATCCTGTGGAAAACACCCTATCCAATATCGTAGCTATTGGAAATCCGGCGATCTGGTGGGTCAGCATACCATGTCTGCTTTTTGTAATGTTGAAATGGATAAAAGAAAAAGACGTTACATGCAGGTTCATGGCAGTAGTGTTTCTTTTTCAGTTGCTTCCTTATATGTTGATCGGAAGAATCTTATTTTTATATCATATGATGCCAAATGTCCCCATCATGATTTTATCCATAACCTATGGATTAAATATATTGTGGCATAAAAATAAAAAATACAAATATTTAGGTATAGCATATCTCCTTGCCGTTCTGGTTACATTTGTATATTTCTATCCGATACTTGCGGGTTATCCGATTTCACATCAATTCAATGATGCCCATAAATGGTTAAGGAGCTGGATTTTTTAGATCGTAGACCCATATCCCTCCTTTTTTATCAGAATATACAATATCAAAATTCCTGTCAAACTTTTCTTTTGCATCCGGGTACAGCCTCATTTCCTCACTGCCGATATAAGCATAACCGACATTGTATTTCCCGGCGACCTCCAATACTTCTTGCCTGGTTCCCTGAAATGCTTTTTTAATGTCTTCATCCCGTATCCAGATATTGAACCCATGGCCGTAAGCCCATGTCCCGTATCCCATTATTTGCATTCTTCCCGCGATCTGGGTTGCAGGTGAATGGATACCAGGGACTTCAAGAAAAACAGCACCCTGTGGTGTGTTTTCTTTTATCCACAACCCTGCATCATATTCCGAAAGACTATAACCCGGATATTTGACAGAAACATTCCACGCAGCGTCAAGAAATGGGGTGAATACTGACATGACGATCAAAACAGCAACAATGAGATATTTTCTTTCTACGTATAACCCTGCAATGACACTACCTGATGCAATAGCCACCGGGATCCACATAAAATGGAAAAACTTGTACATATCAAATTGTTCAGGTGTAAAAGATACCAGGTTGGGAAGTAAGAACATGGCAAGAAGCCAGGAATACATGAAAAATGTATGTTTTTTCTGAATGGATATAAATAAAAATGAAAGAATAAAAGGAATACCAAGATTTCCGATATAAAATAAGGTCAAACCATAAATGGATTTATCAGGTGCCATCCAGCCGGGAGCGAATAATAAAAAAGATGCATTTGATGCGTCAAGAGCCATAAGAAAAGGGAGTGAAATCAGGGCTGGAAGCAAAAAATATGCGAATCCTTCCAGCCAGAACTTCCTCTGGTATAGTTGATAGATCACAAGGAGCGTGAAAATCAATCCTATTGAAAAAAATGCAGTAATATGGAACGGGAGAAGAAGACCTGTGATAAGTCCTGATAACATTACTTTCTTCCTGTCTTTTTCAATAAGTCCGCGATAAAGAAAATAAGCTGTCAGTGCAAGTCCAGGCAAGCCTATAAGCTGCGGTCTGGACTGGAGCAGCACATCAAATACCGGGACTATCTGGAAAAATTCTTTCCATTCCATAACATAATTCTGGAGGAAAATATCGGAAAAATTTGTCCAGGTATGAGAATTTATTGCCTGGAAAAATCTTACGTAACTGAAACCTCCGCCAAAGATCCCGATAATTACAGCAAATGTGGCTGATATATGGCTTTTTGTGATGTAATTTGCCACAATATAAATTGAAAGTGCAAAAAGACCGGCAAAAAAACTGTTCAGATATACTATGAGCCTGGGATTGAACATATCTGACATTTTTTCAATTATTGCGGTATGAAAATCCACAAAGTAATGGTAGGTCATCCTTACCCCGGAATAATAAGGCATATCAGGCGGGAAGTTTCCCTGGTTAATGCTCTCGATTATCCCGAGATGCATGGGAGTATCCTGCCAGTTGGAACCGGAAAGAAGTATATTATCCCCCTGGAAAACCCAGACTGAGCTTGAAAGGACAATGGAGAATATCAGGAAGACGCCCGTGGAAAGGAAAATGGCAGGATGTCTAAATCCGCGAAAATCCGGTTTTCCAATCCGAATGAAAAATATGGCAGGCAGAAAGATAAGACCGGCTATCAGGATTGATATCTTCGAATAGCCTATAATAATTGAAATCCAATAAACAAGCTGGGTTGAGAAAATAACACTCAAAAACAGGGTCAGCACCAGCTTTTCAAGCATTTCAAGGTCTTTGAAAAAAATGTTAACAAAAACAAAACCGGGCAAGAAAAGTGTAAGGAATATCGCATAAATAAACCCTGCAGTGCTTGAAAAAATGGATAATATAGCAAGCACTACCAGGAAAATGGCAAGATACATATTAAATGAGGCTGGATGAAAAAATTCGGAAATCAGGTTCTTGCCTTTCATCAAAAAATTTTTAATTATTCCAGGGTTTTTGTCCGAGAAACAGTAGAGTGCATAGATAAATAGGACTGAATTTATCCCTGAAGTGAGCAGCACATAAGGATTTCCATCCGGAATAAATTGGTCATTGTTTAAAAATTGCAGTACATAATGGAGGTTGAACAGGAAAGTGAATGAAGATATCCAGTAAATATAATTCAAACGTTTGTCAATACTTGCTGCAAGTATAAGCGGTGCAAACATGGGAAAAAGATACCTTTCATGCACGCGGGTAAAGAGCATGAAAAATCCGAAGAATAAAATTGCGCAGGCTATGTAAATATTTCTATTATCTTTACTTGCGATTGTGATCAATGCAAGATAAATAATCAGTGAACCGAATAGAATATACCCCCAATGCTTATAGCTGAGAAATAATAAAGCGGTTTCATCTGATTTCCAGAATCCCAGAAATGCCCAGAAATTAAAAGCATTTATGGAATTATAAGCATATTGGCTATAACCGGAAGTATATATTTTCAGTAATTGGTATAGCGGAATTTTTTGGAAGAACGGGAATGCTATTACCAGGAATGCAATTGCAAACGATATAATGGTTTTTGCCATTCTCAAATAATTTCCATTTGCGACCATCAGAAGGGCGAGGAAGGGGACAATAACAAGACTTTGCGGTTTAGTCAGGATGGCGACGGCCATAGATGCACCCGCAAGCTCCTGTTTATCGGAAACTATCAGAAAAAGAGCGAGCAGGATGAATAAAGTATTTATTGAGTCCACCTGGCCCCATACTGCAGAATTATAGATAAGACCCGGATTCAATGCATAGGAAATCATACCCAGATAAGCTATCTTAAAATCAGCATGTTTCTTTATTATTAAAAATAGTAAAAATGAGGTGACAATATCTGCCACATTGGCAGGCAGTTTTATCAGGACAGTAAAAATGGTTGAATCAATATTGAAAGAAAAAAATAATTTATATATTGCCCCAACTATCCAGAGTATATATACATAAAATGGCGGATAATCTGACCAGATACTTGAATAGAAATCTGCAAAACCACTATTATAGACTGCCTGTGACCACAGTTTAAAGTCAAGGACATCCACCTTATAACCACTGAACTGTGAAAAAAAGATCCTGATAAGAAATGAGATCAGTAAAGCGAGAAAAACGGCAAGGTATTGTTTATTTATTCTATTGAACATATTATCATAATATAATATCAGGTCTTTTATCTGCCCATGTATTATATTTTTCCATCCTGTTTGTAAGCTCGCTTTCATTTCGTCGAACCTGCGTCCACAATTTCAGCCATTATTTGTTATGGTTTAGCAGGATAATCTCTAAAGCAGGGTTTACTGTAGAGGAAATTTCTTCAAACGGTTAGGCAGCTATCGGGATTTAAATCTTGTTAATGCATAGTGGAGCTAATCTATATTTTAAATATATATTAAAATATTAATTAATTATAAAATTATATTTGTTTAAACAATCTAACACTTGTATAACTTATTTATTGAGTGGTTTGCTTGGGAAGTATGTCTTTTACTCGTTCAACATGTTTGGACGAGAGAGATCTTTCATACGAAGGGGTAGAGAATACCCCTTCCTTTTAAAGGTATCGTTCACTTCTTTTTCATCTTGAGAACCTCAATGATCAAACCAACTAATACGAAAATCCCGCCGATAATAAACCAGTTCACAAGAAGATTTGATGTATCGCTTTCGGGTTTATTTCCTTTGGTCTTATTTTCACCAGTTTTTGCTCCTTTCTCAGCAGGAGTTTTTTCTGATGAAAATATGCTTTCCATTGTTAGCGTTTCTTTCAAAGAGGTAATCGCGAAAGGTGAAAAGCTATCGGTATTCGCTTCAAAATAAGTGAATAAATCATCTTTCGTAATTTCTGAAGTCTTAAGAGTTATCCAATTGCTTCCATCCCATCTCACCAATTTTATATCACCATTTGAGCTGATCCATGAGTTGTCAACCCTGAACCTTATAATTGCATCCTTTATGTTCCTTGGTGTTGCAAAACCCGATGTTCCTATCCAGATATTTACATTCTTGTATACATTGCCCGGTGCAGCGGATGTCACAAGGGAAGAAGTACCCTTCAGGGCTTCGACCATCGCAGTAATAACATCATTATTAGTATTTCCTGTGATGTTCACATAAATAATGGGATTTTTTACGCTTTTGAAACTATAGGTGGTCATTCTATCTTTGTAGATCGGCCAATCATATTTCTCATTCACATCAATGTTTGAATATTGTTCACCGGATCCTCCACCGCCTCCTCCTCCTCCTCCACCGCCGCCGCCACCACTATTCCTTGGAGGAGGGTTTGTATCAGGAAGTGGAGTGTAGGTTACCGTTATTGATGCATTATTGGAATTTGAATTCGTATAATTTGCTCTTGCATATATCGTATTTGAACCTACAGACAACAGTACCGTGATGTTCCATGGGTCTGCTCCAGATGCATTTTCCCAGGATCCGTTGTTTACTTTTACTTCTACCATTCTAAAAGTGGAATTGTTCAATGCAGTTCCGCTAACTTCTATGGATGAACTATTGAATTCATCCCCATCTGTCGGTGATGCGATCGAAATAACCAGGTTTGTAATACCCTGTGGTGCATATATCACATTAACCGATGTTTCGTTTGTATTATCGGAAGTATCAGTAGCTCTTGCTGTTATATTATTTGTTCCTTCTATCAGTGTTATTGATGATATGTTCCATGAAGAGGTGCCAGTGACTGTCACCCACGAACCTGTCCCAACTTTCACTTCCACCTTGCTCAGCGCTGCATTATCCGAAGCAGTTCCATTCACTGTTATGGATGAAGTCGTGAATACATGCCCCTCTGTCGGTGATACGATCGATATTGACGGCTTTTCAGTGTCTGGGGGAGTATATGTCACATTAACCGATGTTTCGTTGATATTATCGGAAGTATCAGTAGCTCTTGCTGTTATGATGTTCCATCCTTGTGCAAGTGGCATTGAAGAATATGTCCACGAACTACTTCCCGTGACTGTAATCCATGAACCTGTCCCAACTTTCACTTCCACCTTACTGAGACCTTTATTGTCCGATGCACTTCCATTCACTGGAATGGGTGATGTCGTGAATTCCTGTCCTTCTGTCGGTGATATGATCGAGATTATCGGCTTTTCAGTATCCAGTGGAGTATAAATCACATTAACCGTGGCCTGGTCGTAATTGCTGGAAGCATCTATAGCTATTGCCGTTATGTTATTCGATCCTTCTGTGAGTTCTAATGAAGAATATGTCCATGTTTGACCGCCGCTTATTATTGTATATCCATGTGTAACTCCCCCAACTTTCACAGTTACATTTATATCTCCTGCATAATTCGAAACTATTCCATCCACTGTAATGGATGAAGTCGTGAATTCCTGTCCCTCTGTCGGTGATATGATCGATATGGCCATTTTCTTTGCGGTCAAAGTGTAGCCCGCCAGGTTAGTCCATGTCTCAGGACCGAGTGCTGAAGCGTTGAGAATAATTGGCATAGCACTGATCGAAACAAATATACTGCACAAAAGCACCTTATACATAAGGCGCCTTGTGATGGTTGAATTCAGTTTCTTTAAATTGGAATTTAATTTTGAATACATATCCTTCACATCCCTGATCCGTGTAAACGGCTAAGGTACTCGTTCGATACCTATCTATATCGAATCATTGCCATTGTTGGCCTGTAATGTTGAATATAATATCATAATTATTTAAACTTATTTCTGTATAATTATTTTAAAAATGATTGTAATCATCATTAGAATGATGCCAAAATACTAATAGCGTGGATGCAGTCCTTGAAAAAAACAGGATAATTTCGGGATTGTATCAATAATATTTAAACTACAATGAGAATATGCATAACTAGCATGGATGATTACAAAAGAGGTTAATATGAAAAGAGAGCTGATATTTATTACCGTGATTGGAAAAGACCAGAAAGGAATAATCGCGAGAATTTCAAATGCTGTTTTTGCACATAATATCAATATCGAAGACCTTAATCAGAAAATAATGGGGGGATATTTTGTGATGACCATGCTTGCGGATATCACCGATTCTCCAATAACCATAAGCCAGTTGAAAAAAGAGCTTTCAACAATAGAGGATGAGATGCATCTTAAGATCCAGGTTCAGAATGAGAACATCTTCAGGACCATGCACAGGGTGTAATTCATGGAATATTCACTTGAAGAAGTAATGGAAACGGTCAGGATGACCCTATATCATAATTTTGATATCAGGACCGTGACTCTGGGAATAAACCTTAAGGATTGTATCAATTCAGACCTAGATATTTTCAAGGATAATGTGTATGACAGGGTGTCCGGATATGGGCGAAGGCTTATACATGAAGCCCATGAGCTTGAAGATAAATACGGCATCCCAATAATAAATAAAAGGATATCGGTCACTCCAGTATCACTTATCATCGAAGCCTGTGAGGAGGTTGATGCTCCTCTTGAGATTGCAAAGACCCTGGACAAAGCATCAAGGGATGTGGGTATTGATTTCATCGGAGGTTTTGGGGCGCTTGTCCAGAAAGGTATGACACGGGCGGATAAACGTCTCATCGACTCACTTCCTGAAGTATTCTCGAGTACTGAAAGAGTATGCGGTTTCCTGAATGTTGCTTCGACTGTTTCGGGTATGAACATGGATGCTATCATAATGCTGGGAAAAACCTTGAAAGAAATTGCGGACAGAACGGAGAACGGGATCGGATGCGCCAGGTTCGTGATTTTTGCGAATGCACCGGAGGATAATCCTTTCATGGCGGGGGCTTTCCACGGGGTTGGTGAACCTGATTTCTCATTGAATATCGGGATAAGCGGGCCCGGGGTTGTGAGAAGCGTTGTGGAACAGAACAGGGACTGCGATCTTACAGAGCTTTCCGGGGTCATAAAGCGAACTGCATTTAAAATAACAAGAGCAGGAGAGCTTATCGGAAGAGAGCTTGCTAAAAATCTTTCAGTACCTTTCGGGATCGTGGATATCTCACTTGCTTCAACCACAAAAGTGGGTGATTCAGTGGCTGGAATCGTGGAAATGATGGGTGTTGAGAAAATGGGGGCGCCGGGAAGCACTGCCGCACTTTCTCTCCTTGTGGATGCAGTAAAAAAAGGCGGAGCTATGGCATCAGGGAACGTTGGGGGCTTAAGCGGCACTTTCATTCCGGTGAGTGAGGATTCCTGCATGAATGAAGCCGTCAGGGTTGGGGCGCTTTCCATAGAAAAACTTGAAGCGTTTACTGCTGTTTGCTCGGTAGGGCTTGATATGATCGCGATTCCGGGGGATGCAAAAGCGCAGACCATTTCAGCTATTATTGCAGATGAGCTTGCCATAGGGGTCATTAACAATAAGACCACCGGAGTAAGGCTCATTCCAGTACCGGGGAAGAAGGCGGGAGATTATGTGAATTTCGGGGGACTTCTTGGCGAGACTTATGTGATGAACATAAGCAACTTTAGTTCCAATGATTTTATACTGCGGGGTGGAAGGATGCCAGCCCCTGTCACAAGCATGAGGAATTAGGTGACAAATAAAAGGAAAGATTTGGTGCCAGTTACAATACCTGTTGGTGTAATTTTTAGCAGTCTTCTGAATTTCCTCTTTTTGAGTTCATGTCTTGATAATCCTGTAAATCCTGTCAAAGGTCTCAACTTGTTAGACACTATGAGTCAACTTCACTTTTATTCAACAACAAAAATTGAAACGATCACAAGATTTGCGAAGATTTATATAGGGAGTCAATCGAATCAATAATTGGTATTGTTTTCTGAAAAGAGGAGCCAAAAGACGGTCAAAATATGAATGAATATATAATTCATAAATATCTGGAATTTCTTATTTTTGCTATATATTTAATAATGATCTTCCTGTCTGTTCAAATATGGTTGATCTGGCAAAACATCGACAAAAATGAATTAAAGTCCAGGGTATTCATAACTGATTCATTTATAAAAAATAATTTTATAATTATATTTTTCGTGAGTTTTTTTTTCATTATGCATGAATTTTTTGAAGAGACAGGACTTCGTAATTCATATCTTGTTTTTGAATTCTCCGAACTCATGGGTTTTATTTTGATATTATATATTACATATATGTGGTATTCGATCCTTAAGACATGTGTTATTAAGCAGCCCATAAATGAAATCCTGCTTGATGCACGCATGAATAATCAAAAGTTAGAGGAAACTTTTTGGACAAATGATAATAGAACAAAATTCATATTGGTCTTTGGATCTTTCTTCATAACACTGGGCATTGCTATTTTAGTCCCCGTATCCTCAATTATTTTAACTTTTATTATAGGGATTTTGTTTGTCCCTCCTGCGATAGCGCTGGTATCAACACTCATTGGAGCATCCCTGGTCTCAAGGGAATTGAACCTGACCTGATATTTTTGAACCAGGGGCTCGATCGAATTTACCGCAGACACATATAATTCTTAACTTGTTACCAGCTGTGTTCTCACTCGTTTTTTGGTTTAGATCTCACTGCCATTATGAGGATTATTCCTAATGCAAAAAGTACTATTCCAATCCATGCGAAATTCACCGCAGGTATTATTTTCAGGGATAGGGGAACAGTTCCGCCGCCAAGGCCCTGGAATATAACATATATATCCGTTCCTGTTATACTGCTGTCCACAAGAGGGAATGTTCCGCTTCCACTCTCTGAATTAAGGTATTCTGCGACTCCGCTTCCAATTTTACTATTACCCTGGTATACTTCAAGCTGGACACTCTGTACCTGGTATTTGCCAGCAGCAGCTGTCCCCTGGATTATTTGTTCCGGAGTTGAGAATAGAATAAGAGGGTATGTCGTATTTGTGGAGTTACTCCTGAAATTTGTCATCAGGAAGCCGCCTATTGTAAATTCCATTCCTTCCTGGTAATTCAAGGGTTCATTCGCCTGTGCAGCAACCCACAGGTTCTCTGTCCCGTCATCCATCAGGATATAGGTTGTATAAGTACCGGGGGAAGATAGGACAATTGATACATTTTTCACTTTGCCGCTGATTTTGACATCAGTACTAACATAATTTTCCGGATTGTTGAATATTTCCGATATCCTTGCAACTCCTTTCGGAATATTTGCAGTCTCAGAAAGGCTTCTGGTTGAAAAATCGATTATTTTTATGCCATAGCCATTTCCGATACCCACCAATTCTCCTTTTGATACAAGCGGTATATTGACGGTTTCCATGCTCTGGGTAAAATTTGAGCTTATGATAGCGCCCAATAGAATAAATACTATCCCAAAATGCACGATCGCTATGCCTATACCTTTTATCTTTGGTCTTATGCTTTTGATGTGAAGGTAATCCGTGAGGCGCTGTATCGTGGACCATGCTGCATATATCATGGATGGAAAAATTGATATTACCGAAATATTCCCGATCATTTTATAAATGGCGGGCTCCCTTACCCAGAAGGGACTGGTATGATCAAGTACATAAAAATTCTCCGTCCTGAGGAACATAGTAATTATTGACAGGCCAATTACTATGAACAATGTTTTTTTCTGCTCTTCCTTTTGTTTCTCATTGTAGTTTAAACAAAAACCTAAGGCAAGCAGCAGGATTATGGTGAAAGGATAGCTCCATATATTGAAGAAATTCTTTGTATCGGATGCAACACCAACTTTTAGTCCCTGGGTAAGCTGGATGAATGCAGGAAAGGAAATACCCCATAATGAGATGAAAGTCAGTACAACGAATAAGAGTAATGTAACGTAAAAGATATTTGTCTTATTCCAGAATCCACGGTCTTCCTCTACTATATCTGTCTCCTCAAAATAACGCCTCAGTCCAAGCACAATGGATACAAGTGTTGTTATTCCGATAAAAACCAGAAGCAAAGTACCGGTGGAACTGTCGCCAAAAGCATGAACTGAATTAAATAGCCCGCTCCTGACAACAATTGCGGCATAAAGTACCAGTATGAATGAAACTGCGGCAAGTATGGGGGCAGCTATGGCAAATGTTGTTTTGTTCTTCCTGTGAAGAGCCGCAGCATGCAAGAAAGCAGTAAGGGTTAACCATGGGATGAATGAAGCTGTCTCAACCGGGTCCCATGCCCAGAATCCTCCCCAGCCGAGTACCAGGTAAGCCCAGACACCCCCGACCGCTATACCCATACCAAGGAACAACCAGGTAAAACGAGCCCACTGCCTCCCAAGTTCTTCCCAGCCATCTTCTTTTGTCAGTAAGTATACGATTGCTGCCGCAAAGGGGATCGTCATAGTCGCATAGCCTATGAACATAAGAGGCGGATGGACGGTCATCCAGAAATTTACAAGAAGGGCATTTAGGCCATTTCCTTCTGCGGGCACAAAGTCCAGAGGCAAAGTCCCCTTCGCGATCATATCAACGACTTCCGGCCTCTGGATTATCAGTTTGAAAGGTGACTGGACAAGGGTAATTATAATTAAGAATATCCCTGTAACAAGAGTTATAATCTGGGTTCTCCGGGAAAGTGCAGTTTTATGTCCTGTAGTCCAGGCAAGCCAGGCCGCGGACAGGTACACTATCAGCACCCAGAGGAGATATGTGCCTTGCTGGCCTGCCCATGTACCGGATATCTTATAGATAAGAGGAAGATCGGCACTTGAGTATTGCCAGACATAATCGTAAGTGAAATCACTGTATACGAAATAATAGGTAAGGAGAAGATAGGATACTGTGAGAAGGCCAGCTCCCAGCATTATTGTGGGTGTGATAAGTTTATTTAACAATTCAATATCTTTGAATTCCCTGGCCAGTAATCCCACAATTGCAATAACGCTAACTGCCAGACTTGCATAAAGTAATGTATCACCTAATGGTATCATATTATTTTCTCCTTACATCATCTCTTATTTTTGTAACAATCGGAAGCAGATAATCCGCTTCAACGGCACCCGGTACTCTCTGGAGGACCTTGCCGTTTTGATCCATGAAAACAAGATACGGGGGATAGCTCACCCCATATTGCTGGGCCACTTCCCTATCGACATCAAGATCCATTGCAACCAGAACATAGTCTTCCTCAAGGATTTTCTTGACCTGGGTATTTCCCAGCGTATCTGTCTGGAATCGTGCGCAATACTGGCACCATATTGCCCAGAAATACATCATTACAGGCTTATTTTCCTGTTGTGCGATCTGGAAACCCTCTTCAAGTCCGGCGGCTGCGCGGTGAAATTTGATCCCGCCAAGATAACTACTTGTTTTATCGCTCAATGTAAAATTGCTCAGAGCAGTATTATAACTGAAATATGCAAATATTAGAATTAATACCAATACAATTATCGATACTAGTTTTTTGGTTCTCATATGTTCTTTCCCATTGTTTAGATTTGAATATAAGTATATATGTTTTTATTCAGTTTTTTTCTTCCTTTTTGTTTCTTGAAATTATTTCCTCATTCAGATTATTGATAATGTCAAAATCTTAACTCCGATCATCAAATAGACAATAGCGCAAAATCCGATTGCCATTATGCTCTTATTCATTTCCTTTTCATCCTGTGTCTTGCTGATAAGATACCCGGCCCATAGTGTAAAGATAAAGCCTGCTCCCAACAGGAGAATCTGCAATCTATTAATTGCATCAAAATCCGGGGAAAATTCCCAAATTCTTCCGAAAAAACTTCCAATGCTGGCCGTTATGAAAAACAATCCTTTTAATAGGCGAAAAGTATTTTCAGCAAGATATACCGATAGACTCAAAGGGAGGAAGGCATAGGACAATTCAATGAACTTCCTTTTTGAGTTTTTCCCGAAAGCAGCCCTTGTGGAAAGATACATCAATCCTGCCGCGCCAAGTGTTATCAGGATAAATATAATAACTGCCCACATATTTCTCCAGTACAGGTCAAGGAAGATAAGTGAATCCACAGGAAGAGTGAATTTGACAAAATTGATGATCACATTCCTGAACTCTAATCGTTCCATACCCATTACAAATAAAAAGATAATTATTATCCCATGGATAAGATATGCTTCATCGAGATGCGTTTTCTTTGAATGGATTATATCTGCTCCCGGAATTCTGGGGCTTATGCGGATATTGCCCTTTGAACAGGATTTTACGCATTCCATGCACATGATACACTGGTTATTCCTCTCCATTGTCTGGGGAACCTCCCACACAGGGCAACCTTTTCCAGCCTCGTTTCCTATTACGCATTCTTTCAGGTCATGATCCTGGCATGTTTTCTTTGATTTGCATCGAAGCTCGATTGCCGAGAGCATTGAGAATAATCCAAGCACAAGCCCGATTGGACAGATGTAGCGGCAAAAGCTTCGTTTTTCATACACTGCTCCCATCACTATGGCAAGACCTGTGAAGAACAGGAGAAGATAAGCAGTATTGGGAGGATTTCTTGTGAACTGGAACAGGTGCCGCTCACCCGCGAAAATTACCAGGAAAAGTATTACTGCAATCCAGAGATTGCGATACTTTTCAGGATATTTCCTGTTCAGGCTGAAAAAAGACTGCGTCCATTCACCGATCGCCCCGATGGGGCAGGCAAAACACCACAGCCTCCCTACAAGTATAAGAGTAAATGCAAGTAACGGATGCCATAGATCCCATATCATGGTCGTGGCGAATGGTATCCCTCCATGGAATCTCAGGTCGGATTCACTCGAAAGCCCGAAGTAGATTATAATAAGAAGGAAAATAAACAGGAAAAAGTTAACTGCTGGCTTAAAGAACCTGTTCTTCACAAGGTCCTTGAAAAAATATACATCAAGCAGGTCATATTTTTCATTATTCCCATTGGTTCTGACGTTTTGGTTATTTTTCATTTCGATCCTGTTTCTCTCAATTATCCAAAAATTTGTTCATAAAGCCTTGAAATTTCAGTATCGACATTGACTGAATAAGGGAGGAACATTATCTTCAGATATTTATCTATCCCAAAGAGCATCATCAATCCCACAAGGATCAGGACAATGCCTGAGAGTTTCTTAAAGAAATGGCTTCTTTTTGAAAACCATTTGACACGGCCTGATACACTTTTACCCGAATATGCTATAATAAGCATCGGAAGGCTTACACCCAGGGAATAAGTCAAAAGAAGGGTTAAACCGTAGGAGATATCCCCCGATCCCGCCGAACTTTCAGCAACAACCGAGAAAACAGAACCCAGTATCGGGCCAACACATGGTATCCAGAGAATTCCAAGCGACATACCAAGGAATAAACCGCCAAAAAGGCCTTCAGGATTTGCTTTTGAAGTTATTTTTCCTATGAATGAAAAATGTTCCCGCAAAAAATTTATTAGTGAACTTGAAATCCTTACATAGATCTCATTAATATCTTCATCAAGCAGCACTGCGCCCATTCCGATTATTATGAATATTGAGAACCAGCGCAGGTAATCCGTAAGAAAACCAAATGATGCAACTGAAAAAACAAGAAGCCCCATGAGCGTGAAACTTAAGCTCATTCCTGTTACTATGGCAATGGGGCGAAGCTTGCTCCCCACTGATCCTGACAATACTGCCGGAAGAATAGGAAGAACACAGGGCGTAGCAACTGTTGCCATTCCTGCAAGAAACACCAGTAACATGGGGGGGGCTGCTGACATTTTATGTTATAGCTACCGCATCAATATTATCGTTTTCGGCCATTACAGCTGCATAGTTACCCGTTGTTTTGATAATGAGAATATTCCCTTTTGTTTCCGGATTATACTTACTAAAACCTGCGGGAATAGACCTGGTATCAGTTACGCTGAATGCCCTGACAAGTTCTATTTTTCCTCCAGCCGGGGTCAAACTCATGTAATTGATGTCCGAGAATTTGTTCTTTGTTTCAATGACAAGTGCATACGCAGCGTTCTGGTAATCAACTGCATCAAGCAGAGGTTTGAATGCAGGATACGATGTATTCATGCTATTCGGGTCAGTTATTAATTTCAAAACGTTGTCCACATTCTGGCTGTGTCCGTAAACCAGCGGTCGTGTAAATACGATATTCTTCATTCCGGGTTCTGTCCTTCCTTTTAATGCTCCATCCTTCTTGCTGTCATAACCCAGGTCATGAAGTTCGATCCAGGAATTCGTGCTATAATCCACACTGAACATGCCTATTACTTTCTTTCCATAAAAACCATCCGGCTGCACCTGCTTATTTAAAAATTGGCTCTCCAGTTCTGTTCCAGCGATCATCTTTGTATTGACAAAGTATGCCCTTGTAATACCCTCTGGTGTCAGTTTCAAGCCATCTGCAATGGACTTGAAATTCTCAGGCAAAGAGAGAGTTGAAAGATCAACTGATGGAACAGCCGTGGCAGCAGATAGACCAATTGTTGGAATTCCGGCAGGGAAGTAGCTCTGGGCTTTTACAGCTATTCCCACACATACATCACAGTAGGAAGCATGGTCATCATAGACCCCATCATTGGAAATGAAGCAGTCTCTTACGGACATGTGAGGTTTTCCCTCCGATACTATACTTCCATGCTCCCCGCAACCGCAGTAACAGGGCATCTGTTCAAGTACTTCCGGATGTTCGGTAGCATATTTATAAGCTTTTAATGTCATCGAGTTAGTAACAGCAAAATCCGGAAGCTTATCGGCCTTTCTTGGAATAAGTATCGGGATATAATCATCCTTCACAGGAGGCGTATTTGTCCCGGGAGCTTTGTTCCCGTATTCTTTATCGATCAATGCCCTTACATCCTTAAGCGTCATTGTCGTTTTCGGTTCGGTTGTCTGCGATCCACCTGAAAATAAGGTTATCGCTCCTAAGAGAACAACTGCAGCTACTGCAATTATTATTATGTTATTATTTCCTTTCTTTTTAGGCATCTTTTTGCTTTTCTTTTCAGTATATTGTTGCTTTTCAGGCTTCATTGTATGGCCTCATTTATTTTATAATATTATTTTCTAGTTATTCTTTCAATTTATATTACGATTTTATTTATTTCATCGAGGAATGTCTGGTTCGTCCTGTACCCAAGTATTCTTTTTATTTCTGTTCCGTTTGGATCAAGGAATATTTCGGTAGGAGTGACCCTTAACCTGAAATTCCTGGTTTCTGTTTTTTGTTCATCCACATCTATCGAGATCAATATGAAATCCTTATTCAGTTTATCTATCACGCTTGAATTTGTGAAAGTCTCAGCTTCGAATTTTTTGCATGCACCACAATATTTCGACCTTGCATATACGAACACCGGCTTTCCCTGTGATTTTGCATCAAGAAGGCCAGGCTCGACTTGCGTGAAAAAGGCCAATCCCTGTATGTTTATCTTATTTGCTCCGGGATCCTTTTCCTCTGAAATATTGCCTGTTGTGTCAGCAGATTTTACGTTCAAACATCCTGCAAACAGGACAAAGAGAACGATTGCCAAATATATTCGTTTTTTCAAGTTCTATCCGATTTTACAATGGGTGTAAAGTTATATAAGGATTGTGGTAATCAATTATTCACGGGGAGAGATTTATTATTCCATGACGAGTATATTGAACGTGTGATCTACAATGCCTTTTGTGAAAATAATCGATACTGTGGGCTCATCGCCCGAAAGCTGGGAACAGGCTGCAAAAAACGCAATGGAAGATGCTACAAGACTTCCTATATTCAAACAGAAGAGCAAAATTACAAAAGCCACTATTAAGGACTTTGATGTGAAAATTGAGGATAATAAGATAGTTGCTTATCTGTGCCGGGTAGAAATGTTCCTTGAGTAGTCAACTCTGGACTAAAGCCCAGAGCCTTGTAACTGAGGCTGAACATGGTTCAAATCAAAAAATATCCTCGAAACAATAGGGCGGATTACTTCGCCCTTAAGAGCAATATTGATAGCTCCAACATGGTCAGCGGAGCCAGCGAACCCACATTGAACACATCTGAACGAATCTCTGGTTGGTCTGTTCCTACTTCTGGTTCCGGCTTTCTGGAGTTTTCCCCTGAGTTCGGAATATCTTTCTCTCGTTTTATCAATCTTCTCCCCACTGAATGTATCTCCATCATTATCAGTAGCGAGGTTAACAATCCCCAGGTCAATACCGAGAGTATCAACAGCATCCAGCTTAGAAGGTTCTGGAGCATCTACAACCACGGCAAGATAGAAAGTATCATTTCTCAGAATCAGGTCAGCCTGACCCCTTATCCTGTCCATCCTGACTGTTTGGTATTCTCCAATCCTGATAGGTATCTTCAATCTTCCTTCGAGGGTAAGGATAGATATAGCCTCCAGTTTTCTCCAGGAAAGGATTCTCTGGTCATAAATGATAGCACCATCAGGACTAAATTCGGGTTTGATAGACCTGTCTCTCTTATAAGCTTCAGAAACCTTAGCAATTGCACGAATCGCATGCTGGGCAGACAATCCGAACTTATCTCTAACATCCTTATAAACAATCTGCTGAATCTTGATTTTATTAGCACTCTTAATAGAGAAAGCAATTTCAGAAATATAGTTGCAAGCTTCATTAAACCTGTGCATAGTCTCAAGAAGAATCTTATGTTGTTCTTCAGAAGAATCAAGTTTAACCATCAATGTTTGCAACATAATATTGATAATAATCGTCAGTGGTTAATTAATTCATGGTCATGGGAAGGCGGTGTATGCTTCCTCCCCGTACTGAAGTACGGGGCATCCGCTACCCCTGCGGCCCACGGAGGAAAGTGACGATGGCCGAAATAAGTGATGATGAACTGGAAGCAATGCTTGAGCGTAAACCAACCGTACGTGAAGCAAAAGTAGATGATCATGCCCTGATGGTCAGGGCGCTTGAGCATCCTGTCAGGCGAAAGATGATAAAAACCATTGGAGTATTCGGGAAAACTAAGGTTGAATTGAAAAAGGAACTTGGGATTGATGCTGCCATGTTCAATTTCCAGGCGGATTTCCTTATCAAGGGGAATTATCTTGTTGTCGATGGGGATAATTTCAGGTTGACAGATAGGGGACTTGTCCTGTTATCGAATATCTCATAATGAAATATCGCAAAATAATTCATTCATGATCATCAAATCCCGGAAAATAAGGTAAGGATATTTTTTGCCAGGGATTCGCTTTTTTCAACAGATGTCATAAGGGTATCAAACTTTACTATTCTTATGTCAAAATCCGATGCATTCATAGGGTCCTTATCATCAATGACCATAACATCGAGAATATCCCCATAAAACCGCGCAACCCCCTTTGATGAAACCGGATATCCGCGCGCACTCATCAATTTCCCGGCAGGACCGCTGACCGGGGCATCCCCGATTATGGGACTGACTGCAATAACTTTCCTGGTCTTCAAAATTTCCTTCATCCCCTTAAGGGTAAGGATCGGTCCGATGCTTGTTATGGGATTGCTGGGCCCGATTATCACGTTTTCCTCACGTTCCAGGGCATCCATTACTTCCCAGGTAGGTGAAGCCTCACGGATACCTGAAATTCCAACATCCAGGACATCAGGAGTTCCGCGAGCGCCTACCCAGAAATCCTGGAAATGCATAACCCCATCGGGTGTTTTTATTATCGTATTTACTTTTTCATTGCACATTGGCAGTATCTTTGCTTTTATTCCAAGTGCCCCTGAAAGCAAACAGGTTGCCTCTGTCAATGAAGCTCCATTGTTCATCGATCCTGTTCTGAAAATACTCACGGCGCGGTCAGCATCTCCCATCATGAGTTTTTCCCTATGGCCCATTTTCTTTAAAGCATTATTGGTATGAAATGTATCATTCCTGATCCCCCACCATTTTGAAGTATCAAGAGAGTCTGAAAAAAGATACAGGATCGTGTCAACATCGGGTGAAACCAGGCTGCCTGAGACCATTATGTCTTCTGCAGTATTGACTATTACTGTAATCTCATCATCAGGAATTACCTTGCGAAGACCCTGGATCAATTTAGGCGTGCCTGTTCCGCCTGACAGGAGGATCATGCCCTCATCTTCCCGAACAATTTCCCGCCAAGCGATATCATCGCAGTAGAAAATATTACAAGGACCGCAATGCATAACCATATAGAAATAAAGGATTTTCCAAGAAGGAAGTATCGCAGTGCTTCAACCGCATAGGTCAGGGGATTTGCATATACGAACACCTTTAACCAGCCCGGAAGGTTCGCGATCGGGAAAAATGCCCCGCTCAAGAGAACAAGAGGCATTGTGAGAAAACTCATGACCATCTGGAATCCTTCATGACTTTCGATCTTTGAAGCGATCGCTATCCCAAGACCAATGAAGCCGATCCCTGAGATGAACATAATACCAATACCAGCAAGGACTCCCCAGAAGGATACATAATGGATCCCTATAAGCCGGGCTATGATCATGATCAATATACCCTGTATCATTGCTGTGGTAACGCCTCCTATTGCTTTCCCGAGTGAAACAAAAAAGCGGCTAACAGGAGCTATCAAAATTTCCTTGAGGAATCCAAATTCCCTGTCCCAGATAATGGATACGCCTCCCATCAATGAAGCAAAAAGAACGGACATTCCGATAAGACCGGGAGCCAGATAGCTCTTATCAAATGTTCCGCCTCCTCTTACCTGGAAAGCTGAACTGAAACCCGTCCCCAGTATTACAAGAAAGAAAAGAGGTGTTGCAAGCGCCCCTATTATCCGTGATTTTGACCGCGAAAATCGTATCATTTCACGCAGCCACATTGTGTATACGGTCTGTGCGGCCCTTCCAAATTCCATCCTTATTTCCTCCTCGATCTCATTTTATATCCCACTTCTTCCATCCCGCTTACTTCCTTATCTCTTATCGCCCTGCCAGTATAGTGGATGAACACGTCATCCAGCGTGGGTTTCCTGAGGCTTACTGAAAATATGTGTATTCCCGCCTGTGAAGCAAGAGCAAGGATATGGGGGATCTGGCGCTCACCATTATCGACCGTAATAAAAACTTCATTTTGTTTCCCTGTGACTATATTGGCGCATCCGTTTTTCTGGTAAGTACCGCACAGCTTACCCACATCCCCCGGATCTTCAAGACCCAGTGTTATTACATCGCCTCCGAGCATGTTCTTCAGATCCTGCGGGGTGTCAAGAGCAACGATCTGTCCATAGTCGATTATTGCGATCCTGTCGCATAACCTGTCCGCCTCTTCCATATAATGCGTTGTCAGCAATATTGTTACGCCTTCTTCACTGTTCAGTTTATTTATGTACTCCCATATATGGAGGCGCGTTTGCGGATCAAGTCCCAATGTGGGTTCATCAAGGAACAACACATGGGGATGATGCATGAGCCCGCGTGCGATCTCAAGGCGTCTCATCATTCCGCCCGAGTAGGTTTTGACTATGACATCAGCCTTTTCCGTAAGCTCTACAAGGGAGAGTACATCCTGTATTCGGCTTTTCCTTGTCTTTCCATTAAGCCCATAAAGCCTTCCATGCAGGTCAAGGTTTTCCCTTCCTGTAAGCCTGTCATCAAGAGTGGTATCCTGGAAGACCACCCCGATATTCTGCCGCACCATGTCTGCTTCTTTTACTACATCGTGACCCCATACCAGGGCTCTTCCCCCTGATGGTTCTATCATCGTTGAAAGCATGTTTATCAATGTGGTTTTCCCGGCGCCGTTGGGGCCAAGGAGCCCGAATAATTCCCCCGGTTTTACAGAGATGCTGATATTATTTACTGCAGTCACCTCTTCAAAGCGTTTTGTAATTCCTGATGTTTCAATGGCATAGAGCATAGCGGTATGATTAATTTGAATGATAATAGAATTTGCTATGATTCTACCTGAACATAGCAAACATTTCAATTAGAACCTCATCAGACCCCCAACTACACCACCAATTATTGCTCCAGCAATCGGGATTACAATTAGAGCGATATGCATAGAATGTCCACCTACAGCAAAATATCCAATATTTCCAGCAATTAACGCACTAAATGAACCTCCAATCGCGCATACAAGAATCGCATTTTTTCTAGCTTGAACCACACCTGCAAACATACCCGCGATCACCCCAACACTTCCATAAAAAAGAATTTCTTCACTTATTCTTTGTTTCGTTATCAAAATACCATCAACAACAGCATCTCCGCTAGCTAAACCTGTAACGCTCCCTACAATCATACTTCTAATAATTGCATAAAATGATCAGCCCAATTAAATTAAGCATTTTAATTGTTATTATTATTATCATATATTAGTTATCCCTGGATAAAAAAGCTTTCTGTTAAAAAGATAAATTCTTTGCCAGGTGAATTCATGAAAGAATACATGAGAAAAGAATTCAGGGAACTTGTTTCCAGGGATACGGCAAAAAAAATTATTGAATCCCTTGACATCAAATCCCATCCTGAGGAGGTTGATATTGAAAATGCAAGAGAGCGTGTTCTTGCGCAGGATGTTATTTCACAGGTAGATGTTCCTCCTTTTACCAGGGCATCGATGGATGGTTATGCGGTTCATGCTTCTGATACTTACAATGCACAGGAGGACAGGCCGGTAAAGCTTAAACTTGCCGGATCGATCCCGGCCGGAATAGACCCGGGGATAGTACTGGAAAGAGGACAGGCCGCCGAAATAGCAACAGGCGCGGTAATGCCGGAAGGGGCAGATTCCGTAGTAATGGTTGAATATACGAATACCGATAAAGATATTTTTATACTTCGTCCCGTCTCCATCAATGAAAATGTTATGCAAGCAGGCTCGGATATAATGGTCGGAGAGAGGGTTTTAAGAAAAGGGACCTGTCTTGGGGCCAGGGAGATAGGTGTCTTAAGTGCTATCGGTAAATCAAGAATATGCGTCATGGGGCTTACGGTGGGGATAATCTCAACCGGAAATGAGATAAAAGCGTCAGGCAGCCAGCTTAATACAGGTGAAATCTATGACGTGAACTCGTATTCTCTCTCATGCGGAGTCAGGGAATGCGGGGGAACTCCAATTCGTTACGGAAATGTAAATGATAATGAGGCCGGGATCAAAAAAGCTTTGATGGAACTCTCAAAATGCGATCTCATTCTCACTTCAGGAAGCACTTCAGCAGGATCAGGCGACATGATGTACAGGATTATTGAAGAAAACGGCACGGTCCTTGCACACGGGATCGATATAAAGCCGGGAAAACCTGCAATAATCGGGCAGGTTTATGGTAAACCAATTTTTGGTCTTCCTGGATATCCGGCTTCATGCCTTACGATCTTCAATGAATTTGTGGCTCCTTTGATCCGGAAAATGACAGGAAAGACAAAGACAAATAATAAAACACATGCCAAAACAGCTATAAGGATACGTTCCGATGGCAGAAGCCAGCTTCTTCCTGTTGGGATCGTCAGAGGCATGGCTTATCCCATCGAGAAGGGATCAGGAGCCATAACAACTCTTTCTGAGGCGGATGGTTTTATTGAAATCCCGTCATCAATTGAGATGATAGAAGCAGGGGATGATGTTGAAGTCACCTTATATGGAGAACTCAATCCGGTGGATTTGTTCTTCGTTGGAAGCCAATGTCTCGGTCTTGATACGATCGCTGATATGACAAATATCAAAATGCGAATAATAAACGTAGGTTCATCCGGTGGATTAAGCGCAGTAAGGAATGGTATTGCTGATATTGCCGGAGTACATCTCCTGGATGAATCCGGTGTGTATAATATACCGTTTCTTTCAAGGTTCGGTCTTCATGGTGCTGTTCTTGTAAAGGGTTACTTGAGGGACCAGGGCCTGATATTGCCAAAAGATAGCAAGATAAAGGAATTTGCAGACATGGTCAATTACCGGTTCATTAACCGGAATACGGGTTCTGGAACAAGGGTTATGACCGACCTTATTTTAAGGAAAATAGCAAATGAACGTGAAATATCTTTCGAAGAATTCATTAATGGCATTAAAGGATATTACACCGAAGCAAAGACCCATAGTGCAGTCGCTGCTGCAATAAAGATGGGGAAAGCGGATGTGGGAATAGGAATTCGCGCAGTTGCAGAACTGAATGGATTAAAGTTCATTAAAATAGCAGATGAGGAATATGATTTTGTAATCCCCGGAAGACTTATGGAAAAAGATGAAATTATAAAATTCCGGGACGTGCTCATGTCCAAAGAATTCGGGGAAAATCTGCCCCCAGGGCTTCGGATATATGAAAGGACCGGAGAAGTTGTTCACTTCAAATAGGAGGAAACTTTATAAGTTTTAAATGTCCAGATAAGAAAGGAGATATGAAATAGCTATGAAAAAAATTATTGTTTGTTTCATCATTGTCCTGCTTATGGCTTTCCCGGCTTCCGCAGGTGAAGTTTCACTCAACAAATGGGTTTTAAATGTAACAATAGGCGATGACGGTATGGTAGAAGAAACTATCCAGGCTGAATTTGAAAATTCGGGTACGACTTCTATTGACGGTTTTTCTTTTGTGGTCCCTGCATCCGGGGTTGTAATAGGCAGCGATAACATAATGAGCATTCCTTCAACAGGAACTGAAGTAAAACAACAAACAATACCCGGTGGAATTAAGATCAGTATCAATTTTGACAGGCCAATTGAAGCAGGAATGAAATGGAATGGGCGTTTAAGCCTTACTGCACAAAATTGGGCCGTGAAAGAAGGTCCTGATTATTCCATAATAATACCGGTCGATGCCCCGAAGGCAATCATAGCCGGAAAAGAAGTCGAATTTTCATTACCTTCTGATCCTGAAATAAGAAGCCAGGTATTTCTCCCCAAAGCTGTAAATGTAACTGCCGTGGAAGTAAAGTCAAAAGACAAAAAATCATATAAAAAGTTATTACAATTTGATAAAATGGTAATTACATGGTTCCAGTTGAATCTAGGTGATGAGATCAGTATAAAGGGAAGCTATTCGGATATTCTCAAGTTAATAATTGAAACTGATGAAAAATCAAGACAAATAAAAGAGAGGATAAAAAATGCCAGGGAAGCGGGGCAGGATGTTTCGGAAGCAGAATCCCACCTTTTGAATGCCGAAGAATATAACAATAATCAGGCGCTTCAATCTTTCTGGATTAATGATTTCAAAGTGGTGCAGGAATATGTTGGGTATGCAAATGATGAATTGAACCTCGCGGAAAAAAGTCTTTCTGAGCAAAAAGAAACTGAAGTCATTCCTGAAGAGACCGAAAAGAGTAATAGTGTTCCCGGTTTTGGGGGGGCTGGCCTGATTCTAATTATATGTGGTTATTGCATTAAATTAAGAAGAAAACGGTCTAAATTATAGTATTTTCTTTTTTTTCAGTAATGTTTAAATACTTTCCTATGATGATGAGGTATTAATGAAAAGGATGCCGTATATGTTGTGGTATTGCTTTTTCTTCAAGGAGAAATAAAATGGCAAAAATAATGCACGCACAAACAGTTCTTACAGAAGAAGATATTGAAGCCCTTAAGCAAAAAACGGGAGAAACAAGCACAAAAGATGCAATCGCAAAAGCAGTCTCTCATTACCTTGAGTGTGAATATACAAAAGTAGAAGATATGTGGGCTAAGAAACTCGAGAAAGTCGTTAAAAGAAAACAGAAGGAAGAGGAAGAATAGATTTTCTGGCTACAGTCGCATTCGTCCTATTATAAGGAAATCAACCTGCGAATCGGCTGTACCATATATCATTTCTTTTCTGACGCTGTTTGCAAGTCTGACGGCGCGTGAAAGCTGCTGCAGGGAAAAGATATGGCCCTGTTCGACCGCATGAACAAGATAATCGGAGTGCGGCAATTTTTTCATATCATCTATTTTTTTATATACCCTGAAATGCGTCCCGAATTTGAATCCGGTCTTTGGGGCAAGCCCTTCATTTCTCAATTTTTCATAAACAGCATATTTTATCATGAAATCAGATTCTATACGGGAGGCAGTTTCTGCAAACATTTTAAAATCCAGCACCATATGGTTTCTGTCTTCAATTTCCAGTATGTCTTTTTTCAAAAGATAGCATGCTTCTATAAGAGATAATTGCAAATGTCCTTCATCCATTGGTTTGCCAAAAAATCCGTCTTTCTGGAGTGCTAAAGAGGCATCATAGTCCCAAACCATGACCCTGTCTTCGAGAAGACTTGCCTTTGACAATCCTTTTCTTAATCCTGATACGTAAGTACCTGATGGAGAGGTTTTTTTCACTTCATAATAGGTAATATCACTTTCTTCGTCAACTATAGCAACAACTAAACGTTTTTTGAGGTTCCCGACAGTTTCAAGGTGCAGTCTCAATTGAGAAAGCAATAGAGGTATCCGTTCTGATGTAACAAAAACAAAAAATTCAGCAGGCGTTTTCCCGGGATGTCCGCCCCTGGGATAAACTCGAAATCCAGTAACCCCTGGCTGGACATAATATCCACGTTCTCTTAGGTCTTTATATACTATATATAATAACTCAAAATTTTTTAATAGGGATGAAGCCATAAGGAAGAAGTCTTCAAAACCAATTTCTTTTTCTTCAAATTCAACTCTTATTTTTCCCATATAAATAAGAAAGGCACTTTCCGGGAGGGAGATTTCAAGAGTGTCCCCTTTTATGCGGCCGTAATAACTCTTATCATGCAATTCCTCAATTGCCTGTTTTTCAAGTAATACCGAATCAATTTTTAATTTTCCTTTAAGTGTCATAAATTTCATATTAATGTTCTGTTTATTTTAGCTTTCATCGAATTCAATTTGCCCCCCGATCTTAAGGTCAAACATATTGATAGTTCCCGCTTTCATTTCAAGGATGTACTTGATGTTCTCCATCCCTTTATATCCAACCCAGGGTTTTAATTGGGAAAAACCCATTATTTTTTTTTCTTTGTCCAGGAATATTACATCGATTGGAAAAAATACAAAAAGCATGTGAACATTGACCTGGGAAGGTTTTTTCAAAGTAAATATCATCGAATAACTGTGGGGCATACTTTTCCTGAACATCAAACCCAGTGACTGTGCCAGCATTGTTCGTGCAAACTCAATGTTTTTCGCTATCAATATACCATTATATTTTAATACGGGAAGCATCAAGTAGCTATATAACAATCTTGTGTAATATAAGAATGGAGGTATTAACCCAATAAATGAGTTCAGAAATGTGTGCTGTATGCGGTTTGCCAAAAGAGCTTTGCATATGTGAAGAAGTAGCAAAAGAACAACAGAGAATAGTAGTAAAAATAGATACACGCAAATATAAGAAAGAAGTAACAGTGATCGATGGTCTTAATCCAAACGAGATAAATTTACAGGAATTAACATCATACCTAAAATCAAAATTCGCATGCGGTGGTACTATAAAAGATAATGTCATAGAACTTCAGGGAAATCATAAAAGTAGAATGAAGGAAGTTCTTATTAAGAAAGGATTTTTACCAGAACAAATCAAGATATAAATTGTTCAAGGATGGGGTGGGTTTAATAGCATCTCTCTTATTTTAACCTGTACTATGTGTGGCCATTCCTGACATCTATAATTATTCCCGACAATCATTTTCTGGTATATGAATCAACTACCAAGACCACAGAGTTTACAGAGGGTAGTGTTTTTTTTCTCTGTGAACTCTGTGGTTGATTTTCGATATGCTTCGAGTGATTAATTGATCATGTTACCTAAATGTGGCAGATTTATGGTATAATTTTCCTTTTGGCCTGAGAATTGAGGGAAATCTTTTTACGTTAGTACATTATAATACTAATCATAATGATATAAACCATCTGGGTTGAAAAATATGAAGCTTATAACAGCAATAAAGATGATCGAAGAACGTGAGAAAAGAAAGCGAAAGACAGAAAAAGAGATGCGAAAAAATGGAATTTTCTTGAAAAATACTGCTAAAGAATCAAGTGGTAATTTAAAAGATGAACAAAAAGAGCAGAAGAACCTAGTTCATGTTCAATCCATTTTTCCACAGGATGATATTGTTGCACTGAAAGTGAAAACAAGAGAAGCCCATGTAAGGGAAGCGATTTCAAAAGCCGTATACTTTTATTTGAAAAGCGCCCATGAGGATAGTAGTTAATCCTTATCGGGGATTTATATTTCACCGCTAAACTTATAAAAAAAGAAGAACAGGAAGCTATCGTCAATTTCAAAATATATTATGTTCTTGACGATAAAAAGCTTCCTTGAAGGATTCACTTTACTGTGGTTTCTCCAGGAGTTTAGTCTTATTCAACAATCTTCCATCCTTTGCATGTGGCTTCCTGAGGACGGAATCATTTGCTTTCTCCATTTCTCGAGCTTCATCGGCAAGTAATGCCGCGGCGCGCATAGCTTCATGACCTGCTGCTGCTGCTGTTGCGATCTGGTCAACCTCTTTTAATACAAAGCATGCCGGGAAGTCGATCTCTGCGACCTTGGTGGCTATGTGCAATGCTGCAAGGGCTTTTGCCTTTGCGTAAGGATTACTGAATCCTGCGCTTTCCACACACTTATCAGGTTTTGCAAGTATCTTCGGGAGGACAGGTGGTTTTGTACCTGCTGCTACCTGGTCAATAACCTTATCTATCTCTGTCTGGACAAGCCTTATCGCTCCGCAAATGGACAATACCTTTAATGCATCCGTATTGAATGTTGACATCTCAACGCAGTCAAGGAATTCCCTTTTTGCGCCGATCAATGGGTCAACGGGAAGAATCATATAACCAAAGCCTGCCTGTTCCAATTTATCCCGGTCCTCTTTCTTTGTGGGGCCGTCGGATACTACTATCGTTGGGATATCTTTCCAGATGTCGCGTGCTGCCGTCGGGCCTGGTGCATTTGAATTAGGGCTTATCAACACAACAAAGTCCGCCCCCCAATTCTTGAAGGATGCCGTTTCTGCCGCCTCATCCTTACCCATCTTTGCCCCTGTTCCGAATACACGGACTGCTATTCCCTCTCTCGCTGCTATCTCATCAAGTAATAAATCTATTACCTGTGAGGTTCCAAGATTTCCAAGTTTAATAAAGCCTACTTTAACGACCATATTTGATCACACCGGAATTTCGCTGGGTTCGTTTATAAGGTTTTTGAAATTGTTCTGGCATTTTAAGTTTTAGAAGAATATTGACCTTAACATTTTCTTGAAACGAAGCATTTGATCTTACGTTCGCGTCCCGATTACCCTTTGGGAATCCATGTATGCCTGCAAAAGTGTCTGCACCCTACCGAGGAGCGAACCGGAATCTAAAAAACCATGAAATTCCAGATTTATCGAAAGTATAAATAAGTATCAAATCCTTATAGAATCGACAAATAGAAACCAATATCTTCCAATAAATATTTTACGGGAATAAACCATGGAACCTTACTTTCACTTAAAAGGCAGCTACAAAACAAGCGCAGATGCCACAAAAGCACGAGCAGAAATTGAAAAATTCATCGAAGAATCAAAAGCGACTATTCTCCAGAAGGGTGTATCGGCTGGCAGGGGCTCAAAGATCATTAACTGGGAAGTACGACCGAACAGCATATACCTTGATATTGAATCAGACCGGTATCTGCGCGCGCACGATGCGTTCATAAGGCTCAGGAAACCACTTGCAGGAGTCATTGGCAAGGCTTATAAGATAGGCATACGAGGTGTTGAAGTTGAAGAGTTCATTGTGAAATTCCCATCTGAACATGCGCTTCACCAGCAAAAAATTCCTTTTGTGAAGTCGGTAGCATTTGAAGAAGGAATGATCACTCTTTCACTTGAAGTGGGTGAAACACAGCTTGAAAATAAGATACCTGACAGGATAATCTCACTCATTGAAGATAAAATCGCAGCGCAAAGCTTTGGCGGCAAAACAGAACACTGGAGCTTACTCTGGGAAAGTCCAAAAAAAGAGATGAAATTCAAAAGCGATCCCACGGTGGAAGCTGAAAAGCTGGGGTGGATAAAGCGCGCTGCAGGCCGAGGGCAGTGGATACACGGCCCCCAGATGACACGGATATTCCGGACATTTGAACAGATCGTCATGGAAGAGGTCATTAAACCACTCGGTTATGATGAAATGATCTTCCCGAAGCTTGTTCCCTGGGATGTATGGAAACATTCCGGACATGCAAAAGGGGTATATCCTGAAATATACTATGTTTGTCCTCCCAAAACGAGAGACCCGGCATTCTGGGAAGAAGTAATCGATAATTACAAGGTCACGCTTGAAGTCCCCATTGACCTCATTGCGGAAAAGATCGATAAACCGCTTGGCGGCATGTGTTATGCCCAGTGCCCTTCATTCTGGCCCTTCATGCAGGGAAAAACAGTATCGGATGAATCTTTCCCTGTAAAGGTATTTGACCGCTCAGGCACGTCACACAGGTACGAAAGCGGGGGAATACACGGGATGGAAAGAGTGGATGAATTCCACAGGATAGAACTTCTTTTCATCGGCACGCCCGAACAGGTACTTGACCATTCAAAGAAGATGCAGGAATGCTACAAGCATGTTTTTAATGATATCCTTGACCTTGAATGGAGAATGGCATGGGTAACACCCTGGTTCATGGCACAGGAAGGGCTTACCGGCCTTGCCGGACAAACAGGTGTGGGAACAATAGATTTTGAGGCGCCACTTCCCTATAGGGGTAAGGACGGGGAATGTCTTGAGTTCCAGAACCTGAGCGTCAACGGCGACAAATATCCAAAGGGCTTTAATGTGAAATTGCAGTCCGGAAAAGATGTCTGGAGCGGCTGCTCCGGTATAGGGCTTGAGAGATGGGCAAGTACTTTCTTTGCCCAGAAAGGGTATAATCCCAAAGATTGGCCGGATTCGTTCAGGGAAAAAGTGGGAAAGATGCCGGAAGGAATAAAGTTTTTGTGATAAAGTATAATACTCTCCTGGAATAATCCTGACACACAATGGCGAAGGACTCAATCGGTGTAATATTCGGAAAGACAAGTTCAACAAGTTTCAGGTTTGCTGTTTCTGACAGCCTGGCCACAAGGAGATCGGACTATATCAAGGTCTGGCATGAATCGGACGGCTGGGCACTTGCCCAGGTATCAACGATCACAAGTTCAAGCGAAGATTTCTCTGTAGATGAAGCCGTAAACGCTGCTGAGGGTTCCTCAAAAATAGGCGAGATGGATGAACATATTATCGCTGATGCAATAGTGATAGGCGTGCGGGGCACAGACGGGGTGCTTCGCGTTCCCAAATCACCCTTTAGCCCCGGGGATAAGATATTCAAGGCTGATGATGTCCTGATAAAACAGACCCTGGGTCTTATGCGGGGGGATGTCTATATCGGGCTTCTTGACGGGCAAAGCGTAAAAGTAAATCTTGATGCAAATAACCTTGTACAAAAACACTGCAGCATCCTTGCAAAAACCGGAGCTGGTAAATCATATACGGGAGGCGTGATTCTTGAGGAGCTTCTTGATAAGGGGGTTCCGCTTTTGATCATTGATCCCCACGGGGAATATGCAACATTGAAACTTCCCAATGAAGATAAGCCTTCAACGTTTGAAAGATACGGGATAACACCAAAAGGATATGCCTCGCAGGTAACCGTTTATACACCTGCTAATAAAGTCCTTAACCCAGGAGCTGATTTTCTTTTCAGGTTAAATGGGATTAATCTCAGCATAAAGGAATTATCGCAATTTTTCTCTGATGAACGGTCGCAGAACGAGACAGGTATATTGTTCGAGGCTGTCTCAAAACTCAAGATCGAAAAACAGAACTATACCATTGAGGATATAATTCTTGAAGTGGGACAGAATAAAAGCAAAGCCAAATGGAATGTGATCAACAAGCTTGAAACGCTCAGGGAAACGGGGATTCTTTCGGATAAATCAACTACCATCAGTGAGCTTGTGCAGGAGGGAAGGGCATCGATAATCGATATGAAAGGTGTTAATCCCGACCTTCAGGCCATGATCGTGGCAAAATTATGCACCGATATTTTCGATGCCAGAAAACTCAATACTGTCCCTCCGTGCATGCTTGTCATCGAAGAAGCGCATAATTTCTGCCCTGAAAAAGGATTTGAACGAACCGTAAGCACGGATATCCTTCGAACCATCGCGTCCGAGGGCAGGAAATTCGGTCTTGGGCTCATGGTTGTTTCGCAGCGCCCTGCGCGGGTTGATAAGAACATTCTTTCACAGTGCAATACACAGATAATAATGAAAGTGACAAATCCCAATGACTTAAAAGCCATCAGTAAAGGGCTTGAAGGGATAGGCTCTGATGTGGAAGATGATATTAAAAGTCTTTCACCGGGTGTAGCGATGATCGTAAGCACCTATATCGAACGCCCCATACTTGTGGATATAAGGACGCGAAAAAGTAAGCACGGTGGAGCAAGTGTACCTGTCGTGAAAGACCCATTGGCAGATAGCCACAGGATAAGAACCATACCTACCGAAATCGATGATAGATCGAAATTGAGTAGTGAACCGAAATTAGCTGATGTTTCAAAACCTATTAATGTTACTCAAAACACTATCGATAATCAAAAGACTGTTGGTTCCCAGAAGATAATTGACAATGCCAGGACTATTATCGAAACACCTGGAGCCATTATTAATAAAGCCAGGTCTATCATAGAAGCAAAAAAAACTGAACCCCAGCATGAAGAGATAAAAGAGCAAATAGAACGAAAAAAAGGAAAACGCGAAACCAGTCTTTATCGCAAAATGTTCGGATCGAGGAAGAAATGACAACTGTAATGGAATTGGCACATGCCGGGATAATAACCCCGGAGATGAAAAGCGTGGCCGCAAAAGAAGGGATAGACGCCCAAACGGTGCGAAAACTCATTACCCAGGGATTAATTGTCATCCCCCGGAATTTGGTGAGCAAATCAACACCCATTGGCATAGGTAAAATGATGCGGACAAAGATCAATGCCAATATTGGGACCTCCAGGGATAACGTTGATATCGATGCCGAACTTGAAAAAGCCCTAACTGCGCAAAAATATGGCGCAGATACCATAATGGATCTCTCTACAGGAGGAGACCTGGATCTTATACGCAGGAATATCCTGGATTCTGTTAGTGTCCCTGTGGGTTCTGTCCCGATATACCAGGCAGCAGGGAAAAGCATAGAGAATATGACCAGCGATGATATGTTCAATGCAGTAAGGAAACATGCTTTGGATGGGATCGATTTTGTCACTATCCATGCCGGTGTGACATTATCCTCTTATGAACGCCTGAAAAACAGTGACAGGATACTTGATGTAGTGAGCCGCGGCGGCGCTTTTACCATATCCTGGATGGAACATAATAACAGGGAAAATCCTTTTTATTCCGAATACGATTACCTGCTTGAGATAGCCAGGGAATATGATTTGACCATAAGCCTGGGGGACGGAATGCGTCCCGGCTGCATAAACGATGCTTCCGACAGGGCGAAATTCGAGGAATTCATAATCCTGGGAGAGCTTGTAAAAAGAGCACGGGCAGCGGGTATCCAGACCATTGTTGAAGGTCCGGGGCATGTTCCCGTTGATGAGATCGGACTTTCGGTTACGGCAATGAAGCACCTGACAGCAAATGCGCCCATTTATCTTCTTGGTCCTCTTGTCACCGATATCGCGCCGGGATATGACCACATTACCGCCGCCATCGGCGGGACTGTCGCAGGTATGCACGGCGCGGATTTCCTGTGCATGACCACGCCTGCCGAGCATCTTGCCCTTCCAGATGTTGATGATATCAAAGAAGGAACGATCGTTACAAGAATCGCCGCCCATGCTGCCGACCTTACAAAAGAAGGAGTAAGGGAACGAGCTCGCTCAAGGGATCGCGAAATGGCGCTGGCCCGGCGTGATCTTGACTGGAACGAGCAGTTCAAACAGGCGATAGATCCTGATAAGGCAAAAATGATCCATGCAAGGAGCAAGAATCTGGATACCTGTAGCATGTGCGGGGAATTATGTTCGATCAAGATGATGAGAGATGTTTTGGGGAAACCTCTTAAAGGATCAAAAATAAAAATCGAGCCCTAAACCTGTGCAAGGATGACCGTATAATTCTTTCCATAATATTGCGCGCATTTCGGACATGTTGTATAGAAGAAATACATCTTTTTAAGTTCCTTCCCTTTTGATGTGACATACGCCTGCATTTCTTTCACCCACTTGCCCATATTTTTATATGGCCCTTCAAAAACTTTAGATTGGAAAGTCCCCGATATCTTTTCCATTTGCGCTCCGGGTACTTCCTTGCTTACAGCAATAAAAACATCAGCTCCCCACAATGAGTTTTCATCCGAAAGTAAAAGTTGATCCGGTGAAAGTGCATCTGCAACCTTTATCTTTTCCATGTTTTTCTCCATTACTTTATCGAAATTTAATGGGATATGCAGGATACTCCTCACATGATCCTTAAGGAACAGCTTGTCCTTGAATGATATCTCTTTTTCTTCCCAGGGCCCTGGATCAAATCTCATGCAGCAGCCCGTTTCAGATTGCTCATACAATTTTTCCATACATTTACCTCCCTTGTTATGCTACAATTTGTGCTCGGGGATATTTATCTTTATCTTTTTGTAAAAATCAAGGTAAAAATCTTTTTGTAGAGTCCTTCCGAAAATTTTAAGTATTCTGAATCCGCATTGTGATTTATGCCAATTGAGGGATTCGAAGAATATAAACGAAGAGAATACTGTAATGACATACAATGTTCCATACAGATGATAATGAATAAGAAAACAAAGGATTCTGAAGATTACAATGACCTGAGGGAAATATGCCAGGAAAATTGCCTGCATACGACCTATGAATTCCATCACTGGCTGATCGAAAAAGGCTATTTGCTTGTGAGGCAGGAAAAAGGAGGTATTTGATAATGGACTGGGGAATGAAGAACAGGATATCACGGATAATCAAGCCCAAGAGTGGGCGATGTGTAATGCTGGCTGTTGATCATGGTTATTTCCAGGGCCCGACTACCGGGCTTTCGAACCTTGGAAGGACTGTTGAACCGCTGCTGCCGTATGCCGATGCTTTGATGATAACAAGAGGAGCTATCAGGAACTGGATAGAACCCATAGTGGACATACCCATAATTTTACGGGTATCCGGGGGCCAGAGTGTCCTGAAGGAATTATCCAATGAAATCATAACGACATGTATAGAAGATGCGATACGCATCAATGCAACTGCGATCACCTGCTCGGTATATGTAGGCGGGGAATTTGAAAAGGAAACGATCCAGAACCTGTCAAAGCTTGTTGATGACGGTGAAAAATACGGTATCCCTGTTCTTGCAGTCACAGCTGTCGGGAAAGATATGGTTCGTGACGCAAGGTACCTTGCTCTGGCTTCAAGGATTTGTGTTGAGATCGGGGCGCATATCGTAAAAACATATTATACCGAGGATTTCGGGAAAGTAGTGGAAGCATGCAGGAATGTTCCTGTTGTAATAGCAGGCGGCAAGAAGCTTCCTGAAATTGATGCCCTGAAAATGGCATTTCATGCAATATCAGATGGTGCTGTAGGGGTAGATATGGGAAGAAATATATTCCAGAGTGACAACCCGAAAGGAATGATACAGGCGGTAAGGGCGATCGTCCATGAAAATAAGACTGTGGATGAAGCTTATGCCATATACACACAACCAAAATCATGAAAATTGCTGTATATTATAACAATAACGATATCAGGATAGAGGAAAGGCTGGAACCCGAAATAAAAAACGGGGAAATACTTGTAAAGGTCAAAGCCTCAGGCATTTGCGGGACTGATCTTATGGAATGGTACCGAATAAAGAAAGCACCGCGGGTACTGGGCCATGAGATGACGGGTGAAATAATAAAATCAAGATCGGATACATTCAAGGTGGGACAAAGGGTTTTTATAAGCCATCATGTCCCCTGCGGCGAATGCAAATATTGTTTATCGGGCAACCATACCGCCTGCGAGACCCTGCATAAAGGCAATTATGATCCTGGAGGATTCAGCGAATTTGTCAGGGTACCACAAATCAATGTGGAGAACGGAACCTATCTACTGCCCGGAAATGTCTCTTATGAAGAAGGGACCATGATCGAGCCTCTTGCCTGTGTTGTAAGGGCGCAAAGAATAATCGATGTGAGAGAAGGCCATACGGTTCTTGTCATGGGCTGCGGGATTTCCGGTCTGCTAAATATCATGGTGGCTAAATTAAAAAAAGCCAGGGTCATTGCAACTGATATCAATGATCATCGATTGGACAGGGCGCTGGAATTAGGTGCGGATGAGGTTTTTAATGCTAAAGAAGACTTAGACCTCAAAGCTGACAGGATAATTATGTGCACCGGGGCGATGTCTGCTTTTGAATCTGCATTCAGGTACATAGACAAAAAAGGAATAATAATGCTCTTCGCCATCCCGAATAAGAATATTTCCATTCCTGTTGAAGATTTCTGGAGGAATGAATTGTCAGTCGTATCCAGCTATGGCGCAGCGCCTGTGGATCTGGAAGAGGCGCTTTTATTGATCAAAGATAAGGTGATAAATGTCAGGGATATGATAACTGACAGGGTAGGATTGGAAGATATCCAGAAAGGATTCAAAATTGCGGGAGGCCAGGGGGAATCTTTGAAGGTCGTGGTCGTTCCTTAATCCAGGCTGAAACTTATTTGATGTTATAATGAAGAAACAGCCATTTCAACATTTGAAAGACGATCTTTTATCTCAGAAATTTCTTTTAAAATAGATGTATTAGTATCCAGTTTTTCAGCTATTTTCATAAGGATAGGGATTCCTTTACATTTTTGAACTCCTCGATAGCTTCATCATTTGCTTCGATGAGTTTGAGTATATAAAAGATGAAGGGGCATGTTTTCGTGCTTATCTTAAAGTCTATGGAAATAGGTCTCGTTAATGGTCATGCGACGAGAACAGGTGTTGGGAAACACCAGCAGGAACACAACCATTCAGACTAATTGGAAAGGTATTTTAGAAAGAGCAAAGGGTAGATCCAGATAGATGTGAAAATAAGAGGATTATAAAAAAAGTTGATCGATTCAACTTCCATACACATACTTATCCAGCCATCTTGCAATATCCTGAGAAAGTCTTTCCCATATGTACTGCAATGAAGCATACATATCTTCCATTGTTTTACCTGCTGAATTGATGCTGTCTTTCATTATTGGAAGAGCCCTATCTATCCAGACGGGGAGAGTTAAGACAATCATTGCAAGAATGAATAATATGAATATGAAGATTATCTGTGCTGTTTTCATAAGAATCCTGTTCTCATAAAAAAAAGAAAAATGCCCCATGAACGGAGGCATTCATAGGGGTTTTAGGCTCTTATTCTCATCTGAGCGATCTGCTGACCGCTTGGGACATCGACGAAGGTGACCGTGACTTCACTACCCGCTAATATATTATATGGGGTACCTGTCGGTGCTGTTGCGCGAGTTGTTTCAATGCCATTCAATTGAATCGAAGTAGTATTGGAATTAACTCTTAATTTATCGCCTGCCACTAATCTTTCAGTTGTATTACCTGCAGCGGGATAAGTATATCTGTTAGTTCCCTGTTCAACAATAACCTTAGTATCACTAAGTATTATGTCAGCGCCGCCCTGGTGTTCTATATTTACACTTGTGGGGCTTGTTAAGTTCACACTTACCGTTCTTAAGCTTGCCTGTGGCGCCTGTTTTGGTGGTCCCATTCCGAATACGAACGCGGCAATAACAGCTGCTAATATGACAGTGATCGCGACCATCAGGATAACACCGATGACCGGCGATACTGCCTCTTCATTGTTCCTAAGTTTCATTTTTAGTTTCCTCCTTATATGTTTCTTTAGTTCTTTTATTAACAACGTTTTCGAGCTTTTTGGTCCACATATTCTCAACCTGAGTATATTCGCATTCAAGGAAATGTGTGACCGCTTTGGCGAGAGCGTCTTTGGTATTGGTTTCGCCCGTTTTTGCCTTCAGGGCTTCGATCTCCTCTACCATGAGAACTGTTTGTACATGCATAATTTTCGCCATTTTTGTCTCCTTCAAGAGAATGTATACCCATTATGAGTAATGCCATCTCTGATATTCATTATAATGATGATAATATATTTAAAGGTTATGGAGATTAGACATTTTAATGAGAATGAGCATCTATCACGTATCAAAATATCCACTATTGATGGCGTTTTATAAAAATTACAATCAAAAAATATGTTAATATTAAATCTATTAGATACGCCATAGTTATGAACATAATAATTGCAATTATAATGAGCATTAATATTTTTGGGAATACATATATACCAGAGAATACATTTATAGTACCATAATAATATAGGATAGTATGTATTTCAATTTCCGGCAAGTGTGTTAAATTCTATCTGGTGCTATACTGCTGCTGAAATTATAGAATTAAGGATTTATGTGGTGATTAGAAGATGTTGGAAACTCCCCAGGAGAGGGTGAAATTATTAAAAGCAGGGGTCGATGGCAAAACGATCGAAAAGCTTTATTTGATATATAATAATTTCAAAATAGTGTCTGTTCCAACCCATTTTGAGCTGGTTGAATTAAATATCTGAAGGGATTTTTGCCTGCAATTTCTATATCAGGACATGATCACTTGGAATAAAATCATAAAAAGGCTTATTAGCAATACTAGCTTATCAGGCAACATAGGGCTCGTGGTCTAGCCGGTTATGACGTCGCTCTCACACAGCGGAGGTCCTGAGTTCGAATCTCAGCGGGCCCATTTAACACAAAGTTGGTGTTTCTAAGGATATTTCCTCATGAACGAAATACTCTTTCCCACCGCTCCCATTACTACAAGGTCAATATGGAAGCCAGATATTCAAGCGCAAGCGGCTCATAAATAAAAACATCCTCTCCGCCGATCTTTTTCTGGGCTTTAGCCGGCTGTATCAACAATATTTTCATGTTTCCTCCTGTTTCGTACGATATACCTTTCCTTTATCACCGTCAACCGTGAGCTGTTCTCCATCTTTTAAGGCCTTCATCACCCCGGGCACATTGACAACTGCCGGAATTCCATATTCTCTTGCCACAATAGCCCCGTGGGAAAGATAACCTCCCACTTCCATTACCACAGCTTTTGCTCTCAGGAACATCGGCGTCCAGCCCGGGTCAGTGGACGGGGCGACAAGAACATCGCCTGCCAGCAGCTTGCCGTTTTCCCCGGGATGTCGGATCAAACGCGCTGACCCTGAAGCACTGCCTGCGGCCACACCAAGCCCTGAAAGCACTTTTCCTTGGGCTTGCTGTTGGGCAAGGGACTGGGGTGCTTCATCGATGATAACATCAGTCGGTTCGAGTTCAGATAATTCCTCTCGAATCCGTTTTCGATCTTCAACGAGTATCCTTAAACCGGTTCCGTCCCAGTGACCTGCAAGAATATCGATAATTTCGGGCAGAGCACAGTGATATACATCTGTCTTTTCATTCAATATCCCTTTATCCACAAGACGGCGACCGATATCCTGCAAAATCAAGCGCGAAGATTCATAAGGCTTCACGAGTACAGATCTTGCCATTTCCCTCATTTCTGCACCCTTTCTGGCCTGTTTGACCCAGATACTGATCTTTATCCTCTGAAAACTCCATTTTAGTTTTTCTTCAATTTCTATTTCTGTCGCCTTTCGTTTTTCAGCCTGGGCTTTTCTATGATCGACATTTGCGGGATACAACAATTCTGCACGAATATTTTCAAGCAAATAACCCGGATTCTCCCGCCATCGAGGATTTATTAAATCACTTTCATAAACCCCGCGGTGACCAAAATCTTTCAGAAACTCTTCAAATTCAATTCTGAATTTTGAGCCTTCGGGAATTTCATTCCGAAATGCCCCAGGATCAAAGTGTTCTGCCATAAAGTAACTGCGAGCATCTTTGTCTCTTTGAGCTGTTTGTGCCAATTCCATTAACCTGTAGCCGTGTTGTGCGCTGGTCATCTTATCTGAGGTTCCTGCAAGCAAGCCATTTGCAAGGGAGTAACCGCGCCCGGGAAAATCCGCATCCAGTGCTCTGGCCAGCATCTCTAAAGGGGCAGAGGCCGAAGAGCCAAGGATCATGTAAGACGGTCCGAATTCCACATATTTTTTCCTGATCTCAGAAAGAAGCGAGATGAGTTCATGTTCATTCATGCCGCCAAAGTTCAATTGATTCCAGCTATCCGATTTTTCCCGGATATCTTTAAATATTTTTTCGGCAGAGCCCTGGATCCGCAAGATATTGAAAAGATAATATAATTGCCGAAGGACACGTTTCATTCCTTTTAGTCCGCTTAAGGGATTTCCAGCAGGCACATTGATCTCAGGCTGGTGACCGCCGATAAATTCATTGGTTTTTCCAGGCAAGAATCCCATTGAATCGTAGAATCCCCATTGAAGCGCCGAAAGATTGAAGTATCCTCGCCCTTTGTAAAGCCGGACCCAGTTTATGCCGGATGGCACAGGATAACCTGCAGCCTTGAGGTTCGCGCTCATCATCCTGGGAAGCATGCAGCTTGCAAGGTTCCATGTAATAGTCGACTGAACATGCGGCATTACATCCTTTAGGTTTGCATTTGACCAGATGACAGGCTGGTCTGCTATCTCAGGGAAGCCTGGTTCACGAAGGTTGGTCACAGGTCTTGCCTGAAGAACAACAAATTTGTTGCCATCAAACGCCCACTCCATATCCTGATGAACAATACCCGAACCAAGAGCCTCATACACGCGAAGAGTTAGCAACCCCAGTTCAGTGATCCTGCTGTCATCAAGGACCTGTAGTTTATTAACGCCTGAACTTACAAGTTCTGTACCATTTCCGGATCTTGACCTTGTACATTGCTTCTTACTTCCGATTTTTTTCCCAAGAATCTTTGGAAGCAGGATTCTTGAATCCAGCAGATACTCATCCGGCTCCACAGCGCCGCTTACTACCGACTCCCCCAGACCGAAATTGGCGTTGATCGCGATCCTGTCGCGCCTGCCTGTGCGCGGATCGCAGCTAAAAGCCACCCCGGATGACAGGGCAGGCACAAGTTCCATAATAACCACAGCAGCAGCCACCTCATCGTCAGTCAATCCCATTTTGCGCCTGTAGACAACAGCACGCGGTGTCCAGAGGGAAGCATAGCAGCCTTTTATTGCTTTGATGATATTTTCAAGTCCCTTGATGTTCAGAAATGACTCATGGACTCCTGCAAATGATGCCGTTGCGGAATCCTCAGCCGTTGCTGATGACCTGACTGCCACAGGTTTATCAGCCAGTTTAAGGGATGTAAGCTGTTTTGAAAGTTCCTGTATGCATATTTCAGGTACCTGCCCGTTACTGATCTTTTCCCTTATTTCCGTTAATGTTTTTTCAATGGCCGGATCCAGTACAGATTCTGCCTTGATTGAAGCAACGACATTAATGTGATCCGATAACCTATTCGATTCCAGAAAATCCCGGTAAACCCTTGAAGTTAAGACCCCGCCTGCTGGAATTTGGAAACCATACCTGTGCAGCCTGGCCAGGTTATAGCCTTTGCCGCCCACCTGTGCTGCCGTAGCATTGAAAGCTTCATCCCAGTTAAGGAAATATTTTTCACCCGTTTCGTTCATGTTCTCCCTTCTGCGATACCGTCAAAAACAATGTCGATCTTTCCAGATATATCATCTGAAAAGGAATAATCAATCTTCGACCATAACCATTCCACCAGGGAATGAAAATAGATTGCTGAAATGATTTGGGCTGCTTTTTTTGCATCTATGGTGCTTTTCACATCTTCCTTTTTTATACCATCTTCAATGAGACTGTAAAGGATGTTGCTAAGACCATGACTTTTTCTTTTATCCAGACTTGAACCGTAATGTCTCATATACTCAAAGACAAATATTTTTGTAAGTTCTTTGTCCAATTCATTTGTCTTTGCAACAAAAACAAGTACATTTTTTATCTTTTCCCTTGTTGAAACGGTTTTTAATGCTTCGTTTTTTATCTGGCTAAAGGTCAGTTCTTCCTTCTGTTGTGCGAAGTAAAGGAGAAGTGAAGTTTTACTCGGAAAATAATTAAAAAATGTGCCCTTGCCTATTCCCGCTTCCTTTACGATCTCATCAACAGTCGTATTTTCGATACCTTTTTCTTTAAATAATCTGCCTGATACCTCAAATATCTTATTTCTCGTCTCTATTTTCTTTTTCTCACGCAGTGACACGTCGCTCTTTCCTTGAAACATAATGACTATAGTCATTTATGACCGCAGTCATATTTAAAAATTTCGGTGAATGCTCATGTATTCCTGATCCTGGTTTGAATTCTATTTTATATTGAGCTCGTGGCAAATTCGATTAGACACTTATTATTATAAAAAATTACAAGCATAAGGCACTATTCGACAGGATAACAGGATTTACAGGATAACTTTTGAATACAATCCTGTCGATCCTGTAAATCCTGTCTGAAATATATTAATTTCGTGGGGATTACTTCGTTATCCGGTCGATTAAAACAAAGATTCATGATTAGTTTCACCCCGCTCTTTGCTCGTTCTATTATACCTTCAAAACAGACTTCTCTTCCTATGGTGAAAACATGAAAGCTTCATTCAGACCATCAAATCCATTCATATGCGGTTGTATTGACCCTTCGGGCTTTCAGCCTTCAAGTCTTACCGTCATCGAGGGGACATCCCCGCTTGTACCTGATGCCATCTTTAAACTGTGCGCCATGAACGCATGCAAGGGACAGGATATAATACTTGTTGACGGGGCGAACAGCTTCAATCCGTATGCTATTTCAAGAGCCGTGAAATTTATGGGTTTTGAACCGAGAAGTACGCTTTCACATATCCATGTAGCCCGCGCTTTCACCGAGTACCAGATGGATGCGATCATAAATGACTTACGTGAAGCAGTTACCCGATGGAATTCCCGGCTTGTGGCAGTTTTATACCTGTCTAATCTTTTTTCCACGCAGGACGGTAAAAAGTTATTTGATCCAATTCTCAAAAACCTGAAAGAAACAACACAATCATTAAATCTTGTTACCGTAGTGACAAGCTTCGGAGGAATATGGTGGGGAGACAGAATGGTCGCCGGGAATGCTGACCGGGTTATCAGGATCGATGAGAAAAAGACCCTTATAAGAGTGCAGGACGGCGATTATTTGTTCGAGCATGTAAGTGTCCCGCCCGGGCAGACAAGGTTTATTGATTTTATAGGGGGTGAGATGAATGGGCAGAACTGTCCCCAGCTTCAGGGTGCTGCTTGAGAGTATCGTTCTTGATCTTACCACCTTTCGTAGGGCGCTTCGAGGAGAGGACAGGAGCGCATTTGATATAATTATGAACATGGCCAGGAAACATGCCTCATCATCAACCGTCACCCCGATGCTTGACCCTATGGATTCCATGTTCCTGTCAATACTGATCGAGCAGCAAAAAGAGATTAAAAACATGCAGGAGGCATTAAATGCATCTATTGGATGTACAGTACGACAGGGAGGACAGCCAAATAACATGCTGGATAAAAAAGAATGACAGATGCCTGCCTGTAAGTGAGATTTATTATCCTGAAATGTATGTTGCAGGAAATCCCGAACTAAAATCCCTTTTATCCACACTTCCCGGAGTCGTTGCGGCTGCATTTGAGAATAAGAAAACGCATCTTTCAGGGACAAAAGAGCCGGTCATTGCAGTGAAAGTCAAGAACATGCAGACGATTTATGAAATAGCCGGGATGCTTGAGGAACGCGGATGCATGCTTTACAACATAGACCTTGATCCTGCAAGGCAGTACATGTTATCGAAAAATCTGTTCCCAATGGCAGATATCGATTCAGATGACCGTTATTCCATGGACTACATAGTGCCGCATCTTAAGGTCATGGAATTATCCGTAAAACCGGAAAAAAAGCACGGTATCCTAACCATGGATGAACCCATTGGCAGCATCACAGCAGGAGAGACCGTACTTGAGGGTGATGAGAACGAGATGCTTGCCAGGATATCGCAGGTGGTAGGAAGAGACGATCCGGACATAATCATAACAAATGGCGGCGACAGTTTCGATTTTCCTTACCTTTATAAAAGAGCAGAGAAACACGGAATTAGTCTGCAGTTTGGGCGCGTGAAAGACAAAGAACCGAAGAAAAGCAGGTCATATTTCAGCTATGGCAGGATACTCTACAAGCCGCAGGGACATATTCTTTCAGGCAGGCTGCACCTTGACCGCGCTTCGTTCATGGTCAAAGAAGGCGGACTTTCAGGACTAATTGACCTTGCACGTATCACCGGCATCCCGATGCAGGAACTCTGCCGCTTAAGTCCGGGAAGCGCTGTCAATGCGATGCAGGTAAACCAGGCACAGCGTGATGGCGTGCTTGTTCCATGGAAACGCAACCTTACAGAGAACTGGAAGACAGCGCTTGAATTGATGGTAGCGGACAGGGGCGCGCTTGTGATAGAGCCGCGCGTGGGGCTTCATGAAAATGCCGCAGAACTTGATTTTGCATCGCTTTTTCCGAATATCATGGTGAACCACAACATCTCACCTGAAACAGTTCTTTGCGGATGCTGCCAGGATTCAACGAACAGGGTGCCTTTTACCGGATATAACATATGCCAGAAGCGATTAGGGCTTATTCCGCGGGTGCTAAAACCTCTCATCGAGAGGCGAGTGGCTTACAAACAGAAAATAACGCAATGTCCTGACCGGGCAGAAGAATATGAAAAGAAACAGAACCTTATAAAATGGCTGCTGGTAACAAGTTTTGGCTACATGGGGTATAACAAGGCGCGATTCGGGAGAATAGAATGCCATGAATCCATAACTGCATACGGCAGGGAGATACTTTTGCAAACGATAGACCTTGCAGAGGAAATGGGATTTGAGATACTCCACGGGATAGTTGACAGCCTGTGGGTGAAAGGCAAGAACCCGGCCGGGCTTTGCAAAGGCGCAAGCGAACGAATAGGGATAACGCTTGAACATAAGGGAGTATTCAGGTGGATAGTGTTCCTGCCGAACAGGTCAAACGGGTCAGGAGCCCTTAACCGCTATTATGGAGTGATGACGAACGGGAAACTTAAAGTACGGGGTATCGAGATGCGGCGAAGCGACACACCCGCGCTCATAATACGGATGCAGGAGGAGATGCTTACCTGTCTTTCCCACGCTGAGGATGCCGGGGGTTTTTATCGCATGATACCCGAAACACTTGATATAGTGCGGGAATATTCAAGACGGGTGCTTAAAGGTGAGTGCAGGATAGAAGATATGATACTTACTGCCCGCATTTCCCGCAGCATCCGGGATTACAGGCAGTCAAACAGCAATACTGCAGCTATGCGCCAGTTCCTGAAAGAAGGCATAACGATCCAACCCGGCCAGAGTATCAGATACGTGCTCACAGACCATGCTTCGAAAAGCTCCATGAAACGCGTAAAAATTGCAGAGCTTATTGATGAGAGTACGCAGTATGACAGGGGCAAGTACTATGAGTTCCTGCTTCGCGCTTGTGAGAGCATACTTTTGCCTTTTGGATATACGAAGGAGGTGCTGGATGGTATAATGCGCAGGAATATGCAGGCAGAACTGGGGAGGTGGGAAGTTGGTGCAAATAAATTGGAATCTTCCAGGGATTAATGATTGAAATAAGGCATCAAACCGATTCTTCTTACCAGCACGGCCCGTTTCTTGAATCAGGACATATCGTGGATCTTGAAGTTCTTGCAAATCCATGATTTACACCCGCAATCCGGACGCCTGTCATGTTGGCGCCTTCAAGATTTACGAAATTTATATTGGCGCCATCCAAAATCGCATTGCTCAAGTCTGCATATTTCAGGTCTGCAAAATTAAGATTTGCTCCTTTTAAACCTGCATTATTAAATTTTGCATATTTCAGGTCTGCAAAATTCATATTTGCACCGTTAAGACTTGAATTACTAAAATTTGCATTTTGCATGGATGCAAAATTCATATCAGCGCCATTTAAATTAGAATCACTGAAGTCTGCATTATCAAGATCAGCAAAATTATGATCATTGTCACCTGCATTGTTCAGGATAGCGTCCCTGAGGTCCATTCCTGTTGACCTGGGATACCCGCTCCATGCAAAAAAAACGGTTCCGATGATCAATAAAATACTGAGAAATACTGCCGCAAAATACATCAGCCTGGATTTTGAATGCCTGGCAAATATTTGAATACCGGACAATATGAGTATGACCGGCCAGTAGCGAAATAAGCGGCCCCATATCTCCCAGGGAAATAATCCCAGGTTATTGAACAATAAGGTAAAGCCTATCGCCAGAAGGATAAGCGGCCCTACATAACCGGGTCTTTGTTCCATGTTATCATCTCCAGCGCTTTATCAGCAACCACGCTCCAACGAAAATAATGATAATAGGCCAGAGAAGGTCTTTGTCAACCCATCTTAATAAATTAAGATTATCAAGAAGGAAAAAAACACCAAGCATTATAAGGATAATACCGAGCCATCCTGCACGATTTGAATGTCTTTCTTCGGTTTTCCTTGAAAAAGCCTGTCCCAATCCTTCGCCAGCTTCCTTTACCCGTTCACCTATCTCCTGCACATTCTCCTGGATCGTTTCTTTTGGCGGCTTGTCAACCTGCCCGGCTCCCGGCATAATTATAACCAGAATTATGTATAGCATCAAACCCAGGCCGTTAAGAAACACCAGCGCAATGAAGACCAGCCTGACAAGGACTGAATCCACCCCGAAATACTCGGCAATGCCGCCGCATACCCCATCAATGACCTTATCGGTTTTACTTTTTGTAATGCGTGTACTCATATTTTCCGACCACCTCTTTTAATTCACACTTAATTTAAGCGATGGCTTTCTTAAATAAAAATCTTCCTGTCAAAATCAAAGATAGATATTTTTCCTGTGACTAACTTTTAAAATTAATATTCTAAGTATTTTATTATCGATATCCATTATAATCCTGTAATCACCCACTTGCAGCTTATAGCCCGGATCCCCCACAAGTTTTGTCACGCAAGTTTCAGGTCTTATTCTTATCCTTTCCAATACAGCAATTATTCTCTCCTGGACATTTTTTTCTATTTTCTTAAGCTGATGGAGAGCGTTGTCTGAAAAAATGATTTCATAACTCATAGACCCAGCTCTTTCTTGACATGGGCTAAGGAATGGAATTTCCCTTTTTTTATTTGCGCAGGTGCAAGACCTATTTCTTTTTTTGTTTCCTCACTAAGTTCCCGGGAATCCTCTACCAGAAGATGTTTTTCAGCATAACAAATTCGAAACAGATAATTTATGTTAGAATATAGCGTTACAACTTGAATGTGATGACATGAAAGTAGTAGCATTCAACGGGAGCGCCCGAAAACAGGGAAATACTGCACTCCTGATTAACCATGTGTTCAGTGAATTGGAAAAAGAAGGTATAGAAACAGAACTTGTGGAGCTTGCAGGAGAAAATATCCGGGGATGTACAGCCTGCTTCAAATGTTTTGAAAATAAAGATGGACATTGCGCAGTAAAGAACGATATTGTGAATGATTGCATTGATAAAATGGTAAAAGCTGATGGTATCATAATAGGTTCACCAACATATTTTGCCGATATTACCTCAGGAATAAAATCCCTCATGGAACGGTCGGGCTTTACGGCATTAGCGAATGGTGCCATGTTCAAGCGCAAGGTTGGGGCCGCTGTGATAGCTGTAAGAAGGGGAGGGGCAATTCATGCATTTGACTCGATAAACCATTTCTTGCTTATCAACCAGATGATACTTCCGGGTTCAAGTTATTGGAACGTAGGTCTTGGAAGAGAGATCGGGGATGTGGAGAATGATGAAGAAGGTGTCAGGAACATGAAGAACCTGGGTGAGAACATGGCGTGGCTGCTGAAAAAGATCAGGTGAATCTTAAGGCGGTCATCATTATCTTCATTTTAGCAGCACAGAAAACCTATAAATATTATGATAATAATTATGAATGTGAGCAGGCAACATTTTTATAACATTCCACCACACACCTATCCAATGCCTGCTCCTATCCAAATCATCATAATGTGTGAAAAAATTGAGGAGTAAACTTCTATGAGCAACTGAAGTTTACTACTCCCTGACCAGGTGCCTATTTAGCTTTTGGCTGTGGTGCTTTACGGTTTCTTAATTGTTCATTGAACTTTTTTAATCTCTCATTTTCTGCTTCATCAACTTTCGGTTTCTTTGCAACCATTTTTAACACCTCCCAACATATTTATTATTTAATATATGTTAAGTCTTTCTGTGCCCCTACCGGATAAAATATGCAAGAACCACTCCAATTATAAAACTCCCTATCGTCCCGTTGACAAATTCAATGGCAAGTAATTTGTCTGGATACGTTGATTGAGTCCACATATCCACGAATCTTGGAAATATTTTTACAGCAACAAGGATAAGGCCGAACGTTATTCCTTTTAGTATTATTTCTCCTGGAAGAGCGGATTTTATGAATGCAAAAACAAAAGCCCATAACAAACATTGAGCCAGTATCCCGTAAAACTGGTAACTAAGATATTTTGGAACATTTGTCCATTTCTTTAATCCCGGTGATTTTTGGGCATCCTTGTATATTTTTGCAACAAAGGGATTCATATACAAAACACCACCTGCCATAAACCACACCAAAGAGGCTGTAATACCCCCTACTATTGATTGAAGTATATCTATTGCCATATTTATCTTGTTTAAGTATTAATGAATTAATATTTATAACGTGGGGTTCTATTGCGTCAATAATCCTATTGACTAAAAATCCATCCTGGCAATATTATTTAATAACCCTAACAACAATTTCACATGAAATGGTAAAAATCATCGTCATCAACAACTATGGCCAGACCTGTCACCTGATACATCGCGCCGTACGCGATCTGGACCAGGAAGGAGAGCTTATGAAAAATACTTCTTCCATAGATGAGATCTTAGAAAAAGATCCGGATGGAATGATACTTAGCGGTGGCCCCACACTTGCGCGCGCGGGAAATTGCAGCGTGTATGTAAAAGAGCTTGACCTTCCCATACTTGGTATTTGCCTGGGCCACCAGGTATTGGCGCAATCCTACGGCGGGGCAGTAAAAACAGGCGCCTCGGGTGGATATGCCTCAATTGAAATAGAGATCCTTGAGGAAAACGACATTCTAAAGGGAATTGGGAAAAAGACGAACGTATGGGCATCCCATGCGGATGAGGTGTCCATCCTTCCACCTGGTTTCATAAGGCTTGCCCGTTCGCAAATATGTGAAGTAGAAGCCATGAAACACGAGACAAAGCCCCTGTATGGGGTACAGTGGCATCCTGAAGTTTCTCATACTGAAAAAGGAAATGACCTTCTCAGGAACTTTTTTGGGGTATGCGAGGCCTATCGGCCAATAACATGAATGCATAACCAAGTACTGCAAAAAATGAACCCGTTGCCATAACAGCCCTGAAACCATAATATTCAAAGATAATACCGCCTGAGAATGAACCTATGATCGAGGCCAGCGCTATTGAAGAATTAAGCAATCCGGCAGCTGCTCCTTTTTCTTCGTTTTTCTTTATGAGTTCATTAATTGAGCCTACATATAGGAACGAATATGAAAAAGCGATAAGTACAAGGCCAGGAATTGCCTGGTAAAAGATCGTTAGTGGTATCAATGCTATAAAAGCTGCCGCCGAAAGAATATCTCCGGTATGGATCAGAAACCTGTTTTCATATTTGTCAAGCCCCCTCATTATAATAAATTGAAGGGCAGGATTTAACATATATATTATTCCGATCCATAATTTATTGGCATCAAGGCTGGCCAGATATAAAGGGAAAATCACCCATACGCTATTTGCCCCTATCTGGCGTAAGAAAAATGGAAAATAAATATTAATATTTTTTTTCAGGAGTTCAAATGAGAAAAAGTTCGTTTTCTTTTTTGTGCCAGCTTCGGTAGAAGGAAGTTTCAATGTTAAAAGAAAAGATACTGCAAATAAAAAAGAAGCAACCGCAAATATCTGATAGTATACGGCTATTATACCGGCCACCAGGTTGCCAATTGCCCAGCCAAGCGGCATGAAGGAACTGAATTTCCCGATGCTCTGTTTCAGATTGTAAACGTACAGGATCAGCACTGCAGGATAAATACCCACACTAAATCCTGCAAGAGCCCGGATTATGGCAAGACTGATCGGGTCGTGCGCAAAAATCTGGATGAAAAATGTTATTGATGAACTTAAGAACCCTATTAATAAAAGTGTCTTTGGGGGATAACTATCAGCTGCCCTGCTGAATATATACGTTGAAACGAAAAGCGCCCCCCCATAACAGGCTCCTATTATCCCAATTTGTGTCCCTGTTGCATGCAATTCACTGGCAAAAATAGGGATAAATAGATTGGACATCATTATAGAAGAATTAATAAGAAGCTGAATAATATTTAGTCTCATTCTGATGAATTTATATGTATCTAAGCAATATAATGATATAGTATTTAATAATGAATTATCAACATCAAGAACCCAATCTTAACGTAGCGGGATCAAGAATTAATCGATCTGAACTTCAATGGACCGAAAAATACCGCCCGCAGACATTATCCGCAGTTGCAGGCCATAATAAGGCACTTGAGGACCTCAAAATCTGGGCGAAGTCCTGGATGCATGGAATACCCCAGAACAGGGCGGTTGTGTTATATGGAAGGGCAGGAACAGGGAAGACTACAACAGCTCATGCTCTTGCCAGGGATATGGCATGGGAGGTCATAGAACTCAATGCAAGCGACCAGCGCACAGCAGATATCATTGACAAAGTCGCAGGCTCTGCTTCCCGACTGGGCACGCTTGAAGGAAGCGGGATAAAACGGCTTATCATAATGGATGAGGCTGATAATATCCACGGCACGGCCGATCGCGGAGGCGAACGGGCAATTGCAGAAATCATAAAAAATACAGGCCAGCCTATAATTCTTATAGCAAATGAACTCTATGATATGTCAACCGGACTTAGAACTGCCTGTAAACCGATTCAATTTAATTCTGTGATGTCACGCTCAATGATCCCGGTACTAAAGAAAATTGTTGAATCTGAAGGAATAAAATGTGACCCTGGCGTTATTGAAAAAATTGCCGTGAATGCGAACGGGGATCTTCGAAGTGCGATAAATGACCTCCAGGCTATAGCACAGGGCAAGACTTCAATCCAAATTGCGGATATAATTACCGGTGAAAGGGATAGCAAGGAAAATATCTTCAAGTTCCTTACAAAGATCTTCAAAAGCACACATATTCGTGAGGCTCATGATGCATCCCTGAATCTTGATGAGAATCCGGATGACCTGATACAATGGATGGATGAGAATCTCTCGCTGGAATATACAGCCCCAACTGATCTTGCAAAAGGATATCATTATCTTGGAAGAGCGTCGGTTTTTCTCGGAAGGGTGAAAAGAAGACAGAATTACAATATGTGGAGATATGCCGGAGTACTTATGACAGCCGGTATCATAGTCGCAAGATCCCATCGCAGCAGCGGTTTTGTAAAATACCAGCCGCCATCGTTATGGAGAAAGCTCGGGCAAACAAAAGGGATGAGGCTGGTAAGAGATTCCACCGCAAAAAAGATAGGAATGCATTGCCATGTTTCAATGAATTATACCCGTTCCCAGCTCTTTGTGTTCTTCAGGAGCCTGATGAAAGATCATGAAATTGCTCCGAAAGTCGTTGCTTTATTGGGACTTCAACCCGAAGAAATTGCCTTCCTTATGGAATCAAAGTCTGTCACAAAAAAGATCCTAAAGATATATGAAACAGCCAGGTGCCTGGTAGAAAATGAAATTGATCACGAAGTTGAACTGTTCGGGGGATTTGTAACCAGGGACCAGAAAATCCCAATCCCTGAACCGGAAAAGATAGAACCGGAGATTTCTAGCAAGAAAGACAGCAAAGCACAGAGCTCATTGTTTGATTTTTGATCGCAAAGAATATTTTCATAAGTTCCTATGGTTCATTGATCTCTTTAACAATTCTTATGAGATTCTCTTTGCCTTTTCTTATCTTTATGATTATTCCGTCATCCTTCATTTTTGAGAGAACCATGCTGATCTTGGATTTTGAAAGTCCGCTATGCTCGACAATATCTGTTTGATATGCCTGCCCCCCTGACCTGAGAAGGAATTGCTTTATCATCTCTTCATCTTCCAGGTCTTCGTGTGATAATTCAGAAAGCGGCATACCTATATTTTTCAATCTTTGTTCTCGTGCGGCCTTCTCTAATTCTTCGATTGATTCCTCTCCAAATTCGTTCTGGATTGATTGCACGATTTTTGTCCATGCCCCGGGGATTTCAGAGATTTCATGAAGCATCTCTCTTGGCACCTGCGTTACCATATCTGTTGTGGACACATCTCCTGAACGCTTCTTTTTCCATAATCTAACAAAGGCCACGACCGCCATAATGGAAATGAAGATCAGGACTATTTGCAAGACAGGCGATTTTGCAATCCAGGAAGCATATGAATTCCCCGGACTTGCAATCATCGTCTGATTTATTGGAGTGAGTTCAACAAATGGTTCTCCATTACTGAAATTACCGTAAAGGGTCCCATCCCATATTAAAAGGTTGCCATTCTGTTTATCAAAAACAGGTGTCACATTTGTAACATTATATCCTTCAGGTATCCTGATTATTAGCTGATTATCAGTTGAAAGGAATAGTACGCCGCCCGGGATGGCATCCCCTATATAGATCTTTCCGTAATTGTTATAAGAAAAATTCTTCCATACGAAAGAATATCTGATTATTCCAAGTCTTTCCGAAATTGTTTTCTTTGTATCGTATGAAATCGTAAAGTTTTCAACTTCCATTGAGCGGTTGGAGAAATTTCCACTGGAATTTTGAAATGATTTGATAATGTCCTCATATTCAGGGACATTTCGATATCTGGACAAGTTCTGATCCATCGTTATCCATTCGCTAAAATCGGATTCCTTTGTAAAGTGGATATATTTTTCCATCGTCCATAGAGCATCTGTGCTTTCGTTAACATTAACTGTAATTATCGACTCGGCAAATGCTAAATTTGCTCCCAAAATTAAGAATAAACAGAAAAAGACATATCTCATCATCCACATCAAACAATTACATAGGTATTAAGATTTACTATTCTGTTGTTTCCGTAAATATCTGCTGGCAGGTGAGCAATAGTAAACTACCACCCTACAAGGAGGAACTCTCTGCTCCACAGTATAAAAAAAAGTCAATATCTTGCTATGGTAATATATCCGGTGTGGCCTACCCTTACCGTTGCGGGGCGTGTACCCCGGTCTGTGAATGAAATCTCACGTTCCAGGGTCTCAATGGTCCTGACCTCGATAAAATTCGTTTTTCCAATGGCCTCCCTGATTTCCTTTGCCTGTTCAAGAAAAGGTGAATATGTGACAAGGAAACCGCCGGGAAAAATAACACCAGGGACATATGGAATGACCCGGGCCGCTGCAAGAGTATCAAGAGTTATAACATCAAATTTCTCATCCAATTTTCCGATCTCTTCGACTATATCGCCATGCCGGCATTCAATACGTGAAATGCCTGTGAGGGCAATATTATTACGTGCCATTTCTAAGAATTCCTCCCTCACCTCATATGTTACAACCTTTTCGGCTATTTGGCCCAGGTAGATAGCAAGTATTCCCGAACCTGTTCCTGCATCCAGTACATGATCCGAAGAACAAAGGCCGGTATTTGAAATAATTACCCCTATATCCTTGGGCATCATTGGAGCTCCGCTACGTTTTGCATGAATAAAAAAATCAGGCGCCCGTGGCTTCTGGATAACAAATTCAGCTCCCAGGTGGGAACTTATTTTATCTCCGAAGTTTTTAGATGTAAGCTCATCAAGTCTTATTATCCCGAGGTCTGTGTGCATTTCACCCTCGGGCTTAACAAAATACTCTTTCATTTTTCCTTTATGGAATATTTTTAAGATTACCGGTGTGTCCATTTTTCTCCGCTGGGGTAATATAGGACTTAATAGATATAGAATACATGGTTATTATGGATGTAATCTTTTTTAAGGATAAGAAATATTCATTGAAGACATTAGAACTACTTACGGGACAAAAAGATGTGGATATCGAAAATATCCATAATAATATTCTGATCATCGCCGAAGTGGTAGATGAGCCGGATAAACTACCCTATTTTCTTGAAGATATAAAATCCCTTGAAATTGAGGATCCGGAAAAATTCAGGTTCGTAATGCTAAGGGTCCAGATCGATTCACAGCTCCACCTCAATGAAGATATCGAAAAATACCATAAACGACTTTTTGTTTCCCAGGTAATTGAAAAATTGATATATGGCGAACTGCTGCTTGATGCTGGAAAAGAAGAGGAAGAAGATGAAGAGGATTAAAAATTTTATCCTCTTAATGTTCTTTTTTTCTCAAAACCACTGACATCATAAGGCCAAGAAGGATCGGAACCATAGATACAAGGAACAGGTCCATATTTGACACCCATTTTGTGCCCGGAGCAGCAGCGGGATTCAATAGTCTCACATCTTTTTGTGTTTCGACAACAGAACCCGATGGTATCACGGTTCCATCAGGGACTTTAACGCCAACAACTATGGCATCGTCGCCGATTTGCACATTATTTCCGATCGTGGATTTAAAGACCACGGCCCTGCTCCCTATGGTTACCTTCTCGCCAAGAACAAGCGGTCCATGCAATACTGAATCACTTCCCAATTTGAGATCATTTCCAATAATGATCGCTTGATCATTCAGGGAATGGAATGTATTGTTCATAGCTATTTGTGCATTTTTTCCAATTTTTATCGGGATCCCCTCATCAGCCCTTATGGATGTTCCATTCTCTACAATACTATTCTCACCCAGGAAGACATCTCCTATTATTCGCGTTGATCCAATGGTAGAAGATGCTCCAATAACAGGCATGTTATTTCCACTTCGTGCGAGAATATCCTTCCCTTCTATTAATATATCTCCATCACCGTTAGGACCGACACTGCCAAAATCGGATGCCCCATTTTTCTCAAACAACCGGGTGTATCCTATTGCAAGGGCTCTATTTACGTCTATGACCTCTTCTACGAATTCTTCCTGCTCTTTTGTGACAGGTCCAAGCTTTTCAATGTCATCTGTACTGTCGACCACTGATGCCTGCGGTACGGATTTGCCGGGAGGTATATCAATGCCAGTGACCTTGCTTCCAATTCCTATATAGGCACCTTCACCGATTCTTGCATCTTTGATAAATGAGTTAAATCCGATGAATGCGAAATTCCCGATCTCCACCTCTCCTTCAAGATGGGCCCCATGGGCGACCACAGCATCGTCTTTTATTGTTATATTCCCGGAATTACTGACGCCGTCCTGGAAATCGCTATTGCTTCCGATATGGGCATATTCTCCTGTGAACGAAGTGAATGGTCCAACATAACTTTCAGAACCAATAGAAAAATCATTTACATCTATACTAACGGAAGGATCGACAAAACTATTCCCCGGATACAAAACCGTATTGTTGGAGGCCCCAACAATAAGAATATTTATGATAATTACAAATGTTATCATCGATCCTATCATTATTTTATTCTTAATTCCACCATTCTTCATGTTAAATCCTCTTCATCCTAAATCGAATAAAACGTTATTCAAGATGAATTAATCCAATAAGGAATAAAAATCCTTCGTTTTGCTCTCATAACAAAATAGGAGTTTTTTAGTATATTCTGGTTTGATAAACCATACAGAGATTACACAGAGAAAAGCGTTAGTGTTCTGTGCTATGGGTGAACTCTTCGGTTGGTTTTCCTTATGATGAACCATTTCTTTATATTAATTTAAAAAGTCTCAAAAATTAAAACTCATATCTTATATACAATAAAAACATCAAAACGCCCCTATGATAATGTACGCTGACAGGATCAATTCATTACCTCCTTATTTATTTGCTGCTATCGATAAAGCAAAAGCACGGATCATTGAGAAGGGCGTTGACGTCATCAACCTGGGAATAGGCGATCCGGATATGCCTACACCGCCCCATATCGTGGAAGCGATGAAAAAATCCCTGGATAATCCGGACAGGCATAAATATCCATCATATGAAGGCATGCCGTCTTTCAGGAAGGCAGCAGCTGACTGGTACAGGAAAACAATGAATGTTGACCTGGATCCTGAGTATGAAGTTCTTACACTGATCGGTTCAAAGGAAGGAATCGCGCATATACCGCTTGCCTTCCTGAATCCGGGGGATGTATCTTTAGTTCCCGATCCGGGATATCCTGTCTATAATATCGGGTCGATCCTTGCAAGCGCTGCGCCTTTTAAGATGCCTCTCCTTGCGCGGAATGAATTCCTTCCCGACCTTGATGCAATACCTGAGGATATCGCCAGGAAGGCAAAGATCATGTTTTTGAATTATCCCAATAATCCCACATCTGCAACTGCAACCATTAAATTCTTTGAGGAAGTTGTGGATTATGCCAATGAAAATGAGATCATAGTCATACACGATAACGCCTATTCGGAGATGACCTACGATGGCTACAAAGCGCCCAGTTTCCTGAATGCCAGGGGGGCACAAGATGTAGGCATTGAGATGCATTCCCTCTCAAAAACATATAATATGACCGGCTGGAGACTGGGTTTTGCCGCAGGTAACCGTGATATACTGGAAGGTCTTGGAAAAGTAAAAACGAATGTGGATTCAGGCGCATTTGAATCTATACAGGAAGCGGGAATTGCGGCGCTGTCCGGGCCCCAGGATTGTGTTCGCGATATGAATAAAATATATAAAGAAAGACGCGATGCTCTTCTTATCGGGCTCAGAGAACTGGGGCTTGAAGTAAAACCGCCCAAAGCTACTTTCTATATATGGGCACATGTGAACGGCCCGGCTTGGGATTTTTCAAAGATGCTTCTGGAAAAAGCAGGAATAGTGGCCACTCCTGGAATCGGATTCGGAGAATATGGAGAAGGGTATGTCCGATTCGCTCTTACGCAGTCGGTGGATAGGATCAATGAAGCTGTTGAAAGAATGCTTAAACTGGATATATGATGAACAAGTATAATTATAAATCAATAAGATTCACAGAAATAAAAGATAAAATCTATTTATGATTAGTATAAATAGTGATTGAATATGCTATTAAATAGGAATATTTTTCAAGTATTCAGGTTATGGGTGTGAATAATGGACATAGAGCAACTTTTGGCACAGCGTGCATGTTTGGTGGATGGAGAAATGCCAAACCTGCTTATGGATATCAAACCTCCGGAACTCGCCGCAGCTGTCAGTTATGCCATATTATCAAAAGGAAAACGCATAAGACCGGCTCTTGTGACACTTGCCAGTGAGGCTGTTGGCGGGACAGCCGATAAAGCCTGCTTTGCAGCAGCTTCCATTGAATTAATACATTCTTCATCGCTCGTGCTTGATGATGTGATAGACAAATCGGAAAAAAGACGTGGCAGATCCACTGTCCATACCCTATGGGGCACTGATATGGCTTTACTCACGGTACAGATCCTCGCAGCACTTTCACTCAGGATCGCGGCTCGTGACCCCAGGCTTATCCATGCCATTGCAGACTCACTGTTCTATATGGGTGAAGGCGAAGCAATGGAACTTGTAGAATTTGCAAAAGACAAGAAAAGCTATCTTGACCTTGCTTTCAGGAAAACCGGTTCACTTTTCAGTTCAGCTGCCGAAGTAGGTGCTCTTGTTGGAGGAGGGGACATGTCACAGATACATGATCTTAAGGAATTCGGAAATCACATAGGTCTTGCCTTCCAGATACGCGATGACATACTGGATTGCATTTCAAAAGAAGATGACTTAGGTAAGCCTGTAAAGAAAGACCTTTTTATGGGACGGCCATCCATTGTACTTCTTGATGCCATGAATTCAGGCATCTCAATAGAAAGAATGATGAAATGCAATAATGGAGAACTCATGCATCTTGTTTCTGATTCCATAGAAAATGCTAAAAATGTGGCAATTGAAGAGTTCGATATTGCAAAAAGCCACATCAAAAATCTTGATGACAGTTACGCAAAAACAAAACTTAATGAATTGGGTGAATATATAATAACCCGAACTAAATAACACATGGAAAAAGATAACAGCGGTTCTTTTTTCAATTTCCTTCCCGAAGGATGCCGCTTGTGTTATGAAGGAGCCAAAATGGTTCTTTTCGTTACTGGTGTATGCGGAAAGAATTGTTTTTACTGTCCTGTTTCAAATGAAAGGCGTGAGAAAGATATAATATATGCAAATGAAAGACCTGTTAAGAGAGATGAAGACCTTATAGAAGAAGCCATTTCAATGGATGCCCTGGGTACAGGCATTACCGGGGGTGAACCGCTCTTAAGACTTGAGCGGGTGATTCGTTATATAAAGCTCCTGAAAAATACATTCGGGAAAATGCATCATATTCATTTATATACGGCTCTTGCCCCGAACAGGGGGCTACTTGAATCCTTAAGGAAGGCAGGTCTTGATGAAATAAGGTTTCATCCCCCCCGGAACATGCTTCCAAATATCGGGCGGACATATTACAGTATTTCGATAAAGGAAGCAAAGAAACTGGGTATTTGCACAGGGATTGAGATCCCGGCAATTTCAAATGATTTTAATGGAGTAATATCATTATTGAAGGAAGTCGATGGATTCCTGAACCTGAATGAACTTGAATTTTCGGAAACAAATTTTGCCGAACTTAAGAAACAGGGATATGTGCCCGTTGATGATACTTCCTGTGCAGCTTCAGGAAGCAAACAAGGAGCAAGTTCCCTGGATTATGGGAAGCTGCATTTTTGTTCTTCAAGATTCAAAGATGCAGTGCAGCTTCGGGAAAGATTAAAACGCATGGCCAAAAAATCCGCCCGGTATTTTGATGAGGTCACAGACGACGGGACCCTCGTCTACGGTGTTATTGAAGGAGACTGCGTGACTCTCCTTCAAGAGGCAGGAGCACAGGAGGAAATGTTTGAATATAAAGGTGGTATTGTCAATACAGCCTGGTGGATAGCCCGGGACCTTGCGGTCGAATTGAAACAAATAGGATGTAAGGTGTCAGTTATAGAAAGATATCCCATGAAAAACGGGATAATAGTTGAAATGACACCATTTTAAGACATGGAAAGGTATAAACTCTAAAAATCGAATATTGGGATTTGGTGGTTTCACTGACCGGAAAAGAAAATGATGCATTAAAAACACGACTCACAAAATACCTGATGAGAGATGAAACCGGTATCAGGAAGTCACTATTGAAATTGTTTCTCGATGATCGGCCATATACCACACAAAATGTTTTTGACCTCCTGAAGCAACAGGGATTTGATGTTAATTACAGGGGAATTTCAGCTATGGTCGGCCTTATGAATACAAGGCTTGGTATCCTGAGAATAGATGTGACAGGCGACCATAATGTCTATTCGCTCAAAGATGAGTATAAAAATAGTGTCAAGGATACCATGGAAAATTATTAGCTATCCATGGTAAAAAGTAGGTTCTTCTTTTTTCTTCTGAGCCTGCTGGAAATTAATGACAGGAATAGGCATCGAAGGTGGCAGGCCAAGGGACTTTGAGAGCAATAGTGCAAGAGGAGCAAGATTTGCCACCATTGTGTTTGCAAGCTCATTCTGGATATCGCCAGGCGCATTTCCTGAATCCCATTTTTCTTTCAGGGACTTCAGATCCTCATCGCTGTAGTAATCCGTTACGCCTTCGAACCTGATATGACCGATATTGGGACTGAGATAATTGATGGCAAATGTGTACTCAATCCTTAATACTGATTTTTCCCCGAAGGGAGTGTTTTGGGCAACTAATGATGGATTCTTAAGATTTACATCATAATTTATATTGATATTCTTATATTTTCGAATATCCTCTGAAGTTGAATAGACCTTGGATTCCACATTTGTAAGCTGGAAGTTTAAAATCATGTTTTCTCATGGTTATTATACTTTCATAAGGTAATAAATCATTCCTATAATCCCATCTTCTGTGCGATCTCTCCTGTTGCTCTTAGCGCTCCGGAATCCTCAGGCAATTCCGCAAGCGGTCTTCCCTCAAGGTCAAATCTGGCAAGAATCTCATCAAATGGCACAATTCCAACAAGGTCCATCGTTAATTCACGGGCATATTCCTCTATCTTTTCCCGGTTTTGCAGGGTAACCTTATTCGCGATCACATGCATTTGTTTAACGTTCAGGTTAAGTGACTTTGCAAGCTCACGTATCCTTTCTGCAGTCTGGAGGCCGCGGCGCGAGCCGTCAGTAACCACAAGAAGTTCATCCACATCCCTGATGATCCGCCGTGAAAGGTGTTCAAGTCCTGCAGCGGTATCGATTATCGTTATATCATAATTTTTAAGGACCCTGTCCATTATCCCGCGAAGGAGATTATTTGCAAAGCAGTAGCATCCCGAACCCTCAGGCCGCCCCATCACGAGAAGGTCAAAACGCGGCATCTCACTGAGAACTTCATAAACCTTTGATTCAAGCAGGCTCTCCTTGTTGGTATCAGGAGGCATCTTATCCCGTTCCTGCAGCATGAATTCACGCATGTCACCTATTGTCTTATCGACTTTTACACCCAGAACATCGGGCAGATTGGAATCCGGGTCTGCATCGATAGCAAGAAGAGTTTTTTTTCCTTTTGAGATATGCCTTATGAGCATCCCGGCTACGGCTGTTTTTCCTGTTCCGCCCTTACCTGTTATTGCGATTATTTTCATGTTTCATCACTTTGATTTTTATACGCTTTTGTTTGTAATAAATATGACCTGGTTAATGAGTTTTGGTTTTCGTTTATGAGATTACCAAAAATTATTTATGCTGGTAATACTTTATGGTCTTAAATAGAACCCACAGTAATAATATGGTGATAAAACAATGTTAGGCGGATTTAATGAAGAACAAATAAGAAGATACTCGCGTCATATCATATTGCCGGAAGTTGGCGGGAAAGGACAAAAAAAACTGCTATCATCAAAGGTATTATGCATTGGGGCAGGCGGTCTTGGCGCCCCGATAATCGAATACCTGGCAGCAGCAGGCATCGGGACTATTGGTATTATCGATGATGACACTGTGGATCTAAGTAATCTCCAGAGACAGGTAATCCACGGGGGCAATGTCGGAAAGCCAAAAGCCGAATCCGCAAAACAATTCGTTAACAACCTGAATCCTGATATTGAAGTAAAAACATACGTGCAGCGGCTGAATGCCAATAATGTTACCGATATTTTTAAAGAATATGACATCATTGTTGACGGTTCTGATAATTTTGCAACAAGATATCTTGTGAACGATGCATGTGTTATCACAAATAAACCTCTGTCTCACGGCAGTATCTACCGGTTCGAGGGGCAGGTAACAACCATCATCCCTCATAAAGGACCATGCTACAGGTGCTTATTTGAACATGCTCCTCCTCCGGGAATGGTGCCCAGTTGCCAGGAGGCCGGTGTACTTGGAGTTCTCCCGGGGATAATAGGTGTCATACAGGCCACAGAAGTAGTCAAATATCTCCTCGGAATCGGTGAACTGCTGGTGGGGCGCCTCATTTATTATGATGCTCTTAACATGACTTTCCAGGAGATCAAGATGAGATGGAACAAGAACTGCCCGATTTGCGGCGAAAAACCCAGGATAACATCGATACAGGAAGAGATATATGGTGATTCATGCAGAATATGGTGAAATATGACGATCGAACTTGACCTGAAGGGTGAGGTTTGCCCTTATACCTTCGTAAAAACAAAACTGAAACTTGAAGAAGTAGAAAGCGGTGAGGAACTGGTTGTATATTTTGACCATGCTCCCGCCGTTGAGAATGTGCCCAGAAGCCTGAAAAATGAAGGCCATAAGATAATGGGGATCGAGCAAACAGGCGACCATCTATGGAAAGTAAGGATACAAAAAGTATGAAACTGGGAATCCTCCTGACCACAAGCCCTGAAAATGAAAATACCAATACCGTTATCGAAATAAGCAAAGCGGCCAGGGATGAAGGTCATGAGGTATCTATTTTCCTGATGTACGATGGCGTTTATAATGTGAATAATAAAGAATTTGCAGGATTGGCCGGGAAGGGTGTGGAAATAGCAATATGTGCATTTAATGCCGAACAGAGAAAAGTTGCTAAAGTGGATGGCATATTGTTCGGAAGCCAGTATGACCATGCCTGCATTGCAGGAGATGTTGACAGGTTCATATCGTTCGGGTGAAATATGAAAAAGATCTCAGTAATCATAAGAAACCTGCCTTTCAATACGCGCAAAAATGCCGAAGCGCTGCGTATGAGCGTTGGATTGACGCTTCGTGAGGATAAGGTTACAGTCATTTTCATGGATGACGGTGTCTATACACCAACCCGCACAAAGCCTGAAATTATTAATGTTCCTCCTCCTGTAAGGGAATTCGGGGCGCTCACAATGCTTAAATGCAGGCTGCTTGCGGATAAACCATCATTGGAAAAAAGGGGGATCAAGGAATTGATCGAGAATATAAATATTGTTGAACGTGAAGAGATCGTTCGAACAATAAGCGAATCAGACATTATTATACCATTCTAATTATGAAGATACTCCATATAATCCGGAACCCGAATGATGCCACACCCCTCGAAATTGCAAAAGCCCATGGCAGGGAACATGAAGTGGCAGTTCTCCTGTTGCATGATGGGGTTTATGCAAATCCTGATGCCAAAATTCAAGTTTATGCCTCTGCAGCCGATGCCCTGGCAAGAGGAGTTATGGGGCATGAATGCGTGGATTACAAACAGATAGCGAAGATGCTGTTTGAATATGACAAAGTCATTTCGTGGTAACATTAAAAGTTCAAAAAACGAACGATATAAACTCCAGGCAAAGCATTAGATCCTTCCGAAATCATCCTTAAATCTTTCAATATCGTCCTCTCCCACATAATCGCCAAGCTGAACTTCTATGATCTCAAGTGGTATTGTCCCTGGATTTGATAACCTGTGTTTTATTCCTGCTTTGATGAAAGTGCTTTCCCCCTGGCGTAAATAAAATTCCTTATCATCAACCTGGATCCAGGCCATTCCTCTTACTACCACCCAGTGTTCACTCCTGTGATTGTGCAATTGGAGACTCAATTTCTTGCCCGGTGTCACGGTAATATTCTTGATCTTATGTCTTTCCGAGTCTTCCATTATCGTATATGAGCCCCATGGCCTGTACACCGTCAGGTGGAACAATGCTTTTTGATTCTTCTGGTTCTTAAGCGAGGTAACTATCTCCTTGACTTTCTGGCAGCTCTTCCTGGGGCAAACCAGAAGTGCATCAGGTGTATCAACAACAACCATGTTATTGACATCAATGAGTGATACGATCTTGTCCTTCTTAGAATATATGAGATTTCCGCTGGAATTCAATGAAATGTCATCGCAATTATAGGAGGCACTCCCATTTTGATTCTTATTGGCTTCCTGGAATATTGAGTCAAAGTCGCCAAGGTCGCTCCATTTATGTTCAAGCCTGACAACAGCTACTTTGTCTGATTTTTCCATAATCCCATAGTCAATGGAAATGGAGGGAAGTTCATTGTAGACCTGTTCGATATTCTTGCCACTTTGTTTGAAAGCTGCCAGCATATCCGGCTGGTGTGATTTAAGTTCCGAAAAAAAAACTCCCGTATCGAACATGAACATACCGCTGTTCCAGAGACATTTTTCCTGTATATATTTTTTTGCAGCCTCCAATCCGGGTTTTTCCCTGAATTCAAGAACCATAGAACCGATTTCCAGATTCTTCCCTGGTTTTATGTAACCATAACCTGTATGAGGAGATACAGGTGTGATCCCAAAAGTTACAAGATATTGGGAACACAATTTTTCTGCGCTTTTAATTTGGTCCATGGCCGCCATATCAAGTATATGATCCGAAGGGAAAATACCAACAACGCACTTGCCGTATCGCTTTTTTATCTCATTCATACCGAAACATATTGCAGGGAGCGTATTTTTCCCATGGGGTTCGATCAATATGTTTTCCTTCGGGACATCAATCCCGATTTCTTCCATTTGTCCTGAGACAAAAAATTTCTGGCTTTCATTTGTGACAACAAATATTTCAGACGGAACTGACAATTTAAGGCATCGCAACACGGTATTCTGGAAAAGTGATGTCTTTTCAAGTTTCAAGAACTGCTTTGGATATTGTTCACGGCTCAAAGGCCACAGGCGAGTGCCTGAACCTCCTGCAAGTATTATGGATTTAATAGTCCTGTCTCCTTCGTTATCTTTTTTTACCATGGTTTATCTGTATTCAGGTTCGTCATTAATAACTTTTATGTGACAATTTCTTCTAATCTTTCCACCTCTATCGCCCTTCTGATTTCCATGGCCATGCGACGCCCTGTGCTCATGGGCTTGCGCCAGAGCGTGTTACCGTATGGATGCCCTACAGAAACGTGAACATTTGTCCCCCCGCCAACACGCGGCGCCACGTCATAAACAGAGAAATTAAGGTCTTTGTCAACGCATGTCTGGAGGCAAAAGGGCCCGATAATCCCGGGATTATAATATTTCTGGGATGCCTTTACATATTTCTCGGCAAGTTCAAATGAGTCCTCCAGTAAGGATTCACGCAGGGTTGCGGAATTGTGGCCGCAAACGGTATATTCGGGGGTGATCTGGTGTTCATTGAGCGATATCTGCTGGGGAGCAGGAAGCCTCACATGCCCGTCAAGGCTGGTCTCAAAGCGCCAATCAATACCAAGAAGTTCTATCCGGCTCATCTTTTCCTCAAGGGGTGAATAGAACATATCAAGGTTAAAAACAGGTCCTATGACATATCTCTCGATCCTGGCCTCAGAAAGCGATTTTTTTGTGATAACGCCCTGTTTCAGGAAAGCACCGGATTTTTTCTTGTATTCATCATAAGAAGCCGCTGTGAAGAACCCGCGTTCAAGTTTCTTGACAGCATGAGGTAATTTTACCATAACAAGGCTGTCGATATCTTCAGGATTATTGATCTTCTCAGGATAGGGAAGTCCCGCTTTTTCAAGAAGCCAGTAATAATCTCGCTCTTCGCCTCGCTCTTCGCTTCGAAGAAGGTTGCGGCTTCCGAACATCGGAACTTTGAAATTATTTTCAATTTCATCTATCCCGCAATAGGAAGTAAAAGAGCGGTTGGGGATGAAAATAGTATTTTTATCCCTCATCTTTTTCTGGTTTCCAGGCTTCATTATTTCATGAAATTTTGAATAAACATCAGCATTGTCCACTATTCCACGGACCAGGTTGCCATTTTTCCTCTCTGCCTTGAAGTATTGTGTGTAGGTCTTTTCGCGTCCCTTCTCACATACTGCGTATGTATTGAATCCTTCCTCAATTGCCCCGTCGCAAACGTCAAGTGCCGAATGTGATGCCAGTACCCCAATCGTGGTTTCACTGATATCATATTCACATAGTACATCTGTTATCTCCTTCCTTTCTATCATATTTCACCTGTAAGTTTTAGAAGTCCATGAATGTTACGCTTTCAACTTTATTTATTGTTTGTTTTTGGCTATAATTATATTTGAACGTCCTTTCCTGATCTTCTTGATCAACCCCCTGTCTTCAAGGTCAGCGATCATAAGGCTAACCTTTGCTTCGCCATAAATAACTTCTTTTCTCATGTCCTTTTGGGTTGTTCTTCCGCCTTTTTTCAATATTATTTCATAAAGTTCACGCAGGTCATCCGGAAGTTCATCACCTATATTTTTCACGGTTTTATCTTCGAAGAGTGCAGGTTCATCAGTCTTTGAAATACCTTTCCTTTTTTTCTTCCGGATAGAGAAAAGAATAATAAAAATAATAGAAATAATAATCAAAGCCGCAGGGATGATGTAATTCATATAATCCGTTTCATTTGGCTCAATTTCTCCTGTAAGATTGATATCACCGAGATATTCAAATTCAGAATCGATTGGTGGAAAAAGAATAAGGTCAAGATTCCTTGACTCATCGGGTTGGCTTATATTGAGCTTCTCTTCACCTGAAAATTCCAGAATATTATTATCATTATAAAATTTGGCTTTTATAACATACCTTCCGGGAGAAACATCAAAAAAATATGTTCCATCAACAGACACTTTGTATTGTAGCCGTGTTGAATTTTCTTCAACTTCAACTATTACGTTCTTAAGAGGTTTCTCAAAGTCTGAAAAATCATAGATAGAACCATACACTTTTGCGGCTTGTGCGCTAAAAATAAGGCATGTTATCAGGATGATCGCCAGAATTAATCCTCTTCTCAAATACACACATTCTAATTTTCAAATATAGTATATATAGTTTTTTATAAAGCTAAAAAAGCGTTTATAATGTTTTATAAAGAATTATCAAGCATAAAATAACTTAAATTTTTAATCACATAAAAGTATATTTATATGTTCTGACATTATACTATTGGGTATGCAATCGCGGATGCGATTGGAATAATAGAAGGAGGAAAAAATATGAAACCCACAAATAGATCAGGGATATTTACAGCCTTGATTCTGGCGATGTTCATCCTAAGTTTATTCTCAGGAAATGTTGCTGCAGAGGCAGAATCCCGGGAAAAAGCAGTAAGGGAACAGATCGTAAATGCAAAGGAAAAAATCCAGATAACCAAGGAAAAATTCGAAAATACGAGAGAACAATACCAGAAAAACAAGGAAAAGTTCGACGATACAAGAAAGCAATTCGAAGATGCCAAAGACCTCTTTGAGAAAGCTAACAGGAGATTAACAGACGCGAAAAACAATAAATCAGATATCAGATCAAATGAAGATCTAATGAGAAAAGCCAGGGAATATATTCTCAAGGCGATAGATCATACCGAAGCGCAACTTCAGGTAATGAAGAACAGACTCGATAATAGTGAAAATCGTGGTATACGGGCCTCCGATGCGGTAAATATCATCGATGCCCATACAGCCCAGCTTGAAGACCTGAAAGTAAAAGTCAACAACGCAACTACTATCCAGGAGATCAGGGACGTCCATAAAGAACTTGCAGGAATTGTAGCTAAAATAAATCTTGAAACACGATATTTTATTGGAATGGTGTTAAACCACAGGATCGAAAATTTCATAAACCGGGCAGATAATGTTTCTGCAAAAGTGGATGCTGCTATTGAGAAATTAGAAGCGCAAGGTAAGGATACAACAAAACTTAAGGCTGAAGCCGCAGATTTCAAGAATACATTAGAAGAAGCAAAAGATATTCAGGCGAAAACAATCGCTTTGTTCACGACACATTCCGGATTTGCTGCAGATGGCACAGTTACAAATGAAAAGGAAGCCAGGGATTTCCTTAAAAAGGCAAATGAGCTGCAAAGAGAAACTATCAAGAAATTGAAAGAAACAGGAAGGAAGTTGATAGAATTTGGCCGGGATTTCAGGAAACTTGTTGGCGGGAATGTGAAAGTCAACGATAAAGGTGACCTTGAAGTGAATGGTGGAGCCACCATAACTCTTATAGGTGGACCAACAGCAACTCTTACCGAAGAAGATTAGAGGAGGATAAAATGAAATTTGTATATATTGTGATCGTGCTGATTATAGCGGCCTTCGCTTTAGGTTGCGTGGATAAGAAGCAGACTGAAACATCATCGGAAAACCCGGTACAGAAATCCCCGGATGCTGCAGCCGTAACTGCGGCAATGACGGCAACTTCTCCAGAAGTTACGCAGGCACCTGATGACCTTTTCGATACAGAAAGCGATCTAAATGCAATGAATTCTACACTTACCGATATGGATATGGAAATATCCCTGGTAGATACAATTTAACGTAAAAATCTAATATAAAAATGTAATGTAAACGCATATGCGTTTACATTTTTTATTTTTTTGCCTTTCTAACAAGCTTCTTCACTGGTATATGAAATTCTCTGATATCTTGGTATATTTCTCCAGTTCTTTCTTAGAATGAGGTTTCACCTTGGTCATGGCGTCCCTGAAATTATGGTAACCCACTTTCAATTGCTTTACGGACTCATCATCTGTGGATTTTCCTGAAACCACATATTCCCGGATCGCAAGCATCGTAGCCTCATTGCATACGGAAGCAAGATCTGCTCCTGTGAAACCTTCAGTATCATCAGCTAACGTATCAAGATCAACATCGGCCTCTAGCGGAGTCTTTGATGTGTGGACTTTGAATATCTCAAATCTTGAGTTCCTGTCAGGCGGCGTTATGTATATCAGGCGGTCAATCCTTCCCGGACGAAGAAGTGCAGGGTCAATGATATCAGGCCTGTTGGTTGCAGCTATCACGGTAATGCTGTGCAGTTCTTCAAGTCCGTCTATCTCGGAAAGCATCTGGCTGATAACCCTTTCGGTCACATGTGAATCAGAACTTGAACCTCTTGTCTGGGCAATTGAATCTATCTCATCAAAGAAGATGATGCACGGAGCTGCCTGTTTTGCTTTCCGGAATGTTTCCCTGATAGCTTTTTCACTCTCCCCGACCCATTTGCTCATGAATTCAGGCCCTTTCACGCTTATGAAATTTGCTTCGCTTTCCGTAGCCACAGCTTTTGCAAGCATGGTTTTTCCTGTCCCTGGCGGACCATAAAGGAGGATACCTTTTGGAGGTCTTGCTCCTGTCTGCTTGAAAAGCATCGGGTATTTCATAGGCCATTCAACAGCTTCTTTTAATTCCTGCTTTGCATCCGGAAGACCTCCGATATCGCTCCAGTGGATGTTGGGGGATTCAATAAATACCTCACGCAGGGCGGAAGGAGTCATTTCACGCAGGGCATTCGTAAAGTCCTCTCCCGTTACGATCAATTTGTTAAGTATTTCAGCAGGTATGCTCTGTACTTCAAGATCGAGTTCAGGGAGCACCCTTCTTATAGCATTCATGGCAGCTTCCCGCGTCAGGGCAGCAAGGTCCGCGCCAACAAAACCATGCGTCAGATCCGCGATCCTATCAAGGTTTACATCATCTGCCATAGGCATTCCCCGGGTATGTATCTGCATTATCTCAAAACGGGCTTTCCTTCCTGGGACTCCGATCTCGATCTCCCGGTCAAACCTGCCGGGACGGCGAAGCGCCGGGTCAATTGCATTTGGCCTGTTTGTGGCTCCGATCACAACAACTTTTCCTCGGGCCTTGAGTCCATCCATTACCGCAAGCAATTGGGCTACGACGCGCCGTTCCACTTCCCCTGTGACTTCTTCCCTTTTAGGGGCAATGCTATCTATCTCATCTATCAGTATGATGCTTGGGGCATTCTCCTCAGCCTGCTGGAATATATCCCTCAGTTTCTCTTCGGATTCACCATAGAATTTGCTCATTATTTCGGGCCCTGAAAGGGTCAGGAAATTTGCATTTGTTTCCGAGGAAAGCGCTTTTGCAAGCAGGGTTTTTCCCGTGCCTGGAGGCCCATGCAGAAGTACTCCTTTTGGCGCCTCAACTCCGAGACGTTCGAAAAGTTCAGGATGCCGCAGAGGAAGCTCTATCATTTCCCTTACCTTCCTTACCTCATCCCCGAGCCCCCCTATATCCTCATAAGAAACCCTGGGAATGGAAGGCATCTCTTTTGCAGGTTTATCACTGATCTCAATTACTGTTCTTCCACCGATAATTACTGAATCGGCAACAGGCTTTATTGATACTACCACAAGGTCAACGCGGCGTCCCATTATATTTAATTCCACTACATCCCCGCGGGTAATTACGCGTCCTTCAAGGTTATGGGCAAGATATGCTTCTCCGCCCTGGATCTTTAAGGGCTGTGTCGGTGAAAACAATATTTTTTCAGCGGGCGCAGTATGAATTTTTCTGATCTGAACCTTGTCATCGATGCTCACTCCTGCATTTCTTCGTACTGTACCGTCAATCCGTATCAATCCCGAATTGCTGTCTTCAGGATAACCTGGCCATACAAGGGCAGCTGTCCTCTTGGTGCCCTCTATGCCTATGACATCCCCGGTCTGCAAACCCAGATTATAAGCAACCTCAGGATCGATCCTGGCAATACCGCGTCCCGCATCGTAGGACTTTGCTTCAATTACTTTAAGTGTCAGAGCCTTATCTTTTTTATCCATATTTGATTTACTCTATCTTTATTGACTTTCCGTCCTGTTTTTTCATATCTTTGAATCTGAACGTTATTTCAAGCACGCCATTGTTGTACTTTGCTGTGGCGCTTTCAGGGTCAACAGGGCCGGAAGTCTTTATGATCTTGTAATATTTCCTTGAATTGCTATCTGCTTTGATGGTAATTTCTTTTTCGGTGGCATTTAGCTCGATGTCTTCTTTGTTTATCCCCGGCATTTCCGCCGTAATATTCAATTCATTCCTTTTTTCATCTACTAACGAGCTCGTAAATGGTTCTCTCACATCCCTGTCCTTACCTACTGGTATGACATTCCCGAAACGCTCCATATGCGGTATGCCGTCAGGTCCCACCTGCATGCTAAAACCATAAACCTGCGGCTCTTTTCCCATGGATTGCATCATTCTGTTAACAAGTTCGTTCATCTGTTCAATCTCTTTTTCAAATTCAGTGAAAAATCCCTTTTCAGTTTTTCTCCATTCTCTCTCCATATTTTTACCTCTTTCTCTATTTTTTATATATTTTATATTCTTTAGCCTATTATATAATTATTTTCGTCTCGCTTAAGAATCTTTCTCCGTTCCATTTCTGTAATATATCTCTCGATCACATATTCCGGAATTCCAAGCTGCATGGACAACACACGCGCATTCGTCGGGCCTTTTATGAGTGCATAAAGTATTTCCGCTTCAATATTATCCTGCGCAACATCCCCTATGGCATCCATACAATGTCCCATCGCTTCTGTTATGTTTCCCTGGATATGCTGGTACTCACGCATTATATTATTCCTCTTTTCCAGAAGCTTCTGTACCTGGTCGTAAAGGGATTTTAAACCTTTTATTATCTCCTGGGACGCAGCTTCCTGCTCCTTCGGTTCTGACAGGGCGACAGCGGTAATTTGTACCTCAAATGAATAGGGGGACACAAATACCTCAAGACGGAGGTTATCTGATATATGGAAGTATTTGCGCCGTTGTTCATCCACATTAGCTTCGACCATACCAGCCCGCTCAAGAAGCTCAAGGTGCCCGAGGATCGCTTTTGCGCCTACATCAAGCCTTTCTGCTATCTCGCTCATATAGCATGGGCGGCTTGCCAGAAGGTGCAGGATCTTCCTTCGGTTCTCATTTCCAAGTATGTCTAACAGTTGTGCTGATTCCATGTTTGTGCTTCACCCCGAGTTAGTGACTTGAGGTTACTAACCTTAAGTTAGTGAGTATAGTATATATAGTTTTCTGAACCCTGTCAATAAATTATAACCATCGATGATTAACTTCTGAAGAGGCAAAGAAGGTCATAAACGCAGCTACAAGCGTAGCTGTAGGGGACTGCAAATGCAGAAAGATCTATGACAATTGCGATGGCCTGATAAGGACGGACATTGTCATTGGAATTGGTTATGATGTTTTTACTGAAGTCAGAAAGGATGAGTATATTGAAATAAGCAAAGAAGAGGCCAAAAAAATCATAGACGAATGTAAAAGATTGGGTCTTATTCAGATTCTTGGAAAATGCAGGAAAGAAGCCTATGCAATATGCAACTGTTGCACTTGCTGTTGCATTCCTTTGCGGCTCAGCAAGTTTATTGAATCAGGGGCAGCTTATCAAGAGACAAGAATGTTGTGAGCGATTTTATCGTCAAATTACAGCATGGATCCGTACCTGCTGATCAAAACTGACAAGTCGATCAATGCCCAGACAGTCAGAGCAATGTACATTCCATTCTCATGTGCTGCCACCTTCATTCTGGCAGACTTGCGGTACCAGACAACAAGCATTACTATCCAGATTATTAAGGCCGCGAGGAGTGGAAGCAGCAGTCTGAAAGCATCATTCCACAGCCACGCCGCTCCAAGGAGAAATATCGTGGCAGCAACACCAAGCACGATGGCCAAGGTCAGGGCTTTGCCTGTACCAATAGCTGCAACCAACGTCAAGTCGCCGCATTTGCGGTCTGTGTCCAACTGGTAGATTTGGGTCAAAGGATAGAATGATCCAAATAAGAGGCCAAACCCCACGATAATTAACCAACCCGCCTGATCCGGATTGACAGATATTGCGCCCAGAACCACCTGCCCGACCATTATCCCCGATAGTGTCGTGCAGCCTCCGTAACCAATCATATTAATAGCCAGGTCGCCACCCGGGATGCTCTTCCAGCGGAAGGCATTATGAGAATAGAGGATAGACATTATCACACATCCTCCGGTAACCAGGCCGAAGGCTGGAGTTACAAGTAACGCAAGAACTGCACCAATCGTCATCAAGATGAAGGAGAAGGTTGCGAGATGTTGAGGTGGGGGCGGTGGCTTGACCAGATAAGCGATATCGTTCTCATCGCGATCGTAAGCGCTGTTAAAAGCCAGTGTACCTCCATTCAGGCAGACAACCCATGCTATCCAGGCCATAACCAGACTGTTCCATGAGAATGACTCAAATGAACCCTGGGAAATGGCAGCAACGACCGAAGGAGCAGTAAGTATCCCCACCATCAATTGAAAGGTCAGAATGGGCCACTGGCGGGGGCGAAGGAAAAGGATGTAATCGAATGAAGGACCAAACAGTTTTCTTCCCAACGTTCGTGTACGGAACACATCAATCTCCTGATATTTATTGGTGAAAATGCCCGCATTCGTAATTAATCTTGGTGTGTGGAGAGAAGCAAAATCAAGTTTGATCTGGCCATATTTACAGCCGTTTGGGTTCAAAATGGCATCTGGTGACGTAAACGTTTGTACTGGCGGATTAAGATTATCTCTTTGATTATGCGCTCAAAAGTCTAAGATCTGGTTGGATACTACATTTTTGTGGAAAAAATGTGGTGTCAAGAAGTCTCAACTCTAATACAATTTCCCATTTTTCCAATAAAAAGGCTTATTTGGGGGTCTATTGAATGTATCGAACACGCCTGGGTAAAGTGTTGGATATTTCGCTTCTTCCAAAGGGATATTAAACATCTTTTTAGGATTATTGTCTGTACCGCCCAATCCGATAACAATGAAAACAGGCATTCTCCGTTTATGTGAAAATTCTTGATATCTTTTCATTTGTTCAGGATACGACCAATTTAAAAGACCTTCATTATTAAGATTTGAACGATATTTACACTCTACAGCGAACAATTCGCCAGCTGGTTCGTATCGAAAAACAAAATCTGGATTCATATTCCTTTCAACATAACGTTCTTGATTTGTTTCAGTAGAATGTGTCTTTTCTACAAGGGAAAAATATTTTGTTGAAAACAAATCTGACACATAATCTTCAAATCTCAATCCCATAAACGGTTCATCAGAGAACGTGTACTTTATACCTTTAAGAAGATCAATACCAACGTCTAATAGACCCATATTTTTTCACAATTTTTATATATTGTGAATCAATATTTAACATTGTGGATAATTAAAATGAGCATTATTTCCCTTGTGAACTCTCCCTAAATGACCCACCAATAATATGATAAAATTATAGTATTTATTTTCAATGGTCTCCTCTCTCCTGTCCCGGACACCAACTTCTCACTCTGATCATTTGACTTGTTAAATTGTCCCGTCACAAACAGCCGTTTTGTAGAACCGCGTCATCAGCAAGATATGCATGATGTTTCTATCGTTTGCATAGGGGACAAAATAATATCGTAGCGGATAAATGAGGCAAATTCACCGCCGTGATCGACTTTGTCATCCATAGCTAACTTTAGATAGCAACTACCTCAGCATCTTTTTCTGATTTTGACGTCTCCCTCAGTTTCTTTGAAACTGTGGAAGCTCCGCCAATGAGTATAAGTACCAAAGCCAACACTGGAAGAGCCAAGAGAAGTCCCAGAACCAAAGCTAAGAATATCGTTGAAATTGGAGCGACGAGCATAAGAACAAACAATGCAAGAATTGCACTGATAAAACCGATCAATAATCCAACGTTCGTTTTTTCATAGGTCATTTTTATTTCACCTTTTTTGATTTCGTTTTTTACTATTATTTCATATATTCGAACAAACATAGATATAGTTTACGCTCGGCGTAAAGACTGGTATATCCACCAAATGAATTTCAAACCTGCCCTCCAATTTTTGCTTCAACCTCCCGCCAGAGAAATCGAACATCAAGATTACCCTACAAAATAGTTTTTATCGAAATAAAGTATATCCGTTAAGAAATTGTAATTATTAATGTATACATAAATCAATGTATACAAGACCAAAAGAGTGGAGGAACAACCTATGTCAAAATATGCAGTTGAATCACCGCACACTCCTGAAAAGTGTTTGCAGGCACTTGATGAAGTGCGTGAGAAGGGGGAGGACACACTTAAAAAATTCGCTTTCGGATGTAAATCTGGAGAAAATACGGACTGGGTATATATAGATTCATATATAGATGCAAATAGCAAAAAAGAAGCATTAGAAACAGTGCCTGAATTTTTGAGGAATAAAGTCGGTGCCCAAGAAGTCGGTAGGTTTACCCCGGAAGAAATAAGAGCGGCACACGAAGAAGCATAATATTTTTTATTTTTTTTATTTATTGAAATTGTCTGAAAACTGGCCAATATACTGGTTGGCAAGTGCCAAACATAGCTTATATTTCCTTGCTTCGGATAAAATACCATCAAAAGTCTCGGTAGCGACAATGTTTTGGAATTCGTCAACAAACAAGTAAAAATGGCATTAGATCATATTTTTAGAGCCACGACCGCAAAGTGATCGTGATGGAATGGTTCAAGGTTTACTAATTCTTTTACTTTGAATATTCTTTCAAGCTTTTTTACTTCCCTATCGGCCACATCCCCTGGATCCTTTGTTGAATCAATACTTCTTGCCTTTATTATTAAGACAAGGATACCATCTTTCTTGAGAAATAACTCCGCATTCCTGACAGCGATCTTGCCCTGATCCCTTTGCGCTATATCCTGATATATAACGTCCACACCAGGAACCAAATTCTGATAAGACTTCGGGGTCGAAGCATCGGACAATATGGGAACAAGGTTCATCCTTGAAGAGGCGACATTAATAAGGTCTTTCATTGCCCGCGGTGAGAATTCAACTGCAAAAACAGTTCCATCTTTGACGATATCGGAAACATGGCTAGGAGTTGTTCCATTTGCTGCCCCGAGATACAGGACAGTATCATTTTTCTTTATTGATATAGAAGAACCTTTAATTACCAGGGCTGCAAGCTTGCTTCGAAACGGATTCCATATGCGATATTCCTCGTTTTCTATATTGATGAGCTTTTCATCGTAAACTTTTATTCCGGGAGTAAGGTTTTTTGTAATTATCCTTTTTGAACCCTTTGAAATAAAAAAAAATGAATTATCCAGCTCAGTTTGAAATAAGCAATCGTGCAATATCGTCTCCGACTTGCGATGTGGTATTTGACCCGCCCATATCATATGTTTTAACTTGCGCGTTAACGATATTTTTCTCGATAGCCGAAACGATCTCCAGGGAAGCTTCTTTTTCGCCCAGCTGGTCAAGAAGCAGAGCTCCTGCCCAGATTGTGGCAATGGGATTCATCTTATTCTGGCCCTTATATTTTGGCGCGCTTCCGTGGATGGGTTCGAACATGCTTGTACCTTCAGGATTAATGTTGCCGCCCGGAGCGAGGCCAAGCCCTCCCTGTATCATTGCCCCCAGGTCAGTAATTATATCTCCGAACATATTGGGTGTGACCACTACATCAAAAAACTCAGGATTCTTGACAAACCACATGGTTACAGCATCCACAAAATTAAAATCTGTTTTGACCTCTGGATATCCGGCTGCGATTGAAGTGAATTCCTCGCGCCATAATCCGTAAATGTCAGAGAGAACATTTGCTTTGTCAACCGAAGAGAGATGTTTATTCCTGTTTTTTGCGAGCTCGAATGCATAACGGATCACCCTGCTTGTGCCTTCTTTGCTTATCAGGCCGAGCTGGTAGCCTATTTCATCACTGTCAGAAGTGATATCAAGGCCAAATTTCACATTATACATATTACGGGCAACTTCAAGTGTTTTTTTACTATTTCCTTTTTTGGCACGCCCGCCTATTCCGATATAGAAGTCTTCGGTATTTTCCCGCACCACTACAAAATCAATATCCTTTGAAGTCTTGTCCTTTAACGGGGTCCAGACTCCTTCAAGCAGTTTCACGGGGCGAAGGTTGACATATTCATCAAAATAGAACCTGATGTTCAGGAGAATTCCCTTTTCAAGGATTCCCGGCTTTATTCTATCATCGCCTATTGACCCGAAATAAATCGCCCTGTATTTTGAAAGGTCTTTTAGCGTATCTTCGGATATCAACTCGCCAGTTTCAAGATAATGGTCAGCTCCATGCGGATATTCGATCCATTCTACATCAAAACCGAATTTTTCACCGGCAGCGTCAAGGACTTTTCGTCCTTCTCGTATGATTTCCGGGCCGATACCGTCGCCTGGTATCACGGGAATTTTGTATTGTGTCATAAATTATCCTCTCTTAATATCCTGCAAATCTGGGTTCTATCAGCTTCCTGTGGAATTCAGGTTTGCTGATAACATCATTCACCGCATGGGCAGCCGCAACCCCATCTTCCACTGGCAGACCCCATATGTTCCTTCCATAAATGCCTCCCTCTGCACCTGCTTTCATTACGATTTCGGTTTGTTTTTTCAGGCTTTCGGTAGGATTGCCGGGAAGCTTCGGGCCGCCTGAGAAAATAACAATGGAATGTGGAGCTGCCTGCACAACAATGCTTGCCCTGAAAATTTCCTGCTCTGCTGTCAATGTTGATTCCGCATTCTTAGGTTCAAGATATTTGTAAGCTATCATGCTTGAATTCTTTTTTGCAAGAGATTCAATATGTGAATCGTATGCTCTTCGGTTGTCTGTCTTTACCTTTGCCGGGTATTTTGTCTTGACAATATCCGCCCCCAATAATCCGGAGGCTATCGAAACAGCGTAATGGGTCCAGTACAGGCTGTCCGACTGGGTAACACCCTGAAATTCCCCTTCTTTATCCTTGAATTTGGTTTTTTCATCAAGGCCCAGCCCTCTCGCATAAGCCCATACCACAGCAGCAAGACCTGAATCATGTGCCTTCCTGATAATTTCTGCAGCTCTTTCAAGGTCAGCTTTTATATGATCACCGCCCGGATAAATTGTCAAACCAATAGCAGAGGCGCCGTACTTGAGAGCCTCTTCAATTGTGCCAACCGTTGACATAAACCCGGCGCTCTGGGGCTGAGATATGTGACCATCTATCTTGTATATCAAAGGAATATCGGGCCTGAATAAGTGCTTGAATTGCCTCACATTACCGGGGTGGAGGACATATCCGGAAAAATTTCCGCAGTTCACAAGTTCCGCTATTGAACGCATGTCTGCAGAGCCTTTTCCCCTGAGATTTATCTCATCTGCGCCGAAATCATTTTCCCACAGGAATTCATGACCAGGACCATGTTCTGAGCTTTTCTGGTCAAAGGGCATGAAAAGGGCTGTCCCGTTTCCGGGACCCTGCGAATAAAGCATGCGGTAAAGATTAGCTTCAACTCCTGGTTCCAGGAACTGCATTTTTTCAAGCCTTGGCCTCAAAGCCACATTTTTCCCGATATCAATTTCCAGGTCAACTTCATCAATATGTTTCTTAGAATTCATTAATGTTTGAACGAAAGCCATAAAAATTCCCTCATTTGCAGATTTTTTCTTCTTTAAACGTTTCAGGATATTAAAAATCTAACGTTCTCTTAATTATAAATAGAAATCCTATCATTGCAAGATATGATGCAAGTGTTCCAACAAAAATACCATATAAAGGGTACAAAAGCCAGACCATACAGGAATAAAGCCCTGTAGCACTTAATCCTATGGGTGAACTTTTTATAATGCTGTGACTCATTTCCTTTCCGTTTTTCAAATGAAGAAGGACAAGTACGGGGGTTATGGTGCCTGGAAATGATGAAAACAATCCTCCCCAGATGAATCCTGTGGAATCGGCAAGGATCACCACTCCTGCAACTACGGCCCCCCCAAATAATCCTCTCAAAACAATATCATTTGAAGAGATTATCTGCTTCTTTTCGATCGTTATCTCCCCGAGCCTTTTAAAGACCAGATAAAAAATGACAGATGCAATCCACAGTGAAATAAGGGAGACCCAGCCATTGTTAACAGGAAACTTGCTCAAGGTCAGAATAGTTATGAAATATCCTGCAAATCCAGTGAGAAGCCCAAAAAATATCTCTTTGATCTTGCTGTAATTATCATTTTTGTACGTATATGCAACTTTTTGCTTTCCTTGCTCAAGATATCCGGGGATTTTTATCCCGACTGCGAATAAACCCATATATACCAGGTCTGCTATTGCTCCTATAGGGTTCCAGAGGGCTGCTTTGCTTGAAAAATTCACTCCCTGGGATACGGCAATGAACAGTAAAGATAAGAAAGTAATGACAGGAAGCGACATCAGGATGCCTGCAATTTTGGGGGACTTTTTTTCTGCAATTATTGTGATCGAAGCGATGAGAATACTGCCGGATATGAAATAGATCGGATATTTTAAAGAGAACACAATTTGCTCCAGAACGATCGTTAAGAATGTTTTTTAGCGTATCTACTTTTCCACCCGAAAAAACTTTGAATAAACAGACATTATTTCAGGTAGGTCTAACCAGTATTCTTGTTCATCCTAGAAAATGTATATTTCCAACGACAAATATCGTAATCGCTATAAAAGCGATTTCATGTGCTTGTATCTTTTTTTTATGTACAAAGATATCGGCTGTATAATCATAGCCCCTGCTAAGCATACTCTGGAAGGTTCTTTCCCCCTGCTCATAGGAACGGATGAAAAGGGAACCGATAGAATATCCAATTTGCTCCAGGATCCATTTCCTGGGTATATTCTTATTCCAGATGTCAAAACATCTGGATTCCTGGGCTCTACGCAACCGGTTCAGGATCCCCCAAAAGACGAAGAGATAACGTATCATCATCGTAAGAAGGAGAGCGAACTCCCTGGGAAGTTTCAGTCTCCTGGCAGATTCCACCATCTCAGTCATGGGTGAGGTAGATGAAAACAAAATCACAGTTGTTACAGCTACAGTACATTTTGCAAATAACAGGGTTCCGAAGAGCAATCCTTCTTCAGTCCATGTCAGTCCCAATAAGGGGAGTTCGCGGACTGTGAACTCTGTTATAAATCCCTGTCGAAAGAATGGCTGCATAATCGCAATACCAAGACCAAATGGTGTGAGTAATACAAAACGCATGGCAACATAAAAGAGATTCAGTCTGGCAATAAGGATCAATAGTATCAAATATATTTCAAGACCTGCAAGTTTCCATAGGGCCAGAGTGCTGAATTTGGGAAGACTTACAATATAAATTATTACAGCAACCAGAAAAAGCAGCTTGATCCTTCCGTCAAGACTGTGGATGAGAGTATTCTTATATGTTTCCCGTTCTATGTCTGTAAGAGATATGCGCTGCATTGTTCCTGCATCACCCGTAAAAGTTCTTTTCTTGCGCCGGCTACCGTGAACCTGGTACTGACTGGCATACCATCCTCCTGCAAACCCTGAAGAAGCCTTGTAACAATGGGCAGATTAAGATGTGATTCCCTTAATAGGTCAGGATCTGAGAATATTTCGGTTGGAGTTGCATCAGCAATTTTCCTTCCATGAGACAGGACAGCGACCCTATCTGAAAATACTGGCACAACATCAACATATTGGGTTGCGATCACAAGGGTTATCCCCAGCTTCTTATTTAAATTATATATCAGACGAAGGATACGGTGTTTTCCTTCCGGGTCAAGACCTGCTGTGGGTTCATCAAGCACCATCACTTCAGGCTCCATTGCCAGGACTCCTGCAATGGCAACACGTTTTTTTTCGCCTCCGCTTAAATGATGGGGAGCTCGTTCCTCCATCCCATTGAGTCCCACATTATTAAGCGCAGTTTTAACCCTTTCCTCCACAACATCCTGCCGCAATCCGAGGTTTGTGGGGCCAAAAGCTACATCCAGGCGGACAGTGGGAAGAAATACCTGGTCATCAGGATTTTGATAGACAATACCCACAGTACGCCGGATATCTTTCATGTTCTTTTTGCTAATAGGTTCACCTTTAACCAACACCTCTCCTTTTTGCGGCAGAAGTATCCCATTCAGGTGCTTGATAAGGGTTGACTTACCCGAACCATTGGCGCCGAGAAGGACAAGCCTCTCCGCCTTCCCTATTTGTATATTTACTCTATCCAGGGCTAATGTTTTGCCGTCGTGGTAAGAATAACTGAGGTTTCGAACATCTATAATACTCATTAAGTTCAGGCCTTTCTTATTTCTTTATTCTTCTTCAATATGGAACTCAAACCAAGCGCTAACAAAAGCATGATGACCGTCCCTATCAATATAGAGAATACTTCCCCGGCTTTATCCATCCCTTCAATACTGTAATCCGGGAATGGAGGCTCATATCCGACCTGGTTCTTTTCGTCAATTATTTTCTCGGCATGTTCTTCTGATCCGCCGCCAACAAGAGTGATCAGGTTCTTGTCGAGTCCGTCAGGATTGGAAGAAGCAAGGAAGGGAGCAAGTATTGATAAGAGAATTGCTATTGCTGCCCCTGCTATGATTATCTTTGTGTTCTCCGGGGTCATGCCGGTACCCCCACCTTGGAACTTGAGGCAACAATATCAGGCCTTGTCTTCATGACAGACGTCACGACAATGGCAGTAATTAATCCTTCTCCAATAACTCCGATGACTGCATGGTAAATCCCCATCCATGTCATTGCCGGGATGAGAGGTAAAGTACCTGCTATTGCCAGCTCGATCGCAACCGCTTCTGCACCTATAACAATTCCGACCCATCCACCAATGAAGGAAGCTTTCCCCATACCAATAGAGTCTTTAATCGCCCTGAAAGTATAATATCCTGCAAAGCTTGCCAATACTCCCATATCCAGAATGTTTGCGCCCATAACCGATATACCGCCATCCCCGAAGAGAAAACCCTGAACAATGAGCACAAGCGCCAGGATCAATATTCCTGCAAAAGGGCTCCCAAGGATTATTGCTGCCATGACACTGCCAAGCATATGTCCGCTTGTTCCCCATGGTATGGGTATATTCATGGCTTGAATTGCAAAAATCCCCGCTGCAAGGGCAGCAAATATCGGGACTTTTGATTCATCCATTTCTTTTCTTGCCCATCTTAAGGATAAGGCAATCAATAGCAAAGCTGCGATCCAATAGAATACCGCCTGTAAAAGGGGTATTTGTCCATCTCCAATATGCATTTTTCTACCTCCTATTAGTAACAATATTATTTAAAAATATTGTATTTAGTAATACAAATTATTGTATTCGTATTACTAAAGTTAGTAAATCTTCATACTACTTATAATTTTTGAATAAAAAAAGATATCAAAAAATGACTTTAATGCTACAATAATTAATATTTGTAGCAAAAAAGATTATTTTTTTCAGATCATAAAGGACATATCACGTTTTTTCACACTTCTTCCCCAGGACGTATGGTTGTAAGCTTAACGTTCTTTACACCTTTTAGCGCTATGATCTTCTCGGCGATAGCTTTTATTTCTTTTCCATCTCCCTGGAGTATATGAACTTCCATGCATTCATCATGGCTGATATGAACGTGTAAGGATGACCTTGTAATACCTGAGAACTCATGCTCTATGTCCAGTAAAGATGTTACAAGCCCGCGCTGTGAATGATCATACGTCATGGATAAAATACCAATTCGTTCACCCTGGACTTCGCTCATCCAATCGTAGTAACGGATATAACTCCTGATTGCGTCGCGTATACCTTCAGAACGGGATGAATAGCCTCTTTTTGTTATGATCTCATCGAATTTTTCAAGCAGATTCTCAGGAAGAGAAACACCAATTCTTGACAGGTCTTGCGGTTCCATATAATGTCTCCTTCGTCAAGAATTGGAATAGTAGAGTATAATCCTTTGCTTTTTTTGGTAACGAAAGTACTGAAAGCATAAAAATAGCATCAAGGAAGCTTATTATCAGCGGAAGAGTGGAAGGGCGAAACGACATGAATAATACTATTCTATCTCTCCGGAATAAATTAAAAAGTTTCCTCATTCACTCCAGTATATTCTAATATAACAAGACAACTATAGAATACAACCTGAAATTCCAATGATATCAACCCTGAAATCCATCCCCCGTATCGGTGAAAAAACCGCGCGCCGCCTTGTTGAGCATTTCGGCTCTGAAAAACAGGCAATTGATGCTATAATGAACCGGGATATAGCAGCCATTAGCGAGATCGAGGGAATGACCGACAAATCCGCGATCTCTCTTGTGCTTGAGGCTATTGCAGTAAACGATGGTGCAGGTGTCCGGGATTTCCTAAAAACGAATGAGGCGTTTGATTTTTATGATCGGCTCATGGAACTCATCAAGGGTTTTGCCCATACGGATCATGCCCGGAGCAAATTGGGCTTATATTTCCCTTATCCATCACGAAAAAAAGAAAAGATAATGCATATCCAAAAAGACATCCTTGGCATTATCGAAATTGCGGATAAGCTCGATGAAGAAGAACTATCTTCCTTTTTATCAAGAATAAAACCCCTGAAAACGAATTATAATATTCCTGTGATAAGGGATAGGGTCATCATTGCCGCAAATGCGCAGGAATTTGAAGCCGCTAAAAAATTCCCTGTTTCAGTCCAGCTTGTTTCCGATGCCAGGGAAATAGCGGATGTAGCCCGGGGGTATTCTTACCTGATACTGGACACTCATCTTGCCGGGCTTGATTTTCCGGAGGATATTGATGTTGATTTCCTTGATATCAAGAAAGCCCAAACCTGGCAGGTAGCTCCTGAAAAAGAACTGGCTTTTTTCACAAGAAACCTTGATTCCATCAACTGCGCTATCGCGATATTTAACATGATCCGTGAACATTCTCCTGGTTTTTGTGAGAAAATAAGGACGGAAGATATCGAACGGCTATCTTCAGGTTTAATGAGACTTTCTGATGATGAGGATATAAAAAGCGGACTTGATATTGAAATCGACAGGTGCAAATCCATTATAGAAAGGCTTGGCAATGCAGTTACGAATTCGCAAGTGCAGGCAAATAATGAATTTGGAGCTCTTATCGAAAAAAGTTCCGTAACCGTAAGGGGTTTTGATTTGCTAACAGCAATGGATGGGAGTATTAATAGACTGCTTGAGAAGGAAATAAGGGAAAAATACAATACAGTAACGTCTAATGCGATAAAAGGAATAGGGGAAGAACTTGACCTGAATCCGGCAGAGTCACAGTATGTCAATAATTTCTTTGATGAGGAAGTATCGCACCCGATAAAAGCAAATATGCGCGGGGTTGAAGGTCTAAAAAATCACCTGCTTCGCGTCATAGCGTCAAGGAAGATAGGACTTTTAAGGGATAACGCCCGTTCTCTTTCAGATTTAAGGGAAACTGCATCGGGGCTTGTCCGTGCTGTCTTGGATTTTGATATTGGATATACTATCGCCTGTTTTTCAAAGAAATTCGCCCTTACTATGCCATATCTTGTAAGTGAGATAGGGATCGGAATAAAAGGAGGGTCAAACCTTTTTCTAACAAATGCAGTCCCGATAGATTACGCGGTGGGAAGATCACGTATGAATTCGAGCGTAGGAAAACTCAAAGATGCACGGGTCATCCTGTTGAGTGGTGTGAATTCGGGGGGAAAAACATCAACCCTTGATCTGCTCTCCCAGATCACCATACTTGCCCATATGGGTTTTCCTGTCCCGGCAACAGAATGCGAACTTGGCCTTGTTGAAGAATTTTATTATTTCGGCAAATCCAAAGGCACAATGGATGCCGGGGCATTTGAAACTACCATTAAGGATTTTTCAGCGGTTGCAAATAGAAATACTAAGATAGTCCTTGCTGATGAGATGGAATCCATCACTGAACCTGGAGCTTCTGCAAAGATCATTTCAGGGTTACTTGAGGAACTGGATGATAATAACGGACTGGGAATATTTGTGAGCCATCTGGCAGAATCAATACTTAAGAATACGACTCATAAAATTCGCGTTGATGGTATTGAAGCAAAGGGTCTGGATGAACACCTTAACCTGATAGTTGACAGAAATCCCAGGTATAATTACCTGGCGCGAAGTACGCCTGAGCTTATTGTGGAAAGACTTGCACGCAAGTATGAAGATATTGCTTTTTATAGGAAATTATTGAAGAAGTTCAGATAATGCTCATTTTAATTCGATACAGGGTTTATTTGCCTTGAAAATAATATAGTATTAATGATTACTATCATAATGATGAAACTAGTCGAAGATATCGTTCCTTCAAGGTGAGATCAAATGAGTGATAACAGGAACGAATCGGAATTTGATTTCATAAATCTTTCTTTCAGGTATCTATCACGCAAATTGAATTTACAGCACCTGCTTTACTTCTTTGTGTTTGTAACCTTTGATATCGGGGATGCGGTTACTGCTTCCATGATGATGGAGGCAAAAGGAATAAACGCTGAATATAATTCATTAGTCCAAAACATTTTTGTGAATTATGGGCTTTCAGGTCTTATAGGTGCTAAATTATTATTGATCATAGTGCCCCTCATTATCGCTTCAACGGCTGTAAAAAATAGCTACTGGTTCATAAATGGAGTACTTGTCTCGTTGATCCTGGCTGGTTTGATGGCCACTCAGGCAAATCTCCAGGCAATGGCAAGTTTGCCGTTCATGAGTCCCATGGAAATAAACCTCCTGTATCTTAAGATCTTATTCGCACTTTCAGCAGTTGGGATGATCATGGACAGCTATCTGGAATCCAAAGAAAAAGCTTATTCCATAAAGTAACATGCTCCAAGATTCCCCCTAAAAGCAGACCTCCCCCACAATATAAATTCATCTACTTTAAGGTAGAACTATAGAGGGATGCAACTTGAATTATCCGGCCAGGTAGACTGCCTGTGCGATTTCACCTATGATTTTTATTGGCAACACGAGGGCACAAGGCTTTCCCCGTCATCTGTTATCCCGCACCAGGTGGGAACATCATATACTTATCAAGACCTTGTTCTTGCTTTAAAGAAAGGAGAAGATGTCACTATCAAAGGCAATGCGGGCAAAAGGCTTGGGAGCAGCTTCGGAGTGGATCTAAAATACTTTGGAGGTACCGGCAAATCCATTCATACAGGATCGATAATCGTTGATGGGGATGTTGATACACGGATGGGCATCAGTATGGTCAGGGGAGCTATCTATGTAAAAGGTAATGTCAAACAACCAATAGGAAATGTTGTGGAAGTTGTATCTGATCGCGAGGGGTATCAAAAATTCGTATCTATTACAGATATGTTAGAAGAAGGACAAATCGAAAAAATACTTCAACCCAATGGTATGAAAGATGACGGCATTTATTTAAGGGACAGGATGATCCGTGATACGATCGCAGCCCGCCTTGATGCTGATAAGAAGCTCATTGTAGAGGGTGATTCGGGGATGAGCACAGGCATCCTGATGAAGCGCGGAATTATCCATGTTGATGGAGATTCAGGTTTGAACACCGCTGTACTTCTGCGCGGCGGGACGATCGTCACAGGAAATACGGGAGAGTTCGCTGGCGCGTATATGAAAGATGGAATCCTTATCATCCAGGGGAAAGCCAGAGGTTATGTGGGCGCAAATATGAAAGGTGGGACGATATTTTATAAAGGGGAGGCTATGATTCCCGGTTCTCCTGTTAATGAAGGGGATACCAGGATGCTTGTCAGGCTGCTTGATAGAGGAAAGATGGAAGCGATGATGTTTAAGAAATATAGAAAATGAAGTTATTGTGATCTCCTTTTTATCCCAATGAATCCCAGCATTACTGCTGCAATAAGAATGATTATTCCAATTTCTGTGACTGGAACTACTTTATGATTAAATAAAATAAAAACATTCGGGATTTTTTGCTCAAGAATTACTATACGGTTAATTGATCATACCCCGATATCCATTTCTTCATCAGCCTTCAATTCTGGCGCCCTGTGCTTCTCTTCATACTTCTTCTGTGCTGCCCATAGGGCCGGGGCATCTTTGCTTCTTCCTTTTGTATCACTTGTAAGTCTTTTTCGGATTTTTACCAGCGCCGGGGTATTTATTGAAACACCTGAAATGATCGCCTGGCCTTTCGCAAGCGATGGAAGTTCTGAAATAAGTTCCCTGCTTGCGGATTCAATGCTCTGGGCTATCTGAGTCTGGTCGGTGGGATTGATTATCCGCATCGTTATCTGGGTCATGCACTGCGAAAGGGAATCAGCATCCAGTTTGCTGGGGCGTTGTGACACAAGGCATACTCCGATCCCGAATTTCCTGCCTTCTGAGAGAATGGTCTTTAAGATGCTTTTTGATTTTGCCTCACCGCTTTGCGGTGCGAACCTGTGCGCCTCCTCGATGACCACAAAAACAGGATAAGGAAGGAATTTATCAAGATGCATTTCATAATACCTGTTGTTCTCAGTGCCCTCACGCGCATCGAAAAGGCGGCGAAGCATGACCGATGCTATCAACTGCTGGAATCCTTCCTCAATTCCTGAGACATCCATTATAGTGAGTTGCCCGACTTTGAAGTAATCGGCAAGCGGAATGGTCTGGAAATCATCGAAGATCGAGGCGTTTAATTTCCCGAATCTCCAATTGATACCATCGATCGTAGATTCATTATTTGAATCACGAAGAGATTCGATCCTGAGTTTCAATTCATTTCTCGTAAACTGTTTTCTCGTGTCATTTTTCAGGCCATGATAGGCAGTTCGAAATAACATCTTCATCTTATCAGACATTGTGCCGTCATCCATAATGCTGATAAAATCGCCTACAAGAAGGTCATTTATTCTTATTTTTATATCTTTTGGCTTAACTATCCTGACTTTTGGACGGTAAGTGGCAGTTACAAATTCAGGTGTGTTTGCTATCTCACCAAGTGAAGAGTATTCCCCATGCGGATCAAAAATAAGAATGGGAGCCATGTTATAAGGTCTTAGCAGCTCTTCAACCAGAACGCCGACCGTGTAGGATTTCCCCGCGCCTGTGGATGCGATCACAGACACGTGCTGGCTCACGATATCCCGCACGGATAACGCGATCCCGGTGTTTTCGCCAAGCACATTCCCGATAAATGCAGAGCCGGATTCCCCTCGTTTTACTTTGCTTATATCTTTCAAGACATCCTCGCCGGCTCGGTGGATCTTCACACCGCTGGCAGGATTAGTCCTTGGATTTATGAATTCACCCATGGCAATGTCAAAATACCCCACGACTGATGCTGAATATGAATAGTATTTAAAATCCTGGGGGTCAAATCCGTAAAATGCACAAACGTCATCAGGGGAAAGCTCCATATCCATAAGGAACTCCTGGGGATACTGTTTGAGTGGTTCTGCGTTCTTTACCCTGCACAGGATCTGTTTCTCTCCTTCATGGTAGCAGGCAAACATCCCGGCAGGAAGCCGCTCCTGTGAAATGAAGGTAAATCCCTCCACATCCGAATGATTGACGATACCTATCATAAATTCCTCCGGATATATTTCTTGACAAGCTTTAACATGGCTTTGCATTCAGGACACCTGGTCCCTATCTGGTCTATCATTGCAATGAGAACATTTTGAGGAAGAGCTTCACTGTTGGAATGAAAATAAGCGATACTTTGCTTTCCGTCAATAGTATGGAAAAATTTCAATTCTTCAGGATCCAGAATCTCAACTTTGTCCTGCACGTCAGGTGGTGAATCGATATTGTATTCTGCAATACCATTACGAATTGTTCCAAGTCCATGGATAAAATAATAGCTGTCCCTGAAATCCTCATTAAAAGGAGCATATTTTGGCTGCAAGTCAGGGCTAATATACGGAATAAAGTCTTCCCGAATTGAGTTTGTGATATTTTTTATTACTCCTATTATCGATCCATTATCTTTGGTTATTTTTATGAAACTGCCGATGCATTCCTTTTTTGCATCGGGCGGTATTTTTGCCACATATGTTCGCGCATCTTCAACCCTGATTATGTCTCCTATTACCATCGAATCACCTGTTTAATTTTTTATGATAATCTTTTTCACTTCTATGTATCTTTATCCCATGAACTTTGCAAAAATTCTCAAGCATCCTGTAAAAAAGTTCATGCTCGTTCGTTCGGATCACTGCAGCATCGTGAGCCCGCATTAATATATCGGGATAATTGCTTCGGATAACACACTCTGCCCTGATAATATCTGCTATCTTATCAACCATGCCTTCTTTATGGACCCATGATGGAAATTCCACACGCGCAGGAAGACCTTTACCCGTTCTTATGTAAAAAAATGCGAGTTCATTCCTGAATTTGCCATAATTATCAAGGACGGATCTTGCTTCATCACCACGCCTGTCATCCCTGTCGCACAGAAACGCTGCTGTGCGTTCACCCCACAACATAGTTGAAAAAAGCTGCGTATCAGGGAGCTTGCTTTTCCTTAATCCGAAAAGGAAATGCATCATGAGAGTAATGTCCCTGGGCATGGTCATATCAATAAAACCGATCACCGGATTCCCGGTTTCTTGTGATGTACCAAGCAGTTTCATTATCGCTTTTACATATATTTCCTTTGTGTTCTTGTTGAGCATATTGATATGAGAAAGAATAAGCGCTCCATCAAGCAAGACAAATATCCCCTGGTATTCATTCATTAAGCGGACAACACCATCGCATTCCATAGAAAAACGCCGCGCATCGATATATTCATTCCCAAAGGAATATACGCTTGCCGCCTCGAACTCATCGGGGGTGATTATCGCTGCATCTGTTTCCTGAAAATAATCCATGTTTTGCGTATGCCTGTTAAAAATACGCGATATCTGGATAACAGCAATGGGTATCTCGTAATTCTTATCCGAATATATCTGGCTCCCATCAACAGCTCCCACAGGAACAGTGCAAAGGATGGAATCCACCCATTCCATCGCTTCGTTGCGATCCTTCCAGTTAAACGGGAATGGATGGATGAGCCTTCCGGGTTCCAGGAATTTCGCACCGCTATAGGGGGGCAGGTTCTTATTCAGGTCAGGATTGATGACTTTTATTTTTTCAAGTTCCGTCCTGTATTCCAGTGTCAATTCAGAGCGCTCAACGTCATAGGATTTTATTGCAGAAAGCTTTTCATCGAAAGCAAGAGAGATATTTTTTAAGTCGAGCATGATTCCACCCTGCTTTGTCCATCGATTTTCTGGACCTTTATGACGTGTGCGTATTTTTCGTTGAAAGTATCGTCATGGGATATGACAAAAACCTGCTTGAAACCTTTGATCTTGGTGATCTGCTCGGACAGGTTCTCCCGCCGTATCTCATCCATGTTCTGGGTGGGTTCATCGAGGAAGACGAAATCGCAGTTGGAAAGGGATTTTAAGAGTGCAAGGCGAACGGAAAGCGCTGCACTCATGCGTTCTCCGCCGCTTAACTGCTTGAAGGTGCATATTTCTCCGCCTGAGGCGATCTTGATATCATAATCATTTGCCCATCGCAGGGATGCGCTGTGATCATCCATGATCTCACAATAGATATTGTTGGCTTCATTGCTGATTTCCCCGATAAATTCGTTTATCACGAATTCCGAAGAGGATTTTATGGTATCCCGGATGAAATTCGAGAAGGATAGGAAATCCTTTTCTTTTTCAAGATTTCTTTGATTTTCCTTTATTTTAATGATGATAGATTCCATCTGTGTAAGTTCCTTTGCTATTTTTTGAAGGTTCTTGTTCTTCTGTTTTATGGCTTCCATTATACTGCTTGCTGTTTGTCCAAGTTCCTCAAGTTTCAAGATAGTTTCATTGAGATCTGATTCCTTGAATTGTTTTAAGAGCATCTCATGGTTGGTGACCAATTCTTTTAAAGAAACTCCCATTGTGTCGATATTTTTTTCAAATTCCAGTGTTTCGTGTGTATATTCATCGAATTTGGAGGCAAGCGGAAGGGCCTGTAAATATGTATTGTGCAGCGGTTCAAGTTTATTTATAGCGTCCTCAAGCGATAAGACGTTTTCATCAAGTCCTTCGAATTTTGAGAGATCTTGTATCATTACATCTCGTTCTTTATTGCTCGAATCCAGAAGCTCCGGTACTTTTTCAAGTGTTTTCAGTTCCTTGAGGTTCCTTTTGAAATTTTCTTCAAGGGCGTCAAATTGCTTATCAGGGGATACCAGGGATTTTAGCTGAACCTTCTTTTCTTCTATCAAATTATCGACAAGGCCTATCTCATCTTTTTCGCCTTTTATGGAATCTTTTAAATGAAATCTTTGATTTAATTCATCAAGTTGTTTCAAACATCCATCGATCAACTGGGGCACTTCTTTAAGAGAATTAATATCTGATTGCTTTGAAGCAATTAAATTTCTAATTATTTCAATTTGCTGCGCGGGATTATTGAGATTTTTCAGGTCCTTTTCGCCAGACCTTATCTGTGAAACCACAGTTTGGAGGATGTCATTTATAGAATTCACCTTGATTTCAAGTTTGAACTTTTCATTTATTCCGGCCAGTTTTTCATTAAATTCAATAAACAGAGAAGGAATATCAGGAAGTTCTTCAAGGTCTTTGTTTTTTGATTCTACCAATGCTATAATATTTTGAAATTCGGTGATGGGTTTAGCGAGTTCTTCAAATTCCTTTTTTTTTGAGAACAGGTCATATGATATTACCTTAAGTTCCCCTTCGCTTCCTGTTAACGTCCTGGTATATAATGATGAGTAAGAATCCAGTTTTTCTTGAATTGCCTCAAGTTCTTTTTCTATTCCTTTATAGGATTCAAGATCCTTCTTTCTTGATGCGATCAGCACAAGTATTTCCTGCGTCTTTTTTTGCGGATCATCGAGTTTAACAAGTTCCTTTTTATTATTTTTTAAGCTTATTTCCAAACCCTCTAATTCATGATTCTTTCTATTTATCTCATCATTGAAATATTTATTAAAATCACTTACTGACGAACATTTAACACCATTGAAAATAGGACAGATACCCTGTGTTCCTGCAAGTTCCTTATTTCTCTTTGTCTGCGCCAGGAACGATTTCACAGCGGCATGCTGGCGGTTAAGTTCCTGCTCTGACTCTTCAAGGGCGTTTTGTTCCTCTGAAAGAGGTTTTAGAGATGCGATCTGTGTTTCAAGCGTTGATATCTCCCGTTTGATGGTTTTTGCACGCTCTTCTTTTTCGCGTGCCGTCTTTAATTCAAAATTGATTGCGATAAGAGATTCGAGCAGGTTTGATATTTTTTTTATTTCACCAGAAAGAGTTTGCTTCCTTTCCATTACCCAGGAAAGTTCTTTTTTTTGTGATTCAAGGTGTGAGATCTCATTACGCAATTTTCCAGCAAGAGCCTCCTTTTCTTTTAAAGCCGATATTTCAAGGGACAGAGTCCCAAGCGATATTTCGATATCCTTCAATTCTTTTATCCTGTTCTCAAGTTCAGACTGTTTGTTCTTTGATGGCAAAAGTGCCGCAATAGTCCCTTCCTGTCTTTCAATCTCCTGTTTCATTTTCTCCACAAGCTGCGCTTTCTCACGAAGATTTGATAAGCGCGAAATAAGGTCAGCCATCGGGTCTTTCAATTCTTTTTGAAGGAGTTGTATTTTTTCTTCAAGTTTGCGTGCAGTTTCTATTTTAGGAAGAAGGAGTTTCTTTTGTTCCTCTATTTGTGAATTTTCCAATAAAATCGTCTGTGAACGTTCATATTTTTCATTAAGACGGCTTATTTCAAACTGGATCTTTGCATACTTATCTTTTAATTTATCCCGTTCCAGGCGCGATACATTGAGTTCTTTTAGCTTCCCCGTTTTTTTATGGAACTCTTTTTCAGCTGGCTCAAGTTCATTGAAAATATCCCTTGCGGATTTTGCCCTTGCAAGATCAGAGCGCGCTTTTTTCAACTGGTTTGAAAGACCTGCAAGATGGATCCGTTCATTTTCGATCTGAATATTAAGAGCATCCAGATATTCTTTCTTTTCTATCAAATCCTTTTTTTTCAGGGAAAGCGCCGAAATCCTGATATTTATTTCATTGATCTCTTTTTCCAATCCTTCTATTTCAGTTTGCAGCGATTCTTTTTCAAGTTTTAATTCAGGATATTTTTCTGTGCGTGTCACAAGGGGGATGATCTCTTTTTCCATATCATCGATGGTTTTTTTTATAGAATTCAGCACCGGCAGCAAATTATCAAATGCTGTTTTATATTCTTCGACCTTCAAAATATTATCGAATATGATCTTCCTGTTCCTTGCAGCCTCAAGAAAGGCCGTGGTAAACGTGCCCTGCGGCACCCCGATTGCATTCTCAAAGAGCGAGGGCAATTCCTCTTCTGACCTGATGCTTCTGAAAATATTCCCTGCAAGCCATGCCTGGATGTCTTTTTTTCCTTTTATCTCACCAACTGGTGTCCTTATAATATAGTCACTGCCGCTTCCGATCTTCCTGGATATCGTATATTCTATCTCATCTTTTCCTTCAACAGTAACCTCTACATAACCTGATTTCTCGCCATGGCGAAGGAAATCCGAATTATTAAAAGGCAGGAAATCAAACAGCACAAATCCGATCGCCTCAATAATAGTCGTTTTGCCGTGCCCGTTATCACCACAGATACCGTTTATACCTTCAAAGAAATCGATGGTCTCCTGCGAATAGGATTTTATGTTCTTAAGTTCCAGGGATTTTATTAACATCAATCCTCCATACGCGAAAGCAACGTCTGCTGACGTGGTTCAATTTTCCTGTCTTTTTCGATCTTTCCGGATGGTCGAATCTTCTCAAAACACCATCGAAGATCAGTTCTTATTTCACCTTCTTCAATTCCTGCGGCAGCTTTCTTTTTGACCTCGATCATAGTATTAACGATAGCATCTGCGTTATCCCTGTACCTGGCGTCAAGTTTCACCCTTTCAGAAAAAACCCGAAGTTCGATCTGCTCCCTTGAAAGACCAATTACCTCCGCCCCGTTGATTGCATACTTTGAATTGCTTTTCTCAATTTTAACTTCATTTGACAGTGGTTTTAACTCTTCATCAAGCATTTTTTTGATCATATCGATATTGATATCTGATTTTGGAAAATTCAATTCCCCATACATCAAAAACTCGACCAGGGATTTGTTTTCTGAAAAAGTCGAATGCTGACCTTCCAGCAAATTCCCGATACTTGAATATAGCTCATCGGGTGTTTTAATACCGCTTATATCAAGTTTCAATCTCTTCACACTGCGTGTCACCGGGGTTATGAGTTTTGCGCTGCTGTCCCTGACATGGTAGAAACCCTTGGGAAGCCCATACTCATTCATGGATATCATTTCTATACTTCCCGGATTGAAAATCCAGTTGTCCACCTCATACTGCATGTGATAATGCCCAAGCGCAAGATAATCCACAACCTCTTTTAAAGGCATAAGTGAACTATAGGGAATTTCGCCGGCTTGCGCCTGCTTAACCTGCCCTTCCATGCCAAAATGCATCATCAGGATCGTATATTTTTCTTCGGCTTCAGCCGTTATTTTTTTTATTTCATCAGCGATCTGCTGGATTGAAGATGTAGTATTGGAGCCGATGTATTTTACCCCGAATATGCGGACATTGTCCAGTTCCACATAATCTCCCATGAGCTTCACGCCCTGAGATTCTTTCAGCCTTATGAGCCTTAGCAGACCCTGTGAGTTCAATATCTCAAGCCAGCTATTGCCGTCCTGGTGATACGCAAGGTCATGGTTTCCCTCGATAGCAAAAACCTGTGTTGATGGACTTTTCTCTTTGAGTTCCAAAAGAACTTTGTATGCCTGTAAATAGGTAGGCGCGTTAATATTACGCTTGTGGAAAAGGTCGCCTGATATGAGAATGAACTCTGCCCTGTGGTCGATAGCATATTTTATTACAGATTGGAAGGCGCGGGCGTAGTCGCGGAAGCGTTCTTCGAGTCCGTATTGTGCATAACCCAGGTGGAAGTCGCTGGCGTGGATGAAGTTCATGGATTATATAAATGGCTCTTGGGGTTAAAAATGATTGTGGGAGCGGGGTGAAAGTGAGATATGATTTTTGTGTTATAAAGCTGTGTTTATCTGTGTTTCATATATAATTCCTTACAGATCAATAATATGCAACAGTATCTCCCTGCCGTATTACCAGTAGTCTTTTTAGGAGGTTCTGTTTCTTTTTTATTACAAAAATTTAAATAGTATGTTCTTTAAATAATACTTAATGGTAAAAGCGTTTCTAAAAAAGGTTTTTATTAAAAATTTTAAAAGCCTTCATGATTGTGAAATCGATATCGGTATGTTGAATGTTATTGTAGGGGCTAACGCTTCAGGGAAATCTAACCTACTTGAAGCATTCAGACTATTGAAAAAGATATATGTTGATAAAGATATAAATCCTTTTACTGAATGGTGGGGGTACAATAATGTTGTTTGGCAGAGAAAAGAAGAACTATCAATAACTATTGGGATGCTTTTTGATATCGAAGTCTATGATGTTTATTTTGAAACAACTTTTACAGGTGTGGGCGGGAAATTCCAAATTTTGCGAGAAGTATTAGACGTTAGAGGATATCTGAAATTTGAAAAAGATGGTGAATGGATAGTGGTAAATCATGATGCTGATTATATAAACAATATTATTAAAAATATAAATAACTATAAATCAGTATTTGGAGGAATATACGGAGCTAAAGCGAAACTAAAAAAGGAGAAGACTCAATTAATAAAAGAGAGAAAAATTCGAGTTGATATAGAAAATAGTCTTTTAACACTTTTCATAAATATTTCATGGGGGGGGCGTATGCTTGTTGAAGAAAAAACGTCAAAAATGCATGTAATAAACCAAATAATAGCTCCAAGACGTTTCGGAAAAGATGAAAAAACTGAATCAATTACAACTTTATGTCCGGTTATCTATGAGAAAGAAGAAATTTATGATTTGGGAAATATTGGAAGCCCACTTTATTCATATGCATCAGAAACAATACTTTCAATTCTAAGTAAACAATTGATTTTATATCCGCTTAATATTCGCTCAATGAAAATACCCCAACCATTTAGAAGAGAAGAAACTATAAAAGAAGACGGAATCAATATCGCAAGCGTATATCATACTATTTATCTTGAAGAAGGTAAAGTTCCAGAAGAAATACAAAATCCACTTTCATTAGTTTTTCCAAAAATAGATGTGCGGCCTCATATTACTGACGACGGTAGGGTTATGATAAAATTTTTTGAGGAAGGATTTGAACTTTTACCACCTAATACATCTGACGGAATATATAAAATTTTTACTGTACTCTTAGCTTTTTATTTAAAACCGCCTCTGCTTATAATCGATGAAATTGAGAATTCTCTGCATCCTTCCACATTGGAACTTATTTTAAATACGATTGCTATTGGCGAAACACAGACAATAATTACAACACATTCGCCTGTCGTAGTTGATATGACAGAACTAAGTAATATTATTCTTGTCGAAAAAGAACATGGAGAATCTAAATTTAAGCGTATAAAAGATCCAGATAAAATAAGAGAGTTTTTAATAGAAAAGGGAATAACATTCAGCGAGGGCTGGATTTATGGGGATTTATTGAATACTTAAAAACAAGCATGAATATTAAAATAATCTCTGAAGACGATTACGGTGGGGCTTTTTTGAAGAATGTGATTATTCAGCTTAAAAATAAAAAGATGGTTGGAAATATAACTGTAAAAGCCTCAAAACCTATGCGTCCTTTATGTAATTTCCAGCTTGATAGGATTTTAAAGGCTTTCGATACTTCCTGTGATAAGATAATTATTATACTGGATTCTGATGATCCCCAAAACCATGAAACCAGATATGAAAATGTGAAACGTCATGTACCGGATGACATGAAGACTACAGTCGAAATCATTCTGATTGATTATGAGATCGAAGAGTGGATATGTATCAGTAAAAATCTAAAATGGAAACATTCAAAGCCTTCAGGTGAGCTAAAAACTAAATACGGATATGAAAAGTGGAAACTTCCAAAGTATGCAGATGAATTGGATTTTGATAAACTTGGGAAAAACTGCAAATCTTATAATGCTTTTCTTAATGCTTTAATAACAAGGTAAATATATTGTTTTAATGCCATTTGGCGCAAATATAAATTCGAAAAAGAATCGTAATATAAGATTCTTGTATAGCGGGGAATGGATTCGAACCATTGATCTACGGGTTATGAGCCCGTCGGGATATCCTGACTACCCTACCCCGCTCTGGAGTAAAAAATAGTATCCCCTTATAGTCAATGCTTAATGATAAACTCTTCGGTTATCGTAACGAAATTCTCAACGATCTTCAAACCATGCGGCGTAAGGACCGATTCTGGATGGAATTGAAGCCCGAAGATCGGTCTTTCCTTATGCTTTATTCCCATGATTATCCCATCGTGTGTACGCGCTGTCACCTCAAGCTCCTGAGGCAATCCTGTTACGGCAAGTGAATGATACCGACCCCCCACAAGCGGATTGGGTAATCCCCGGAATATCCCATTGCCATTATGGTCGATAGGACTTATTTTCCCATGCAGCGGACCCGAAGGAGAATGATTTACCTTGCCTCCGAAAGCAACAGCTATCGCCTGGTGGCCAAGACAAACACCAAGCAGCGGAACACTTGATCCCCTGATAATATCAAGACAATTTCCGATATCCCTGGGATTTGCCGGGTGGCCCGGGCCGGGGGAGATCACAATAGCGTCAGGATTCTGATCTTCAATTTCCCTTAATGAAATTGTATTTGGAACTACGACCGTATCGGGTTCGAATATTGAAACATAATCCACAAGATTCCACACAAATGAATCCTTATTGTTCACGAAGAGGATTTTCATAATCCTCCGATGGCTTTTATCATGGCGGCCATCTTGCGTTCGGTCTCATTGTACTCATATTCGGGGTCGGAATCTGCTACTATTCCGGCGCCAGCCTGGACTATTGCCAGATTTGCGTTCTTGATTATCGTCCTTATAACAATAGCAAAATCAGCATCCCCGTTCCAGGAGTAATAGCCCACACCTCCGCCGTATATGCCGCGGGCGTCTTTCTCAAGGTCATGTATTATTTCCATAGCACGGATCTTGGGCGCACCTGACAGTGTCCCGGCGGGGAATATGGCGCGTGTGGCATCGAACTGGTCGCATTCGTCACGAAGTTGCCCGGAAACTGTGCTTTCAATGTGCTGGACATGAGAATATTTAATCACGGACATGAAATCATCAACTTTTACTGTCCCGCCTTTTGAAACCATCCTGACATCATTTCTCCCGAGGTCAACAAGCATTACATGCTCCGCTTTTTCTTTCTCACTATCAAGCATCTCCTGTGCGTATTTTTTATCTTCTTCAGGGGTCTTTCCGCGCATGCAGGTGCCTGCTATCGGATTGATTATGAGTTTCCTGTTATGCACCGACATTAAAGTTTCAGGGCTTGCTCCAATTATGGCTGTCCCGTTAAACTCAAACAGGTACATGTAAGGGCTTGGGTTTACGTTTCGAAGTGCTGTGTATAATTCAAGAGGCTTTTGCTGTGTTGTAACTTCATAACGCCGCGAAAGCACCACCTGGAAAATGTCGCCGTCAATTATGTGTTTTTTTGCTTTCCGGACAATTTCTTCGTATTCATCCTTATGCATGTTGCATCTGATTTCAAGGGGTTTGTTTTTTTCCGGAACGAAAGGCCGGGCAGATCCGATAATCGAAGCTAATTTACCGGCGTCATCCAGAGCTTTGTGGTAAATCTCGCGGGAATTATCCCCTTCAAGGATAAATGGGGTTATGACAATAAATGTGTCATCAGTTAGATGATCAAAAACAACGGTTTTCGTTGTAAGTGCGAACTGCGCATCCGGTATTAAGCTGTTCTTTGGAGGAATATCCAGCCAGCAGTCGTACACCATATCATAAGCACAGTATCCGATAGCTCCTCCCAGGAAGGTTTGCCTGTCAAAACCAATACCTTTGAATTTGACTCCGGATGCAGAAAAAGCAGATCGAAGGGCATCCATTGTATCAAATCCGGATTTCAACCTAAAAGTTTTCTCGATTTCGGGATCACATATCCTGGAAAGTGATGATTCGATCATTTCTGTCAGATTTGTCCTTTGTGCGTAATCAAGCGATACTTTGCGGTCCTTTATCGTAATAATGGCATCCGGTTCTGACCCAACAAAGGAGAACCGCGCATGTTTTTTCTCTTTCTCGACTGATTCGAGAAGATATGCACAATTTTTATCAAGTGTGGAATAAATTTCAAGAGGAGAACACTGCGCTTTCACTTTTGCTTTAAGCTGTATGAGTGAAGGCCTGTCTTTTGCAAGGCTCATGAATTCCGCTTCATCGATATCGAATTTCATAGCAACCTCGCATTTTTGATAAAATCATTCACTTTGTTTTCATCTTTCTTTCCCCGGGTCTCCACACCGGATGCCGTATCAACAGCATATGGGTGAACGCACTTTACCGCATCCCTTACATTCGTGGGATTCAATCCACCTGCCAATATCACAGGCATGAGCGCTTTTCGAACAATATCCGCACTTAATTCCCAGTTGTGCACAACACCAGTCCCGCCTGTTTTTCCATCTAAAGCGGTATCAAGGAGCACTGCATCAGCAATTCCGGAAAGGTCTTTTACAGTATCCAGAAGCTTCCGGGCATCAGCATGTATCGGCACCGGAATTGTTTTAATAAGTCTTACACCGGTTTGCCTGATTTCCCTGAGTTCATTGATTGGCAGTGAAGTGTGGATCTGGACCGCAGTCGGCCTTGCCGTATGTATCATTTCAATGGCCTCACCAGCATTTTTTGGCATGATGACAAGCACAGATGCAACAAAAACCGGGACAAGTGCAATTAACCGTGATGCCTCATTAAGAGTTATCTTCCTGGGAGAATCAACCGGCACTTCAGTAATAAATCCTGCAGCATCGGCTCCGGCATTTATTGCCATGACAAGGTCGCGTTCACTCTTTATACCGCATATCTTTACTTTCATCGACGCCCCTTTAAAGGAACCGCGCAAGCTTTCCGGGTTCACCTGCTGCGTTTACAAGCTCTTTTAGCTTGCTCATGGCTGCGCCGTTGTCTATTGCCTGGTTTGCCAGATTTATTCCTGCCAGAATAGTATCAGCTTTTCCGCTCACAAAAAGCGCTGCACCCGCATTAACAGCAATGATATCCCGTTTTGGCCCTTTCTTGCCTTTTAGCACTTCCACGATATCCCTTGCATTCTCTTCCGGGGTGCCGCCAGCGATATCACCACTTGATGCGCGTTTTACACCGAGTTTTTCCGGCGTTGTGGTATATTGTGTGATTTTTCCACCGTCCAGCTCTACAATTTGTGTTTCACCAGTTGTAGATATCTCATCCATTCCGCTGCCGTGAACCACAAGCGCCCTTTTTGTACCAAGGATATGAAGAACATTTGCGATCGGCTCGCATAAGGAACTATCAAAAACGCCTATGATCTGCGCTTTTGCGTTTGCGGGATTTGTCAGCGGTCCCAGGATATTGAATACCGTCCTGAATCCCAGGTCACGCCTTATCTGTGCCACACGCTTCATTGAAGGATGAAATACCGGTGCAAGCATGAACCCTATGCCAACTTTTTCGATGGTTTTTTCCACCTGTTCCGGAAGTGCGTCTATCTTCACACCGAGTTCTTTTAGCACATCAGCGCTTCCTGATTTAGAAGTGATCGAATAATTCCCATGTTTTGCGACAAAAACGCCTGCTCCCGCAACGACAAGTGCTGCGCCGGTGCTCACATTAATAGTGCCTGTTGAGTCGCCACCAGTGCCGCACGTGTCGATAAGTGTTCCTTTGACCCGGGGATTAATAATATTTGCGGCCTTCTTCATACCCATGGCAAGTCCTGCGATCTCGGCGGGTGTTTCACCTTTCATTTTTAATGCCGTTAAAAATGCTGATATCTGGGTATCTGTGGCATCGGCAAATATTTTAGCTATTGCAAGCTCGGCCTCTCCTGTTGTTAGGCTCTGTTTTTGGATGAGTTTGTTGATATAGTCTTTCATAACCATCATTGTACATTTGTGTACATTAATGTATAATTGAGTACATTGTATATAAAAGTTATCCTTTAATATGAGAAAAGTAATTAGGGGAAGCATGGATCAGCAGTTGGCTTATAAATTACTTGCGGGCTTTCTTGTATTAACAATGGTAGGCTCGGTATTCGCTTATTGGATCATTGGAACAGGAGATAACACCACGCAGGAACCTCAGACTCCGGATACTGACCTGCAAAAATATAATCCGGATTTATGGATAATCAACGAGCCGTTCAATTCCATTTCCGATGCTCTGCGCATGACGCCGGTCGGAACCGTTTCGGCAAATTTTATAGATCTTGAAAATATGCCCCCGCAAATGATTCAATGGGTAAGACAGAGCGATCAATTGATACCGCAAGTTGATTCACTCTACAAATCCAATACTACAAAGATGTTCTATGCACGACTCCATGAAGGGGAAAACCAGAGTGAAAATAATTCTTTCCTCCTGCTCAGTACAATGTTAACACCGAGAAATGATTTTGAATATATGGTCGAATCCAATACTAGCATCCTCATAAGACAGGAAAATGAATACAATGGGATGTATAATATACTTGGAACTCCTATCATTTTTGCCCCACCCCAGACAGCCGTAGATGTTCTTGGGATTCTTTATGGAAAGAATAAGACAAATACATCCCATGATCAATACGAGGGACTTCTTAGCAAAGGAGAGCCGGTTTCATACCAGGTCATTAATTCAAATGTCACTTTTGCAAAACAATTTTATATGGGGATTGGACTGGTCAATGGAAGTTATGAAAAGACTACAGCATACCTTGATGCAAACTCAAGTGTCTTGAAAAAACTAAACCAGTCCCGGGATAACAGCACAGAAAGAGGTTTTGAACAATATATCGTTAATCAGAGTGGAAATTACACCACTGTTAAAATAGTATCACCGGAACTGTTAACAGTTCTGGCTGAGGAGACATCCTAGGCGCAAAATATATAGCATATCATGCTGTAGAAAGGCCGATACTTTTATTCAAATGAATGATGAAGGATAAAATCCTGAAGGAAGTAATTAAAATGGCACAACCAACCTATATAAAATTTGAAGTTCCCGCAGAACTATCGAATAAAGCATTAGAAGCTCTTGAGATGGCACGGGATACCGGTAAGATAAAGAAAGGAACAAATGAAGCCACAAAAGCAATCGAACGTGGAATAGTAAAACTTGTAATAATTGGTGAAGATGTGAATCCACCTGAAATTGTGATGCACCTTCCCGCTCTTTGCGAAGAAAAGAATACACCATATATATATGTAAAGAAACAGGTAGAACTTGGAGCAGCAAGCGGATTAAGTGTCGGCAGCGGTGCTGCGGCAATAATTGACCCTGGAAAGGGTAAAGAACTGGTAGAAGAAGTGGCTCAGAAAGTCCAGGCATTGAAGAAGTGAAATCATGGCTGATGAAGATGCAGGATATCCTGCCGAAATAATTGAAATTGTTGGCAAGACCGGCATGCATGGCGAAGCAATGCAGATACAGTGCCGGGTACTGGATGGCAGGGATAAGGGCAGGATCATTACCCGAAATGTCGTAGGACCGGTCAAACTCGGGGATATCCTGATACTGCTTGAGACCTCACGAGAAGCAAAGAAATTAATGTCAAGGTGAGATTATGGAAAAAAGGAAATGCTCATTCTGCGGAGGTGCAATAGAACCCGGTACAGGCAAGCTTTATGCCAGGAAAGATGGGACTGTGTTCTATTTCTGTTCCTCAAAATGTCAGGGTAATTTGAACATCGGTAGAATCCCCCGAAAGGTCGCATGGACTGAAGCGGGAAGGAAAGCCAGGGGAAAAACAGCAAAGTAAGGTGGGACATTGGAGCGTACATACGTGATGGTCAAACCCGACGGAGTGCAGCGTGGCCTTATCGGTGAAGTTTTAAATCGGATCGAGAGACGTGGACTCAAAATAGTGGCAATGCGAATGAACACCATGTCACTTGATTCCGCAAAGAAACACTATGCTGAGCATGCACAGAAACCATTTTTCGGATCCCTGATACGTTTCATAACATCAGGTCCATCAGTTTCGATGGTAGTGGAAGGTAAGAATGCCATTACTGTAATGCGTGCGGTCAATGGGGCGACCAACCCGGCGAATGCTGCTACAGGAAGCATCCGCGGAGATCTGGCCCTGGATACAGGACGCAACATTGTCCATGCAAGTGACTCTCAGGAATCTGCTACCAGGGAAATAACCATCCATTTTAAAGAATCTGAAATTCAAGGATATTTAAGGGCTGATGAAGCCTGTATATACGAAAATTAAGATTTTCTTATCTAAAACGCTCCTTATTATATACTTTTGGAATTATCTATAGAATATGGGAGAAAATCTGCGCACCCCCATCGTATGTGTGATGGGGCATGTGGACCATGGAAAAACATCGCTTCTTGATAGGATAAGAGGGACCACAATAGCAGAGCGTGAAGCTGGTCTGATAACCCAGCATATAGGAGCGACAGAAGTTCCGCTTGATATTATCAAACGTGTATGTGGGCCGGTTTTTAAGGGTGATACAAAAGTACCCGGTTTGCTTTTCATTGATACCCCCGGCCACAGGGCATTTACTACACTAAGGGCACGGGGAGGAGCTCTTGCTGACCTTGCAGTTCTTGTTGTGGATGTGAATGAAGGATTCCAGCCCCAGACTCTTGAGGCAGTAGAAATCCTGAAAAGATTCAAAACACCATTTATAGTTGCAGGAAATAAGATTGACAGGGTGCCGGGATGGAACCCGCAGCCGGGAAAACCTTTTGTATTATCTTTCCCGGAGCAGACAGATTTTGCGAAAGTCGGGCTTGATGAAAAGATATACACGATAATAGGAAAACTCTATGAAATGGGCTTCAGTTCCGACAGGTATGACAGGGTACGGGATTTTCAGCGAAATATCGGAATCATGCCTGTAAGTGCGAAAACGGGAGAAGGCATACCTGATCTTCTTATGATATTAATGGGACTTGCCCAGAAGTTCCTTGAAAAAGACCTGGAGTACAGGGCTGTTGGGCCGGGCGTAGGGACAGTACTTGAAGTCAAGGAAGAAATAGGTCTTGGAACAACGCTTGATGTGATATTGTATGACGGGGAATTAAAAGTAGGAGACACGATCGTTGTAGGAAGCAGGGATGCGCCAATTTCAACAAAGATAAGAGCCCTGTTAAAGCCAAGACCGCTTTCTGAGATGCGCTCCGAAGAGAAATTCAAAAGGGTAAATAACGTTGTTGCAGCTTCAGGCATTAAGATCTCAGCCCCATCTCTTGAAGGAGCGCTTGCAGGTTCACAGATCCGTGTAGCTTCAGGCAATATCGATGAAGTAGCATCTGCCATAAAATCTGAAATAGATTCGGTAAGGATCGAAACAGAATCCAATGGAGTTTTGATCAAAGCAGATACCATCGGGTCACTTGAAGCTCTTGTGAACGAGTTGAAAAAGGAAAATATTCCTATTCGCAAGGCTGATATAGGGGATATTTCAAAACGTGATGTCGCGGAGGTAAAAACAATCAAGGATCCGCTTTATTCAGTAATTCTGGGATTTGATGTGGATGTTTTACCTGATGCCAGGGAAGAATTATCCGGCTCTGATATAAAACTGTTTACCAATAATGTTATCTATCGCCTCATCGAGGATTATAAGAAATGGGTGCTGGAACAAAAACAACTCATGGAGAAAAAACGTTATGAAACAATAATCAGACCGGGAAGATTCATATTATTACCGGATTGCACATTCAGGCAAAGCAAACCTGCGGTTGTGGGTGTCCGGGTCCTTGGGGGTGTCATTAAGTCAAATCTTGAAGTAATGAAAGATGACGGCACTGTTGTTGGAACAATAAAAGGAATACAGGAGAAAAACGAGAATATAAGTGAAGCGGGTGCAGGAAAAGAAATCGCTATGGCTATCGATGGGCCGGTGGTGGGCCGCCAGATAAAAGAAGGAGAAACGCTTTATATAAATATTCCGGAAAAGCATGCGAAAATCGCAGAGCAAGAACTTTTCATATCTATGAAGATCGAGGACAAGGAAACCCTCATGGCATTCATGGAGATCAAACGTAAAGGCAATCCTTTCTGGGGGAAATGAAATAAGAGATGGATGCCAGAAGAAAAACGCATGGTAATGAGATTGTTCACACCCACCACACAATAACAATTATATAATGGTATAACGTAATAATTTCGTAAGAGGGTACAACATATAATGTCAATAATTGATGTAACGGAAGACCAGATATTCCAGACTCTAGGTAAAGGGAAAGATCCCAATTTCAAAGTAATAGAAAAGGTCAGACCCGCAGTAAAACCAAAAAAACCATATTCCAATCAGAATGTAAGAACTACGCCTGTTGTAAAAGCCGCACAACCTGTGGAACAGAATGTTAACCCTGTGATAGCAGTTCCCTCATCACCACAAACCGATGATTCAGTCAAGAAACTTTCAGAGGATTTGAATGAACTGAATATCCGCGTTGTAGGGCTTCATAAGCTGGTAAAATGGTATGTAGTGCCCCAATTCGTAGTTGTCCTTGTTCTCGTAATCGCTGTTTTGGCTAAATCCTGATCAACCGATATTTTATTGTGTAAGCAATTCTTCTTGGGGGACATGAAATATATTGTCCTTGTTGGCGATGGAATGGCCGACTATCCAATTCCGGAACTTGGAGGTTTAACCCCCCTTCAAGCTGCAGATACCCCAAATATGGATTTTATCGCAAAACACGGAAAATGCGGCCTTGCCAGGACCGTACCCGATGATAAGCCGCCCGGAAGCGATGTGGCAAATCTTTCTATTATGGGATATGATCCACAAAAATATTATTCAGGACGCGGGCCTCTTGAAGCAGCAAGTATCGGAATAAAACTGCAAAAAGATGAGATCGCTTTTCGGTGCAATCTTATCACCGAGAAAAATGGATTGCTCGCAGATTATAGCTCAGGCCATATTTCCAGTGAGGAAGCGGGTATCCTGATCAAAGCTGTTGATAAAGAACTTGGCAATTCCTGCCGATTTCATGCTGGTGTGAGTTACAGGCACCTGCTTGTAATGAAACAGGGAGAGTTTGCGCAGTGTACCCCGCCTCATGATGTAGTGGGTCAATCCATTGAGGATGTAATGCCGCATGGTGAATCCTCGGAGTTCCTGATATCACTCATCAGGGATTCAAAACCCATTCTTGAAAACCATGAGGTCAATAATAACAGAAAAAAAGCGGGAAAGAACGTAGCTAATCTCATCTGGCCATGGGGACAGGGAAGAGCGCCGGACATGCCTCTATTTAAGCATATGTTCGGGATTTCAGGTTCTATCATTTCAGCGGTAGACCTGTTAAAAGGGATCGGGAAGTATGCCGGTCTTAATATCATCGATGTTCCGGGTGCTACCGGATACCTGGATACTAATTTTTCCGGAAAAGCGCAGTATGCCCTGGCATCCTTAAAAGAGCGGGATTTTGTCCTTGTGCATGTCGAAGCACCTGATGAAGCCGGACATATGGGAAATATTGAGGCAAAGATAAAAGCGATATATGATTTTGACGATAAAGTGGTAGGGGGTATGCTTAATGAACTCGGTGGGTTCGGGGATTTCAAGGTCATGGTTTTGCCCGACCATCCCACTCCATTATCGATAAGAACGCATACAAGAGAACCGGTTCCATTTGCTATCTACTCTTCCACTGAAAAAGCGGATTATGTGGGCAACTATGATGAATTCGCTGCAAAAGAAGGGATTTTTGGGCTTATAGAAGGATACATGCTGATGAAATTACTGATATCTTAAGTATTTCAGGTCGAAATTTGATACTTTCATAACTTTTTTTAATGACGTGAACGTACAGATAGGTATATATGTTATTACAATAATCATTATCATGTCAGAAGATGTGGATCTTATGAACAATTATATCAAATATTCACCGCTTGAAGATCTCAGGAGAATCAAATGCGGTTATATGCCTAAAAATCATTTTATGTTTATATATAATACTATTACAATATTAATTGTTCTCAAGCATCTTGTTTATCAATCCTGCAAGAATTCCCTATCAGATATTATGCATTTTGGAGGATTACAAAAAAAACTGCCCGGTTCAAAAACCTAAAACAAAGAACGTTAATATACCTGATAAATTGACCGTGGGATAGGGAAAAATTTTTATGTGGCGGGGGGAAGACCTCCTGAATTGTCAATTAACTGTATATGACTTTCACAAACCATATTTTCTTGATGCGGTAATGACAGTCTTTAATCCGATCAAATCTACACCTAAAATACTGACTCTCACCAGGACCGAGAAAGCCATTCCAAGAGCCGGCGAAATACCAAATAATGAAAATACGAGAATAATAACCCACTCCATCAGTCCAAATCCGGCAGGAGTCAGTGGGACAAACATCAGAATAGTAATGAGGGGATGAAGAAGGAAAAAAGCAAAAAGGGAAATATTATCGATCCCAACAGCTTTTCCTAAAAAGTACCACTGCAGTGCTGCAAAGATCCATCCAATTGTATATATTAACAAAATAATGTTCAAGCTATCTTTGATCAGCATGCTCCTGTCTTTGAAGGAAGAGAGATTTACAGTAAATTTATTAAGAAATGGAATCTTACTCAGGAATTTTGTTGTCAATCTTTCATTATTCCATGATATCACCAACATCAATACCCCGACTATAAGGAGAATTGCCGACCCAATCCCGGCATAAATAATTGTATTTTCTTCAATATTTGAATACAGCGATAAGTAAATTATAGCAGCAATAGCCCCACCCACTTTAAGGATAAATTCAATTCCCTGCGGAGCAAAAATACATGCCATTCCTTCCGTAATTGGAATACTTCCCTTTTTCTTTAAGATCGTGGGTGTTAAAAAATAGCCGCTTCTCCCGGGAGTTATATCACCAATGATCATTCCCGCCATGTGTGAAAGAAATACGTTCTTAAATCTTATTTTATACCCAATTTTTTTCAAAAGATAGGATAATCTTAATGACAGTAACAGATTAACGAACAGGTAGGAGAGACAAGCAAGGATGAAATATGTCATGTTGGTTTTTTTGAGAACAAGAAATAACTGGTTAATATCCAGTTTGCTCAAAATAAATGCAATAATAATTAATCCAATAACGATTTGAATCAATAAATGAAACTTCTTCATCGTGGCCTAAATAATATCTTGAATGGTTAAATGTTTGCCAAGGGTTGTTTGAATAAAGAATTTTTTAAACGCGGAATACGTATCATATCACCATAAATCGCCCCATATTTGCGCTTAAGCTCATCATACCTGTATTTTAAGAAAACGCTCAATTCCGGATGAATCGTACTTTTTATATATTCTTCAGTATAAATACTTATCAGTTCATCAAAGTCCTTGCGTGAATTGCCATGAGCATAATTCTTTCCCGAATACCGTCTGATATCACCATTAAATAAAGGGGAAACATGATGCAATTCATGGATGACAGTCGACAGTTTTGTCTTTTGGTTTCCGTGATTCAGGAAACGCGGCAAATGAAAATAAACAATATAAAGAATATTTCTGCGATTTATTATGACTTCCGGGACTGCGTATTCTATTCCCCGGACTACTTTTGTTCTGGAACCTCCTTCGAAAAGCATGGGGCGCAGTTTTGCAACAACTCCATTCTTGTTACCGTTTGAGGGAGATATTGCGACAAGGATATTGTCAATTCTCATATGATTGAAAAATGGATGCGTTTTAATAATATCATCCACAAGCAAGACCATATTGCCTGTGAAATCAAAACCTGCAAGCTTATTTTTGCCGGTATTTCCTTGCAGCATCCTTTAATGCCTCAATACCGGGCAGTTTTTCACCAGCCAGGAAATCAATACAGGCGCCGCCTCCTGTGCTTACATGAGAGAATTTGTTTGAAATACCCATTTGTTCGGCTGCTGCTGCAATATGCCCACCTCCTATAACAGAAAAACCTGATTTTGCCCCTGCCTTTATAAGTTCTTGAGTCCCCAGGGCGAAAGGTTCATTTTCAAATACTCCTGCAGGGCCGTTCATGACCACAGTTTTTGCCCTGCTTATTTCCTCGGAGAATTTTACCATTGTTTCAATGCCAATATCGTGGATAGGCAATGCAGGCCTGAGATTACTTATTTTTTCTTCGATCCGTTCATCATCCTTATTTAACGCAACATCTACGGGAAGACCAATATTGTCCGGGAAACGTTTAAGAAGAACTTTAGCAATTTCTATCTGGGGCAAATAGCCCTGCTTATCGATAAAACTCATATTTACCTCCCCAATATTTACTCCTGAAGCTGCCAGGAACACATTAGCCACGACCCCTGTAACGAGAACCCTGTCAGCACATCCCCGCTCAAGCACGTTATTTGTTACTTTAATGGAATCATCCACCTTTGTTCCTCCAAGCACATAGACGCAAGGTCGCTCGGAGCAGGACATTCCCCTGTTAAGGGAATCGATCTCTTTTTCCATAATTCTTCCCGCTACGCTTGTTAATGTTTCTGTAAAGCCCGTAACTGAAAGATGCGACCTGTGTGAAACTGAAAACGCATCGTTCAGGAATATATCGCAAACAGCAGCAAGACGTCTGACCATATGTGTTTTTTTGTGGTCTTTTGGCGCGCGTTCAAGCGATTCTTCCGAATAAAAGCGTGTATTTTCAAGCAGGATTATATCGCCTTTATTCATTTTCTTGATTGCTTCAATAGCATGAGAGCCGAAAATATCATCAATATGATTTATATTGCGCCTCATCAATTTCGATAACTGCTTCGCATGAGGCTCCATTGTGGTAAAATCGCTTTTGCCAGGACGGCTCTGATGGGAAAGTATTACAACTTTTGAGCCCTCCAATTCCCTTAAGGTTATGATGTGGCTCCTAAATCGGCTATCATCAAGAATGATCCCGTTAGGGTCCATGGGTGAATTAAGGTCAAGCCTGCACAAGACCGTCTTGCTTTTTATTTCAATGTCATCGATAGTCAGGTAATCCCTAGTCATATTGAAGTACTTTAATTCTAAGAGGGTAGCATTATAATTTACTGAAGGATTTCATAATGTAGTAGATTTAATCAAAAATAATAGATAGGAATAGATATATAACAACTATTCTATATATGTATATATAACCCTGGTTCATAGTGCAAATTGCATGAACCAATTAAAATAAACGCAGGAATATGATAAAAATATCATTCAGGTATAAGGTTGCATTGGAACTTTACGCCAGCCTATCTCTTTTTGCTGCAATCATAATAATTTTATATTACAGCCTTTTAGACATGATCGGAGAAAATTTTTATGTTTTATCCATGGGTATTATCGGGTTTTTTATTATTGCATTTATTTTTTTCCTGAGAACTCTTATAACGGATGTCAATTCTGTCAAATTTGAAAATGATACCAGCAAAGATGACCCGAATATTGTGGAAATAAGGATAATTAATAAGGTTGCATTAGAAATTATTTCAAGTATTTCAAATATTATAATACTTGCTGCAATTTTCCTCTTCTGGATCACAAAACCAGGAGGGATCAGTTCAGAAGTCATTTTATTAGTGTTTGTCATAATTCTTTTGATTCCCATGTTGATCTTATTGAAATCGCTCATTTTTGATTTCAATATAATTTTCATGGATAAGAAACATCGAGAAAATTTTTTTTATGAATTAATAAATCGTAAAACCCTTGGTTTTTTTGTTATTGCCATAATAATAATTTTTTTAATATTTGCGGGTAATAGATTGACCACCTCAGTCGGCAATTTATATCAAGGATCCATGTCAACGGGTGAGGAAACCATCCATGATATTTCCTCGAATTTATATATTACATCTATTGCGGGAGAACGAACAAATATATCCAAAGGTCCTATTGTCGGACTTACTCTATACATTGAGGCAATGGATCTGGATTTTAATTTCAATTCCATAACAGTAAAATTTATCGACAAAACCACTACATCAACATTGAATTACGGTATGAATGCTGATGAATCGCACTTTTATTATGAAGGAAAAATGACCGGAAAAGGTAAAACAATACTAAAAAAGGGTGATGTGGGAATTATTCAAATAAACCTGTCATCAACAGAACAGGAGCTTTATTCTCTTGACAGGGGAAAAATCCAGCTGGTTCTGGGTGGTGGCAAAATTATTTCAAGGGATTTCAGAGTCCCAGAATTCAAGGAAGAATCCAGGATATTGATATATTCTACAGGTTGATCTCCACTCCATACACTTTTTCCGGATTTTCTTTATGGATCTTCCAGAACACATCCTCGCCCCATGTATCAATAAGGTGTTTTGTCCTTCTTGGGACGGTCTTTGGCCCCAATACGGAACCTGGCCTTTGAAGATCGTCGATATAATCAGTTTCCATCATGAAACGCGTTCCTTCACCCAGAGCTGTTTCAATCGCATTCTCACCCGCAAGCACGCTCGGAAAAATCCCGTGTTTTTCGCATATTTGTATCATGGGCGGTGAAAAATGCTTTATCACTTTTCCATCCGGCAATCCCACGCTTCTTGCAATCCCGGCAATTTCTGCAAGCCCTTCCTCTGTAGCGCTTTCAGTATGAAGCTGTACTGCACATCCGGCCTCCTTTGCAAGCTCAAAGCTGTAACGCATGATGTCATTGGATTCTGTCCATATTTTGGGCTCAACTTCATAATGAGGGCGCCCTGATTTTAATCCAATGGCTTTTCCCCGGGCCACATATTCGCTGGCAATTTCCAGCCCTCCCCTCATTATTTCCACAGAGCGCGAAAGACCCAGGCGCCCGTAGTATTTGGTGAGCTCGGCAGGATGTACTCCAAGCACCACAAAGACCTTCACTTTTTCAACTTCTTCAGCTCGCCGGGCTATTTTGAGGATCCTGTCAAACACCTTCCTGTAATCCTCAGGCGAGTTTATATCGATGCCCAGCGACCAGGGTGGGAGCGAGACAAGAACGATATGCGTGCCGCCCGCGCGCGCGAATTCGCGGACTGCGTCGAGGCAGCGGCCGGAGGGATTGAGGTGCATGTGGTTGTCGAGGATGGGGAGGGTCATGGGGAACTTCCATTGAAAAAGATGGATCTTATAAATTCAAGAGCCTGTGTATCAAGTTTGAGAAATTGAAGTATTGCGATACAAGCTGCGATTATGGCTAAAATAATTATTAAATCCTTAATTAATCCTTTATCTAGAAATTCAAGAGGTGACTTTGATTTTTCAATTGAACTATCATCTGAAATTGGATATCCTTTTTTTCGTGCATAATTTTTTATGATATCAGTTGCAGGATCTGTGATATTCTTAAGTCCGCCTTCAATATTTGCACTAACCTCAATTAATTTTGTATAACAATCCTTCAATCTTTTTTCCTGAACAATCGATTTGCGTTTTTTATAATCATACAGCTCATCCACACATTTGATAAATGCTTTCAGGGTTTCAATAAGTTTGATTCCTTTTTCTGACTCCTTCTGTTCATAAACAATCTTAGATTTTTCAAGATCATCTTTCCATTGATTTTTATTAATCATAGGAACCTTATCTTTAATAATATCATCAAGTGAGTTCAGAACTACCGAAAAAACATTAATTACTTTTCTGCATGCTGCACATACCTCCTCTCTTCCACCAACCTGGCATACTGAAGCTTTTTTATAATATTCAGATGCTATTTTTAAATTATTAATTAATTCCGGAGGATTTTTATGTTCTTTGCGGATATATGATTTTGCAATAAGCTCGTTCCCGCGCAATTCAAATGCAGATTTCTCCTTCGATCCGTCATCTGTCATGTCAGCCGCTTTTAAATATTCCTGACCTGCTGAATAAGCATCCTTTGAACTTTCGTAAAATTCATTTTGCCCTAAGTATTTTTTTGAATATTCCTCATAAAACCATGCTTTAGCCAGATGGGATTCCGTGAATCGCAAAGCTTTTTGAAAAAGATCGGAAGCTATTTTTGTTTCTTTCCATGAGTTCTCTCGTTGATTACCTTCAATTAAAAAAAGGCCATAGGCACCATGAGCTTCGATCAAATTCGGGTCAGTTTCTATCGCCTGTTTATAATGCTGTTCCGCTTCATCGTTCCTTTTTTGTTCTTTTAGCAGGTTCGCGTAATTCGAATGTGCCGCCGCATATTTCGGGTTAGTTTCTATCGCCTGTTTATAATGCTGTTCCGCTTCCTCGTTCCTTTTTTGTTCTTTTAGCAGGATCGCGTAATTCGAATGTGTCGCCGCGAGTTTCGGGTCAGCTTCTATCGCCTGTTTATAATGCTGTTCCGCTTCCTCGTTCCTTTTTTGTTCTTTTAGCAGGTTCGCGTAATTATAATGCGCCGCCGCATAATTCGGTTCCGTTTCTATCGCCTGTTTATAATGCTGTTCCGCTTCCTCGTTCCTTTTTTGTTCTTTTAGCAGGATCGCGTAATTCGAATGTGTCGCCGCGAGTTTCGGGTCAGCTTCTATCGCCTGTTTATAATGCTGTTCCGCTTCCTCGTTCCTTTTTTGTTCTTTTAGCAGGTTCGCGTAATTATAATGCGCCGCCGCGAGTTTCGGGTCAGCTTCTATCGCCTGTTTATAATGCTGTTCTGCTTCCTCGTTCCTTTTTTGTTCAGATAGCAGGTTCGCATAATTCGAATGTGTCGCCGCGAGTTTCGGGTCAGCTTCTATCGCCTGTTTATAATGCTGTTCCGCTTCCTCGTTCCTTTTTTGTTCTTTTAGCAGGTTTGCGTAAT
>JAPMTS010000003.1:18381-129212 GCA_026552955.1 Candidatus Methanoperedens sp. | reverse complement strand
CGGGTCAGCTTCTATCGCCTGTTTATAATGCTGTTCCGCTTCCTCGTTCCTTTTTTGTTCTTTTAGCAGGTTCGCGTAATTATAATGCGCCGCCGCATAATTCGGTTCCGTTTCTATCGCCTGTTTATAATGCTGTTCCGCTTTTTCCACTTTCTTGAGATATTGCGCCGCAAGACCCGCATTATAATAAGCTCTAGATTTTCCTTTCCCTTCAAGACCCTGCTCCGCCGCAAGCGCCATTACATAAGCGAAATCGTATCTGCCATTCATACCCCTATCTGTAGACAACTCCAGCAACTCCCCCGCCCCCACGCCCATCTCCTGCGCCAGCCGCGCCGCCTCCTCAACGCATGCATCTAGCTCGCCGCGCTCGATGCAGGGTGCGAGTTTCAGCAGAAATTCCTGGGTTTTGTTGTTTTCGGGCATGATAAGCTATACAATCATAGTTCTTCAACATCCCTGGTCTCAATTATTGATTTAGACCGTTCTAACATTTCTCTGTCGAGGCTCACCAATGGGGCATTGAACTCTCTGGCGGTCTGGATGACAATTGCATCCATCCCCCTGACCCCGATTTCTTGAGCGATGTCCGCTGCTTGATGCGCTCTCGTGGATATGATATCAAGGAAAACAATGGAATTTATATCACAAAGGTCTTCCTTAACTCTTTCAGCAAGATAAGATGAACCCGTCCTTCTTTTTATGGCTGCGACTATCTCAACTAAGACAATATACGGCTCTATGGCAATATATTCACCATTCTTAACTTTTTCAAGCAAATTCCTGCATTCATTGTGCTTTTTTTCCCTATCAAGAAGTGAAGCGACAATAACTGAACTGTCAATAGTAATTTGCTTTACCATTCTTTTTCTCTCTGGCTCTGAATTTCCTCCAAAGCAGAACGCCCTTTCCATTCTTCGGAAATCTTTTTGGATATATTCATCAAATCATTCCATGCTTTTTCTGATTTTATTTTATCTACAGTTATATGTCCAATAGTCATTTTCCTGATTTGATTTAATTCATCGGTAATATGTACCAAAAGCTCATCTATTTCCTGATAACTTTCCATAATTTCCTCTAAGATTCTATTGTAATGGTTTTTCTTATATCTATCGTTTATATGGACTTTATAAACATTATAAACTCAACCAGCGCCGCCTCCTCCATGCTCATCAAGCTCACCGCGCTCGATGTAGGGCGCGAGTTTCTGGAGGAATTCCTGGGTTTTGTTGTTTTCGGGCATATAGAAATCATTCCTTGAACATTATGTCAAATTTGTCCCCAATTTATATTTCTTAAAAATCTCTTCAATAGTTAACACCTTGAAGATTTCAGCGTTTTCTATAATGCCTTTATCATTTGTCAATATTGGTATTTCTAACATCAAAGATAATGCCACGAATGGAGTATCTTTCTCATCGAATTTCTGGCAGATAGCATAAGCTTCATCTATTCTCAAATTATAACATTTATCGGGTTCAAAAATGATTTTTGAAAGAAGTTCCTCTTTGGTGAGCTCTATATTCGACCTGAGAACTCCTCTCTTTTCAGCTTTTTCAAGAATTAAATCCCAATATTTATCCAGTTCTTTTAGAAGATATTCTGGTGCATATATATGAAAATTCCCCGATAAGAGGATGTCCCTGAGACTAGAATTTTTTGGGATTAAGGCAGATATGAGAATATTTGTATCTATTACGAACTCAATTTTAATTTTCTCTTCTCTTTTTCCCATACCTCTCCTCGAATTTTCTCAAGTTGCTTCAAGTCCTCTTCCCCAATATCCAAATTCTTTACTGTCTCCTCGATAAGTTCTCTTTTTCTGCTTTCGATAGCCAATATTCTCTCCATTTGCAGTTTCACAAGTTCTTCATCTACCCATTCCGGAACATTAATTAAAATTTGTTTCATGATCTTTCCTCTTTGTCAATTTCGATATCAAGGGGCATAAATATTCACATTCAAATTAATAGTATTATGCCGATTAACATATATATAATATTGCAGAATATTACGGTGCCCGCAGCGCCGCCTCCTCCACGCACCCATCAAGCTCGCCATGCTCGATGATATCCCTATGTTCTGTCCGCTAAAGTATCACAGCGCCCTTATCCGCCGGTCCTACAAGTTTCTGGTAGCGGGCAAGATATCCTTTTGTGACCTTCGGAGCAGGAGGTTTCCATGCTTTTCGCCTTTTCTCAAGCTCTTCTGTTGAAATCTTAAGGTCCAATTTACCTCCCGGTATATCAATTTCAATCGTATCCCCTTCCCGGACAAGAGCTATTGGCCCTCCCTGTGCGGCCTCCGGAGAAACATGGCCTATGCAGGGCCCCCGCGTTCCGCCCGAGAAACGGCCATCCGTAATCAGCGCCACGGAATCAATAAGTCCCATACCGGCTATTGCAGCAGTTGGAGACAACATCTCACGCATTCCAGGACCGCCTTTTGGTCCCTCATACCTGATCACAAGACAATCGCCTGATTTGATCTTCTTTGCCATTATGGCTGACATGGCATGTTCTTCGCTTTCAAAGACCCTGGCCAGGCCGGAATGTCTTAACATATTCTTGCTAACTGCCGTCTGTTTTATTACAGAGCCATCGGGCGCAAGGCTGCCTGTCAATACGGCGATCCCGCCTTCTGCATGAACAGGAGAATCAAGACCTGCAATGATCTCCTTATTTGCGCGCGGATTTATGATAATATATTCTTTCAGGTTCTCATCGATATTTTTTCCCGTTACGGTCAGAGTATCCATGAAAAGCTTTGAGCGCAGACGCTCCTGTATTGCCGGAACTCCCCCCGCTCGTTCAAAATCCAGGAGGAACCTGTTCCCGCCGGGACGCAGATTGATCAGGTGAGGTGTCTCCTTGCTTATTTCATCAAACCTTATAAGCGGGAGTGTCAGACCGTATTCCAGCGCTATCGCAGGCAAATGCAGAGCCGTGTTTGTGCTTCCCCCTATTGCCATATCTATTCGTATTGCATTCTCAAGTGACTTCTCAGTAACTATAGATCTTGCTGTTATTCCTTTTTCCACAAGTTCAAGGATCTTCATACCTGAATGCTTCGCGATCCTACCTTTTTTTGCATCTACAGCATGCGCTGTTCCGCAGCCGGGAAGGCTCATGCCAAGCGCCTCAGTAACGCATGCCATGGTATTGGCAGTGAAAAGCCCCGCGCAGGAACCTGCTCCGCAACAGGAGCAATCTTCAAGATTCTTAAGTTCCCGGTCTGTTATCTTTCCATTCTGGCGCGCCCCTACGGCTTCGAACAATGATATTACATCCCGCGGCTCATCACCAACGATCCCGGGCATCATGGGTCCGCCTGTTACAACTATGGTAGGTATATCAAGACGGCCCGCAGCCATGAGATGTCCCGGCACGATCTTATCGCATGTTGGTATCATTACCATTCCATCGAACTGGTGCGCTTCCACCATTAGTTCTATGCTATCAGCTATTATTTCCCTGCTCGGGAGGGAATTCTTCATACCGGTATGACCCATTGCTATGCCATCGCATACCCCGATAGTGTTAAATTCAAACGGGACACCGCCAGCCATGCGAATTCCGGCTTTTACAGCCTCGGCAAGCTTATCAAGATGGATGTGTCCGGGTATGATCTCATTCCAGGAATTCACAACTCCGATAAAAGGAAGGGACATTTCTTCATCGGTCAGACCGACTGCCTTTAATAAAGACCTATGTGGTGCTCTTTCAAGTCCCTTTTTAATATTATCGCTTCTCATGAATTACACTATTGCCTTCAAAAGGTCTTTATCACGTACTAAACCCAGGAGCTTTTTTGAGCTATTGATGATCGGCAGCTGATCAATTCTCTGGCGTCTCATTTTGCGTGCGCATTCGCTTATCGAAGAGCTTAACAATACAGTCTCAGGTTCACCTGTTAGTTTTATTATTTCTTTAACAGGCGAATTGGGAAGCTGGATCTTGGAAACGCTGTAATATAGACTCATTGTGTCTCGCATGGATTCCCATGTCCATGCATCGTCATCAGAACCTGCAGACATATTTGACATCTCTGTCTTATCTTCAATTATGCTTGCACTAATAAGGTCCTTATCTCCCGCCACACCAACAAGTGTAAGTGTAGAATCCAATATCGGGACTGCCTTAACATCAGCAAGCTCCATGATCGAACCAACTACGCAAAGAGGTGTTTCGCTCCAGACCGAAAATACACCATTTCCGATATAATCACTGATAGGGGCCGTGATATTCAGCCTTCCGATTGCCCCTACAATATCTGCTATTGTAATAAGTCCTGTAAGGATACCATCTTCCACCACCGGTAAACGCCGGATATTATATTCCAGGATCAATTTTGCGGCATCAACGATCGATTTTTCCGGCTTGATCGTTATGGGATTTCTCGTCATCAGGATCGCTATCTGCTCTTCTTCGGGATGTTTTAACAGATCTGTCCTTGTTACGATACCCACCAGTTCTCCCCCTTTTACTATAGGAACCCCGGAAATATGCTTTGACTTCAATATTTCAAGAACTTCATCCCTTGATCCAGGCAATTTGGCGCTGGCAACGTCCCTGGCCATTACGTCTTCCACTTTTATGCCTTGCGGCGTATTCGGCATTTTATGTCTCCTAATTATTACTTCTTACCGCGAACTACAAGTACAGGTATTTTAGAATTACGGACTACTTTCTCAGCCACGCTTCCCAGAAGGAACCTGTCAAGCCCGCTCTTTCCCAGGGTTCCCATTACTATGACCGAAATCGAGTTCTTTTCGGAATATCTTATGATTTCATCAGCAGGATGCCCTTCAATTAAATTGCCCTCAACTTCCATCCCTTCTGCTTCCGCTCTCTCTGCCACAAATTTTATTGCAAGGTCTCCTTCCTGTTTTAGAAGCTCATACATGCTTTCCCATGCAGCATCCATGGGGATCGAAGCAAAAGCCGCAGTATCAACTACATAAATTGCGAACAGCTTTGCTCCCGTGTTCTTTGCAATGTCGATACCATAATCAACTGCGTTTTTTGTATATTCCGAACCATCTGTTGCAATTAATATTTTTTCATAGAATTTACTGGCCATAATTTTCCTCCTTCACGCATTAAATTATACTTATAATATCATCAGGTCTAGCTCGCCTCACTAAACTGCTCAATGGATTTTTAATTCCCTGCATATTATCGGATTTTTTATTCAAGATCATCAATCTTGCATTTTTACCCTTTTTTATGGAACCTGATTCTTTATCCATGCCTAACTGTTTTGCTCCATTTAGCGTGCACAGTTTAAATACTTGTCTGTCATCAAATACTTTTGTTTTGACAAGAAATTCCATCTCAGAAAACATATTGACGGAATTAAGCATTACATTGTCAGTGCCTACAGAAACGATAATTCCCGCATCAAGCATTTTCCCTATGGGCGGGAATCCTGATCTTGTGATATAATTCGAGCGTGGGCACACTACTACAGGAATATTTAAATCCGCTATATCCCTGATATGTTTTTCATTGGCATTTGTAAGATGTATCAGGAAATCAGGCTGTAATTCAAGAGCGCTTGAAATATCAGTAAAGTCCCTTTCACCAGCATGTATGGCAAATCTCTTTCCTTTTTCACGCGTCTGTTTAACAATATCCTGGACATATCCAAGTTCCAGGTCATTCATGCTGCTAAGTCCGGTTCCATCGCAGGAGTCAAGATAATTCATATCCACACCCGGGCGCCCGAGAACCAACGATTTTAGCCGGGATTCAGCTCCCAATGCCTCCTGGAGCGCCTGTACTCCGGCTAGCCCGCCTTCACGAAAATCGCAAAAAGCACACGTTCCTGTTTTTATCATATCATTAAGACTTGCTTTCATAGAAGAAACGAGTTCAAAATGCGGGGTCTTACTCAAAATCCTGTGTTTCAAACCATGAGGGGGTTGCACAAGTTCAGATAAAGGTAAAAATGGAGGATCTTTTATTACTGAATCCCCAAGATGAGTATGGGTATTAACAAAACACGGGGCTATTATTACATCCGCAGCAACGTTGCTTTCTTCAATATCCTGTATCAAGCCATTCTTAATAGTAATGTAGCCGTCTATTGGTTCAAATTCATCGCCAGAGATTATTGTGCCCTTGAGGGTTTGTTCCATGTGTTTTTTATTTTTTCAATTTATGTCGGGCAAGAGTGTGCGAAGGATCCAATTCCATTACTTTCCTGAAGCAATTCATCGCCTCAGCTTCACTTACAAGTTCCTTTGTTATCAATCCTTTTTCATACCATGCATTAGCGTTTTCGGGATTTATTTCTATTGACTTATTAAAAGCCTGGAGGGCTTCACTTGCCCTGTCAAGTTTATTGAGAATTACACCCTTCTCAAACCATAACATTGCATCCCCGGGATTTAATTCAATGGTTTTTCCATATGCGTTCAATGCGGTTTCAAACGCTTTCATTGCATCATATTTCCGGTCAATTGAAGAAAGGTCATTTGCTTTTAATCCCCATATCTTTCCCTTGCCATACCATGCATTCCAATTCGAAGGATCAATCTTAATGGATTTTTCAAGTAAGTCAAAGCTTTCGGCATATTGCCTGCGCGTTCCTATTATCATTCCTTTCCTGGCAAGAGCGCCTCCATGACCAGGATTTATGCTCAGGACTTTCTCGTATGCTGAAAACGCATCGGCTTCTTTTCCAAGACTGGAAAGCATTAATCCTTTATCATACCACATTTTAATGTTATTCGGATCTTTCTCAAGAAGCCTGTCGTATATTTTTATTACTTCCGGATCCCTCTTCAATTCCTTCAATATCATTGCCTTTTCATTTAGCAATTTTATATTTTCAGGCTCTGATTCAAGTACTTTGTCATATGCTTTCAGAGCCTCTTCAAGTCTTCCAAGATTCACAAGTATGAATCCAAATTCATGCCATGCTTTTATGTTCTTCGGGTCAATTTCCAGGATAGTCTTGTAAGCATCAAGGGCAGGGAGGTATTGTTCAAGTGTCAGGTGAATCGATGCTTTATCATACCAGGCTTTTAGATTCTTAGGCTCGATCTTAAGAATGTTCGCATATGATTCAAGGGCGCGGTCATATTTTCCCGAATTCTTATAATCTTGCGCTTCTTGCATTAAATCTTTTTTCTTGAAAAACCAGCTAAATTTCATATTTATATACCTCAGTCATTATCAATATGATATTCAGTTTTAGAGTATTTATACAGTATAAACCTTTCTATAGCTGCATTGTGGAATGATTAAAAAGAATCACCAATTTAACATTTCTTTACAGATACTGTAAGCTGGGATAGATTTAAGTAGTGAGATGAGAATTAATTTATTGGCTCATGAATTTGCAGTAAAAATGGGAGAACACACATGGAAAACTGGGCAAAGTATATTGCTGCGGCAGCTATTGCCGGGGCGGTTATGGGAGCTGCCTATTATTATCCTGCAGAAACGTTCATAGCATTCGTTACAGGTTGGTTGTTCATCATACCGGTAGCTTTTATCGTATATTTTGTTTATGCATTATGGGTATACAGTCAGGACTTAAGGCACAGAATCGTCGTGAAGATAAAGCCATCCGATGCTGTGAAATTACTTCAACGCATTAAGGCAGCCCAAATAAAAATGGAAGAGCTTCTGCATGAAGAAACAAATAATGGCAAAAAGTCCTATGGATTCATAGCATAGATAGATCTGAAAAATAATACCTTCGGTACAGAGTGGTAGGTGATCGGGTTGATAGATCAGGGGAAAATACACAAGGAAACAAGAAGCAGAAGCTTTCATAAGCGCAGGGAGGCATTAACTCAACTAAGCAATAATTTTTCAGCTCTTCCTGATAAGAAGCAGGCATGGGAGGACATTATCAGATTAGCGAAGGATAAAGATAGAAATGTGTGGCTGGGAGCTGCCGGATCCCTGAGCGCTGCTTTTCCTCACATCCCTGACAAAGAACAAGCAGGTGATGACCTCCATCGTTTTACCGGGGATAAGAATAAATTTATCAGGGGAATTGGTGCAGGAGCATTGGGTGCTGTTTTTTCTTACTTTCCCGATAAAGAACAATCCTGGAATGACCTGCATCAATTGACACAGGATGAGGATGAAAATATTCGAGGGATCGCTGCCGGGTCACTTGGTGCTGCTTTTCCTCATATCCCTGATAAGCAACAAGCATGGGAGGACTTGATACGCCTGGCAGGGGAGAAAGATACCGATACAAGAGTGTCAGCAAACTACTATCTGGGAAAAGCATCAATAGTGAAAGCGACCGAAGCAAAAGGTGAACATAATTTCCAGGAAGAATTGGAAAATGCCATTCATTTTTTTGAAATATCATCTAATGAAGCAGTGCATTTCAATCCGGCTCAATTCTGTTATCCTTTTTATCGATCATTTTACACAATAATTTTCAAAAAACAAGAGGCAAAAAAGGCAGTACAAAATTATCTTACTGAGGCAAAAAAAGCATTGGAAGGATCAGAGAAAAAAGAAAAATTGATTCAGGTAGTTGAAAAACTTGCAAATGCCTTAAAAGATGTTAAGAATGGGGACGATCTGAACCGTATTGAACAAGTTCTTGACACGTGCAGGAAGCAAGTCGAAGAGGCTGTTGATCTCATAAAGACGATCAAGGAAGTAGCACCTGGCGCTACAATGATCCTGGAGAAAGGATTGCCTTTCATTTGCAGAAAAATTGGGTAGGGTGGTAGTTCACAGTATTCGAATTAATACCTGACATACATTATCACCATGGGTTAATAGTTTTTTGACCTGTAATTCTGCCTTATTTCCAAATACATACCTCATTGCTCCTTTAAACGTTTCTCTTACGATATGGCAAGTATATACCTCAACGATATTCCCATCAGTTGCAACTTTGCATTTCCTGATAGTATAAAGGAGATTTTTTTCCTCAAGTTTCCATTCACATTCTCTTTGAAGTATAGAATCGATCTTTTTCAGAGCCTTTTGGAAAGCTTCCATGCTCCATTCCTTAATGTTATTTTCTGTTTCGTATTCCTGCATTAGTGACCTGCCAATCCTTCTCCCCAAAACGGTCAGGGATAAGGGTACATCCGGGATGTCTTTGAGTCCTTTAATAAAAGTCATGAACATTATTAATTGCTGGTCAAATGCACTGTTACTGACTTTTAGATCGTTTACTATTTCATTGATCTTAATCCCGACATCTGGTCTGTGTGTCAACACGATCTTATTTGCCACACGCTTTGCATCGTATAAATGACCGTTCGATTCCAAAAGCATAATCAAGCTTTTTTTTAATAGATTAATTGCATTTTCTTTTCTGTAACTATGGGACACTATTAAAGAATCATTCTCGATATCCAATTTATCAACGATCCTTGAAGTTTCATATACTTCTTTTATCCAAAAAAGCATTTCTTTATGGGGTATTTCCCGGATTGGCTTGTTTGCTAAATTCTCGATCGTAATTTCTTCAGTGGGAAGCTTATTACCAGCTAAGTCCTCAAAATAATTCCTGTGAACGGTAACCATGTTGTAGTCACATAAAACATGTTTTTTGATCATGGAGCTCCAAAAATCCGAACGGCTCTTGATGACATTGATAATTTCATCTGTCCCTCCAAAAAATGTTACTAAGCTCCTTTGAGCATCTTTTTTATTCGAAATAGCAAGTTCAATTTTATAACTACCACCATAATTATTAACAGACCGAATTTCAAGCGGCGAATTGCCAGGTGAATTATTCACCAGATATTGGGATGCAATTTTAGCAGCAAATTCAGTTTTGTCGGGGTGCCCTCTTATTTCAATAATCACTTCCAAGGGAAGTGATTCATTATCATATTTCAGGACAAGATCCACACCTAACTTTAGGTTATGGAAACAATAGTTCAAATTTTCTTCACATTTTTTCATCGAATCATTCTGTAACAAAGGAACGATCAATTCATATAATACGTTATCAGGAATTAAAATACCATCCATCTGGGTGAGCATCCAATTGAGGAGAGATATATCAATTGATTGGGCATTATTCCTTGAACGATACAAACTACCCTGGTCTATGAGCTCTTTGAGTGCACCGCCAAAATTACCCTGGTATTTTGCCAGGTAGGGCTTAATCTTCTCTAAATGTTCATCATCTATTGAGATATGTCTTGAAACTGTCATTAGCATCACCCCACAGAATCTTTGTTTTTATCTTTCCCATTGGACCTTTTTATAAGATCTGTAATTCCACTTCACACGATTTATCTCCATTGATGAATGATTTATTAATGTGTAATCCCGCTTTATTTCCAAATGCATGATTCAATGCCCCCCTGAATGATTCCTGAATTAAATGGCAAACTTCAGTTTCGAATAGATCTCCATCTTCGACCATTGCACATTTCCTGACCTTATACGTCAGATTTTTTCCCTCTACTTTCCAATCACTTTCTATTCGGAGTTTGGAATGAATAGTTTCAAAAGCCTTTTGGAAATTTTCCAGGGTCCAGTTTTTAATACCATTTTCTTTTTCATACTCCTGCATAAGGGACCTACCTATCCTTCCCCCTAAAGCTTTTAATGATAAATGTATATCCGGGATGTCTTTTAGCCCTTTAAGAAAAGCCATGAACATTATTAATTCCTGGTCTACTCTGCTATTGCTGATTTTCAGATTGCTTACGATTTCGTTTACCTTAGTGTTTATATCCGGTCTATGGGTTAGTACGATCATATTTGATGTTACTTTTGCATCATATAAATGACCGTTCGTTTCTAAGAGCGATACAAGGCTCTTTTTTAATGTTTCAATTACCACCATATTTCTATAACTGTGAAATAATATTAATGTTTCCCGGTCAATTTCTACACGATCAAAAACCCTGGAAGTCTCATAAACTTCCTTTAGCAAAGAAAGCATCATTCCAAGGGGTATTTCCTGGATTGGTTTCTTTGCAAGGGTCTCAATAGTAATTTCCCCCATGGGAACATTACCAGCCAGGAGATCCTCAAAATAATTCCTGTGAACAGTGACCATATTGTAGTTGCTTAATAGATGCCTTTTTATTATGGCTTTCCAGAAAACAGGACGTTCCTTTATAGCTTTCATTATTTCATCCCTTGAACCAAAAAAGGTCATCAAGCTTCGCATAGAATCTTCTTTATTCGATTTTTTGAGTTCAACGATAATGCAATCATTATGATCAGAAACAGATTTTATTTCAAGGGGTTTAATATTCATTGCATTCTTCACCAGATACTGTGATACAATGCTGGCAACAATTTTTCTTTTTTCATAAGAACCCCTGATTTCTATCAAAACATTAGCAGGATTAACATCCGTATCGTATGATAATGTCACGTCAATTTCCCACTCAAGCTCATTGAATTTATCAACAAGGTTCTTTTTAAGTTTTGTCAATGAATTGATTAACAATGGATCTATCATAGCATCCAGTATGGTATCCGGAATGAGTATACCGTCTATTTCCCCCAGCATCCATTTAAACAACGAAATTTCTATAACTGATACATTCTCATGAATACCACTTTTTCCTGCCTCATCAATGATATCCCTTATTGCGGCACTGAAATTTCCTTTGTTCTTTTCAACGTATGGTTTTATTTTCTCCACACATTCATCATCAAGAGAAATATGTCTTGTAGTGATCATGATATTCAGGTTGATCCATCGTTTTGCCCCATTATGAAATTGTTTATTCGTGATTACGCGAACAATAGATTTATAGTTTACGCTTTTCAATTATTATCGTTTTTCTTAATCAAATCAAAAAATTTAATTAGTATGAAAATAACATTCTTATTAGATAGGAGAGATTTATGGGAATTAATGCAGCGACATTTGTTGAACTAATTAATATGATGATGGGGTTTTTCATAGTATTTATCTGCATGCATGCATCAAAAAAATTCAGTTTGCACATTTTCAGAAGGGGATGGCTGATCCTGGCGCTATCAGGAGTGATTCTGGTACTGGGTTCGATCTTAAGAGTCTACTACTCATATTCCAATTTATATATGGAATGGGCATGGATAGGAAGAATGTTCATATTCGTGCATCTCCTATTAATGGTAATTGGAATTTATCTCCTGGCTACAATAGCTGTTAAGATGTGGGGCGACTGATGGATTGCTGATGGCATAATGTTCAACCTTTCATACTGATTCATTGGCACATATATTTAGTAACTGTCAGAGATGGGCAAGAATATTTTTAATCTCTTCGCTGGCTCTTTTCATTTCCACAATAATCAAGCTGACATCCGTACCTGTTTCTGTTAGAACGGTAAGTATTGCAAGTGAAGCGACTTTTTTTAATATTATCTGACCCTTTTTTGTAAAAAGAACCAAATATTCAATATCCCCTTTATTTAACTCCTTCGCCGTGTGAATGGCTGACCTCGTTAGCATGGCGATCACCGCTCCGAATGTCTTCGTATCAACACTATGTGTATTAATATTAGATTCCATCATAAGTCCATCGTTTGAGACTAATGCTGAAGCCTGAATACCATGCATGTATCCAAGATCATGTAAAACCGTCTGAAGCGACTCAGAAATTGTTATAATAATCACCTCCAGAGCTGCCCAATATTAATAGTATTCTCATAACAAGCTACGCCCTTCACCAATTTATCTTTCCAGGTATCATGATAAAAATATCCTGGCTGATTTAAATGAACTAATTTCATTCTTACCATTTTTCCCTATTAAATGTTTCCATAAATTTTGACCTTCCAACAAGTTTAAGATTATTTTACGTTTACCTGCCTTGATATTTTACTGCATACGTTCCAATTCGATCAGATAGGTGGGTCTTGTACCTGAATATGCACCTCACACACGTTATCACCATGTGTTAATTGTTTGATCACCTTTACCTCGACGCTATCCTTAAAAACATACTCTATTGCCCCTTTGAAAAAACCTCTTGATAATTGACACAGGTCAATGTTGAATTCACCACTTATCTGTGCCAGATTGCATTTCTTAACAATATAACAGATTGTTTTATTATTAACCAACTTCCATTCAGATACCCTCCCTATTTTAGAATCCAGAGCAGAGAATGCATTCTGGAAATTTTTCATGTTCCAGATATGAATATTGTGCTCTTTCTCATACTCTGTAAATATCTGTTTACTCATCATATAACCAAGAACACGGATTGACCGGCTAACATCTGGTTGACCTTTTAGACTGGAACAGAACCTGAGAAACGCAATTATTTCCCGGTCAAAATTGCTGTTTGAATTCTTCATGTTAGCAATAAGTTCACTTATCTTGATCCCAATCTCAGGCATGTGCCGGAATATTATCAAGTTACGTGTGGATTCGGCTGTGTAGGTATGCCCATTTGCTTTCAATTGATTTAATAATATGTTTCTAAGGGTTTCAACAGCCCGGGGATTTCCATAACTGTGAAAGACTTTGATAGTATCTCCTTCAATATCAAAATTGTCCGCAACGCATGATGTTTCGTACACTTCCTTTAAGATATATAGGAACTCTCGATGAGGAATATTCTTAATCGGACGTTTGGCTATCAATTCAATGCCTATCTCTCCGATAGGGGTCTTTTTTGCCAGGAGGTCTTCAAAAGTATTTTTATGAATTGCAACTGTCTTGTAACTGCTATCCCGGTATTTTCTTACAATACCTCGCCAGAAATCCGGTCGTTTTTCAATTTCGGAATAAAGCTCTTGCATTTGACCAAGATATTTATCAATATCATCAAAGGCTGTTTCTTCACTCCCCCTTACTTTATATTTGAGTTCGATAGACTTACTTCTCCTGTATACTGATTCTATCCCAAGGTGTTTAACAGCTGCAAGGTACAGGGAGAATAACTTTGCCGAAAGGTCTATGAGTTGATCATTTTCACCCGTTATGGTAAGCGCTGCAATGGTCGGAGTAGTATCATTATCACAGGTGACACTAAATGTTATTCCCCACCCCAGTTCCTTGAATTTGATATTGAAATATTCCAGGGTATTGGATAATGAATGAAACAAAAGCGGATCTGCGATTTTAGACAATATCTCTTTTTCAGGAATTATGCCGTTTGTCTTGCTGAGGAGGAAGTTAGCAGTTGGCGAATCAAAGAGAATGACATGATCCGAATGAGTCAGAGCCATCCTTCCTTCCACTGCGATATCAATTATCTCTCGTATGGCTGCGCTGAAATTCCCTTCATACTTTTCCAGCAGGGGTTTTATTTTGTCTACATATTTTTTCTCAATCGAAATATGTTTCCGAACGACCATTCCTCACCTATTGATATTCTCATGAGTCTGACAGATCAAGACCACCCATAAGCCACCTATCCTGTTGCTTATGGATTACTGCATTTATCTATTAATATTTCTAATCCTGAGCAATATTATTAATAATACTTAGACCGGTGGCATTATATATACCTTTTGTCCCGGAAAATCGTGAAGAAAATTATTGAAAATCTAATGTGGCAGACATGAGAACAAAATCATAATTTATACTTATTAATGGTGGCACATGTAATGGCATCCAAATAAATGGTATTAATATTGTTTCTGCCTGAAAAAAAGACTTTATTTTACAAAATATGCATGCAATTACGTTTTTTTTTAATATTAATATCTATTATAAACTTAAACAACAAATAAACAACGGATACATTTTAAATCGCCAGAATATCTCATTATCATAATTCCATTAAATGCTCACCATGGTATTTACCAGTGGCACTTCAAAATAATTGTTTGGGAGAGAATGCAAATGATACCACAATTCAAATTGACCGAAATAAGTAGGAGAGCACTTGATGATGCTACAGAAGAGATGATACAATATACCGAGAGTATGGGTATAGAGACAATTTTTAGCAAACGAGCAGCAAGCTGTAAATTAGGGGCGCTTGGTACCTGTTGCAGGCAGTGCGCATTGGGCCCTTGCAAAGATAAAGGGGCATGCGGTGTGAATGGTGATACTATTGTTGCGAGGAATTTGCTTATGATGGTGGGAAGAGGGACGGCAGCCCATGCTTCGCATGCGCTGCATGCAGCAAGGGCGCTTCAGAAAACCGCCCGAAACCAGACGACTTATAAGATAAAAGAGCCTGAAAAATTAAAATCAATAGCTACAAAATTAAAACTCGATACATCAATGGGAACTGAGAATATTGCCATCCAGGTCGCCTCGCAGGCAATTTCTGATCTGATATGTGATAAACCTTCTATGAGATTTATTTCTTACATCCCTGACAGTGTTGCTAAGAACCTTTCCTATCTGGGAGTTATCCCCGGCTCTGTGGGTGAGGAACTCCTGAACGAAAAGCACGAAACTTCTATGGGTACAATGGCTGATCCGACATCGCTCATCTTACATACCGCAAGGCTTGGGGTGGCTGATATGGCATCCCTGATAATAGGTACACAGCTTCAGGATGTGTTATTGGGAATACCAGAACTTGTTTACTCATCAATAGGATTCAATGTACTTGATAAAAATAAGGTAAATCTGGTTATCCACGGGCATGTCCCGCTCCTTGCGGAAAAGATAGTTGAACTATCAGAAGATGAAGAACTATTGAAAAGAGCCAGAGCCCTTGGAGCCTCAGGTATTAATATCGTGGGGTGTTGCTGTACTGGAACTGAAGTCATGATGAGACATGGAATTCCTCTGGCAGGTAGTAACCTTTCGCAGGAACTTATTATCGCAACAGGACTGGTTGAAGCATTCGTCGTAGACGTCCAGTGCATTTATCCGAATATAGTGAATGTTGCAAGGAATTTCCACACAAAGGTCATTACGACCATGAAAGAGGCAAAAATCACCGGCGCTTTACACATACCATTTGAAGATGAACATGCAGATGAGGCGGCAAGGAGAATATTTGAAGTGGCATTGGAGAATTTCAAGAAAAGAGGTAATAATATTTACCTCCCGGAAGGAAAACCCAGGGAACTGATCGCAGGTTTCTCAGTGGAGACCTGTCTTACCATGCTTTCAACTATTAATCCTGATGATCCCTTAAAACCATTGATTGATACCATAGCATCGGGAAATATCTACGGGATAGTGCTGCTTGCTGGTTGTACAAGTCCCAGGGTCGTTGCAGATGAAAGTCATGTAACAATTGCAAAAAATCTTATTAAACAGAATGTCCTTGTAGTAGCTACAGGTTGTGCTGCCCAGGCGTGTGCCAGGGCTGGGCTTCTCAGTCCTGACGCCTCACAATATGCAGGCGACAAGCTCAGAGGCGTATTGGCACTGCTCGGGGAATCAGCAGGACTTGATAGGCCGTTGCCTCCTGTATGGCATTTTGGAAGCTGTAGCGACAATGGAAGGGTGATTATTCTAATATCTGCCATAGCGGAAAAACTGGGCATTCCCATAAAGGATCTGCCCATAGCAGCTTCAGCAGCAGAATGGGTGGCTGAAAAAGCGACTTCCATAGGAACAGGTGCATTGGCACTTGGCATCACGGTGCATCTTGGGGTAATTCCCCCTGTTCTTGGAAGTAAGGAAGTGACAACGTTGCTCACCCAAACTTCTGAAGAACTCTTTGGTGGAAAATTTATTGTGGAAGTTGACCCTGAGAGAGCGTCAGTATTGATTTTGGAGAGAATAACAGAGGCAAGGAGAAAGTTGGGTCTCGAAATATATACAGCAGCGCATATATTAGAAACTAACAAATTGATGTCCATTGTAACTCCAAAATCGAGTTTGATACAAAAAGAAGGCATAGGAATTAGTTGTGAATAATCGAGGGGGGTGCATTATGAATAAAGGAGTTATCAGACCAAGAATGCTGTTTGCCCTTAAATTACTGGAAGATAAGGGGTGGAAGATAGATTGGGATACCAAAGAAATAGAACAATGTCCAGTTTATGGAAGGAGGTTCAATTTTGAAGGTAAATGATACTCTGGCTTATATGGGCAGCGAAAATATACGGGAAGAGGTGACAAAACATGATACATGACTATTTAGACAAGTTAGTATTCCTGCAATATACCTACATTGTGCTGGATAAAGACAAGTACGAGGAAAGCTATTGTGCAGATGTTGACACAATAGGGATGGGCAGATATAGCACAGTCAAATGCGAAAGCTGAAGGCTATGAAAACCCAGGCAATAATAGATACAAAACCAAATCTCATTAACAAGATTTTCAGTAATTATTGTCACCCAGTCGTTAGTTAAGTGGGCCTACCTCCCTTGCGATTGGTAACAGGACATGAACGGTAGTCCCTTTTCCAGCCCCACTTTCAATCCAGATTTTCCCTTTAAGAATATCAATAATAGTCTTTGTGATATACAATCCAAGACCAGTACCTCCATATTTTCTTGATGCAGAGGCATCGACCTGATAGAAGCGCATGAATAATTTTGGCAGGATCTCATCAGGAATACCTATGCCATTATCAGATACCGTGAGATGAACATTCTCTGCTTCATCCCATGCTTTAATCGAAATTTTACCATTAAGGGGTGTAAATTTTATGGCGTTATCGAGCAGATTGCTAATTACTTCTATAAGTCTATCCTTCTCCCCCCTTACCATGGATACTTTTGGAATGACCTTTTCAAAAGCAATTTGTTTTTTATCTATTGCGCTCTTAAAATCACATACGCTTATACCGATCGCATCGTCCAGATCCACCGGCTCAAAATGAAACTCAATTTTTCCCGACTGCATCCTGCTCATGAACAGGATAGAATTAATCAATCGAGTCAATCTATCCGCATTCCTGATAATTGCTTCAAGGCTCTTCCTCTGTTCATCCAGAAGCGGCCCCTGTTTTTCATCATACAATAGTTCTCCATATCCTTTTATCGAGATAAGGGGTGTTTTCAATTCATGGGACACGTTTGAGATGAACTCATCTTTCATCCTGTCGAGCGTTTCGAGTTCACTATATGCTTTCTGGAGTTTCTTGTAAGACTCATCCATATCCTTCAACATATTGAATATCGCATTTCTGCTATCCTCCAGTTTCTTTGTCCTTTCCTTCAGAATCTCCTGTGAGCGGATTTCACACACAGTTTTTTCCCTTTTCATGGTAGTTTTATCCATGAGCAGTCCAAGGTAAGCCTTCAGTTCTTTTTCAAAATTTTTCTCGGTGGGAGAAAAATAATAGGGATTTTCACACACCATACCGCCTATATAGACCTTGGGGTGCGCCTTCACGGCTTTTAATAAGAGTTCTTCCCCGGATGGACCCGATGGTTTCAAATCTTTCTCGAAGGATTCTTGGGATCCGAATACTTTCACAACGTACTGGCAGATGCCAAGAGCAGGGATCTTGGGATAGAAATCATTCAATTTTGTCTCGTACTCCAGAAGTTCTTCACAGAGTATCATTTCCTGTGCAACCCTGAAGCAACGGTAGCCTTCCATGATCGCGGATTCATAATTCTCACTGATGAGCTGCAATTTCTCTGCAGTCGTTATCTGTGCCGATACGAGTTTCAACTGACCCGTCTTTATATTATTGTTCTTTCCTCCTATTTTCTCAAACCTTCCAGACATCTCCTCCACATCACCTATGTACAGACATTTCTCCCAGTTTTCAAGACCAAATTTCAGGAAATCTACTGCAAAAGAGATGCTTTGCTCCTGATCTTCATGAATACTGCATACATGATCCCCAATTTTTATTTCTTTTAATGTATTCAAATTGGAGGATTTTTCAGACATTTCCCTCTGACATTTGAATTTTCTTCCTGAGTTCTTCAATTTCTTTCTTCAGCTCTACCATGCGCAGTTCCCTTCCTACGGCTATTTCATAGAATTCCTCCAGCTCCTTTAACCTTCTCTCCAGTTCAAGATTTGCCTGCTGCAGGTTTTCGTATAGGCTTGCATTTTCAACCGCAATTCCTATCTGGTCAGCTATAGATTCAAGAAGCTCTATCTCTTCCCTTGAAAATGTCTTCAGGCTATGGCTGACAAGATCCAGTACCCCCAGTATTCTTTCTCTCACCCTGATGGGTATGCTAACAAGCGATTTTGCATTTGTCTTTCTGGCATAGACCGTCATATATGCAGGTGCCAGTTCTATATCATTTATAATTATGATATCACCCTGCTGGATACAGGCTCCTGCCACACCATCGCCGATTTTCAGTCTCTCAATGAGAGGCACGACCTCGTCGGATAACCCCTTCTGTCCTTTTAATATCAGCTCTCCAGAGGATTCATCAAGCACATAAATATCTCCGGAATCAACACCAGTCACCTCCAGCAGCTTAGCCAGGACAGAGGTCAGTACCTCGTTGGGATTCAGGCTCCGGGTGGCGATCCTATCCACTTCGTAAAGGGTAGAAAGCTCCCTGGTTCTCTTTTCAAGTTCTTCGTGGTGGACGGTGAGCTCACGATACAATCTCTTATTCTTATCAAACTCTCTGGCACCATAAGCAGCAAATATCGCGGTCAAAGTAAGGAGGATGATGCTCAGGTTAGTATGAATTCTTATAGGAGAAAAAGCCTCATCAATAGGCTGCTGTGCAACGACTCCCATCCCAATACCCTTCACAGGCACATAAGCTGAGAGCATTGTTGTATTTTCAAAAGGATCATAGATCTCCTCGACTCCCTCCAGTCCCATCATCACTTTTTCTACTATCGGCACGCTGGAATAGTCGGGGGGTTGCCTTGGGTCTTCGGCCGGGTGGGCCACTATCCTTCCGTTCTTGTCCACGACATAGATGACACCACTCATACCCAACCTGACCGGCGCTACCCATTTCTGTACAGTCTCAAGTCTATGCTGCATTACGACTATTCCTATAGCATTGCTCTCGTTCTTAACCGGAATGGCCACAGAGACAATATATCCTGGCTCAACTACTTCCCGAAGGTATACCTCAGAGACATAGGGCTGCCAGTTTCTGGAGACGCCCTTATACCAATCCCGCTGTGACAGGTCCTTTCCCCATAACTCGGGATTTGAGGGATAGTCCACCCAGAGGATTCCTTCAGGTGTAGTAATGTATGCCCGGTCTATATCAGGTACTGAAGCCAAAAGGAGCGCCAGCCGCTCAGTGATACCTTCCCTATCCAAATTCTCAACAGAATATACCAGCCTCGGTGTTGAAACAAAGTAATTCCCAACCTTGATGCTCCAGTTGAAATGCTCTCCCACAAGGTAGGAGACTTCCTTTGCAGTAGCGAGGTTTCCAGCTTCTATCTGTTCTTCCAGTGTCTGGGAATAAGGCACTATAGAAAAGTAGGCTGACACTATTATGGGCAGCAGCATCAGTAGGAATAAAAGATATTTGAACATATCATTTCCTTCCTTCCAGGTTCCGTATCCTTTCTTTGAGTTCTACCATCATAAGTTCCCTTCCCACCGCAAGGGTATGAAATTCCTCCAGTTCCTTGATCCTCTTCTCCAGTTCGAGGTTTGCCTCCTTCAGCTCCTCATAGAGACGTGCGTTCTCGATAGAAGTAGCGATCTGGTCAGCCATGGACTGGGCAAGGTCGAGATCATGCTGAGTATACGCGTCAGGATTGCAGTTCTCAAGGCTGAAAACCCCGATACTTTCCCCCTTGGAGATAAGGGGTATCTGGATGACTGATCTAATGCCTTTTTTAAAAAGGATAGCATCCTCGTAGAGAGGTGTATTTTCTACGCTCCTAATCAAACCTGCCCTTCGGTCAAGAATAAATCCGCTGCTGGATTTTTCTCTGGGTATCCTTGTACCTCTTGCGAGCTCTGTGATCGGAATGTCTTCTGCAAGGGCAAATACCTCGACCATCTCTTCTCTTAACAGGCTGATGCTTGTCCTGTCAAACGACAATATGTTCTTCATTTCACCGACCATGGTATCAAAGACCTCCCCAATATCCAGTCTGGTCTTAATGGCCCGTGCTATCCTGTACAGGGCACTTATATGCTCTGCTTTATCTTTCACTTCATTGTAAAGCCTGGCATTCTCTACAGCAATGCCTATCACATTTCCAATTGAGAACAATAACTCAAGGTCATCCTGTGTAAATATTAGCTTTTTTTTTCTCCCGAGGGCAAGTGCCCCTACTACTTTCCCTTTTGACAGGAGAGGGGTTCCGATAAATGAAACAAGTCCCTCTTTTTTCACAATAGGAAGTAAAACCGGACTTGGGAATTGGGAGATATCCATGGTTACTGCCTTTTTTGATTGTGCTGCAATTCCTGGTATTCCTTCACCCATTTTTCTGGTAATGGCTTTCTCTATGAATTCGGAAGAAAGACCTTCAAAGGCTTTAAGCTGCAAAACGTCTCCGTCGAAGGAATACAACGTACCCGTTTCCGTGTCTGTCACTTCGAGTACTTTTGATAAAGCTACCTTGAATATCTCTTCAAGGTTCAATGATTTGCTGACCAGATTTTCAATGGCATAAAGAGCCTCAAGCATTTTATGATGCTTCTCCAATTCACTGAATAATGTTGCGTTCTGGATTGCGACTCCTATTTGACTTCCTATGGAAGCTAATAGATCCAGATCATCCTGAGAAAATATCCTGTAGTTATGATTTGAAAAGGTCATTGCCCCTAAAACCTTTCCCTTGGCAACAAGTGGCGTGCTGGCCAGTGAAACAATCCCTTCTTTTTCCAGATAAGGCCGGAGGCTGGAGCTCGGATAATGGAAAATATCCACAGCCTCTGGTTTCTGCATCTGGGCTGCCCTGCCCGTAACGCCTTCTCCCATTTTCAGATTGCTGATACTGGATACAAATTCCTGGGACATAAGACCGCTGTAGGTTTTAAGGATGAGTTTTTCCCCTTTCTCGTCAAGCAAGTGTATGCTTCCGGAATCTGCATCGATCGATTCCATGGCCTTGGCAAGAGCGGACTTGAAAATCTCTTCTATGTCAAGCGTCTGGCTTATAGCTCTGTCTATGGCATACAGGGCCTCCAGAGTTTTATCGTGGCGCTGCAGTTCTATGAAGAGACGGGCGTTATCAATAGCAGCAGCGGCCTGGTAGGCAAAAGGAGTAAGCAAGTTGATCTCCTTTTCCTCAAAATAATGGGGGTGGGTCAAATAAATTCCCAGAACTCCCATGGTCATGCCCTTGAAATTCATCGGAAGAGCCAGAACTGAGCGGATTTCTCTGCCGTCTTTTAATATCCTCGAATGTTTTTTCTCACTCAGATCGCTGATGAACCGTGGCTTTCCTTCTGTTGCTACCTTTTCGAACAGTATATCTTTAAAGAATTCGTTTTCAGTATCCAAACCTTCTGAAGCCTTGATCACCGTTCCACCCTTTTCCAGCAGTAATATGGCACAGCCATACGCTTCAATGAGATTTCTCACAATATCCAGAATAACAGGGAGCATTTTATGAATATCCAGCCCCGCAGTCAGGGCTTCCCCCGCCTGATAAAAAGCCTTCCTGATTTTTTCATCGGTCTGCTGCAGCATTTCAAAGTAATTCTGGCAAACAAGCCCGAATCTGATACTGATTTCTATGGGGAGATTGGAAGACTTAAGCACAATGTCATGGACTTTTGATGGTGGAAGGGTTTTAAGGATTTCTTCCAGGCACTGGGTATGGAGGTTCATAATATCTTCGATGCCAATTTTTGCCTCAAAAAACTCCTTACCGAGCTTGTAGGCTTCATACAGGGCTTCTTCTTCTTTGCCTTCGAACAAATATTTCCTTAATAATTCAGGATATGTGGATTTTACTCTTTCAAGATCCATTGTATTCTATCAACGCGCAACAATCACAATTGCATCATCCTCATCCTTTCCGTATAGATTCATTATATCATCGGCTGCTTCCTGTACATCCTTCTTCAAAAGAGCAGGATGTTGGGTTACGTTAGAAGATATTCCATCCGAATACATGAGAATCGTATCCCCGGTTGTATAAGGATGCCTATATTCTTTTATCTTCGGCAGTTTGTATCCGACGATTCCGTCCCTGGAAATAAAGTGAATGGGTTTTGAGCTTATGACGCTGGCGCTTATATTCCCCACGCCGGCATAACTGAGGGTTGAATGCTCAAAGTCGATGAACATAATTCCCATCACAACCCCGTTTGTTTTTCTAAGTTCAATATCGCAATACGTGAAAATTTCCTTCAGGCCCATCCCATAATGTTCCTCGATGCTCTTCATACACCTGCTTGAGGCAACTGCTGCAAGCTCTCCATGGCCCAATCCATCTATCAGCGCTATTAAGACTTTGTGGTCGAATTCCTTAACCAGACACATATCACCATTGTACTTATTTCCTGACATCGGGTGGGTGGCTATACCAAACTTCATTTTAACCATTTCCTTATCATCACGGTAGTACCCTTGCCTGTGAATGAGGTTATCTGGAACTCATCCATCAGGCGTTTTGCCCCTGAAAGACCAATACCCAGGCCACCCACCGTGCTGAATCCGCCTTTTAAGGCGAGCTCCATATCCCTTATCCCCGGTCCTTTGTCCTTGCAAATTATCTCGATTCCTTTTTTGTCATTCTGGATTGTCTTGATGGTTACCGAACCCCCACCTCCGTGGACGACGATATTGCGCGCAAGCTCTGAAATTGCAGTGGTGATCCTGCACTGATCAACCACTCCAAAACCCAGTTGAGCTGCGACATTCCTGCCGAAACCTCTCACTGAAATTATATCCATTTCGTTTCTGACCGAAAGCGTATCCTCACTCATGAACCATTTCCTTTCCTGACTTCAAAGACTTGCGCAAAAGGTTGACGCCACTCTCAAGATTGAGTGCGGTAATGATTTTCCATTTAATTCTCAAACCAAGCTCGACAAGAGTTAAGGCCACAGCAGGCTGCATGCCCACAACAACAGTCCTTGCACCCAGCAAAGTCGCCGTGTCAGCAATGGAGGATAAGGACCGGGCCATAAAACTGTCAACGGTTTTCAGGGCTGTAATGTCTATAACCAAACCCCTTGCTCCGGTTTCCTTAATCTTGTCAAGTATTGATTCCCTCAGCATGTCGATTTCATGGTCGCTGAGTTCGATCTGAAAGGATACGATTAAAAAATCCTCTATTTTCAGGATTGGTATCTCCATTTCTCACCTCTTTTCTACTACCTCGATCCTGAGCATCTCATCTGCCAGTTTCACGCCGGAACGAAGAGTCCCCCTTGTGGTCATCATGGACAGGTCAACACCAAGGGTCACAAGGGTCTGGGCATTGGCCGGGCTGATTCCGGTTATTATGGCGTCAGCCCCGAGCATTTTGGCCGCCTGTATGGTTTTGATCAGGTGATTGGCAACCGCAGTATCGATTATGGGCACTCCTGTAATATCTATTATTACTACGGAGGCCTGGGCATCTACGATGCTGTTCAACAGTTGTTCTACGATCTGGGCTGCTCGCGCAGAGTCTATGGTACCTATTAAAGGAAGTACCAGTATCTGGTCCCGTATCTGCAGCACCGGGGTAGAGAGGGCAAGCATAGCCTGCTGTTGCTCCTTGATTACTCTTTCCCTCTCTTCCACGAAAGAAAGAGCAACAATACTTAATATCCGGTTCGCCACGGGTTCATAGACGCCAAGTACTTCATATAATTTTTCAACATCTTTTTTGTATTCTGAGAAAATGAATCTCCCGTATACATCCCGCAATTTCAGCATGCCCATTATTATCTGGTCCACGGTCATGGCTTCCAGCACGCCTTTTTTCGCCATTTCCCGTGCATATTTTTTAGCAGCTTCGTACATTCCTGTCTTAAGGGTCAAAACACACGTATCGTAAATAGCCGAAGATTGCTGCTCTATCTCGACCGGCGTGAGCTTCTCCAGTAAACCCATCTCCGTCATTTCCTTGACCCATTGTTTTTTGAGATCTCCTGCATTATCCTCAAGGAGCCCGCTCAACTCAATAACAATTTCTTCATTTTCTTTCACGTTAAATCCTCCCTTTCTTTCAACTAACCTCTAAAACTTCAACTAAACCCGTGTTTCTTATTTGCCCGTATGATTATATTATCGACCTTCCTAATAACTTTTCGGCAAGGAAGATGTGAAGACTCCAATAAGTGGACTGGGGAGTCAAGAAGTATTTTCAATAAAATCTACATAAAGGGTGCAAATAGGATAACAAGTATTGGGTTTTATACGATACATGCGATATTTTTTTGGCAAAAACCTTATAAACTGCATAGTAGTAATAGCTTTAAAATGCCTTATAACGGTCATATCCGTTGATGGTTAATGTGTTGTTAGCAATATGTTAGTAATCATTAATGCCGCATGTTTTGGAGGATCTTCAATGCTCAAAGTTAATAATCTGGTTAAAGACTATGTAATCGATTCTGACAAGATCAGAGTTCTGGACGGAGTAAGTTTTGATGTAAAAGAGGGAGAAATCCTTGGTATAATTGGAAGAAGTGGTGGCGGGAAATCAACAATATTAAAAGTATTGCGCGGGATGGAACCATTCGTCAGCGGCAGTTTCGAACTTGACGGTTTCACGATAAAACCTGATTCTTCGATAGAGGATATGAAGAAACTCCAGAAAATGGCGGCTATCCACCTCCAGAGAAATTTCGGACTATGGTCTGGCGCCACATATGAAAACGTATTGCGTCGTGTTTATGCCGAAAAATTTGGATATGAGTCACTTCCGGATAGGGATTCACCATATTACCAGGAATGTTATGAAGAAAGTCTTGAGTACTTGAAACTCGTAAATCTTGATTCTAAGGCAGAACATTTTTCATCGGTCTTAAGCGGTGGAGAAAAACAAAGGTTGTTAATAGCCAGGCAATTAGCATCAAAACCTAAACTTCTCCTCCTTGATGAACCAGCCACAATGACATGCCCGGCAACAAAACAGGGAGTACTTGATACAATAAAGAACGTCAATAAAAAATTAAAAGTTAAAACAATCGTTGTATCACATCTGCCTGAAATTCATTCATATCTTGCAGATCGCGTGCTTTGGCTTGATAATGGGAAGATAATTGATGAAGGCGAACCTGAGGAAATTTTGAAAAAATTCATGAAGAATATGAAACCTGCTATCCCGATGCCAGAGAGAACATCGGATAAAACTGTTATCAAGGTAAATAATCTTTCAAAGAGATATTGGCTTGTCAGGCAGGGAGAAGTTCTCGACCTTGATAATATCAATCTTGAATTCAAACAGGGTGAGATGGTTGGACTTATTGGTCCGAGCGGCGCTGGAAAGACCACATTACTTCATGCCATGGACGGGCTTATTTTCCCGGATGATGGTGATATAGAATTCCGCGTGGAAGATGAATGGGTGGAAATGTCCACATATTCTCCAAAGAGAATGGAGGTCAGAAGGATTACCAGCATAATGTACCAGGAGTTTGCTCTTACGCCACATTCCACCATTAAACAGCAGCTTGCATTCAGGCTGGGAGTAAAGGGACAGTATGTTATTGAAGAAGCAAGAAAACGAGCACATGAGCTTGGCATATCTGATCGGGATCTTGATGAAATGTACAGGATGACTGATATGCCTGAAGATAATGGAAAGGAGAAGCTTGCCAAAATGGGCTATACTCCTGCCATCCTTGGCGTCCTTTTCCCCAGCTATCCGCTTACGGAAGTATTGAAATTTGCCGAACCGGTATTTGAGGCAGTGGATCTTCCCATTGGAATTCTTGATCTCAAACCCTACCAGATAAGCGGTGGTGAGAATGTGAGGGCTGCTCTAGCTCTTGCTCTTTCTTCAAAACCATCCATATTGCTTCTTGATGAACCGTTTGGTGACCTTGATCCCATTACATTGCGGGATGTGGCCAATTCCCTGAAGAATGTCAATAAGACATTCAATACGACCATTATTTTCATAAGTCACCACATTGATTTTATAAGGGAAGTCGCGCAGAGGGCAATATTGATCGATAAGGGACATATTGTCATGGATGGAGCTCCCGGGAAAGTCTGTGATGAGTTCATAAAAGCAAGTCATGCAAAATACCTCGACCATTGTATAGAAGAATAATATTTTTCTTTTCAAATGAAACGCATGTCTTTCAATTTACATCATTTTACTGCGTTTGTTTCACATAAAGGTGTTGAGAATTTTTTTTCAACTTGCGCCCTGTGTATCGTATTATAAGTGCAGAATGGAATAATCCTGCCATCGGGTGTTGCATAATGAACTCCGCACCGCTTGATCCTTTCAAGGTCCATATTATACAGATCCATGAAATGCATTGAGCCGATAAAGAGAGTATGTCGATGGAATTCCTTGGTAGCTTCCCCTGTTCCTTCCTTCAGGACATCAATAAAGAGTTTTTTTACATCGATCGATTTTGGCGCTTTTGATGCATCAATGTAATTCGGCAATGCTGAAATAAGGCTGGTGATTCTTCTTATTTTTCCGAGGGATTTGCCGATCCATTTGTCTCTATTCACAGCCAGGTCATCAACATGTTCAAGGAGTCCTTCCACATCAATAAAGCGGGTAATGGGTAGCATTTTTCCATTTTCAATATAAACATACGTACCAGTTCCGCAATGCGGATGTACCGTAAATTCAATATTCGGGAGACCTTCTTCAGCAGCCACAAAATGAGAGATCGGCACTACAAAAGGAACCGGGTAGAAATCATCTGCCGTTATATCTCCGCCGGTCTGTTCATCGAGCAATCTAAATAAGTCAGATATTGTAATTCTTTTTTCCAGCCTTTCTTCTTTATTTATCCTTCCCGAAAAAGAAATAGGCTGGAAATTTATCCCCTTTACGGTATCCATATGCTTTACGGCAAATCGGATAATATCGCCTACTTGCATATCGTTTACGCCTTTTGCAAGCGTCGGCACAAGAGAAACGCTGTCAAGACCTCCTTTCCTGCAATTCTCGATGGCTTTAAGTTTGATGGGAAGCGCATTGAAGCCCCGGTTCTTGATATATGGTTCTTCGGTCACTCCGTCGAATTGAAGGTAAACCGTATGAAGACCTGCATCATTCAATTGCTGGCATAACTTTAGGCTTCGTGAAAGTTTGATCCCATTGGTTGCCATCTGGATCTGCGTGAAATTAAATTCGCGGGCCATTTTCACGATCTCTACGATATCATCCCGCATCGTAGGCTCGCCACCCGCAAACTGGACCGCAGGACAGGGAACAGGTTTTTCATTTCGCAGCATCTGCATCATAGCTCTCATTTGGGCAAGAGATGGTTCGTAGAGATAACCTGAAGCGGAAGCATTGGCAAAACAGACTGGACATGCCTGGTTGCAGCGGTTCGTAACATCAATGTTGGCAAGAATAGTAGAAGTCTTATGGGATGTACATATCCCGCATGAATGTGGGCAATTCCCATTCAAGCCGCTTGGATTAAGCACCCCGCCGCCATCATGCCAGTACTTTTCAAAACGCTTAAACTGCACTGGATCTGACCAATAGATATCCTTGTAAATCCCATGTTTTGCGCACGTTTTTTCAAGGATCATTTTTCCATTCTCTTCAATTATCGAAGCATCGATAACAGAAAGACATTCAGGACACAACGATTTCGTTGATCTCATGAACCATCACCCGTGATTTTTTTGATAACAAAGTTTTACTTGTATATATAAATGCCTTTGTCATCAATGATTTTTATGTGGCATATATCAGTATATCATCAAAATTATCAACATACTCAACAGTTATACCGATATTATTCTTTATATAGTCTTTTGTATCTATGATTTCAGGTACTCTCTCTATAACAGTAGTGCCTCAAGTTTTGCAGTTCCAGATAAGCCGGTCGGAGTATTGTTTAGCTTTATTTCAAGATATGAAATTTTTTCCCTGTAAAGATCAAGTTGTGAGGCATAATTTTTTATGGAAAGATTATCCCTGTATATCTGTTTACTCATCTGTGAATTAGTAATTTCAAGCTGGTTTATTTTATCCTTCATCTTAAGAAGATCCTTTGAAGAAGGTTGAACCTGGATAAGATAGATATTCGTTAAGATCGATAGTAAGAGTAACACTGCCAGGATTTTGCTTTTCATATCTGATGTAGTAAAGTATTTATTTACACAAAAATCTTTTCTGTGACTCTTTTTCAAATATCCACCATAGCTTAAGAAACTAAGGTAAGAACTTCTGGCTGACCCCATGCTTGATGAAAACAACATAATCCTTCTGATACAGTTGTGATGCAACGTTGCAACCGAGCCTTTTTTAGTGCATGTTCAACCTACTTGCCGGTGATTAAACAAATTCTTAGCGTTGGTTATTTTGTTATTCCCTTGATAACATTATATATTTCATCCGAGTACACCCGTGCATCATGGTTATATTTACTTCACTCTCCGTTTTATTGTTAGCCTTGAGAGAGCAAAGTGAAAGTAATCAAAAAAAAGACGAATTGAACTTGAAATTCGATGCCCAGGACGGGATCCGAACCCGTGACCTCCAGATTTCTCAGGAGACTTTAAGCGCCTCATCTAAATTACCCTATGAGTCTGGCGCCCTAACCGACTAGGCCACCTGGGCATATCCCTCCCCTACATGCAAAGGAGTATTAAAATATATCGACTCATGATTGGATATTTGCCAGGTTACGTTCTATTTTTCAGGCAAAGCAATAACAGCACCGCTTTTTCTTAAATCTTCAAAGAATCCCGGATATGAAATGCCAACGGATTCTATTGTATCGATCGTTGTTGTTCCTGCCACCATTCCTGCAACAGCAAGCGCCATGACTATCCTGTGGTCATCCCATCCGTGCACTTTAGCTCCCTTTATCTTCCCGCCTTTGATAATCAACCTGTCTTTTTCCTCGGTAATATCCACTCCCATTTTCTTGAGTTCAACTGTCATGGCATGCAGACGGTCTGTTTCCTTGTATCTTACATGCCCGGCATTTTCGATGACCATCTGTCCTGTGGAAACTGCCCCGAGCACAGCGAGCGTGGGCACAAGATCGGGAGTTTTGCCTACATCCACTTTGATGCCGCAAAGCTCACTTTTATTCACTTTTACCTCGCCTTTTTTCCTGTCCCATGATATCTGCGCCCCCATTTTTTCAAGTATTTCTACCAGTGCGGAATCGCCCTGTTCTGAAGGATACAGATTCTTGATAGTAACATCACCGCATAGTGCTCCTGCTGCCATCATATATGAGGCAGAGGAAAAATCTCCCGGGACATTATATGACCTCATATTATACTCCTGGTTTGGAGGCACAGTGAATGAATTCTTTCTTTCATCCGAATTAATAGTGGCTCCTGCATCTTTTAACATACCGATCGTAATATTTACATACGGTCGTGATTTCAATTCGCCTTTTATCATTATTGTGGTTTCATTTTCCGCAAAGGGGCATGCGATCAGCAGGGCTGAGATGAACTGCGAACTTATCGAACCATCGATATTGACTTTTCCTCCCTTCATTTTTCCCCTGACAACGAGAGGGGCCATACCATTATTGCGTGTCGAAAAAGTTACCGCACCAAGGTCATTGAGCGCATTAAGAAGCGGCGTATTTGGCCTGGTCCTGATACTTGCGTCCCCTGTAAGAACAGTGGCCCCATCAACGAGAGAGGATATTGCGGTCATTATCCGAAGTGTGGTTCCTGAATTTGCAACATCGAGCACATTATCCGGAATTTTTACTTTTCCATCGAATCCGCAAATCAATAGAGAATTATCTTTTATCTCTATAGTTGCTCCGAAAGCTTCTGAGGCTCTTATGGTAGCTTTTGTATCCTCGGAAATCAGGGGATTGTGGACAGTTGCTTTTTTTGACATGGCTGCGATAGTAATAGCCCTGTGAGTGTAGCTCTTGGATGGAGGAGCGTTAACGGTGCCTTTTATTTCAGATTTATTGATTGTCAGTTTCATGTAACGAACACGCTATTTGAAGATGCAACTATTTATAATTAATATTAGGGAAAACTTAATATTCCCCCAATCTGAAGTTCATTCATGGATATCACCTCTCTTCGAGGAAAAATACGCCGCCTTATTCAGACCCATTCTTCATCGTTTATCAATGAAATCGAGAGATCCAATTTTTCATGCGCCCGCTGCGGCTGGTGCTGCCGCAGGAATTTCGATATCAAGATCAATGATAATATTTCTCGCCCATCCAATGCGATTTCAATCTTCCCGGGTGATATCAGGCGCATAATCAAAATGACAGGGCATACATGGGAAGAAGTGGCAGAACCGGATAAATATTCATGTTTCTCAGAGGGGGATGAGGTCCTGGTGATCGGATGGATCTTGAAGCGCAATGAGGAGGAAAATTGTGTATTTTACAGGAACCAGGAATGCATGATATACAACTGTCGTCCCTTGATATGCAGATGTTATCCATTTTTTATGGGGGAGGAAGGCATTGAAATTATGTACTGTGAAGGGTTGGAGAAAAATACCTTAAATGAAAAATCTCTTGAAATCAGCAGGTCGCTGAAGCGGTATGAAATAAAGAAATTACACAGCTATATCCGAATAATCAAGCAGATTGGAGATAAATTAAATATCGCTGCCATGAAGTCTCTTCCGGAAAAATATTCAGGTGATGTCCTTGTTTTTGATGGTGAATCGGTTTCAAGGTGCAAATTATGAAGAAATTAATGTAAGCATCATTAATGAATCATGGATAAAGCTTCACATACCTATCATTTCCAAAAGAATTCGGTGCGGCCAATTCAAGAGTTATCGATGCCCCACGTTCCTGGTTGATAGTTAGAGTTATAGTTTGCTTTGGAATAAGGATCGGTTTTGTATAATCGAAAGTATGAAATTCAATATCTACCAGATCTCCGCTGTTAAGAACCGGAAAATCTGCCGTAAAAGATCCATCTTCATCGCGTATCGTTTCTGCACCAAATGCATTCAAAGTATTGCTGATGTTGGAATATTTCATGACCTCAATTTCATTACTGTTCATAGAGGTTATAATTAATTGCCTCAAATCCATCGAAGCCGTGCCTACTTCCGGTTTGATACGGATTTTCAGGCTTTGAATGCCTGGTTGAAGGCCTGGCACAGTAGAGTTCACCCTGTCCCCAAACACGCTCTCAATATCAATATTTGTTGTGACCTTGGAAGGGGCATCTTTTGCTGTAAGCATTGCTTTCTGCTGGAGCTCTCCTGTCGTATAGATCAACATGACTGCTGCCACTGCTGCAACCAATACCATTGCAATGAAAATAATCATTGTGCCAATACCAAAATCTGCAGTTTCATTAGTAAGGATCTTCATTTATAATGTGTCCTTTTTTCCTTATGTTCATATTATCCTATGTTATATATATTTTTTAGGAATTTTGTTTTTTTTGCAATAAACTAACAATGCTTATATTTCCATATCGCATCTTGGGACTCGGAGAATTTTGATGACCACTGCATGCACAGCCCCCGGTAAAATATACCTGTTCGGTGAGCATGCCGTGGTATATGGAGAAACAGCGATAGCATGTGCTGTAGAGCTTCGGACCCGCGTTTGTGTAAAAAGATCAAATGAGATTTTGATAGTATCCGATATGGGGACAACAGGGCTTGATTTTGAACTGCACCCCTATGTTTCATCAGCTATCCAAAAACTGGGTTCTCCAAACGTATCAATTGAAATATCCTCGGAAATCCCCGTGGGTTCAGGCCTGGGCTCATCCGCCGCTGTAACTGTTGCCACACTGGAGGCTATAAATATCGAATGCGGTCTTCTTTATGATAAGACCGATATTGCACGAATGGCGCACGAGATAGAAAAGGAAGTGCAGGGAGCTGCAAGCCCTACCGATACATTTGTTTCGACTTTTGGGGGTGTAATCGAAATTCCCTCCCGAAATAAGATGGACATTCTCGAATGTGGTATTGTTATTGGAAATACCAATAAAGGCGCAACTCCAGGTAAAACCGCAAAACTTGTAAAACAGGTAGCACTGCTTAAGGAAGAATACCCTGATCCTGTAGGTTCAATAATCAAAACCATCGGTTCCTTTGCAAAACATGGAGAAAAACTGGTCATGCAAAAAAAATACCAGGCACTGGGAAAACTCATGAATGTTAATCATGGGCTGCTTGATGCTCTTGGTGTGAGCACGATGGAATTATCTGCTCTTGTATATGCTGCACGTAATGCCGGGGCGTATGGGGCAAAACTCACAGGAGCCGGAGGCGGCGGATGTATGGTGGCTCTGTCGGATTCACCCCGGCAAGTAGCCAGCGCAATTGAGAAAGCCGGAGGTACGGCAATTATTTCCAGGTTTGCCAGTGACGGGGTGTTGCAGGTTTGAGCCTTATCATTTTGAAGATCGGTGGGAGCGTAATAACTGAAAAAGGCTCCATATCCAGAGCAAGGGAAGCCGAAATTGACAGGATATCCAATGAGATCGCCTCATTCAGGAAAGATTCTGATTCACAACTTATCCTTGTTCATGGTGCAGGGTCTTTTGGTCATCCCCAGGCGATGAAATACAGGTTGAGCGAAGGATTTGATGCCCAAGGCATATATATTACCCATGTTTCTGTGAAAGAGTTAAATTCAAAAGTTGTGGGGTCCTTAAATAATGCGGGTGCGAATGCCCTGCCTGTTCATCCCTTGAGCTCATGCCTGCTTGAGAACGGAAAGATAATTGATTTCCAGCTTGGGCAGATAAAAGTGATGCTTGAAAAAGGTATCGTACCCGTCCTTCATGGGGATGTGGTGATGGACAGGATCAAAGGCGCATCGGTTCTTTCAGGTGACAGGATAATTCCGTATCTTGCTGCTGCATTGAATGCTTCGCAAATTGGCGCTGGGAGCAACGTTGATGGAGTGTTCGATGATAAAGATACGGTTATCAAGAAAATTTCCCATTACAGCTTTGTTAATATTAAAAAAAATATAAAAGGTTCAAATTCCACAGATGTGACAGGAGGAATGCTGGGAAAAGTATCAGAACTATTGGAACTGGCAAAAAATGGGATAAGCTCCCGAATATTCAATGCTTCGCGCAAAGGTGTAGTATCAAGATTTTTATATGGAGAGGATGTAGGAACTTTGATCGAAGACAAATGAGTTATATATAGTTAATTTAATAAGGGATATAAAATGAGTACGTCGGAAAGGAAGATTGAACATTTATTATTATGCGTTGAAAAAGATGTGGAAGCGCATAGGAGTAACAATGGTCTGCGGGCATCAGGTTTTGATGACATTGATCTTGTTCATAATTGTCTTCCGGAAATAAATAAGAAGAATGTATATCTTGACTCTGAATTCCTGGACAAGAAATTACGCGCCCCCATATTGATCGCATCAATGACGGGCGGGCATCCTGATACAAAAACGGTAAATGCAACGCTAGCCAGCGCCGCAGAAGAGCTGGGCATCGGTATCGGTGTAGGCAGCCAGAGAGCGGCTATTGAGGACCCAAGCATGGAGGATTCCTTCAGGATCGTCCGGGACAAAGCACCCAATGCATTCATTTATGGAAATGTGGGGGCTGCACAGCTAAATGAGTTCGGGATAGAAGGACTTGAGCGGGCTGTTGAGATGATAGGAGCAGATGCCATGGCCATTCATCTGAATTTCCTTCAGGAAGCGATACAGCCGGAAGGAAATGTTGATGCCACAGGATGCCTCCTGGCAATTAAGAAAGTATGCCAGGAACTGTCAGTTCCGGTAATCGTAAAAGAAACTGGCGCCGGTATCGCTCATTTTCAGGCCCTTTCCATATGCGAAGCAGGAGCATCTGCCATTGATGTTGGGGGCCTTGGAGGAACAAGCTGGGCAGGTGTAGAGACCTATCGTGCACAAAAGCGCGGAGATATACTATCCGAACATCTTGGCAAAGAATTCTGGAACTGGGGAATACCTACAGCGGTAAGTATCGTAGAATCCACGATTTCAATACCAGTAATTGCAACAGGCGGCATACGTTCAGGCATCGATGTGGCTAAATCCATTGCACTGGGAGCTTCTCTTTGCGGAATTGCACTACCTCTTGTAGCTCCCGCCTTGAAGGGACATAAGGATGTTGTGGACAGGTTGAATCTTATCATCGAAGAATTGCGAGTAGCTATGTTCTTATGTGGATGTAGTACCATTGAAGAATTGGGTAACGTAGCTTTAGTAATAGGTGGAAACACAAAGGAGTTCCTGCGGCAAAGGGGATTTGAGACCGGTAAATTCGCAACAAAAAGATATAATATATAATTAAAGAGTGATTTAAATGACAGAAATAGGAATTATTGCGGTCGGCGGCTATAATGAAATGGGCCGGAACATGACCGGTATAAGAGTAGATAATGATATTATCATCCTTGATATGGGACTTCAGCTGGACAGGGTCCAGATACATGAAGATGTTGAAATAGACAAAATGCATTCAATGGATCTGATAAAAATGGGAGCTATCCCGGATGACACCATCATGAAAGATGTGGGGGGAAGCGTAAAAGCAATAGTCTGCACACATGGACATCTTGATCATATCGGAGCCATTCCAAAGCTGGCCCACAGGTATAAGGCGCCGATAATAGCCACCCCGTACACAGCAGAGCTTGTTAAGCATGAAATTTCGGATGAAAAGAAATTCAGGGTAAATAATGAGGTCATTCCACTAAAGATCGGCGGGAGATATAATCTCACACCTGATATTCAGATAGAATTCATCCGTATCCAGCACAGCATAGTAGATTCGGCTTTTGCTGCCATCCATACCCCCGATGGAGCGATATTGTATGCCAGCGATTTCAAACTGGATAGAACCCCCACCATCGGTGAACCCCCGGATTTCGCACGGTTAAGAAAACTCGGCAGCGAAGGAGTAAGGGCCATGATCACTGAGAGTACAAATTCAGGCCTATCAGGGAAAACACCTTCCGAACAAATAGCAAAAGATCTTGTACGTGACGTACTGCTGGGTACTGAAGAGACTGAATCAGGTGTAATAATTACCACATTCTCATCACATATTGCACGAATCAATGCAATTATCCAGGCAGCACAGGAGATGGACAGGATCCCTGTATTATTGGGAAGGTCAATGGAACGTTATCTTTCAATAGCACAGAAGATGGGTTATATTAAATTCCCTAAAAATCTTGAAATATACGGTAACAGGAATTCAGTAGATAAATTCCTGAAACGCATAGCTCAGGAAGGAAAGAAAGAATATTTGCCTATAGTGACAGGCCATCAGGGCGAACCGAATTCAATTCTCACAAGAATCGCAAATGGTGAAACACAATTCAGGATCGAGCCTGGAGATAAGGTTATATTCTCTGCGAACACGATACCGAGTCCGATGACAATTGCGAACAGGCATGCCCTTGAGATAAAACTGAAAATGGCGGGTGCTCGTATATATGAAAATGTTCATGTATCAGGCCATGCTTCGGGAGAAGACCACTGGGAACTCCTGCGCCTTGTCAATCCCGAACAGGTCATACCATCCCATGGAAATATGGTAATGCATTCCCATTATGTTGAACTGGCCGAAGATGCAGGATATGTATTCGGTGATACTGTTCATATAATGAGAAATGGCGAGGAAATGGTTGTATGAGGATTCCTCATAACATATTTTAAAAAAACGGAGATAAGCAGCAATGATCGAAGATATCCTCCAGAAAAAAGCAAAAATAGTGGATGAATCTATTCCGAAATTCCTTCCCATTACTCCGCCCGATGAATTATATAAAGCAATGCGTCATCTTCTTGATGCAGGAGGAAAGAGACTTCGACCATCTGCATTATTATTTGCAGCTGAAGCTGTAGGCGGAAAGCCCGAAGATGTTCTTCCTGCAGCAGTAGCGGTTGAATTGGTACATAATTTCACCTTGATACATGATGACATTATGGACGAGGCGGATTTGAGGAGAGGACTCACAACAGTTCACAGGAAATGGGGGGTTCCAAGGGCGATCATTGCCGGGGATGCTCTTTATTCAAAGGCATTTGAGATCCTTTCATGCACGAAAAGCGAACCAGGACGACTTGTTGAAAGTCTTGAGCTTCTTTCAAAAACATGCACGGATATTTGTGAAGGCCAATGGATGGACATGGATTTCCAGACACGCAAGGATGTTACTGAAGAAGAGTATATGCGTATGGTCGAAAAAAAAACAGCTGTGCTTTTTGCCACGGCGCTCAAATTAGGAGCGATGCTGTCAGGTGCGAACCGTGAACATGTGAGGGCATTATGGGATTTTGGCCGCCTCACAGGCGTTGGGTTCCAGATATATGATGATGTGATCGATCTTATCACGCCTGAAGAAATACTTGGAAAAGCACAGGGTGGTGACATAATTGAAGGAAAACGCACTCTTATCATCATCCATGCACTTTCAAAAGGAGTAAGTATTGAAGCTCTGGGGAAGTGCAATGCAACAAGAAGTGAGATATCTTCTGCTCTTATAACCCTTAAAGAATCAGGTTCCATAGATTACGCCATGAACAAGGCGTTCGGGTTTGTGGATGAAGGTAAAGCTGCACTTGCGATCCTTCCGGATTCAGAAGCCAAGAGGACGCTTATTGAACTTGCCGATTATATGATCGAGAGAAAGTATTAGAGTCACCCAATAACAAAATTTTTAAGGCATCACCCTGGGTGAATGAAGGTCCTATCGACATGATTTATATAATAATCGGTTGATAACGATAATAAGGTATCACCAGTATTTTTATGTACACACACGCTAAGTGATTAGGGCTCATTGTTTGCCATTTGCTAACATTTTTTTTCTCCATTACTACCGGAAGGTCATTCTCAGGGTGATGTTTCCATATTTGGAAGGCATGCGAATATCAATATGACCGGTGTGGTAAATGTGACTGATCCTTCTCTAATTAAAGGGGATTTCATGCATGGCATGACCACCTGCAAAACATGTCATACGCCAAGTTCTCTAACACTTTCCTTTGTGAATTGATGAACTTTATTCAAATCTTACGCAATTTTTTGCCACCGGTATTAAAGGTATTGTCATAGTTTATTTCACAAAAATACCTTTAATATCTCCTTATTTATCAATTTTTCGATTCTTATTGATTATTATTCAGATATAACTTATTATTGAAATTTCTTTTTAATTTTTTGAAATTAAAATTACTTAAAATTGAAAATAAGAGATTAATTAGGTAGATATTGTGGGACAAGTAAAGAGGGGGTATACAATAATGCAAAAATAAAACGAACAACGTTATAGTTAAATTGAATATGTAAAAAGACAATATGAGATTAAGGTAAGGTAGAAAATGGATAGGAAAACTAGTTTTTTTATTTTACTATTGTTTTCGTTTTTTATAGCGACAGTAGTAACAGTATCTGGAAGTAATCCAGAGGGCAATTTAGGAAATAAATCGCATGATGATGTAAAAAACGAAACTATTGCACAAGAATCGTGCCAACAATGTCATAATTCGACAAACAATGGACTTAGTCCAAAAATTGAAAAAGTTAAAAAAGTACAACAGCTTTATGGAGAGATACAATCGACATTATCATCTGGTAATTATACTGCAATAATGGAGGTAGGACAGACTGAACATCAGTTAGGATTCGCTTTTCGACAAGATACTGCGAGGCAATACAATGGATGGCAATGGTGGGATACAGATGGTTTTGGCCAGGATAAACAAAAAAATATGATCGTAATAAGTGTCCTGGATAATTCTACAGGGACTGCAAAACCTGTAACGGGATTGACATCTTTACCTTCGTGGCCAAGAGCGACTGTTAGAAAATATAGTGGGACATATAGCTACAAAGCAGATAATGATCCTTCCCCAATAACTACACAGAATAATTATCCCGACAAGAGTAAATTTTTGTTGGTAAGAAATGTCAACCTTACAAAGACTAATGAACATAATTTGACCAATGCAACTCTTAACTTCCATACATGGTACTCCATGGAGGCAGATTGGGATTATTGTTATATATCTGTATCAACAGATGGTATCAATTGGATAAATCTTCCAGGAACAATTACTACGAATACCAATCCAAATAATAATAATCAAGGAAATGGTATAACTGGTAGTAGTGGAGGATTGTGGGTAGAAGAAACTATGGACCTTACCCCTTATATTGGAAAAAATATACTTCTCGCATTTCGATTTATTTCTGACGATGCAACCAATGCTGAAGGTATGTATGTTGACGATATATATGTGAATGGAAAACTATATTGCCCTCCAGGAAAAGTCTGTGGTCAAATTCTTTATACACCTCTGTATGACGATGCTGAAGCTGCTCCAGAAGAAAAGACGTTAAGTGTAAATGTTAGTTATCCAAAAATGACTATTATAAATTATTCAAATCCACTTACAACTTTGTCTGGTTTTCACTATGACCAATATGTCCAACAGGTAAATTTGCAAGAGTATCCTGACCATCCAGGTACATATTATGGATATTTCTTATATTACGGTTTTGCACAACAATATCAGGGGAATTATATTGTGAATCTGAATACTAACATAAATGGTAATTCGGTGACAGGGAGTACCCAATTTAATACAACTATGTATGGTTGCCAAAATTGCCATAATAGTTATAATAGTCAAGAGACAAGTTTTATCCACCCTAATCATGCGATGGGAGAATGTGCGATTGTATGTCATAGCGGATCGAGAGGTTTTTTTGGAGAACAATATATGGGACCTCCAACTGAAGCAAATCCCATGCACCTTCACGAAATGATATATGGACATGCGGGAGGATGGTCAGATGGAGGTACAGGTAGTTACAATGTTTCGGCACATTTAAATGTATCATGTTCCTTGTGCCATACAGGATTTATCCATGATAATACTGGACCAGATACGGAAACTGTAGCAAGTTATACACTACACGGTACCAATACTGCATATTCTTCAGGTGTGCATGGTAATCTGACGTGCGAATATTGCCATGGAAATTTGACATATCCGAATATACCTCCTAATCAGTATAGTCTGACGGGGATTCTACAGAATTATACTCCATCATTTACCTCTTCATTATCATTTACAGATACGTATGTAACAGATGTGAATGGTTCAGAAAATCTCGCTTTATCGATTACAGGAGATAACAAGAATGTATGGTTATATGTAGTAGGACCTATAGATAATATGACAACAGGAGTACAAAAAGCTTGTGGATGGGGTTACCCTTGCCGTATACGGCAAAACTTACCAATAGATTTAACGGTCCCAAATACTTATAAGGGTAGGTGGCTGATAAGTGTTATAATGATGCAAACAGATGGTACTGCAAACTATACTATAACGAGCAACTATCCATTAGAAAGAAAACCAATAATAAAAATACCAGAGTGTAACGAATGTCATAAGAATAACGGTATAGGAAAGACAAATTCCCAGTACAATATTCCTGACTGGAATCCAGGATTTGCACATGCTGATACTAATGAAGATGGTATTCTCGATGTCCAATGCAGAATGTGCCATGATTCGATGCATGATATAAAGGTTAAAGCTTGTCAATCTTGTCATATCTCAGCGCCAGTATCACATCCTATATCAGATCCTGCATTTAGTTCCTATACAGCTACAGATTGCTTGAAATGTCATGGAGACCCGCATAATGTTACAGGAGGAAGTTGCATAGGTTGTCATTCTACAAACGATGTAAACGTTTCAAAATTTGGAAGACATACAGATATAGATATAAGTGATGGAGCGGGAATTGTTACGGATAAAGATTGTGGAACATGTCACTATAATAAAGATATGAATAAGAGTCATATATATTTATGTGACGCATGTCATTCAAATAGTACAGGTATTGTGTCCGTAAATGATCCGATGCTAATAAAAGGTAATCTTTCTCATGATGCACAATCCTGCAAGAGTTGCCACGCACCAGTAAAGTATCATATGAATGGTACAGCAGGACCGAAAGGTTTTATTGACACATTGTTGTCCAAAATAACATAGAAAACAATTATATGAATTAATCTGCAAAAGGTGACCATTAATTTACATGTTGGTGGTGTACAAACGTTGCTGTGACAGAAGGCCACCAATATAGATTAGTGAATAAACGATATCATTAGAGCCAGTTAGAGTCCTTAACCGATGACCAATGATTCATTCTTACCTTTTTGCCCGGCTGCCGTAATGATTTTTTGTGGTACCATATTTCCGTATTAGCCGAAGTGGCAAATTCAAAAATATAGGTCATTTATTGAATATAGGTCATTTATTTCCTGTACATATAATACAAACGATTAAATAAAGCAAACATTTATTATAAGCCGGGTGAAAGTAATATCGCAATATGAAAGAGTTTCTCTCCTGGGACCAGACACTTTTCAAAGACAGCGAGTTATTCGAACTTGACCACATCCCTGAATATTTCCATCATAGGGATATCCAAATGCAATCGCTCATGCATTGCATCCGTCCTGCATTGGGCGGAGGAAGGCCGGTGAACGGTCTTTGTATAGGCTCCCCGGGAACGGGCAAGACTACGGCAGTAATTAAGGTTTTTGAGGAGATCGAAAAACATTCGCACAATGTAGTGCCTGTGCTTGTCAATTGCCAGGTGAATTCAACAAAATATGCTGTATTTTCACAGATATTCAAGAAAATTATCGGATTTGCCCCGCCAGCAACGGGGGCTTCCTTTAAGAAAATATTCGGCGAAGTTACGAAATACATAGTGGAGCATGAGAAAGTGCTTCTTGTCGCACTTGACGATATGAATTACCTGTTCTATGAAAATGAAGTGGATGGGATATTGTACTCGCTTCTAAGAGCCCATGAAACACACCCCGGGGCAAGAATGGGTGTTATCGCGATATTAAGCGATACGGGCGTGCCCCATTTACTTGATCCAAAAGTCGAATCGGTGTTCTTACCTGAAGAGATAAAATTCCCTCAGTATACATTAGATGAGATACACGACATCCTGTCAAACCGCATAAGGTTGGGATTTTTTCCGGATGTGCTCGGGGAAAGCGTCCTTGAGAATATAGTGCAGCATACTTTTTCACTCGGTGATCTGCGCGTGGGAATAGATCTATTAAAGCGCTCAGGACTTAATGCAGAGAAGCGGGCAAGCAAGACCATAGCGCAGGAAGATGTGGAATCAGCGTATGAGAAATCGCGTCTTGTGCATCTTTCTTACATGATGCGAACATTAAAAAAGGAAGAAAAAATACTCCTCGGTTTGATCGTGGATTTCCCTCAATCAAATTCCGGCGACCTGTACAAAAAATTCTACGGGAAGACCGCACTTGGATATACGCGATTTTATGAATTACTTAATAAACTTGGTTCGGTCAAGCTGATAGATGCTGATTTTACCGGTAAGGGGGCGCGCGGGAGAAGCCGTGTTGTTAAGCTTCGGTTCAAACCTGAAGAAGTAAAAATCAGATTGTAAATCGCTCTGTATTGATTTAAATAACTATATATATCTTTATTACCAATAATACCTATCCAAAATTTTAATTTAAAAAGGAGAAAATAAATGTCAAATCAAGTCCAGCCAATACTTCCACTTGCGCCGGTAGAGCGCATAATACGAAAAGCAGGAGCAGACAGGGTAGCAGAAGACGCAGGCGTTGAGCTTGCAAAAGTCCTTGAGGACTACGGCATAGAAATTTCGCGTGAAGCAATAACCCTTGCAAAACATGCAAAGAGGACAACGGTCAAAGAAGAAGATATCAGACTAGCGGTTGCAAGGATAAAAAAGTCCAGCTGATCGCATAAATTCAATTGTTTTTATTTTTCATTCTTTTTTCTTTATTAAATGAGTCTCGAAGAGAAACTGAGTTATACATTCAAGGATAAGAATCTCCTTGACCGCGCCCTGACACGCAAAGCCTATGCACTGGAACAAAAACAACAAAACATTTATTGTGAAGATCAGGAAATTTTCAGGACTCTTGGCGATGCTGTCCTGAAAACTGTTTTGATCGATCTTTTGATCAAAAGCGGCGTTAACTCAAGAGGGGAAATAACCAACCGGAAAAAAAGCCTTGAGAGGGAAGAAGGGCTTGCAAAGATCAGTGATCGGCTTGGCTTGGCCTCTTACCTGAAATTTGGAAATGGCGAAACAAAACAAAGAGCAGACAAAGAGCCTTATGTTCTGGCCGAGTCATTTGAAGCACTTATCGGTGCTCTATATCTTGATGGCGGGTTTGAATCTTGCAGGAAAATCATAAAAGAATTATTTGATATAAATGAATAATGAACTCCTTAAGAAAGTAAAAAGAGGCGAGATCAGTTTTCATGAAATTGATAAAACGCTTGATCCGAATGCTTCGATCGAATTAAGGCGAAAGGCTGTCTCAGAACTGACCGGGACAACATTCCATCATATTTCCAATTATTCCCTTGATGTTGAAAACGTCACCAAACGCAATATTGAGAACATGATAGGAGCAATACAGGTCCCCCTTGGAGTGGCAGGACCGCTTCGCATTAAAGGCGAATATGCCATAGGTGATTACTATATTCCGCTTGCAACAACGGAAGGCGCGCTTGTGGCAAGTGCCGACAGGGGCTGTTCAGTGATCACTGTTTCGGGGGGTGCAAATGTAAGGATATTCAAAGATGAGATGACAAGGGCCCCGGTTTTCAGGACAAAAGACATAATCGGGGCAAAAAAACTCACCGATTGGGTGGATGAGAATTTTTTGATGCTGAAACAAAAAGCACAAAGTACAACACGTTTCGGGGAATTGCTCTCAATAAATGCATTTACGACAGGGAGAAATGTGTATTTGCGATTTTCCTATGATACCAAGGACGCCATGGGTATGAATATGGTAACCATTGCCACAGATGCCGCCGTAGACCTCATATTATCCGAGAATGACGTCGAACTTGTTGCTTTATCCGGCAATATGTGTTCGGACAAGAAACCTGCCGCCATAAATGCCATCCTGGGCAGGGGAAAAACCGTTTCAGCAGATGTGTTCGTGGCTAAAGAAACAATATCTGGGATACTTAAAACCAAGCCTGAAAAAATGGCAGAAGTAAATTACAGGAAGAACCTTTTGGGTTCAGCCCGTGCAGGGTCGCTTGGTTTTAACGCCCATGCTGCAAATATCGCAGCAGCCATGTTTATTGCATGCGGCCAGGATCCTGCCCATGTGGTGGAAGCAAGTAATGCGATAACTACAATGGAACTTACCGATGAGGGCCTATACTGTTCGGTAACGCTTCCTTCATTGAATGTGGGAACAGTGGGTGGAGGGACGCGAATCTCCACACAGCAGGAATGCCTGGATATAATGGGGGTTGCGGGTGCTGGAGAACCCCCCGGTACGAATGCGAAAAAACTTGCCGAAATAATCGCTGCCGCAGTTCTTGCAGGTGAGATATCACTCGTTGGTGCTCTTGCTGCCAGGCATCTTGCAAGAGCGCATGCTGCGCTTGGGAGATAGTGGACTACAATCCAGGTTATGAATCATTCATATCCTGAAGTTCTTTTATGGGATTTTTTCATTGCAGGAATCCATTGGTATTTTTCCATTTTAACAGCTTATTCTGAATTATCAGAAAAGTTTAAATAATCAGAATACATTTTACTATTCAAGGTGATAAGATGGCAAAAAAAGATGAAAACAAATCTTGCTGTGCTTCCGAGATGAGTTGCTGCAAAGTTGAATCCGTAATAACTGTAGACGATAGGGGACAGACCGTGCTCCCAAAAGAGATCAGGGAAAAAGCAAAAATCCATGCTGGCGATAAGCTGGCTGTCGTAAGCTGGGAAAAGGATGGTGAAGTATTCTGTATGTCATTGATCAAGGTTGAGAAGCTCGCAGAGATCGTAAAAGGTATGCTTGGCCCTGTTATGAAGGATATAATGGAGAAATAGAAGGAGGTATTAGAATGAAACAAGAAGAAATAAAGAAAGTAGTAAGGGAACGTTATGCCAGCGTAGCCAGGGAAGGCGATTCCTGCTGCTCTCCCTCCTGTTGTGGAAGCAGTGCAAAGGATATAAGCAGGAGGATCGGATATGACGATGAAGAGCTAACATCAGTACCTGAAGGCGCAAATCTTGGTCTTGGGTGCGGGAATCCCTTAGCACTTGCTTCGTTAAAAGAAGGGGAAACAGTGCTCGATCTGGGTTCTGGTGCCGGGTTTGACTGCTTCCTTGCAGCCAAAAAGGTGGGGACAGAAGGAAAAGTCATAGGGGTCGATATGACACCCGATATGATAGATAGGGCCAGGAACAATGCACAAAAAGGGAAATATACAAATGTGGAGTTCAGGCTTGGGGAGATTGAGAATTTACCTGCGGCCGATAATTCCGTTGATGTTGTTATTTCAAACTGCGTCATTAATCTCGCTCCTGATAAAAGCAGGGTTTTCAAAGAAGCGTTCAGGGTGCTAAAACCAGGGGGAAGAATGATGGTTTCAGACATTGTCCTCCTGAAAGAACTTCCTGATTTTGTCAGGGATTCTATTGAAGCTTATACCGGATGTGTTGCTGGTGCAACAAAGAAAGATGAATACTTAAAAACAATAAAGAATGCCGGCTTCAAGGAAGTACAAATACTTGATGAAAAGAATTTTCCTATAGATGTCCTGGAAAATGATCCATTTGGAAAACAGGTCATTGAGAAACTCAATGTGTCAATAGAGGAAGTGAAAGAGATAGGAAAATCAGTTGTCAGCGTAAGGATACAGGCTAAAAAATAGGAAGAATGAATTCCAGGAACAAATATAAAATAAGGATGTGTTATTTTGAAAGACATACTGGAAAAGCAGGCTGAAACAACAACAAAAGAAATTAAAAAAACAATATCATGTTGCAGTTCTTCAGGTCGTAGATCCGAGCCGATATTTACATTATCCGGGAAGACCGATTATGTTATCAAATCCACATCCGGCGAGATCACACCTGTAAATCGCCTGGATCATTTGATGGCTCGCCTTGGTGTGAAACGAGAGCAGCATCGGGTAGAACCCGGGCTTTACACAATGGGAAATCCCAAGAAAGACTCACCTGTTTTTGTAAGTGCAAATTACACGCTCAGTTTTGATGCCTTAAGATCCGCATTGAAGAGTATTGATTGCTATATCCTTGTGCTTGACACAAAAGGCGTCAATGTCTGGTGTGCCGCAGGGAAAGGAGCATTCGGAACAAATGAGATTGTCCACAGAATCGAATCTGTGGGACTCAAAGATGTTGTCAACCATCGCATACTGATCGTTCCACAGCTGGGCGCAACAGGAGTGGATGCCCGGCAGGTTAGGGACCGATCCGGATTCAAAGTTGAATTCGGTCCTGTGAGAGCAGCAGACCTGCCTGAATATCTAAAAACACACAGGGCAACCCCGGAGATGCGCAGCGTGCGATTTACTCTTTACGATCGGATTGTTCTCATACCTGTGGAAATGAAAAATTTCCTGATACCCTTGTTGATCGCATCAGTAATTCTGGCACTTGTGGGAAGCTACACGGCTGCAGCAGCTGTCATCAGTGCCGCTTTCTCAGGATTAGTTTTATTTCCCATCCTGTTGCCGTGGATACCAACAACTGATTTTAGCACTAAGGGATTCCTTATGGGAGGATTGGCGGCTGTGATATTTGCCCTGGATTCATTTTATAGCATGACGAATGAAAACCTGTGGCTGCGTTTTGGTTGGGCTCTGGCATATATGCTGGTCATGCCGCAAATAAGTGCTTTTCTGGCTCTGAACTTCACAGGTTCTACGACATTTGCATCCGTGACCGGGGTCAAACGCGAGATATTTACCTATATGCCAATAATGGCATGGGTGTCCGGAATTGGCATTATCCTGATAATTGTATTATCATCAGTGAAAATAATAGGAGGAATTTGATATGTTCAATTCGTATGTTTCAAATACCCTGGAATACGACCCTGAATTGTGCATCAACTGCGGTATGTGCAGCACAGTATGCCCACACAGGGTATTCAGTCCGGATGGAAAGAAAGCCCAACTCGTAAATCCAAAAGCATGTATGGAATGCGGAGCCTGCCAGCTCAACTGCCCTACAAAAGCAATAAAAGTGGATAACGGCGTTGGATGTGCTTCAGCAATGATGCTGGCTGCTGTTAAGGGAAAAAAAGAAGTTACCTGCGGGTGTGACAGTTCATGTTAAAAGTGAATGGATATAATAGAATTTATGCTATATGTCTACGATCCTGATGGTAACGCCTGATCCCACCTATTGGGGCTTTTTCGTATTCGGCATTCTTGCGGGTCTTTGCCCCTGCAATACCGTGTTGTGTCTGGCGCTCATAGGTTCGGTGGCAGGCGATGGTGCGGTTCGATACCCCTTACGGGATTCACTGATGCTCACTCTGCCTTTTGGCATCGGCACGCTGCTTGTTCTTGCTCCTCTTGGGGGCATCGTTGCGTATATTGGGAAAACCGTAGTACTGTTCAATGCATCTTTTGCCTATGCATTCGGCGGTGCCGTGATGCTAATAATGGCACTCCAGCTTTTTGGCGTTTATCATTTGCCTGTGCGTGATATTTTTATGCGTTTACGTCTGCCCACATCATTGACTCCGCCGGGAACATTCCTGCTTGGCATATCATTTGGGGCCATAACCATAGGGAGAGTTGCTCCAATGCTGTTTGCCGTGCTTGCAGTTGCAGCATTATCAGGCTCGGTCGCATATGGTGTAACCGTATCTTTCCTTTTCGGGATAGGCATGATGCTGCCACTTGTCATCATAAGTTCCATTGGCGGCGCGACAGGCAAAACAATTCGTGGAAAGCTCAAAGACGGAGGCATCTGGCTTGATCGTATCCTTGGAATTATTATGTTCTTGGCGGCAGGATATTTCTTCGATATGGCAATGAAATAAAGACCCGGAATTAATCTTTAAACTGATCAAGTTCAAATAATTATGATCTTCGGCCAGGTCGATTTGCGATCCGATTTTTATCAACCCAATAAGCAATTGCAACAAGTGCAAACTGGCCTATTGTCATAGTGACGGCGACTGAAATAATATCCGGAGGCGGGGGACCAAAGATGTTGGCAATAAAAAAGACGATGAGCATCAATACCAGCAATGTAAGCCCATATGTACCCGATGATGAAATACTATGGGTCGCGCTCATGTAAAGAGTAATCCCTATGAACAAAAGTCCAAGTTCTACTATCATTGTTCCTGCAAGGCTATTCCAGAGAGAAAGGCCAAGTCCTGGCGAATTATTTCCAAATAGAGTCATATCAGGAGTATGTGATATGACATCCAGGATAAAATGCGAGAAGATCGCCGCTGCAAGAACGAATGCTGGCCGCTTTCTCTTTGTGCGATCCGCTGTTGGCCAGAGCCAGTATGCCAGAAAGCCGGATGTTGCCAAAATAACTGCGCCCAGGGCGCTGTGGCTCAGGGGATAATCGTAGAATTCAAACGGTGATACCACTGTGGCGCCCGGAACGATCTTTGCGTGCTCTACCCCGACAAGTAAAAAAAGCCCGAACAGGATGTCAAGCATGATCGCACCGAAAATAAGTAATCCAAGGGATAATCCTGGTTCTACCTTTTTGAGTGCAAACCCGATACCATAGTGACCGATAAACATTGTTCAAACCTTGTTCGATATTTGTGAGGATGAGATATAACTCTTTTCTGGGAGTTGCCTAACTCCTGCAAGATAAAATAATACTTTCACTGTGGACTGCACCCCAAAAAGTGGACAGATAGTTAAGCAACATTCTTAACAAACATCTATAGAAAGGGTGCAAATATGAAAACAAGAAAAAAATGCAGCACAAGTAAGTCGTGAAAATGGTATCCATCCAACAATGCTATCAAAACGGATTCATTCATCAATCGGGTATGTCACTCCTGAGGAATTTGAAAAGTCAGGGGAGTTCTTAAATAGAGAAAGTTTCTTAACTGGTTGTACAGTTTTTGGGGTTCACTCCAGTTAAGAGGTTATATGGCAAAAATATGGACATCGAATGAAGAGTTTGATTTTGAAAATGCAAGAGACCTTGCAAGTAAACTTGTTTTGCTTGGCTGTGCGTACAGAGCGGGGATATTTGAAGCACTCCTCGATGAAAAAGATATCCCATCATTGAAGCTTATGCTCAATGCCGATGAGAGGGCTTTATTCATCGTGCTTGAGGCGCTGTGTAGCCTGGGATTCGTTCATAAGAGACAGGACAGGTATACTATTACCGAGAAAGCCCGGGTCTACTTCATCGAAGAAGGCAATGTTGGAGGGTCTCTTCCCCATTTTCTCGATATAATGAAAGCATGGCTTGCACTTCCCGGGATAATCAAAGGGGCAAAACCTGAAAGAGAACAGCAAGATGTGGAAGCTTTTATGAACGCAATGGCTTCAAGGCCTGATAAACTCGTAGAGGAAACTGTAGATCACTGCCTTGGTAGAAAGAAGAACGCAAAGAACGTGCTTGACCTGGGAGGCGGACCCGGCAAATACGCAAAGGCGTTTGTCAACAGGGGCTTGAATGCGGTTCTCTATGATATGCCTGATACTGTCGATTATGTTAGAACCCGGTTCGGTTTGGGAAATATCAAGAATCTGACCCTGAAAAAGGGGGATTTTACGAATGATTTCGCAAACGAATTCACAGGGGAATCATTTGATATTATTTTTATGGGCAATATCTGCCATATCTATTCAGAAAAAGAGAACAGGACGCTCATTAGGCGCGCCGGCAATATTTTGAAAAGCGGTGGGATGATCGCCATCGTGGATATGGTACGGGGACGAAGCCCTATGGCAGAAATGTTTGCGGTGAATATGCTGGCAAACACGGAAAATGGAAGCACATATACCGAAACCCAATACAGGGAATGGCTCACAGATGCCGGATTTAGAGAGATCGAAATTGATGACCTTGCGCAGAAGAATAATCAGGTTATTACGGCTTTTTGGGAATAATTAACAACGAACTCGTACGAACTCACGTTGCTGGAGTTCGTTTCTAGTTCGTAATTTTCTGGATGTTTCTCGATATTTTTATATGGTTATTTATGAACCTGAAGGTGATAGCAGACTCTGTGATCTGCGGTTGTGAAAACGAGGAGAGAGTTGCTATTCAATAAGCTCCATATCCTCGCCACAGCATACAAGGGTTCCTCCACCTGTTTTTGTCACAACGACTTCGTTTCCGCAAATATTGCATCGATACTTTTCACCGGTTTTTTTTACGCCCATTGATTTAACCTTCTTATAATATATTATATATGGAAATGCTATTTAATCTTTTACTCTGGACAATTTACCCTTAATAAAATCAAGATGACACAAAGCAATTAAATAGTTTAAACACAATAAAATGATGCACATGAATAATATAATTTTGTTTGTTATATATTTCCTGTTTTTTGCGATCATTCATAGCATTCTCGCTATGGATTATATCAAAAATATAGCAAGGAACGTGCTGGGAAATGGATTCCGGTATTACAGGATGATCTATTCCCTGGTCAGTATTCCATTGTTAGCGCCCGCCTTCATGATCTGGATGACATATTCAAAATCCACTCCGGTTGTTTATGCGGTCCCTCATGATCTGTATCCAGTTGTCATCCTGGTTCGCATGGTTGCACTCGGTATGTTCGGTTATGCAATATTGCAGATAGATCTCCTTGAATTTAGCGGTATAAAGCGGGAGAAAAAAAGGGTACTTTTAACAGGAGGTGCGTATGGGATCGTCCGGCATCCGTTCTATTCAGCGGGAATTCTCATTTTGTTCACACAGATGAAAATGACAATGCTTGATTTAACCGCAGCACTGCTTGTAATCGGATATTTTCTGGCAGGAGCGTTTATAGAGGAAAGAAGGTTACTTTTGGTTTTCGGGAATGAATACAGAAAATACCAGAAGCAAGTGCCTATGTTCATTCCGGTAAAATGGTTTGCTCGAAAGCTCTCAAGAATTTGAAATAGGGAAAGGAAACATCAAAATATCAACCCTTATACTCTGTGCTCACAACTTCCTTTATCCTGTCTGCTGTCTTTGGCCCCACAAGATCCACAACCATCAATTCCTCACGTGATGCTTTCATGATACGTTCCACACTGCCAAAGTGCACCAGCAGGTTCCTTGCCACAACCGGCCCTATTTCAGAAATAGCCGAAACCAGATATTCCTGCTGCTCAGGAAGTGTTGAGGCTGTTTTATTGCCGTGAAGGTTTATTTCCTTTTTCGAGTCGCCTGCCTGTTCCCTTTTTGCTATTACGCTTATCAACGCGGCAGTATCTTCTTCATCCCTGGTGAATAATACGGGTACCCCGAAATCAATTGCGACTGTTGAAAGCGCGCCCCGGATAGCATTGGGGTGGATCTGCCTCTTTGAATAGATCCCCTCTCCTTCAATGATGAGTAAGGGACGCCTGTAAGCGCGTGCAAGATCTGAAATCTGGCTGAAAAGATCCCTGCCATCAAGGAATGTACTCAGGAAATCTTCAGCAGTTTTTCTCTCTATGCCCACACGGTCACTTACAACGTAATCACCCACTTGCAGTGTTCTTAATATCACTTCCACGCCCAGCTTTTCGAGAGAATGCACAACATGGGAACGGATCTCCCTTCTATCTGCATAGACTTTTACCCTGGGAACTTCGGGATCTGATACCTGGGCAGCTGAAAAATCCATTAATTTTGTTTGCCCTTCCGGCTCGTCATTTTGAGAACCCAGGTCTGCATCCAGATTTTTCATGGTCGTGATCATTTGCCGCTCCCTTCGGTTGCTGCTCCAGTGGTATGCTTCATCTTTTGATCCTTTTGCCATCAGGATAACAACCCTTCCAGCATGCTTTCTTCCCGTCCTTCCTTTTCGCTGGATGCTCCTTATCTCCGAAGGGATAGGTTCGAAAAATACAACAAGGTCGGTGGCGGGTATGTCCAGTCCTTCTTCGGCAACTGAGGTTGCCACAAGAGTATTATATTCACCATCCTTGAATTTTTGGATGATCTCAACCTGCTGTTTTTGCGTAAGACCCTTGTCCTTGTATTTACTTGCCTGACCCACGAATCTTATGGGTTTTATACCGGGAACTTCTTTGAGGGAATTTGCGACAAGTTCCGCCGTATCCCTGTAATTGGTAAAGACGATAACACGCGATTGGGGAGCCTCCTGGATCTGCTTTTCAACAAGCTCTTTTACCGCGTTCAATTTGGGGTTATTGCCATCACAGCCGCCAAGATGATGCACAGCCTGACGCATGCTCAGGTCTTCCATCAGGCGTTTTGCGGCTTTACTGCCGCTTTTGGACCTGGCCTCATTTTCAAGCCGGTCAAAATATTTTGATAAGGCGGATGCCCCCTGGGTTTCTGATATCTCGATAGCATGGCTCACTTTGAAGATCTCAGCAAGAAGGGATATGCCCTGATAGATCTTCTGGTCGGGAAATGAACGAAGCTGCGTCTGCAAACGTGCCTGGAGATCAAGCATTTCTCTTTTCGATAACCTGTTCTGGAGATTCGATATTAGACCAAGTTCACGTAATTTCGCCAGCCTGTCGTTCAGGACTTTATCCATTAATTCTTTCAAACCCTTCATTTCAATAGGTATTGAGACATATTTCCACTCGATGTCCTTGTCAAAAATATAGGGTTTAACGTCAGGGTCAGAATCAGTTCTCATCTCAACCGACTTTAAATGAAGATTCGCACAAACTTCCTGGATTTTTTCAGTATTACTTCCCGGACTTGCTGTAATTCCAAGAACAAGCGGGTCAGGGTTCTGTTGTATATATTTTTCCGCTATATAAACGTAGGAATAATTCCCGGTTGCCCTGTGAGCTTCGTCAAAAATGATACATGAAACCTTATCAAGGCTGATCTTCTTTCCAAGGAGATCATTCTCTATGACCTGGGGCGTTGAGATAACAAGCTGTGCTTTCTCCCACATGCTTTCTCTTTTGGCGGGATCTGTATTTCCAGTAAACAATACCACTGTTTCAGGAGGGATATTAAGAGCATCTTTGAAAAAAGCCGAATGCTGTTCTACAAGTGGTTTTGTCGGGGATAGAAGCAAAACCTTCCCTTTGTGAAGGCGTGAAACCATCACAAGGAGAGCCACCACAGTTTTCCCAAGACCTGTGGGAAGCACTATAAGGCTTGATTTCTTGATCGCTTCCCCTGCAAGTGCGAGCTGATATAATCTCTGCTCTACAGTGTCAGGTTTTATTAAAGGATGTTTAATGTATTCGACATCATTCATTCTAAACTATCATATTAATCCATTGTCTCGCCCGTATCTTTGGAGCGAAGCTCAGATAAGGAAAAAGCCACCTGTTTTAATTTATATACTTCGATATCTGTGGGTATTTCACCCTTCTTTATCGCTTTTACCCTTTCAACCGGTATTTCCGAATATTGGGCTACTTGTTCGTATGTAAGTTTATGCATGTGAAGTAATTCAATCAGATAGCGTTTAGTTGCTGGAAGTCCCATAAGTATCACCTTGTAATAGTATGGTTTAATACATAAGCTGGTATATCAAGGTTCTTATGGTGTGATAAAAATGGCAGAAAATGATATTGATATGATCCAGACCACTGAAACAGAGATTGGCGGAGAAAAAAAAACCTTAAAGAAATTCAAAAGGAAATGCAGTGTTGTACGGGTTGCACAGGCAAAAGGCTGGAGAAATGTAGTTGTATTGGATAGCAAGGCAAACAAAAAATACTTTTTCGGCAAAACACCAAATGCACCGCCCGAAATAAATCCAGGCGATGAAATGTATATAGGTTTTGAGGAACTGCCTTATGATTTGCCGGGAATAAAGCAGAAAATTATCCTCATGACCCTTGATGGATTCCAGCTTGATTGGACTATGGTCTAAGGTTCAACAATAATTGTTCCTTTCAAGTTTTCTTTTCCTTTTATAGAGAAATTATATGTTCCTGGTTTTATAAAAACATATGTTTCTCTTTTTCCATTACTTATTGATTTTTCCTGGAATATGTTTTCAGAGCTTACAAGAATAAGATTATATGTTCCATCGTTTGTCCAGACAACCTCATCTCCCGGCCTGATCGTAGAATTTTTTGGAGAAAAACCCCGATCACTTTCCAATCTGATCGGTAGTTTCCTGCCTGTTGCCGTAACTTCCGGAATGATCGTGGTTGTTGGAGTCTGTACCGGTGTTTGACTAATTATTGGAGGAGTAATGGGAAAATTATCCAGCTGCCCTTCTTCGGTCGGGTCCATGAAAAATACCCAGGCAATAGCAGCCACAACGAGTATTGCCAGGACAATAGGGATCAGGGAATTGATGCTTGTTGACGCTGGTTTTGAAGAAGGTAAAACCGGAACTTCTGGTTTGATCTGCGTTTTTATTTCGGTTTTTTTCATTTCATTTTGAGCTTGACCTGCATCCTGCATTACAGGTTTTGATTTTATATCGCCTGCCCCGGTCAGGTCTTTGTTCCAATTGCATTTCGGGCATGTTTGGGCAATCGGATAATCAATACTTCCAAGACCTATTTTCTTCTTAATAGTCCTGGTTAAAAGTGTTTCACCGCATTTCGGGCATTTATCTTCCATTTCGACACCATCCTAAAACTCATTCTTTGCCCTATATAAATATATCGACTGAAATGATAGAACAACCTGCAATTGGAATTATGAATTGATATTCCTACCAAACCGTTAAATATAGTTGTGTATTATTAGGCGTACTATGCTCCGATAGTGTAGCAGGCCAATCATTCTGGCCTTTCAAGTTTTAAGCGCCATTTGGCACTGAAATAAAGACAGCCAGAGACCCGGGTTCAAATCCCGATCGGAGCACTTAATTTTCTTAGATACTCCTATTTTTCTCTTGATTCTCCAGCACGTTTAGAAGTCAATTTTCTTAAGTTTCATAGGAACATTTTTGAAGATAATATTTTGAAAAGCCAAGGATAAAAATATGTATATTGTGAATAATATGGATATAGCAATTACGGACAGATATTATATGCAATTATGGAAGATAAAATGATTTTGGAAATCTGCCGGGAAAGCATCATAGAGTTTTGCAGGAGGAATCACATTCAAACCTCACTATAAAACCAGCTATATCTAACGTAGAACTGGATAAAAAGCTTGAGAAGCAACTTCGGGAAATAAATATGTTCGGGTGATTGATATGGGTTACTTACCCACTAACCCAGCATAGATCGTTTGTTTAAACGCATCATAAGGGCTAATCCAACAGTAACTTAACTCCGCACTATAAAGTGCGCAGCATTATCACTATGTTCAGTCTCAATTCCCTTACGGGCTTCAACTTCCTCACACGCAATGTGTGGCTGAGTTACAGACAACCTACCGTTTCCAGATATACCGAGAACGGCAATATTCCGAGCAGCATTGAGGTCAGCATGTATTTGAAAACCACACTTAACACAATGGAAAGAATTACCTTTTCTGTTTCCTTTGTAGATATGTCCACAAACAGAACATTTCTGGCTTGTGTACCGCGGGTCAATAGTTACAACAGATTTTCTTACAGCTTCAGCCTTATACCTGATAAACTGTTCAAGTTCATAGAACGCCCAATTATTCAGTTTCTGAGTAAAATCTATTCCTCTGGTCCTGCTCTGAACTCTTATGCTGGTCAAATCCTCAATAGCAAAAATATCAAAAGGCATAGCCACAATTTCTTTAGAGATACAGTGATTAACCTTAGAAACAAACCGTTGCTCTTTTCTGCTCATCTTCCTGAGAAGTTTTTTAGCAGATTTAGTGCCTTTGCTTTGCAGTTTCGCTCTAAGAAATGCGTACTTTGCTCTCACGTTCTTGATGGGCTTGCTATTGAAAAAATGATTGTTAGAAGTCACGGCGATATTGACAATTCCTCTATCGATTCCAAGAACCTTATCGCCAACAGGTTCAGGAGAAGGTTTATGAATAACCACATGCAAATAAAAAACATTCTGCTGTTTATTATATCTCAAGGTAGATGTTTTAAATCCCCATTCGAGATATTGTTTATAATATTCAGGAATAGAAAACGTAGCGGTCACTCTTCCCTTAACCGAAGAAAGACTAACATTTTGTTTGATAAGGTTGATTTTATGCACACGTTTATTATATCGAATAGCAGAGAATGGTTTGCTCCTGGGAAGTATTTTCAGTTCAAGTCCTTTAAGTGCTTCGCAGGCAACATCTCTAATTCCTTGAAGAATAGAACACGGAAGTTCAGGATGCTGTTCTCGAATACCGTAATAAGTGGCATGGTGAACAGATACTTTGCTGCAAGCGTGATTATCAAAACCATATCTGGCAATCTCATTAAAAACATGATTACTCAAAACCATAGTCTGTCTAAGCGTTTCTTTGCTTTCATCAGACAATTCCAGTTTGAGTTTAATTGTTCTTTCCACAATCATATATTACAATGGATGAACGTAAATAGTTTATATTTTGAGGAGGGTATGCTTCCTCCTTGTACTCGAAGTACGGGGTATCCGCTACCCCTGCACCCCCGGAGGACAGATGACCGTTTCATTTAGCCGTCCATGCTGAACTGTTCTTCCATGTCTTATTGATGTTCCCATTCATATCCACAGTCCTTGTGGATATTGTATGCCTTGTATTTGCTTTTAAATTGGTAGCGTTAAAAAACCTCTTACTCTTTGATACGTTTTTCTTGAACTTACTGTCAATGAACACCATGACTTTCTTGAAATCAATATCTTTTGGGTCTTTCCATGTCCAGTTGATATATGAAGATGCAAAACTAACATTTTTCAGGTTTCTAACACTTTTTGGAGGTATCTTATCTTTCGCAAGGGGCAGATAATCTGTATTATTTTCACCAAGGGTATAACTTTTATCACATATTCCATCACCATTCACATCCGGGCAGGTCTGGCTGAATCCTGTTCCTTCTGGATTTGCCCAGAAGTTACCGCCCAGGTATTGGCCTCCGATGATGTTAGTGCCTGATTGTCTGGTGGTGTTCCATGTGTTAATATTTGATTCGTAAAAATCAAAGTTGTTATTGTTTTTGAAAATGTTATTGTATATCTTATTGTTGCTAGAATCGTATTGATATATACCTTTCTGGTTGTTCAAGACATTGTTTCCACCAAGCGTGTTGTTGCTGGAATATTTCAGATATATGCCGTTTTCGGTGTTCGAACTGGCATTGTTGCCGGTCAGCGTGTTGTTGTTTGAATTGACCACGATCCCTGCCCCTCCATCAAAGCTTGAATGAGTCGCTGTAAATCCTTCAAGAGTAATTCCATTTGCAGCAAGCGTTATAGCACTTCCGCTTCCCCCGGCGTCCACCACAGGATTGCCAATGCCTCGAAGTGTCAACTGCTTTGTTATGTTCACGTTTTCGAAATAAGTACCGCTTTGCACTAAAACAATATCCCCATTGCTTGAAGCGTTTATCGCTTTCTGTATGCTTGAATATGCGCATCCGCTGGGGCAAACGGTAAGGGTCGCTGCATTTGCGCTGCCTGCCAGCAGTAATGCCAGCATCGTTATTCCCACCGCTATTCTGAGGGCATGCACACCACAACATTTTTTCACGATCATAGTTCCACCTATGTATTGGAGAACTTATCATGTATATAAAAATAGCAGGTTAAGTTTCCCTATTGTATACCAAGCTCAATTCGTTGATATTAATTGAATGTCATTTTTAGGGTAGTTTTACCCCAACAAACTTTAAAAAGTGTCTTAAAACGCATTTAAACAGGTTCTAAACTTAGTAATAGTATGTTTCAATTTTCATTCTTGGCAAGCCACCTTAAACGCTATACAAAGAAACGAATGAATAGTGAATTATTAAAAAAAATAACATAGGAAATATGGAAATCAAATCTATAGGATACAAAGTAAAAGATGGGAAAAACAGTATTGTGTTTTACCACAACTTTAATGCTTTAATCCTTTTACTTTAGCACAAGGAAGGTCACCAAAGAAATTTCAAAGATTCACCAATATATTTTCTTTTTGAAATGGAGTAAAATGTCTAAAATAGAAGATCTTGAGACTCAAAATATATATTTACAAGAAGTAAAAGGATTTTTTGATCAATGGAATATTTATCAAAAAGTAATTCAAAATAATTATATGTTTCATAAAGAAATTCATCAAGTAATACACAAATTACTATTGGAGCATTTCCAGCAAGAGCCTTTTTCCCTTCTTGATCTTGGTTGTGGTGATTCATCGTTAATAGCAGAGACCTTAAAATATATCCCAATATCCTGTTATCATGGAATCGATCTATCAGAAAGTGCACTGGAGGATGCGAAAAAAAAATTTGCTTCCTCTTCATTTGATATAGTCTTATCTCATGGTGATTTTTTTGAAATTACAAATCAGATAAAAACAAAATTTGATGTTATTATGTCCGGTTATTCATTACATCATTTACCGCTATGGCAGAAAGATCTATTATTCACAAATTGCCGTAAGAGCCTTAATAAAAACGGCATATTTCTAGTTTATGACCTTATAAAAAAGGATGATGAGAATAGAGATGAATATCTTGAGAGATATTGGAATAATTGTAAAAATAACAGGAAAAAGATGACCATAAAAGAATTGGAAAATAGCAGAAAACATATATTTGAAGGAGATTTTCCCGAAACTATTGAAACTCTCAATAATTTAGCCAGCAAGAATGGATTTAAACAAGCTAACATCCTGTACAGAGATCCATTATTACTTCTTGGTCTGATTTGTTGGGAGATGTGAGATGTAAAAAACGACTGTTTTCAAAAGAAAATAGGTTATGAAATCAAAGAATATATACATCATAAGCTTAATACAATTAAGAGGAGTGTAGATGTCAAAAATGAATGATGGAGTTTTTCCGTTTCAAATAGGGAATTTTGAATGCATAGCGATAAATGATGGTACTTTTGTCTATACGGATGAAAGCTTTTTCATCAATGCACCAAAAAAACGCATGGATCAGGTACTTCGAGAACACAATATTCAATCGGGAGAAATAACAACCCCGTGGCCCAGTCTATTCATAAATACCGGGAAACACAAAGTCCTCGTGGATACAGGAGCCGGAGCTGGTACGGTTCCAAGTGCAGGAAAGCTACTTGCAAAACTTAAGAATGAAGGGATCGAGGTCAAAGATATTGACACTGTCATTCTTACACATGGGCATCCAGACCATATAGGCGGAAACCTTGAAGCCAGCGGGAAGCCAGCTTTTCCCAACGCGCGCTATGTTATGTTGAAGGACGAATGGGACTTCTGGATGTCAGAACCCAATTTTATGCATCTTAAATTAGGGGACGACCTCAAACAGTTCATTCTCATGTCTGCGCGAAAGAATCTTCCGCCCATTCAGGAACAGCTCGTTCTTATTGATCATGAAACCGAAATTCTTCCCGGAATTGTTGCTATTGCGGCACCGGGACACACCCCGGGTCATATGGCACTGGCAATTTCTTCTGGCGGCGAACAATTGTTACATATCTCAGACACAGTTCTCTATCCTATCCATATGGAGCAGCCCGATTGGTATCCAGCCTTCGACTTTGCGCCTGAACAAGCCAGTGTCACAAAGCATAAACTTCTCAACAGGGCTGCTGCTGAGAAGGTCATGGTTTTTGCTTTTCATTTTCCTTTCCCTTGTCTTGGTTATGTAATCGAAAAGGGAAAAGCATGGCAGTGGCAGCCGATTTAGATATTCAAATTCAAAGAGCAATACAATGTTCCTATACGATGCAAGGATTGTAGAAGCAAAAGAAAAGCTGAAAAAAGAAGCAGTGGGTTTAGAAACACTCCCAGGACCTCTGTCTATGAATAAAAGCCAGGAAATCACAACACTGGGTGGAGGATGCTTCTGGTGTCTGGAAGCTGTATTTAGTGAATTGCGTGGCGTGGAGAATGTGGTTTCTGGCTATTCAGGCGGCAGTGTGCCCGATCCGTCATATGAACAAATCTGTACTGGCACAACTGGCCATGTTGAAGTGGTTCAGATCACCTTTGATCCGGATATAATCTCTTTCAAAGAACTTCTTGAGATATTCTTCACCATTCATGATCCAACGACACTCAATCGACAGGGAGCAGATGTTGGCACTCAATATCGTTCAGTGATCTTTTATCGCACAAAAGAACAAGAAAGGATTGCCAGAGAAGTGATAAAGGAGGTAGAAGTGGCAAAAATATGGAGTGCTCCGATTGTAACCGAGCTCACACAATTCAAAGTATTCTACCCGGCTGAGGAGTATCACCAGGAATATTTCAAACGGAATCCTGACCAGATGTATTGCAGCGTAGTGATATCCCCCAAGTTAGCAAAGTTTCGAAAACGATATTTTACGAAGCTAAAGAAGGAATAACTCCCAATTAAATATCTTTCCCATTTGTAAGAGGGCTTGTTTCTCTTTTAGATTGAATCGGTACTTATCGTGAACTACCCCTTGCTCTCACAAGGGGCTTCCCACGTCATAGCTTCTCTATTGAGATTGCTTAGTTGGGCTTGAATTCCGGCAATACCTGCCGTACTACTTCTATTCTTGATTAATATCGCAGATACTTGGTCTCTTTCCATGACAAGACCACAGGAAGGACATCTGTGTATCCTTACTGATAGGTCTTTTGGTACAGAGAAACCACATATACAGGTCTGCGATGTTCCGTTAGGATTAACCAATTCCACTATTTTACCAGCGTATTCTGCTTTGTAGATAGTTACATTGATTAATTGTGACCATGATGCATCTAAGATTGATTTGGCAAGATGATGGTTTTGAACCATGTTTTGTATTTGCAATTTTTCAAATACTACATGGTCATAGTTATTTACAAGATTCGTGCTTAATTTATGATTAAAATCCTTTCTTTGATACCTGATTCTTCGATGAACCCTTGCAACTTTGATTCTTTGCTTATTCCTGTTATTAGAGCCTTTCTTCTTCTTTGATAGGTGTATCTGTTCTCGTGCAAGTCTTTTTTCTGATGCTCTGAGGTATTTTGGTGGTTCAATCTTCTGACCATTACTGATTGTTATCAGGGAAGTTAAACCAACATCTATTCCTGTTTTGGTCTTGATCTCAACTGGGATAGGTTCTTCGATTTCGCATGAGAATGAAACATACCACTGATCAACATCTCTCTTAATGGTGCATGTCTTGATTTTACCTTCAATCTCACGATGCAATACGATTTTGATGTTTCCTATTTTTGAAAGAATGAGTCTACCTTCATTAAGATTGAGTTTCAGACCGCTGCCGGGATATGTGAATGAATGATACCTATTTCGTCCTTGAAATCTCGGATATCCTGCGCCATTAAAGAAGTTCTGGAAACTTCGTTCGACACGCTTCAGGGTATTCTGTAGTACCTGAGAATGTACTTCTTTCTGGAATGCTGTCTTTGTCAATGGTAGCTGATTGGCTTGGTCATAGTAATTAATCCATTCAGGATATCCCCAAGGGAACACATTGAAGGATTGTTTCAATTTGTTAAGCTCTGCTTGCAGCTTTCGTTCTGCAAGAGAATTATTGTAGAGGTGTCTGCATGTTGTGAGAGTTCTCTCAAGAGCTACTTCTTGTTTTTTAGTTGGATATATTCTGAAATGAAATGATTTTCTCATGTCGAACCTTAACAAAACTATATATTGTTTTGATACAAATCGAACCTTAACAATTCTTTTTTTGGGTTAGGTATCACAATTGCAAAGGGTTTGATCCATCCCCCACCTGTCGGAAGGGGTATTCTCAACCCTTTGAACCCACGAAGATAAATATGGGCCCGCGGAGATTCGAACTCCGGATCCCCGCCGTGTAAAGGCGATGTCATAGCCGACTAGACCACGAGCCCTGTGGAAGGCTAAGATGTTGTTTGGGGTATATAGTTTTTTAGTTCATAAAAAAACTTTAATATTAGATAAAACAATTTATCATTGGTGAAAGTATGTCCCTTGTAAATAATATTATAAAGATGTTTATTGGAGTTATTGTTCTGGTAATAGGGATTGTGTGGTATACAGGTCCTTCGATGTATGGATATCTCGGATACTGGAATAACCTGATCGATCTATTGAAAGCAACTATCGGCCTCTTCCTTCTGTTTGTAGGTTTAATCGTAGCATGGATGGGCTATGACGATTACAAAATGGACAGGGAAATGGAAACGGAAGCTACAACAGAAGAGCAAAAGTAATTCATAATTCCCGGTACTGCCGGGAGCATTGTTTTATTGAAGAAGGATTATATTTAATATTATTAGTTGTTTATATAAATATGAGACATATCAAAGCAATTTCTATCATTATCTTGATCTCATTTATATTGGGATGCATAGGTGATGAAACAGCAGTGGATACTGAGAAAAACCAATCTATCACAACTGAGAAAGGAAGGATAGCCACTATCGTTACCGATAAAGGTACGATCAAATTCGAGTTATATGAAAAAGAAGCCCCCATAACAACAAAAAATTTTATTGAGCTGGCACAAATTGGATTCTATGACGGGTTGACATTCCACAGGGTCGTGCCAGGATTTGTGATACAGGGCGGTGACCCCAAAGGAGACGGCACGGGAGGTTCAGGAAAGACCATTCCCCTTGAAATAAATCAAATATTGACCCATAAGAAGGGCGCAGTAGCCATGGCCCGATCCAGTGATCCTGACAGCGCAAGCTCACAGTTTTATATTTGTCTTGAAGACGCAAAGCGACTTGATAATAGCTATGCAATATTCGGACAGGTCATAGAAGGCCAGGATGTTGTGGGAAAAATCACAATAGGAGATAAAATGCTCAAAGTGACGATCGGGGAAAAATAAACCTTTTTTATTCTTATCCAATCGCTGCTCATTAATTCATCGAGATTAACGACCTTTATCCCTCTATTCTTTGCAAGGTCTAATACGCCCGTTTCTTCAAGGGCTTTTCTTGTATTTCCCATACCGCTTCTTTCTGCAAGCACGATGTTCGCTCCTTTTTCTTGAAGCGCATCGACTAATATTCCCAGGGTATCAATATGTGTTGATAATTCATTCAATATTGGAACAACCTTTTCTGGTTTCTGTCATATTTTTCCAATATTCGTTTTGAAGTCTCCCAGGAATACCGGGCAAAAGAAGGAAGAGAATCATTATCCTTTACCCAATTTTCAAGAAAATTGATTGTTTTCGGGTCAGATGGATATCCGCTTCCTATTTTCATTCCCAGTTCCTCTTCCTGTTGTTTTATAAGTGAATCTCTCTGTTCCTTTGCAAGGATAGAAGCAGCCGAAACAATCGGGTATTTCACATCGGCTTTATGTTCGGAAGTGATCAATATTTCCCCTGAATATTTCTCCCTGATATTCTTTCCAAATCGGTTAGCATTTACATCCGCTGCATCCACAAAAGCATGATCAGGCCTTAATTCCTCAAGGACTTTTGTAAAGCAGGCAACCATTATTTCATTCATTGTCATCGTCTTCCTCTGCTCATCTATCCTGGACGGGCTCACTTCAAGAATAAAATAATCTTCAGCTACTTTCTTTATTTCCTTGGCCAGTACTTCCCGTTTTTTCCCCGTCAATTGTTTCGAATCTTTTACTCCCATCCTTAAAAGCTCATCTGTTCTTGTTCCATCAAGCAGAATTCCTGCAACGCACATAGGCCCGAGTACCGGACCTTTTCCTGCCTCATCGATGCCAGAGATCATTAAAACCATTATTGTTATAAAACCTTATCAGATAATGTAATTTTCGTACCGTAAATATTTTTCATATATTTGAGTGAGAATTCATAAGACTCTTCATCCATTGAAGCTGTGCAATCACGAGGAACAATTGTCTCATAACCGGAAAAATATGCCGATGCCACATTATTCTGGACACAAATATCAGTGCTTACCCCTGTAAAAATAAGAGTACGTGCATTCATTTTTCTTAATATTTCGGGAAGTTGTGTATCCACAAAAGCGCTGTACCATTTTTTTTCGATAATAGTATCATTTTTTCCAGGCATAAGCTCAGGAATTATCTCGGATGCAGGAGTATCTTTCATGGCATGTTCCCCCCAGATTCCCAGTTCCCTGTCAGTTGCATTATGTGAATCACGAAGGAATATTATAGGAACTCCCTTTTTTCGCGCTTTCATTATAAGAGCGGCAATATTCGGGACAATTTTCCGGGCGGAATCGCTTCCCAATTTCCCGGTGACGAAATCATTGATCATATCAACAACGATAAGTACCATATTCATATACTAACACCAATATCAATTGCAGCAGTCATTTATTTAAGTGTTTGTGAGAGAGGCAAATAATCCCCGCCATTTCTTAAACCTGAAGATGAATTGTAAGGAATGGACAGATAAATGCCATGTTATTGTTCGAAACATTGTTATTTTTGATCAAATTGTTATTCGAATCCACAAGAATTCCCGGATTCATCACTGCCTGTAGCCTTCAAAATATCCCGATCAAACACTTCGGACTTTGTTACCTTGTCCGTCTAAAAGTCCTTTTTTCAGTTTGATTCACATTCCCCTGCAAGTTTTGAGCATAAGCCCGGTAATTATAAGATCCAACTGCAAGATCAGTGAAATTTCTATGCAATCCATAAATTCCAGCGTCATAAGAGGCTTTTATTTCTTCAGGGCTTAATGCTCTCCTGTGAATCCGAACCTCGTCGATCTTTCCGTTGAAACTATTTCCCCACCCGTCATTTCCAATTATGAGCCTATTACGGTATCCTTTAATTGCCGATAACGTATTGGTATCCATAAGATCCCCGTTCAAGTAAGAATAAATGCCAGTTCCGTTAAAAGTTCCTGCGATATGATACCATTGTCCAGGCGTCAGGTTTTGTCTAACGGTTACCCATCTGCTTCCTTCAGGATCGCCATTAACGTTAAATCCCAGGTAACAACCACCAGGAGCTCCGTATCTCAATTGCCAGCTCCAATTCGCACTATTTACCGGACCACCCACCTTGCTCATTACCCCATGGTTCCCTGATACCCCATCATCGCAATTTTCCTGGGCTACTTCGGGATTTATCCATGCCTCGATTGTAAGGGCTCTTTTAATGTTCAAGATTTTCCTATTCCCTGCATCAACATAGTCATTAACACCGTCAAAACCAAGGGCATTTCCAAACTTTCCGGATGTTTCAGATGGACAGTTTTCTCCTGAACATACTGCGTTGTTTTTGCTTTTGCTCCAGTCCCTGAAAAATGAGATATTTTCACCACTTTCACTGTTAAACCTCCACCAGCCCGCTAAAGAGCGGTCCCAGTCTATGAAAGCTGTTGATGATCCGGAAACTATTGTGTTGATATATGCGAAATTTTGAGCCAGAATTGCACCGTTTGCCGGAGTGGGATTAGTAAAGGAAATGGATACGAGCTGATTGGAAAGTGGCAGGGAATCTATATTATCCGGATCCAGCAGATAAGTCGCATCGCAAATCCCATCGTTATTTGCATCGGAGCAGGTCTGGCCAAAGCCTGTGCCATTAGGATTTGCCCAGAAGTTGCCGCCAAGGTTTTGGCCGCCCAGTATGTTGGTGCCTGATTGAAGGGTAGTGTTCCAGGTGTTAATATTTGACTCATAAAATTGAATATTGTTGATATTATTAAAAATGTTGTTATATATCAAATTATTGAATGAGGAGAGTGAAATACCAGCTGAACCATAATAATAACCGTTATTCGAGATATGGTTACCTGTCAGTATATTAGTATTACCTCTTAAATTGATACCGTCAAGACCATTGTTTGATATTTTATTTTCTTTAATTGTATTTTTATTTGAAAGATCCAGAATAATACCATAATCGTTGTCCAATACATTGTTGCTACGTAGTATGTTCCTGCTGGATTCTCCCACACCGATGCCAGCGGCCATCAACCTTCCCCTGTTCGAGTTGGCATTGTTATTAATTAATGAATTATCGTCACTTGAAGACTCAAGACGAATACCATAGCAGTTGTCTGGTACATTGTTGCTGCTCAAGATATTATTTCCGGATAAGAACAGAAAAATCCCATATCCATAACCGTGATCACCGCAATTGGAACCAACATAGTTGCTTTTAAGGGTGTTTTTATCGGAAAAATAGAGGGAGATGCCGTGCCAGTTATTCGAAGCATTTACATTTTGTATTTTTGATCTGGTAGTATTCCAGAAAAATATTCCAAACTCATTATTTTTTAAGTCAAGATTTGTTAAAGTTACATTCACACAGCTTATGCAGTAGAAAGTTCCTGCATTGGTATAGAAATCATAAACTGTGTCCTTTGCACCTTCCAGGTAATATACGGGTTTTCCATCCACAAGATTAGTTATGTCCACCTGATTGTCAAAAACTGAATCAGTACCTGTCCATAATCCAAAATTGTACCTGTTATCTTTCATAATATTGTTTATAAGTATGTTCTTGCCGGAAGATGTTAGAAAGATGCCGTACCTATTGTGCGATACATTATTGCTGCTTAGCGTATTGTTACTGCCAACCAGATTGATACCATAACCTGAATTCCAATAAATCGGATTGGTGAACATGACATTATTGCCGCTTAATATGTTGTTATCACTTGAGGACAAACGGATGCCGATATCATAGTTGTCTAAAATATTATTGTCGCTCAAAGTGTTTCTACTGGACTGGTCCAGAAACATGCCTCCCGGATAGTTGGCACTGACATTGTTGCCGTTTATAGTGTTGTTGTCGGAAGATAAAAGATTTATTCCAAAGGCGCTGTTGTTCGATGCATTGTTGCCTCTTACTGTGTTGCTGCCAGACTTGTCCAGAAAGATACCGTAGTAACCATTGTTCGATACATTGTTGTTGATCAGGATGTTGCCGCTTGAAGTGACCTTTATCCCTGCTTCCGGATAAGAGCCACCCTTGATAGGATTGAATCCTTCAAGATCAATACCATTTGCAGAAAGCGTGATCGTGCTTCCGCTTCCGCCTGCATCCACCACTGGAGAGCCAATTCCTCGCATGATCAGCTTCTTGTTCACGTTTACATTCTCAAAATAAATACCGTTTTTCACCAGGATTGTATCCCCGCTGACTGCAGCATCTACCGCATCCTGTATGCTGGAGTATACGCATCCTCCGGGGCAAACAATAAGGGTCGCTGCATTTGCACTGCCTGCACACAATAATCCCAAAATCGCTATTCTGATCGTTATTCTGAGAGCATGCCATCCGTAACTTTTTTCCATGATCATTTTTCCACCTGCAGTATTGGAGATGTTATCATATATATAAATTAAGCAGGTTAAATGTTTAACTCCCCACTACCTTCATCTTTGCAACTTTTACCGTTGGTGTAATTACATTTCCGACTTTCCTCACATCCTTTCCAATGCCATCGATATTCTTCAAGAGTTCAAAGATGTTTCCGGATATCATCATCGATTTGATGGGAGAGGCGATCTGGCCGCTCTTTATCTCAAAAGAATTCCTGGCTTCCACTGAAAAATCCCCTGAAATAGGATTGGCAGTATGCGCGCCAATAACCGTATTAACAATAACCCCGTCCTTTGTCTCTCCAATGATATCCGATGAAGGATGTTCAATTATCATGTTACGAATACTAATTGAAGGCGTGGAAGTATAAGACGCCCTGATGGCATTACCTGTGCTTTCCCGTTTTTCTTTCCCCGCAGCGTAGCAGTCATAAATGTAAGATGATAAGATACCGTCTTTAATAATGGGTGTTCTTTTTGACGGCGTTCCTTCTTCATCACATGAGGAGGTACCAATACCCCCGGTAAAAATTCCATCATCGATGATTGAAAGTTGATCTGAAGCTATCGAAGTACCCATTTTATTTATCAAAGATGATCTGCCTTTCTGGACATTATCCGCATTTACCGAGGTCACGATCGTATTTTCAAGAAGATCTGCAATGGCCATTGGCTCAAGCAGCACTGTGCAATCCCGCGTTTGCGTATTTATACCGTGCTGGGACCGCCTGGCAAGGGAGGAGGCCTTCTCCCCCAGCTTATAGAAATCCACATCCAGCTTTCTGGACATATCAAATTCAGAAGCGGTTGAAAGAGGCGCATCCTCTGTAATGGCATCTATTGAGGCCGAAACGATAGTATCTTCTTCCTCTATCTCGATGCCGTTTGAATTTAAGATGAGTTTTGTTGAATTACCGCATGCAAAATGTCCCGATGTGGGAAGAATGGCAGGGATAGACTTTGCTCCATTGATCAATTCGCAAGTATAATCTATGCATGATTCGATCTCGATATCCGCAATTTTCTTATCAAAAATACCTTTAACTGCGGGTTGTTTCTTATTTCCAGGAAGACCGGACCATTCAGGATCACTACCTCTCACCCTTGCTGATTTTACGGCAAGTAGAGAAGCTTCTTTAATGCGAAAAACATCGTTGGTGCTGGAAAAACCCACCGCCCCTTTAACGATCGCCCTTATACCTATCCCCGAAATAAGACTTTCTTTTGCAAGATCGATGACATCCCTGTGAATATCTATTGAAATAGACCTGCCTTTTACACAATATATCTCAACTTCATCAGCTCCTTCTTTTTCTGCAAACTCAAGAGCTTTATGCGCATTATTAAAAATATCAGTCATAGAAACTCATGTAATTATGGTTCTATATCTTATATAGATAAGGGGTTTGAAAAAATACATAACAATTATTATTATTATTATTATTTTCAGTTTATTATAAAGATAAAACATTTATATAATCTTAAGTCACATAATCTTGTGAGAAATATTCCAAATAATTCTTTAATGAATCGATATTTCTTAAACATTGGATAAATTCGTTATGAGGTGGAAAAATGAAAAAGATTATTATCACTCTTGCTGTTGCAATAATTCTGATATCTATGGTAAATGGTGCAATGCCAGCAAAAGTGAAAGAAATTCGGGAAAAATATGAATCTGAGTTATTTGCAATAGAAGGTGTTTCCGGAGTTTCTGTAGATGAGGCAAACAATGAAATCATTGTCTATATCGAAAAGCAGGAAATAAGCAAGAAAGTTCCGAAAGTGCTGGAAGGTTTCAAGGTCAGGAATCAGGTTATAGGAAAAATAGAGGCTCTTCAAACTACATCTGCAATCGAGACCCCCTTTATGGCGTACCAAACGGCCCCATATTTAAGAATCGGAAGCTATAACCCTGTTTTTGGCGGATTAAGTGTGGGAAATCCATATATTACTGCCGGAACCCTTGGATTGGTTGCAACCGATAGTTCAGGAAAATCTGTCATTCTGAGCAATGCACATGTCCTTGCATTGAATAGTCAAAATAATTTCCTCCCATCAGGAACATCAATATATCAACCCGGAACATATGATGGAGGAAATAGCCTTAATACAATAGCTGTGCTTTCCAGGTATATACCTATTACATTCAATAGCAAAAAGTCAAACAACAAAGCTGATGCGGCAATCGCTACGTTATCAATTCCCGGAAATATCGGTGATATCCTGAACCAGAATAATGATGGGTTCTACAAAATAATTGGAACTGATACTGTTTCAAAAAATGATATAGTCAGGAAAAGCGGAAGAACGACAGGTGTTACCACAGGCATGGTTACAGACATTACAGCATCAGTAAAAGTTTCATATGGCGGGAAATGGGCAATATTCAAGGACCAGATACTTGTCACCAACTTCTCCAAAGGAGGGGACAGTGGTTCAGTAGTAGATAAAGATGGAAAATTTATTGGACTCCTATTTGCAGGTTCTTCTACTACTACGATTGTAAATAAAGCTGGTAATATTCTTACGCCCCTGGGCATCACCGTGTAGAAAACGTAAAAAAATTTCAATTTTTTTTCACATTCGCTGAAAGCTCGCAACACCTATACCTATCATGATAGCAGCGAAAAGCATCAGCGCAGCCACATCAAACAGTATCGAAAAATGGTTTATGCCCAGAATGATACCGCGCATTGCGTCAACACCATATGTCAGGGGGTTTATAAATGTGACCGCAGAGAACCATGGTCCAAGATTACTGACAGGGAAAAGCGCGCCGCTGAAGAAAAACATTGGCCACATTACAAAATTTATTATAAGGCTGAACCCTTCGGGACTCGTGAGGTTCGCACCAATGACAAGTCCGATACTCACCATCGCTATTGAGATAAGGAGAAGCATCAGGAACGCTTCTATTATCACCAGAGGAGTGAACGGGATACTTATGAAAAACCCTATAATTATCAGATAAACGACCTGAACCATGGCATCGGTTGCCCCTCCCAGCATCTTTCCGGCAAATACACTCGCTCTTGATATCGGCGCCACAAGTACTTCTTTTAAGAAGTCAAGTTTCCTGTCCCAGATGATATAAACCCCAAAAAAAAGTGAGGTGAACAATACCGTCATGACCATTATTCCGGGATATATGAATGTCTGGTATGGATAACCGCTCATACTCTGGACACTTGAACCCAGGCCTCCCCCGAATCCGAAAATCCACAGAAGCGGCGAGATTACAGCAGAGACAAGCCTCTCTTTCTCGCGGATATATATCTTGGCTTCTCGAAGCCATATTGCATAGATTCCTTCTATTTCGCTCATCTTTTCATCATCCTTTCCCAGAAACCTCCCTCTGCCTCTGATTCACGTATTTCCCTGCCTGTGTAATGAAGGAATACGTCATTGAGAGTCCCTCTTCTTACCTCCACAAAATCAATAGGACCTGTATTTGAAAGCAGATCCTGGAGATGTTTACCGGCATCTTTTATCGATATATAAAGAAGCCCGTCTTTGTCTTCCGCTTTCATGACATAATCAAGCCCTACGATGCTTTTGATATCAGGGATTCTTTGTTTGATCGTAACAACATCTCCGGCTATCCTGCTCTTTAAGACGCCGGGTGAATCAAGCGCTACGATCTTTCCATAATCAATAATGGCAACCCTGTCACATAGCTGTTCGGCTTCTTCCATATAATGCGTGGTAAGCAAAACGGTCATGCATTCCTTTTGTGCAAGCTCTTTTATGTAATCCCAGATGTGCTCTCTTGTCTGGGGATCAAGACCAAGCGTTGGCTCATCAAGGAAAAGTATTTTCGGATGGTGCATTATCCCCCTGGCAAGCTCCAGGCGCCTGCGCATCCCGCCTGAATATGTATTTACAAAGTCATCTGCCCGTTTCTCAAGGTTCACGATAGCCAGGACTTCATCTATACATCCTTTTTATATCTGTTACCCTTTCAATCACTATCTCTCTTGCACTCCTGTATTCTGCTACCTTGCCACTAATATGTACCTTGTCGCCAATGTTCAGGATATCATAAACTTCTTTTGCACCATTATCTCTGGAAATGAATACTTTGACATTGAGATTCGAAATCGAGAGAATCAGGTTATCCCCCCTGGCCGTCATCTGTTTGGAGAGTATAGTACCATCCGCCTGGATTCTCTCCCCGATCTTTGAATCTTCTGAATAAGCAGCAACCTGTGGAACAAAACCAAAATAGCCGATGATAAGTGAAAGTACTGCCATTACCAGCAGTACCGCAACTATCTTTTCTTCTTTTTGGATCATCTCATTTATTTATAGAGACCAAAGTTATATTGAAGAGCAGGGTCTTTCCAGCAACTTCTGAGTTCTGGTCCATAATTATTGATGTCTCATTGAATCTGATTTTGGTAGGAACCATCTGTCCGAACATATCAGGAAGTTCAGCTGTTGTTTCAGGGATCGGGTTATGCCTTAAAGTGATATTCTCATCATTCATATCAACTACGGTTGTATTATATGGAGAATTCGGTAACCGGATTGTATCATTTATTTTCACAATGGGCTTGATTGAAATGTTCTTATCATCAATTTTTATAACAGTCTCGTTCCATGGCGCATTTGCACTCCAGATTATAGATCCCACATTAAGATCATATTTCAATGTTATCTCTGAGGTAATATTTGTTATAGTAATATTTGTTATAGTAATATTGATATTTGAATTCGGGATTTGGACAGTATTTCCCACAGAATGATTTGGACCGAAGACCTGTTCAAACTGACCGACAGGTACTTTTATTTCCCTTGGAATTACTGTAATGGTGGGAATTATATCTTTTATCGGTATGACCTGGATCTTGTTAGGATTTATGGGATAAGCTTTTTCCGGAGGTATGATTAATTTCTTAGTTTCTCCCACTTTCATCCCGATAACTCCCTCATCAAATCCTTCGATAGCTTGACTTGGCGTTTTCCCAACACTGAAATTAAAAGGCTCATAAGTGGCGCCCGGAGTGAACAAATCATTAGCTTTAGCCACACTTTCAATAGAAGTGTCAAAAACTTTCCCGCCCTCGAAACTGCCGATATAATTTACTGAAATATTATCTCCTTTCTTTACAGTTTTTTCCACACAGCCACTAAATAAAATTACAGCTGCTAGTATAAGAATAAATAATTTTCTCATGATATCACTTTCACTCAGAGTGATGATAAGATATAAGTAATTTGTGATTATTTAAGGAATGTATTTTGTACCATTTATTTATCTGAAACCAGACATGGAAATTCCCACAATGCTCCTGCCATTAATCACATTGAGTATTAGTTTGATCATAGCTGTGGCTATAAGTTTCATTATCAAGATCCTGCAAAAAAAGGCGGAAAAAACAAATACAAAAATCGATGACATTATTCTGCACGCGATCGGAAGACCCCTCTATATTCTTGTGATAGTAGCAGGGATTTATTATGCCATACACCAGACCGCGTTCCTTGCAGAACTAATAAATAGATACGATCGGGGATATGGGTACAGGCACTTCATTGTCACAATTTTCCTGACATGGATCGTTGCATCGCTGGCAAAGAGAATTATCAAGGAATACGGGTATGAAATTGCCGCAAAGACAGAAGGAGAAATGGATGACAGGCTTGTGGCTCTTGCCGATATGTCGGTAACGTATATTATCTGGGCATTTGGCTTAATGCTTGCATTATCCGGTGTAGGAATTGAAATAACACCTCTTATCACCGGAATGGGAATACTGGGTCTTGCGATCGCACTGGCTGCCCAGAACCTGCTTTCAAATGTTTTTGGCGGCGTTACCATTACCCTTGACCAGCTTTATAAAGTTGGGGACAGGGTGGAAATGGGGGGAGTCTATGGGGATGTATATGAAATAAAACCCAGATATACAATGATAAAAACATTAAATAATACCATTGTCACAATTCCCAATTCCAAAGTAATTAATGAGCAGATAATAAATTATGCAGTGCCTGATGACACGATAAGAGTAAAGATACCTGTAAATGTGGCATATGGCACAGATCCGAAACACGTGGAGAAAATCATGCTTGAGATCGCAGATAAGATATCCCTTATCCTGAAAGAACCTCAAGCAACTGTGCGTTTTACAGAATTTGCTTCTTCCTCACAGAACCTGGAACTGATCGTCTGGGTGAGGCATTATGATGAAAGACATCCTGTTATTGACATGGTATTAAGGGAGATGTTTATTAAGTTTAAGAATGAAGGCATCGAGATACCATTTAACCAGATGGATGTCCATGTTAAAGATTGATCTTTCAAATCCGGATATCGCAATGGCTTGGGAATAAGCATCAAATAAAGGACAATGGCAACATATGCACGGTATATAGTAACATGAGTATAGATTTCTGTCTCACCTATTCCTTCTATAAAAGTGTAATAATATTGGCTGACGATACCTATTAATGAGAGCAACACAAGAGCGATTATATTGGACAGGCACACATATAGCCCGATTTTGGTCAGGCGTAACCAGTCTACTTTAAGAGCTTTAACAATAGATATTGGTTTCGTAGCGGGCTTTTCTTGCTGCATCTTAAATTGATGTTGTTTTGCTTCTGCATAAACATGATGGCTCAAAATTGTGTTTGAGATAAAAATCCCGATAAGTGATATCAATCTCAAATCAATTTTTCTTTTGCAGGATTGGAGTTACTTAGAATCTCAAAAAACAGATGACGAGAATGGATTATATGGACATGCATAATAATAAATGGTATTAAAACAATAGAGGTGGCGAGATTGGTATGATAGAAGTAACAAAATTCATGAATCAGGGCTTTTTATCATAATCAAAAATAACAGTAAAAAATGTGAGTAAAATCTAATGAAAAATTAAAATGAAATTAGCACGAAAAACATTACTTTCCGGAGGATGCGCACTGGTACTGGCATTCGGACTTATTATTCTTCTCGTTCTTCTAACAGCTCTGCCATTATCCTATTTTTCAATTATGGTTCAAAAGCTTATCATGATCTTGATTTTCGTTTTCTCAATAATTATCTTAGTGCCTGTTATTTTACGAAAACTGGACCGGCTTCCAAATGAGAAACAAATACTCGGCTGGACATTTATCGGACTTGGGGCGGAATTTATCATATTTCCGTTCATGCTATTGATCTATATCTTTAATTTTTCATCGGCAATCAGCATGATCATTGGAGTATCTCTTGTGATGCTTTCTTTGATTTTCGGGTTATCAGCGGGATTAATGAGTATCGTAATGGGAATTTCATTGATTAAAAGAAAATAACGAGGAATACCATGGATGATGAACTTGCACAGATAAAAAAGAAGAAACTTGAAGAATTAATGAAACGCCAGCATGAGTCTGTAACTCCAAAACCCCAGGTGGTAATAGAAGTATTTACTTCCCCAACATGTCCTCACTGCCCAAGAGCGCTAATGATGGCACAAGAACTTGCTTCACAGATGCCAGGTGTACAGGCATTTGAGGTTTCAACAGCTACTCCACAGGGCTTTGCCAAGGCTGCGTTATATGGTGTTAAGGCCGTTCCAACAGTATACATTAATCGAAAACGCGCTTTTGTCGGAGCGCCGCCATCTATCGAAGCATTGCGACAGGCATTGAAAAGTTAAATATCAAAAGGGATTTTCATAAAATTCCCCTTTTTTAAGTTCTTAACCTCTACCCCGTCTTTAACACCTGATATCTCAACGCCGTCAAATTCTCCTGAGCCGCATAAGACATCCTGTTCGGGATGCGTTCCCGGCGTTATGCTGCAGCTTACCCTTGTGCGGTCACCTGCAGAAACAACGATTTTTAGGCGCTTTGAAGCAGGATGCTTTTTCGAAAGGGCTATAAAAGGTGATCCAACTTCACGTATCATGAAAAGAATGCATCTCAAACCTTTTATTATGGTTTCATCGGTCCCGAAACCCGATGCTACGAGCAAATCCTCAGGTTCAAGGGCAAGTATTATCTCCTCTGTGTCAGTTTCCAGGAAGAATTGTTTATTATCTCCTACTTTGACTATTCCAAGAGTTCCTTCGTTTCCCCGCACCAGAAGCATTTCGCCAGCATGAAGAGGAATCATTCTTCCTTGAACATCAGGCTCACTTTGGTTGACTGGCATGAAGGGCACATCACTTTGTTCCCGACACCTCTGAATTCGTTCCTGCAATCACTGCATTTATAGAATTTCGCATTTAACTGCTGTATTTCAATATTGAATGCATCACCGACACTGCACATGCTTTTTCACCTCCATTTTGATTATACATGTTTTATCCTGTTCTTATATTAACCTTGTGCAAGATTTTGTTGAAAAATCGCTCATATACTTGCGCATCAACGGTTTTACCTGCCCAGAATTTTATGAGATCACCCCTGTCTATTATACTCGTGAGGGGTAGTTTCTTTTCTTCCGACTCTTCGTGGAAGATTATCTGGTAGAGCGCACCTTCCGGCCTATCCTCGATGACTTCAAATATTTCTATCCTGTCCCCATACTTTTCCTCGATCACCCTGATATTAGGTTCGTTGCTTTCACATATCTTGCATTTATCCTCGCGCATCCTGTCACGCCTGATATTCAGGAAAACCGGGATTTCTATTTCATTTATCCTCTGGACTACTTGCGATATCGGATGGTATTTTTCATCCACATATTGCTCAATAAAATCCTTGAGATCCGCCTTTACATCCTCAACTGCCATTGAATTCTTTTTGGCCAGAGCTCCTATGAATTTTTCTTTGAAAGATTCCTTGTGATTCATGAGAAGTTGTGTCAGGTTCAAAATGTCCTCCTGCAATCAACGGTTTTGCCTCTTTTTCCCCATTTCAAAAATTTTTTCCATCATTCTCCCAATATCATCAAATGTTACCTGGGATGGTGATTTCCTCTTTACTCCCTGCTTTTTCTTTTTATTTCTCTTTTTCTGATTTTTAATGGCGACAATTTCCTCTTCTTCATCTTCAGAACAGATTTGTTCTATCGCATTGAATATATCGATGTTTTCATTGAGCCAAAGATAATCCGCTCTTTGCGATTCATTCTTGAGCACAGAATAAGCTAGGTTCACCTGGGGCGTCTTCTCAAGATACCTGTATTTTTCCCTTAATATCTTTTCAATCTCTTTTTTATCCCCAGATAGCGAATTCTTATCAATTCCAAGAATTGAAAAAAAGGTTTCATTACCTGGCGGCAGGTATAGATTCCAATCCTGGTTTGTTGAGAATATTTCAGATATTCGTTTCCTGGAATTTTCATTTGCATCCGAGTTGTCAATAGAATTAATCATGATCTTTTCAAAAGTCTTTCTGTCAATTTTCTCCCATTTTTTCGCCTTCCTGTTCATCTGTTCATGATTTTCTATTGATCCAAATCTACTCACAAAATACATCAAAAAATCATAATCATCCCTTTTAGAGGAATCGCCCAGAATAGCAAATATTTTTTTAAATAAATCAGATCCATTCTTACACTGTTCTTTGATATCTTCAAATGAGGATTTTGGATCAAGTCCGATTATATCATATAGATCCGGGGCTCCAAACAGGTGAATATTCAGGAATTGCGCAAATTGCGGTTGTATTTCTCCCATCCTTATGAAATCTTTTTCATTTTTAATATTTTCAGTGTGATTCTCTATCAATTCTTTTTTCTCTGGCAGAGTCATGCATTTTGTTGTTTGTTCGAATACAAAAAGCAGCTCATCATATTCCTTTTGCATGGATTTATCTTTCAGGGTATCATAAGCTTCTTCTATAATATCCCTTGTATAATATGAAAAGCGCAATTTTTTCGCGTAAGCTTTTTCTATCTCTTCTTCAGAAGCTCCCCTTGCAACACCCAATACACAATATAATGTGGGAATCCCATCAAGCAGCATCTGCGTCCACGTAGGATACTCGTCATCAAATCGTTCAAATTTGATCAGGAACCTGCCCACCCTGTGGTGATCCAGGAAAAGATGTGATACCTTCCAGTAAGGGTCATCCTGAATGGGTATTTCCTGTTTCAATACATGTTTATTGGATTCTTTTAGCTTATTCTTCTTGCTCATCTTTTCGTCTTATTTGCAATGTGCAGCCCCTGGTGATTTTTGTTTTTGATACTTTATCATCATCCTGAAGTTCGATATCATCATAAAAGATGATTTCATTGTCAGCCATTAAGCCTATTTCCTTCAATTCTTTCTTTATGTCCAGGATTGTCCTGGTTGGATTCAGGTAAAGTGTAAGAGTATCTCTTGTTGTGATGTTTTCTACATTTACTTCGATACTTTCCATATTCAGCATTTTTTTCATCCATTTGCTTTTTTCTTTTTTAGAAAGCCTGCTTCTTGCTTCCATTTTTACGGTTCTCTGGCTGCCTGATATCTTTTCTACTGCTGTCACATGCAGTATCCCGAATTCTTTTCCAACCTCAAAGGTCACATCCACCCTATCCTGGTTTGCAGGCAAAGGTTCTACCGAAATCCAAAAATCACCCAGATGTTCACATTCTTCTGCGGTCTCACCTTCACCCTGGTACACTGGTATTATAACTTCATCTGTAAAATCCCCGGCATTAGTATAGTTGCGGGTTCGCGCTATCGGTATTTTTGTGTTTCGTTCCAATATTTTTGATATGGTGCCGTCGGCAGTATAAACCCCCAGGGAGCTTGATATCACATCACTTATCTCGATATTTTTCGCTTTATTCGATTTTTCTTTCCCATATTCCATGGATGCAACGGCAGCACCAAGCGCCACAGCCTCGTAAGGATCTCCCTTCAGGGGTTCTTTTCCAAAATAGTGCGTTACAAATTCACGGACCGCCGGTATGAGTGTCGTACCTCCCACGAGCAATACATCGTCGATCTCGTTCTTATCAAGAGAAGCATCATCAAGAGCCTGTTCTATTGGTTTTTCTGTACGCTCGATAAGATCTGTAATCATCCTGTTCAATTCGATCCTTGTCAAAACCATGTTGAATGGAGGTTTGTTCGCAGCCACAAAAGGAATGTTGATAGTTGCGCATTCCAGAGATGATAGGGTGATTTTTGCTTCCTCAGCCGCTTCGCGCAGGGTCGCTTGAAGAGCAACGTCTTTTTTAATATCGATACCCGTTTGTTCGTATAATTTCTTGCTCACATGCTCAACAATTCGTGCATCAATGTCATCTCCACCCAATTTGTGTTCTCCCACGCTTGAATCCACATCAAAGAAACCCGATGAAACAGAAAGTATCGATACATCGAATGTCCCACCTCCGAAATCATATACAAGCACCCTTTTGTCCCTGTCCTCCCTTATGCCGTATGCAAGGGCCGCAGCAGTGGGTTCATTGATTAATCTTCGGATATTTATGCCAGCAATTTCAGCCGCATCCTTAATAGCCTGTCTCTGTCCGTCTGAATAATTGGCCGGAACAGATACTACTGCTTCAGTGAATTTCTTACCAAGCTGTTTTTCAGCATCGTCTACCAGTTTTTTAAAGATATGAGCTCCGATGTATTCAGGAGGAAATTTATGACGTCCGATCTTTTTCTTAAAATCTGTTCCCATTTCCCTTTTGATCGATGATATGGTATTTTCAGGGTTTACGATCAGGTTGCGCTTGGCTATTTCACCAACAACGACTTCCTCTTCATTCCTGAAATAAACAATCGAAGGTGTGATCTTCTTTCCTTCGGCGTTCTCGATCATCACAGGCTCATCAAGCAGGATGTATGCCATTTTTGAGTTAGTGGTACCAAAGTCAATGCCAAGTATATTTTTATCCAATCTCATCTACCTCATCAATTATTTGATTTTGCTGTGGCTCTTTTGCTTTTTCAGGTTTTGCGATATTTTCATGCAACGCAGTTCTGAGAGACTCTATTTCCTTAATAATTATATCTATTCTTTCATTCTGTGATTTAATATCAAGTGCTAATTTGTCGAACTTTTCATTATTATTTCGATCAAGTTCATCCAAGTCCAGCTTTATTACTGACAAATTCACACCATCGGGTTTTATGATCCTTAGCAGACGATCCCATAATCCCGGTTTCGCAATGTGCTGTAAAATTGGGTTCTTTGAGATTATTACTTCTGCCGGACGAACCACGTTATTCTCCATTAGGTATCCTTTTCTTACAACCTTGAAGACCGTGTTCTCGGGATATTTTACACCAAATTCAAGTCCTATAGCTATATGCTTCTGCTCATCGAATTTTTCACCAGCAATGGGTTCAATAGCAGTTAATCCCGAAGCAGAGAGCATCTGGCTATAGACAGCATCAATATTCTTTATTATATTTTCCGTATGACCTTTCATCAATTCACATGAACTTGCATTTCCGGAACCGGTTATGCGATCAAGCGAGTCAGCAACCACCAGCAATCGTTTTGAAATATCTGATCTGATATCAAGTCTTTTTTTCTCTTCATTTTTCTTGCTGGTCTCAATATAATCTTTAAATTCCTGTTTTATCTTATTATATTGAGTCTCGAACTTCTCTGCTTTTTTTTTGACTTCTTCTATATTCTCTTGCACCATTCAAATCCTATTTTGTACATAATCGGATATATTTTCCGATTGGTAATTTATATAAAAAAAAGGGGGAAAGCAGGGGATACCTACTTAGCCGCTGAAGATTTTGGAGCTTCTTTTGCCGGAGCTTGCGCTTTTGGCGCTTCTGTCTTGGGGGCAGCTTTTGGCTCTTCCTTCTTTGGTTCAGCCGGGGGTTTGGGCGGAATAGTCTGCGTCCTGAACAGGTCGCTTATGGATTCCTTTGGAGCGCCTGGTGCAGGAGGTTGGACATCCGTGCTCAGGCCCATCAAATGAGCCGTGAGAACTACAAGGTCGTCCACGCTCATGTCCAGTTTGAGTTCATCCCTGCCGTCAAGAAGGTTTCGCCTGCAGAAAGGACATGTGCTTATCAAAGCCTGCGCACCTGTTTCTTTTGCATCGTTCACTCTTCCCTTGGCTACGCCCATCGCCAGGTCGGGAATACCAGCTTTTACGCCGCCGCCAGCGCCGCAACATCTCTGTTCCTTGCGGTTTCGTTTCATTTCTACAAGTTTAACTCCTGGCATGCTCTTTATGACCTTCCTGGGCTCTTCGAATACACCGACGTGTCTTCCAAGGTGGCATGGATCATGATAAGTGACAGTCTTATCAAGGCTCTTTTCCCACTTTATTTTCCCTGCTTCAAGCTGTTCGGCGAGGAACTGGGACATGTGGATCGCTTCAAAGGGCAGCTCTTTTCCATATGCACGCGGCCAGTCTATCTTTGCAGCCCTGAAACATCCGGCGCAAGCAAAGATTACTCTCTTTGCGCCTCGTGCCTTTAAGGCTTCAACATTATGAATTGCAGCTTTTTTGGGAGTATCGTTTATATGCTGCTGACCGGTTCTTATGAGAGCAGAACCACAGCACCATTCCTCTTCACCAAGTGCCATAAATGGAACATTAAGTTTATTCAATATCCTTGCAGTGCTGACGCCAAGTACCTGCTGGTTGTATCCCGCAGTGCATCCTATGAAATATGCAATATCGGATTTTTCAGCTATCTTGATATCGGGTGTCATCCATGCAAGACGGTCTTTTTGCTGCTTCATGTATGGGTTGTGTCCTTCTTCGATCAATTTGGGAAAAAGGCTCTGCTTGCCATATGGGCCTGTTCCGTACTTGACAAGGTTCGCTCTTGTTGATTCCCAGAGTTCAATGGTGTTGATACCTGCAGGGCACACCGTTCCGCACATTCCGCAGGTTGTGCAGTTGTAAAGGTCATCCGTGAACTTCTTGATCTCCTCGGGCGGGATCTTTTCGGGACCGAAAAGCCTTGCCTTCAGACCGTAACTCTTGGTCATATAATCCCGCCATCTCAGAATCTTATCCCTTGGCTCGATATCCTGGCTCTTATCCCTTGCATCATAAGTGGGGCAATACTTTACGCACTCCCCGCACCTCGTACAAGCATCGAATTCCATTAACTGAGCAGCTGTAAAATTTACTGTGTTTATTGAAGGTTTTTCCTTAGCCAATTTATTCGCCTCCATGATTCACAAGTATAGTCAAAGGTGCTGTTATCATATGGAAATACTTGCTGAATGGAACGTAAGCCACACAGAATAACAATGTGAAGACCTCATGGAACATAACGGTGATGTTATTGAAGAATGTAGGCGGATATGCTTCGATTAATTCTCTGGTAACATCTCCTCTGAGGATCTGTGCATAAAATCCCGTAATAACAACAATTAGTAAGCCAAATATCAATATCCAGTCAATATCGGCGTTTCGTGCCTGGACATCTTTGCCTGTTGAGAAGAGTCGTCTTGCTATAGCTATAACAATGCCCAGTACAAGCATATAACCAAAGATATCGTTTGGCAGTTCAAGGGATTTCCATACACCCACAAAGTAGGTATAGTCCTGGTTCAACAGGAACGGCCCTGCAAACTCAGCGGCTGCTGCGACAATAGTCAATATTAATAGTCCGATCCAACCCCAGAATATAAGAATATGCATGAACCATTCAAGTTTCCTGCGCCTGTATGTCCTGCGCTGGAATGCCACATCAAGGATCAAGATCTCAAGGGCATGCCCAATACCTTTTTCAAATATTTTGCTTATAATAAATTTGAGGGCGCCCCATGCTCCATATGATTTTGTTGCGCCTTCGGGGATGCCTCGTCCCCATTTTTCCAATTGTATGTACATTCCCACAATGAACAGGATTATGGATATTATCGCTGTAATAGCCATTATTCTCCAGTCTATGAATAGTGTATCAAATACTGTTTTGCCTAATATTGTAAGGCCTTCTGTCGACATATTATCCTCCTATTATAGCCTGACGGCTTTCATTCTCCTAAGAATCAATATCATATTAAGCTTTCGATAAGAGTCTGGATATTTTTGGGATTATAATAAGAGGTCATGTTTTAATATCTTTCAGGATAAACAAATACTAAAGGTGTAAAATGCTGAAACTTTTTAATACTCTTACCAGACAAAAAGAAATATTTCAGCCTGAAGGGGATGTAGTTGGAATATACACCTGTGGTCCATCGGTTTACAGGAATGCACATATTGGCAATTTCAGGACGTTCATATTTGAAGATGTACTGGTGAGATACTTGAGATTTAAGGGCTATAATGTAAAAAGAGTGATGAATCTTACGGATATTGAAGATAAGGCAATAGATACTGCCTGGAAAGAGGGAAAGACGCTTACTGAATTGACCCACTATTACTCAAGAATATTCTTTGAAGATATGAAAACGTTTGAACTATTGCCTGCCGATGTTTTCCCAAGAGCTACAAACCATGTACCTGAAATAATCGATTTAATAAAGAAGATACGGAAAAATGGTTATGCTTATCGGGGACAGGATGGTTCAATATATTATGATGTTTCCATGTTCAAAGATTATGGAAAACTCTCTCACCTGATGCTTAAGAAAGGAAAGAAAAAAATAAAAAGGGATGAATGGGGTGAAGATACATCGATAATCTCGGATTTTGCCCTATGGAAATCCTATGAAAAAAAAGATAGGGATGTTTTCTGGGAAACTGAACTCGGAAAAGGCCGCCCAGGCTGGCATATTGAATGCTCGGCAATGGGTTCTAAACATCTTGGCAAACGTTTTGATATTCATGTGGGGGGAGTGGACAATATTTTCCCCCATCATGAGAATGTGATAGCCCAGAATTTCGGGGCATTCGGTATAAATCCCTCAAAATACTGGCTTCACTGCAGGCATCTTATCGTAGATGGCAGGAAGATGTCAAAATCCGCAGGTAATTTCTATACCCTTGGCGACCTTCTTGGGAAAGGATACAGCCCCATCGCAATAAAATACCTCTTGTTGTCGATGAATTACAGGAGAAGACTTAATTTCACTTTTGAAGGAATTGAAGAAGCCCAGGAAAAAATCCGCCGTATTTATGAAGCGATAAAACAACTGAATTTACCGGATGGTAAAGATGATGCTGAAAAGATCGTAAACAAAGCAAGAAATAAATTTGAATACGCAATGGACGACAATTTAAACACTGGAAAAGCCCTGAAAGACATGGAAGAATTCATAAGGGAAGTCAAAAAGATGAATCCTGAAAAGGGATCAGTGAAAAAAATCCTGGGATTATTAAAAATTTTTGATTCTGTATTCGGACTTGGGCTTTTCACATCCGCCGAATCTGCATCTCATGCTTCTTGGGCTGAAGCTGCATCAAAAGTGCCTTAAGTTTTGCATCATCGATCTTTGAGGCAAGTCTTCCGCTCTGGGCAAGTGACACAAGCTGTGCTTCTACGTTTGCCACAAGCTCAGGCTTTGTCATCTTAAGAGTGTTCAATCTCTCTCTTGCTTCAGGTGTGAGGATCTGGCGCATGATGGCCTGCTTTTTTGCTTCATACTCAGCGCGGGCCTGCTCCTGTTGTGCAGCCTGTCCCTGACTGGCGTACTGTTGCTGCTGTAATTGCTCAAGCCGTCGTCTTTTTATTTCTTCTAGATCCTCATCCATTCTGATCAATTTCCATTTTCAATATGTATTCCTTAATATTTAGCAAGCGCTGCGTTGGTTTTTACAAGTTCGGCTTTTACGTCATTAGCCGAATTATCCATGAAGGCCTGGCCTGTCGGTGAGATAACCCTGCCTGTCTTCTGGTTTTTCACAAATCCCGCTTTTTCAAGCTGCTGCAATGCTTCTCTTGCAATGGAGCCGCTTCCTTTGGCGTGGTGGATAGGTTTATTTCCATTTCTGTGGCGTCCGCCATAGAAACTTCGAAGTCTTGAAACCCCTACCGGTCCGTCGATATAGACACGTCTTAAAATTGAAGCGCATCTTACATACCACCAATCAGCATTATCCGGTGAAAGCTCTTTATAAGCACCTGTTTTCACAAAACCTGCCCACTCGGGCGGTTTAGCTTTTTCGTCTGTTTTCAGTTTCTGCGCCACATTGTTTATGAGCATTTCTGCAGGCACATCATATATTGTTGTCAAGTTAGTCCTCCGTAAAATTATCTTTATATGTAATGAAGATAGTCCCTTGAATGATTCAAGGGTCTTATTTAATTATCGTATAGTATTTACCTTTTTCGGCAAAAAACTGCAGTATTACCCCTCACCTCAATAAGTTCTGAATTTGAAAGGTCAGCCAGTTTTTCAGCCAGTTCTTTTTTTCCGGTTTCAATAAAAGCAGATTTGAGCATTTTAACTTTTATCATATTTCTGTTCTTCAACTGGATTTTTAACTCTTCCACTACAACATCAATACCTGATTTCCCCACATGGAGCGTAGGCTCAATATTAGTTGCTTCTGCCTTTTTTTCCTGTTTGTTCATGTCAATATCTCTTTTAGTTTGATTGCCGATTTGTCAAGTTCCAGAAGTATCAGGCCCAATCCGATATTCTGACCTGCAAGAAGAATCAGCAAAGCCTTGGGTCCTGCTCCGATAACTATTAATTTTCCATAATCAGTTTCAACAATGACCCTTGTTGGAATGCCCATTTCAACATGCGTGGTCGCAGTCTCTGAAGCCCCGAGGATTGTAGCCGACATTGCGGCCAGGGATTCCACATATTGTTCCTTGTGCATATTGGCCCGTATGAGCAGACCATCACGGCTTACAGCCGCACATGCTATCACACCGCCCACATTTTTCAGGTCTGCTAATAGTTTATCTACCATGTCTATTGTATCAGCCATCAAATCCCACCCGTGATCCTGTCTATCAACACTTCAAATGCTTCATATACCCCGATCTTATCTTTAGCTACTGCAGGAACGATGGGAACGTCATCCGGCAGATGGAATTGTTCCCTAATTTCTTCGGGAGTTAAAGCCCCTGGCAAATCCTGTTTATTTGCGACCACAACATAGGGCAGGCCATAGGACTTTGTGATATCTAACATTTGTTTTGCTCGAATAAAATCAGAAGGGTTTGTTGAATCCACAACGAGAAAAACACCCATGGACTCGCTGCTGAGTAATTTTATGATCGGGTCAAACCGTTCCTGGCCCGGTGTCCCGAATATATCTGCACTAAAACCTTTATAATCCACATGACCATGGTCCATGGCAATAGTTGTACCGAGCCTGTCAACTGATATCGCACGGGTAGAAAGCGCGTGGACAAACGTGCTCTTTCCGGCATCAAAAGGACCTGTTACAAGTATTTTCGGTATGAATATCTTTACCCCGCCCGGTCTTAAAACCCTGAAAAGCATAGATTTCCTGGTTATCTGCGCCCAATCGGATTTCAAAATTCCGAAATACTGGCCAAAGATAACACGTTCAGCTATTCCGCCAATAGATATGACTGAATTAAAAAGGTCTCCCTTAATCAGATTTAATGTTTCCTCAGAATATGGCCAGGCGGTGAAATTATAAACAAGTACATGATCATACAACATGGCCATTTTATTCCATGTCCTGACAGTTTCAATGGTTTCCTTTTCACCGCACAGGTCCATAATTGTGGAAAGTGAACCAAAAACAATAGTGCTTGGCGGTAATTCTTTGATGATATCAATTATTGTCTTATTGAAATCTTCTATGTTATCAGGATTTAAGATAACATATTTCTCGTTCGATGGGGCCCCTATCAAAGGATTGTAGGAATCTACAAAGAATAATTTGTCTTTGTACAGGTTAATATCCCAGCCAAACTCTTTGAATTGGCCTTTTACAATATCGGGTATAGTGCTCGATACAACAAAAACGCAGATCCCGCCTTTCTTAAGGGTTTGGTGTACGGTCTGCAACCCGAATATCTCACCTTCCACACCCGGCTGGCTGTAAAAAACAAGACTCTTCCCTTTTGGGATCCCCCCACCAAGAAATTCGTCAAGCTTGGGGATACCTGTTTCCACCATTCTAATTTCCCCTTATGATCTTTATATTATATCCCTGGATCTCATATTCAAACCAGGGAGTTGGTTTTTGAGATATGCCGACCACTCTTATAAAGTTTTTATCCTCCTCGGATTTAATTTCGATCATACCGTCAAATAACTGTTTTAAAGTAGCCACTGCCTGTTCGTCATGCATACCGCTCTCTATTACATAGATTCCCAGAGCACTTGCTGCTTTGATACGCCCGGTAAAAACATGAAGGAACCTGAAAACAGTCTGTATATTAGAATACATCAATATTGTTGATAGTGAATTAATATGCAGCTGTATTTTCTGTGTATTCTTTTTCATAAAGAATTCCTCAAAAAATTGGCTGATCTTAACGCCGATCCCTGTCAGATCCACTGGACTGCTTGCAATCTTAATGTTTTCATTTTCAATGGCAGCGCCCCCAAGAGTTTTTGTAACGCAGTCAATTATCCCTATCCTTTCCATGGGAAGGTTTAACATATTTTCTTTGAACCAATCAAGGATATGGGCTGCTGATTCGCGTGTGGTAACAGTAATGACAGCATTTTCATTTTCTACAGCCCCATGATACATAATATAATTCAGGATGGCCTCTTTTCCACTCATGGGAGGTCCAATAAGCATAATATTTGACCCTTTTCTTATGCCTCCGATCGCATCATCCAGTTCCTTAATACCTATTGCATAGTCGCTCATGATTATTGTGCTTATGATACTATTAAGATATTCCTATATATATAAACTCTGACAGGCCCATATATGATATTTTATTCCAATAAATAAGTCTATTGAAAGATAGTAAATATAATGTAATTTCATGTTTGTATGTTTGTAACATAATAAAGCTTTTGACTTAACAAACTATATAATCATTTGATACCTCAATATCAAACATGGCAAATATAGTAATAATCGGCCTTGGAAGCGGGGGATTTGCAGCTTTTCTTGCTATCCGCAGGAATGACCCGGATGCTTTCATAACGATCATAGAGAAGAGATCATATCAAATGTTTTCACCTTGCGGCATGCCCTATGCAATAGAAGGTATTATTGATCTGGATAAACTCAGTTTCTCACTTCCGGAAGATAACCATTCAACTAAGCTCCTGATGCATGAAGCAACATCAATTGATCCGATTGTGAAAAATGTCATGGCGAAGAACCTGGGAACCGGTGAAATTCTGTCTATTCCCTATGATTTCTTGATCATTGCACAGGGAGCTGTGCCTTTCATTCCACCCATAAAAGGCGCACGTGAGAATTTAGGTAATGGCGTTTATGTGCTCCATGATATTGAAAGCGCCTATATAATTTCAGACCATGCCGGGAAGGGAAAAAAAGTGGCAGTTGTAGGGGCAGGACCCATTGGTCTTGAGATTGCCGTCGCTTTGCGAACAAAAGGTCTTGGAGTTGTTGTAGTCGAGATGCTTTCCTACGCCATGCCCCGCGCACTTGACAGGGATATGGCAAAGCTGGTAGAACGACCGCTTGAGGCAAGCGGTATAAAATTGATATTTGATCAAAGCGTAAAGAGCATAAATGGTTCGCCTGTGAATTCCATTTCAGTAGACAATGAAACAATTGAAACAGATATGGTAATCCTGGCATCCGGGGTCAGGGCAAACATTGAAATCGCCAGAAATGCGGGAATAGAACAGGGGAACTGGGGCATTCGAACGAATGCAGGGATGGAAACAAATATCAGAGGGATTTATGCAGTAGGTGACTGCATTGAGACCGTGAGCCTCATCAATCACAGGCCCACAATGATGCAGTTATCATCAACGGCTTACAGGCAGGGAATGGTCGCCGGGACTAACGCTGCAGGTGGTTATGATACATATGAAGGAGCGCTTGGCACTTTTGTTACTGTCCTTGGAAATCTTGAGATTGCAGCCACAGGTTTTAACGAATTCATTGCAGAATCGGCCGGATATAAGATAGTTTCGGGGAAAGGGCACGGAAAAAGTAAGCCTGAATATTATCCCGGCGCAAAAGATATAACAATAAAGATAATCGCAGATGCAAGGACCGGCAAAGTGCTTGGAGGCCAGGCAGTAGGAGAGGGTGCCGGAGCATTAATCAATGTGATAGCTCTTGGAATAAGATGTAATATTGATGTTTTTTCCATAGCCAGGACCGAAATGGCTTATTGCCCAATGGTGGGTGAGAATTATAATGTGCTGAATAAGGCGGCGGATTTCGCTACGAGAAAGCTTGAGAAGGCACAAAAAGAGAAGTAAAGACCTCGAAATAGTGTCTCTGGATTATCGGAGCATGCACGTTATTCGACTGTTGAGCTGCTTTTTTCCAGGTTAGCTATCTGCTTTTTGAGATCTACCATTTGCAACTCCCGCTCCACAAAGCCTTTTCTTTTCCACCATTGAAGTTCACTCTTCATTCAGGTTAAGAGTTGCTTTTTGTATGCCATCATCCAGTGATTCAATCGAAAATCCCATTTCCCGGAATAGTTTTATTGCCCGGAAATTATCCGGCAACATAACAGCATCGATCTTCTCAAGTTTCTTATCCTTGCATATCTCGATCACGTAATCCACCATTTTTGAACCAAGACCCTGGCCCTGCCATGGATCTGCCACAATAAAAGATATCTCCCCTGAATTTTCAGAAGGATCTATGGAAAGCCTGACAACGCCCAGCATTTTCCGCTGCCCGTTATCTTCCATCTCCGCTACTATTGCAAGTTCCCTGTCATAGTCGATATTACAGTACCTGGCACTGAATTCATGTGCCACTGGCTCTATTATTGTTTGAAACAACCTGAAATGCAAGGATTCCTGCGAGAAATTATGGAACATCTCAAGCCACAGGGGTTCATCCTCCGGTTTTATTGGTCTCAGGATCACTGTCCGGCCATTCCGAAGTTTCCATAAGGATTTATATTTTTCCGGGTAGGGGCTAATTACAAGGTGTTCATGAGATGCAGAAAATCCCCGTTTGGAATTTATCACTGCGCGTGCATCAAGGGCAAAAGCCTCATTTTCATTAACCAATAGCGGATTGATCTCAAATTCCTTCAACTGCGGGAAATCCACCATCATCCTGGAAAAGCGAACAATTATTTCTTCCAGGAGTTTGATATCGGCAGGTGGAAGATTCCTGTAACCTTTGAGAAGCTGATAGACTTTTGTTTCTTCCATCATCCTTCTTGCAAGAGTCTGGTTTAGCGGCAAAAGCCCGATAGCAACATCTTTGTATATCTCCACATCAATCCCACCTCTTCCGAACATAATTATCGGGCCAAAAAGAGAATCCGTCTTTGCGCCGAGGATTATTTCAATGCCTTTTTTCTTGACCATCTGCTGGACCGTGACCCCTTGAATAAGTGCATCGGGTTTGTGTTCTTTTACTTTTGTCATGATATCCTCAAAAGCCCCTCGAAGTTCAGTTTCAGAATTGATATCAAGTCTGACGCCTCCCACATCTGTTTTATGAGATATTTCCGGCGATAATATCTTAAGCGCTACAGGATAACCTGTCCGGGACGCACAGATTTCGGCTTCATCTACGGTTTTTGCCACCATGGTTTTAACAATTGGAATATTATAATATTCAAGGAAGCGTTTTGATTCGGTTTCAGTCAGGATGTTTCGATCCTCCTTTGCAGCATTTCGAATAATGGAAACAAGAGGCTGTTTGGGCGGAGTGCTGTCCACCGGTAACTCTACCGGGGTTTCATACAGCAATTCCAGATTGCGTTTATATTCATACATATACATGTATGTCGCAACTGCCTGTTCAGGTGTGGAATAAGTGGGTACCCCATTATCGGTAAGAATGTGGTTTGCTTTTTCCACTTCTTCATAACCCATAAAAGAAGCAAAAAATGGTTTTGAGAACTTTTTATTTTTGTAAAGAGACAACATTTTTTCCGCAATTTCAGCCGGATCCGAACTTCCCTGTGGAGTATAGATTATCAATATGCAATCAACATTTTCATCAATGAAGCATGCTTCTGCTGCAGCTTCATACCTTGGGGCTTTTGCATCCCCAAGTATATCTATCGGGTTGCTCTTACTCCAGTGCGGCGGAAGGATACCATTTAACTTCTCTATCGTTGTGTTACTCAATTGGGCAAGTTTCCCGCCCAGGAGTATGACCGCATCGGAGGCCATAACACCAGGGCCTCCGGCATTAGTAATTATGGCAATGTTTGGCCCTTGGGGAAGCGGGTGCTTTCCTATCGCTTCGGCGCAGTTGAATAGATCAGCAATATCCTTTACACGCACGATTCCTGCCCGTTTGAATGCAGCATCATACACCATGTCTTCGCCTGTAATAGCTCCCGTGTGCGAAGCGGCTGCCTTTGCACTCTCAGCGGACCTTCCTGATTTCACGACAATTATCGGTTTGGTCCTTGAAAAGTGCCTTGCTGCACTCATGAATTTCCTGGCATCTGTTATCCCTTCGATATACATCAGAATACTCCTTGTTTTGGGATCAGTACCAAAATAATCTATCATGTCGCCAAAATTCACATCGATCATCGAACCCACTGACACGAAATTACTGAATTTTATGTTCTCATGGATGGCCAGGTCAAGAATTGCCGAACCAAGGGCTCCGCTCTGGGATAAGAATGTAATGTTCCCTGTTTCCTGTCTTCTTGAAATAAAAGTTGCATTCAGACCAATATCAGGATGTATTATTCCCAGGCAATTCGGACCTAATATCCTCATGTTATATTTTTTCTTTATTTCAAGGATTCTTTCTTCAAGTATCTTTCCGGATGCTCCTACCTCTTTGAATCCGGCGGATATAATGATTATTCCTTTGATCCCTGCATTCCCGCACTCTTCTACCAGGCCGGGGACGGTTGCTGCCGGAGTGGCGATTATTGCAAGGTCAACGGTTTGGGGAAGTTGAGAAACTGCTTTGTATGCTTTTTTTCCCATGATCTCCTGTTTGCGGATGTTTACCGGATAAACAAGTCCCCCATAATCCATTTCCGTGAGGTTTTTCATTAAGATATTTCCGACTGAGCCTTTTTCATCACTTGCTCCTATTAATGCGATACTTTTCGGATTGAAAATATTATCCAGATTTACTGAGACCAAAATACGCCCCCCTGAAAATTATTAATAGGAATAAGGTCAAATAAATCTTTGCATTATTTTGCATAAAATTTGTTCCCCGCTATTTGCAAAACATTGGCCAAAGGCTCATAATTATAAGTATAAGACGAATAAGTATTTATATAGTGAAAGAATATTATATACAGGTTGAATTTCATGGTTGATAAGAAAAAAATCAAGATCGAAAAAGGTGACTCAAAGCGTGTTCCTACAGGAATAGAAGGTTTTGACGATTTGTGTGGCGGTGGATTATTAAGAAACAGATCATATCTGTTATCGGGAGCGGCAGGATGTGGCAAGACCATATTTGGGCTTCAGTATCTTTATAATGGCATTACAAAATATGGAGAAAATGGTATCTATATAGCAACAGAGGAGCGTCCTGACCAGGTCAGGGAAAATGTCCGGAAATTCGGATGGGATTTTGAAACCCTTGAGGATGAAGGAAAGCTTGCCATAATTGATGCATGTTCCACAAAGATCGGAATACCGTCTCATGAAAAATACGTTGATGTGAGACCGTTTGATTTGCGTTCCATGATGGACCAGATAATTGCGATACAGGATACGATCGATGCCAAGAGAGCTCTTGTTGATGGAACGACATCTATCGGTTTTTACCTGCAGGACCCTTCCAAGATAAGAGTGGAGCTTTTAAAATTAAGCACAACTCTTGAAGTACTGGGATTGACTTCCCTCATGACCTGTGAAATAATTGATGATAATTCCACAAGCAGGTTCGGAGTTGAAACCTTCGTAACTGAAGGTACGATATTAATGTATAACAAACGTGTGGACAGTGTGAGGATCAGGAGTATAGAGGTTTTCAAGATGAGAGGTTCGGACCACAGCAAGAACATCCATCCATATGAAATTACCCCGCAGGGCATCGTTGTTCATCCGGGCGAAGAAGTTTATATGTCTTAATTTTTTTTCGGAATTCCATGGATAAGAAACCATTGATAGTGTTGAATTTCAAAACCTATTCCGAAAGCATGGGTGAGAAAGCTGTACTGATGGCTACATATTGCCAGGAGGTCAGTACCGAATCAGGAGTCAATATTATTTCCTGCCCGCAAACACCTGATATTTTCAGGGTTGCAAGCGCCGTAAAAATACCCGTGTTCGCACAGCATATCGACAGTGCGGGCGCAGGGAGTTATACAGGTCATATCACTGCGGATTGTGTCCGATCAAATGGTGCAGGCGGAACACTTATCAATCATTCTGAGCGCCGTCTCCTGTTATCTGAAATTGATTCAGCGATCCAGGCTGCAAGAAAAGCAGGATTAAAAACGATTGCATGCACCAATAATATTGCAGTGACATCGGCTGCTGCGGCGTTGTCCCCTGATTTTGTGGCTGTTGAGCCCCCCGAACTCATCGGCTCGGGAATTCCTGTTTCAAAAGCAAATCCCGAGATCGTTAGCGGTTCGGTGGAAGCAGTGAAAAAAATAAATCCGAAGGTTAAAGTCCTTTGTGGCGCCGGTATTTCCACAGGAGATGATGTGGCATCAGCAATTGAACTTGGGACAGTCGGTGTGCTTCTTGCATCAGGTGTGATCAAGGCAAAAGACCCTAAAGCGGCGCTGTTTGACCTGGTGAAGAAGATATAGACAACCTCAGATAACTTTCGCCAGAACATTATTTTTCGGAACAGGTCTCTTATTAGGGGAATCCGAGTATAGATAGATCTGATTATGGAATCATTGAATAGATATTTCAAAATACCCACCTTGAACATGCTATCCTGCACCTGCAGAACGTAAAATGGTTCTCCCCAGCCCACCGAAAACATGGATCGGTCTTTCTTAGAACTGCTGCAGGAAGCTTATGACGATCAGGTCAGAGGAGCCATTCTCCTTTTTCAATATTTTCACCATTTTTGAAGAACTGATTATACCACAAATTCAAAACCATTAATGCCCACAGCTTTTTACCATTGTTTTTTCCATTATATTGTTCTTGAAGTAACGTTTGAACCATCTCCTTCTTCATAATGTTCAAAACTAATCCATCGTCATCCAGAATAACATTTTTCACGTATTCTTTCAATTCATTCCTAAATAAATAGTCTAAAGGTATAGCAAATCCCTTCTTTTTTCTATTTAAAATATTTTTATCTAAATGTTTTTCAAGCATTTTTTTGAAGATGTATTTTCTTTTATTGAATCCCACCTTAAAATTACTGGGAATTTGTGCCACTAATTCCACGAATTTATGATCAAGCAGCGGACTTCTGGACTCTAGACTATTTGCCATAGTTGCAATGTCCACTTTTACCATCAAATCATCCGGAACATAACTATTGAAATCAAGGTAGAAAATCCTATCCATATACTCCAGACTTTTGGAATTTTTCATAACATATTCAAAAAAATCAAAAGTGCTATGATTTTTTATTTTTTCTATAAATTGTTCAGTATAAAACTTGTTTTTTGTATAGGTATCAAAATAATTAGTATAATTCACATGTTGTTCCCAATTTTCTTGATCTAGTATTTTTATAAAAAGAGCAGCTTTTTCCTGACCTGAAATCTTTAGAAGATACATTAATACATTTCTGAATGGAAGTTTTTTAATATATTTAGCAAAAAGATGAAACATATACTTATCATAACCACCGAAATTCTCATCACCTCCATCCCCATTAAGAATGACCGTAACATATTCTCTTGCAAATTTGGATAAAATAAATGTGGGTAGCTGTGAACTGTCAGCATAGGGTTCTTCATATTGATAAATGAGTTGTTCAATATATTTTGTCATATCTGTAGATTTTACAATCAATTCATGATGATCTGTATTGTATCTGTTTGCAACCATTCTTGCGTAATAGGTTTCATCGAAATCCTTTTCCTCAAAACCGATCGAAAATGTTTTCACTTTTGTGAACTGACTCATGAAAGCAACAACTGCACCGCTATCGATGCCCCCTGATAAAAAGGCGCCAAGAGGGACATCGGAAATCATTCGCAATCGTACGCTTTCTTTTAGAGCCTCTTCTAATAGTTTCACCCATTCTTTCTCAGATAGATCTAATTTTTGTGAATAATCCAAGACCCAATATCTTTTAATTTCAAATTTTTTCGTATTCAAGTCAAGGGTAAAATAATGAGCTTGAGGAAGCTTGAAAATATTTTGAAATCCAGTTTTGGGGTGGGGAACGTATTGAAGAGTCAAATAATCATCTATTGCTTCCCAATCCACTTCTTTTTTTACTTCTTTCTGTGTTAAAATTGCCTTAAGTTCCGAGGCAAAAATAAACACTGAACCATCAAAAAAATATTTAAGAGGTTTTTTTCCAAATCTATCTCTTGCTCCAAATAATATATTCCTTGATTTATCATAGATTACAAAAGCAAACATCCCTCTGAGTTTATCCAAACATTCAATTCCCCATTCATTATAACTTGCCAGAATTACTTCAGTATCTGTTTTTGATTTAAATTCATATCCTTTACTTTCCAGTTCTGTTTTCAATTCTAAAAAATTAAAAATTTCTCCATTATGAACAATAACTTTATCATTATATTTCATTGGCTGATGACCGGAATAAGAAAGATCTATTATTGATAATCTTCGATGCCCCAATCCGACATTGTTCTCTATCCATATCCCGCTATCATCCGGTCCACGGTGAACCAAAGCATCGTTCATCAAAGTGATTTCATCATCGAAAATTTGCTTTCCATAAAGGTTTATTCTGCCGTTTATCCCGCACATCTTAAATTTCTCCTGTTTTAGAAACAGATTTTCATGTACTATGTCAATCGTTTCACTTCTAATTTCATTTCTTGATTTTTATACTCTTCGATTCGTTAAAAAATTTCTTAAATAATATCACGAACCTTAATGATTCAGCGGATCAATATCAGATAACATATGACCGACATCGAATCAGCAGCCAGGGAAATCATAGAACAGCTTCTTCGAAACGAGATCACGGACGAAAAGGCCCTGAACGCAGCAAAAAAAGCTGCAAGCATCAGCTATAAGCTTTCATCCCTTCTTGGCAATTCCCAGATACTTGCCGCTGCGCGCAACGATGAAGAGAAACAATATGTCCTCCTACACCTCCAGTTAAAACCCGTGAGAACCATTTCAGGTGTAGCAGTGATAGCGGCTATGACATCCCCTGCGCCATGCCCGCACGGCTTATGTGTTCCCTGTCCCGGCGGTATTGAATCAAAATTCCACTCACCGCAGAGCTACATGGGAGCAGAACCCGCTGCAAAACGTGCTTTTGAGAATGATTTTGATCCTTATTTGCAGGTATCATCGCGCCTCAAACAGCTCTTCCAGATTGGCCATCCCATAGAGAAGGCTGAACTTATCATAATGGGCGGGACATATACATCCCGTGCTTTATGCTACCAGGAATGGTTCGTTAAACGCTGCATAGAGGCTATGAATGATTTTTCCGGGACAGAATGGCGAAAGAACAGGGATTATGTTACACTGGAAGAAGTCCAATCCGCAAACCAGGTTGCTGGTGTCAGGAATGTGGGCATAACAATAGAGACAAGACCCGACTGGACAAAACAGGAGCATATTGATACCATTCTTGGGCTTGGGGCCACAAAAGTGGAGATCGGGGTGCAGAGCACTTATGATTTCATCCTTGCAGGCATACAGCGCGGACATACAGTGGCTGACAGCGCCGATGCCAATATGAGGCTTCGCGACAGCGGACTGAAAGTGGGATTCCATATGATGCCGGGACTGCCGGGATCAAGTTTGGAATCCGATCTTGCAATGTTTGGCAGGTTATTCGAAGATGAACGCTTCATGCCGGATTATCTCAAGATATATCCCACGCTGGTCACCGAAGGAACACGGCTTCACGGGATGTGGGAACTGGGCAATTTCGCGCCCCTTGAAGTGGAAGAAGGGATTGAGCTTCTTGCAAAGATCAAAGCCCTCCTCCCCAAATGGGTGCGCCTGCAAAGGATACAACGTGACATTCCCGCTTACCAGGTGCTTGCCGGGATAAGGAAAAGCAATATCAGGCAGCTTGCAAAATCGCGCCTTTCGGAAATGGGAGGAAAATGCAGGTGTATCAGGTGCCGCGAGGTGGGGCACAGGGAACTTTCCGGTATAAAACCTGGGAATATTCAACTGATGACTGAAAAATACAGGGCATGCGGCGGCATTGAACACTTCATTTCGTTTGAGGATTCAAAGAGGGATATATTGATCGGCTTTCTGAGGCTGCGCTTCCCGATGGCGCCTCACAGGAAGGAACTTGTGGGCGCAGCTCTTGTGCGTGAACTGCACGTTTATGGTTCGATGGTGGCGCCGGGTGAGGATGCGGGTGAATCGCAGTGGCAGCACAAAGGGTATGGGGAGGAGCTTCTTGGCTATGCGGAAGAAAGAGCGAGGGATGCGGGGTATGAGAAGATCGCGGTGACAAGCGGGATTGGGGTCAGGGATTATTACAGGAAATTCGGGTATGAGCAGGAAGGGGCTTATATGACGAAGAGATTGAGGTAGGAAAGGGGTTTGGTTATTTGTGTGGTTGTCCGGGTTTAGAAAATAATATTCATCCAGACAAATAGAACGCGGATGCCGCGGATTGCGCGGATAAACACGGATTTGAGGTTTCTATTTCTGAATACAACATTGGGTATCTCCTTTTGTGACACGAATAATCCAATCCGCGCAATCCGCGTTCCATATCATGGATTCTCTCTTGACCGATATGAAACGAAAGCTCATGGAAATCGGTCCGTAGTTACAATAAGGTTTTTTATCTCTGATCTCATAAAGTTTTTAATTTATCTTTTAATTCTGGAAAATCGAATTCAAATTGCTTTTTCTTATTTTCGGGAAGTATTACCTTAACAACATCTAACAATTTGAAATTAATATTGTTAGTCGCCCTCCATTCCCTTTCAAAATAATAATTATCAGGGTCATTATCCTCTAAATTATTATTAAAGACCTTAAAATGACTAAAAAGATTGAATAGAAAATAATAAATTTCCCATGTGTCTTGAAGTTCAACTTTGTTGTTTTTACAACAATGCAAATATTTTTGCATAAAATAAAAAATCGTTTTGCTACAATACTCTTGATAATATTTCTCCCTATTAGTTAATTCATATTTGTCAAGAGATGAAAAATCCTTTTTATATATTGTTGAATTTTCTTCAATATAAAAAACAGGGTTTACCCCCTTCTTTATCAGAAAAGATTTGTAAAAGGCTAATCCAAATTTACTATATTTGCTAATATGTATTTCTAATTCTCCTTCTGGAATGTCCGCAAAATGAACACAGTTTGGCTCAAACATTTCTTTTATTTTGCGGTCTTTATGGGAATTAATTGTAATTTGTCCAGGGGATATTGAATGGTCGTGAGGTGGAAATGATAACCATCCTTCCTTTAAAATTTTTTTCAATATTGTATATTGTTCATCTTCTGTTTCAATTTTTCGTGCAACAAAATGAAATAAAATTTTTGAAATATAATTTTGAGAAATAATATTCCTACTCCTGATAAAATTATTTTACCTAGTGATTACATTGCCTATTATATTTAATTTTGTGTGTGGTTCTTAGCTTAATAATAAACAAACACAACGGAACGAACAGCTTGCAAGCGCGCGGTTGATCCTGTATCAATGAAAGCTCAGCAAGGATCAGGGGCACACCTCCTACCCCCGGTCAATGGCAAGACTCACCCTCAGCCATCTGCGGTTCCCTTTATTTATATTCACACTTAAAAATATCACTCTATCGCCGCCCTGACAAAAGCCAAAAAACGGCGGTGAGGGCTTCCCCGAACGCGACCTGAATTCGGGATGGAACTGGGAGCTAAAGAAAAGAACTTATAGCCAGGATCTTGCCTTCAGTCCCCCGCACGCCAAAACCTCCGGGGACAAGGATGCCGTTATATTTCCGGAGCATGTCGATATCACGTATTTCGCACTTGATAAGATAAATATATGATTTATCTATGAAATATGAAGCCTGACAAAGTTACTATCTGGATTTGTTAGGAAAATTGCATTTATTCAGACAGGATTAACAGGATCGACAGGATTTAGTCATCCGGTTTTTCTAATCTATTTCATCAGGAGAAAATATAATGGAATTTAAAGAGATTACAGAAAAAATCATTGGATGTGCTTATAAAGTATATAATAAGATGGGATATGGTTTTCTTGAATCAGTTTACGAAAAATGTTTACTTATTGAATTAAGGAAGGCAGGTTTGAAATCAGAATACCAAAAACAGATTATCGTAAACTATGAAGGTGAAGTCGTAGGGAATTTTATTGCAGACATATTTGTTGAAGAATTGATTATTCTTGAGCTAAAATCTGTAAGAAATCTAGCCAAAGCTCATGAAGTTCAATTGGTAAATTATCTTGTAGCAACTGGAACGAATGTTGGATTGTTAAAAAATTTTGGAGAGGATAAAGTTGAGATAAAAAGGAAAGTGAGAGTGTTATAATATAAATAATTTCATTTATTTAGAACGGATTATCAGTATAAGTCGCTAAAATCGTATCCTGTCAATCCTGTTAATCCTGTCAAATGTCGTGGTCGTGACCGTTATGGATTGGAAGAAAAAATTGAACAAAAATATAGTTAAATATAAAAACGTAATCGTCCTATAATATAAGAGGACAAAAGCATGAGCAACATAAAAAAAGTCAGCAAATACGATTCATGCAGATGTTCTAATATGGCTGGGTATCGCACTGTTGGTAATCTGGGTTGTTGCTAAAATCATAGGAATTAACTGATGTTAGTGCTTGACATCCTTCCGGTAGTAAGATTCCAGAAAAATAAAGCCTGATATTTCTGGAAATAGTCAAAAAAAAGCCTATCAAATCCCCATATTCATCCCCAAAAACATCACTGTATCGCCGCTTTAACAAATGCCAAAAACGGCGGTGACGGCTTCCCCGGACGCGACTTGAATTCGGGATGGAACTGTGAGCTGAAGAAGAACTTATGGCCCGGTATCTCTGCTATCTCCATCCTGTGGTCGTTCTTTCCTGTGAATTTCATTCCTTTTGCTTCTATCTGTTTTATGTATCTGGGATTTACCTCATACCTGTGACGGTGGCGCTCCATAAGTGTAGTGCATCCGTATAATTTGCTTGCAAGGGAACCTTCCACAAGTTCTGCCTCACAATTCCCCAGACGCATTGTACCCCCCATATTCTTCACGTTCCCCTGCTCGGGCAAAAGGTCGATAACAGGATGCTTCGTCTCTGCAAGCTCGGAGCTGTTCGCATCCGTTATTCCCAGTACATTCCGGGCAAACTCGATGACTGCAAGCTGCATGCCAAGACATAATCCAAGATACGGGATATTGTTCTCGCGGGCAAATTTTATAGCCGATATCTTGCCTTCAGTCCCCCGCACACCAAAACCTCCGGGGACAAGGATGCCGTTATATTTCCGGAGCATGTCGATATCAGGGGGATTTCTCTCAAATTCCTCAGCATCAAGCCAGTCCGCCTTAACACGGCAGCCGCATTCTATTCCGGCATGTTTTAGCGCTTCGTTTATGCTGATGTAAGAGTCGCCAAGATGGGCATATTTCCCCACCACGGCAATGCGGATCTCCCTGTCGATGGAAGCCATTTTTTTCATCAATGTATCCCATACATACGAAACCTCTTTTTCCTTGATCTTGAGTTTCTGCATTAAATAATCAGAAAGGCCCTCCTTTTCCATAAGGGTGGGAACATAATAGATATCACTGGAATCATGGGCGCTCACGACTGCTCTTGCGGGCACGTCGCAAAAGAGCGCGATTTTTGATTTCGTGTCAAGAAGCACGGGTTCCTTGCACCGTGCCACTATGGCATCAGGCTGGAGGCCAAGACTCCTGAGTTCCTTTACAGAGTGCTGCGTGGGTTTGGTTTTCTGTTCACCCTGAGTATCAAGGGGAACAAGTGTCACATGGACAAAAATGATGTCCTCTTCCTTTTCTTCGCTGTGCATCTGCCTCACAGATTCAAGGAAAGGCATGCTTTCGATGTCACCCACCGTGCCGCCCACTTCAATTATACAAATTTCTGCGCCGCTTTTTTTTGAAACTTTCCTTATCCGCTCTTTGATCTCATTTGTGACATGGGGAATGATCTGTACTGTTTTTCCGAGATAATCGCCGCGTCTTTCTTTCTCAATGACCGTCTGGTACACCTGACCGGTGGTGATATTGTGTTCGCGTGTGAGTTCTATGTCAAGAAAACGTTCGTAATTGCCAAGATCAAGGTCAACTTCCCCGCCGTCCTTGAGGACAAAGACCTCGCCGTGCTGGTATGGGCTCATGGTCCCGGCATCGATATTGATGTAAGGGTCGATCTTGATAGCTGTTACATTAAAACCTTTATTTTTCAGGATGCGCCCTATTGAAGCTGCAGTTATTCCTTTTCCAAGCCCGCTCATCACACCGCCGGTGACTATGATATACTTCATGACCACTTTTTAGGATAGCATAATGGATATAATTAATGGAGTTTTTGCAGCCTTCTTCCGATCAATAACATCGATATAGCCATTATAGCTTCAAAGCCCGGTATTTCAACTTTTGTCCCGGTTTTCTTTGACGTGGCATTACTTTCAGGCGTCTTGAAAGGTTCTGATATATAGGGAGTAATGACAGGTTTAACAGGTATATGATCCGAGGGGACAGAATGGGACTTGAGAACGATTGATGTCTTTGCTATCATTTTCGAATAAGAATATTGGGATATCTTCTCAAAAGGACTGGTCATGGTTTCTCCGTACTCAAATGCGCTGACTGCAAGAGTGGGTTCGATTCCAAGGTTTCGGGCTTCATTGATCGCTACTTTTGCGGCTTTATAACTCTCATCAACTTTCTTTTGCACATCTGTATTACCCATTGATCCTATTGAAGTGCTGGATTTTATCGTTGCCTGGAGAGAATCAAATATTGCCCCTGAATAGTAACCGCGTTCCATTTCCTTCTGGGCATGATCTATGTCCTCGCTAGCACCGCCTATGATCTCCGGATGGGAACCGCTTTCTGTAATAAGCGTTACCATATAGGTATTGATAGATTGGGCCTGGCTCAGGTACCAGCCTGCGCGGTCTTTCAGTATTTTTTCAGGTACGATCTTCCCGTCATGGGTTGAAAGCGTGAGCCACCATTGTGCTGTGCGCGCCCTCTCATTGGCAAAGGCGAGTGAGGATATTTTGTCCTGCGTATCATTCTGTTTTTTTGCCTCATCCAGTCTTATTCTTGCCGTGGTGATCCTTGATTCGGCTGCTCCTACTGCTTCCACATCGCTTACACCGTACAACGTAAAGTTTTGTAGCTGGTCTTCAGAAACATTGATCTGATTATCAACCCTTTTTTCAAGTTCGGTAAGAAATTGTTCTTTATCTGAAGCTTTATCATATCCGTCCTTCCACAGTGCAAATCGCATCGTGTACATTGAATTAAAATATAAGGAGGTCGCCGCATAATATTTATTATCCTCATACATCTTATCAGCCCTATCCAGCATGTCTTTTGCCGTCTTTGTGAACTGGTTTTCGTCTATTGTTGATTCCATTTCCCGATACATATTTTCCGATTCGCTTTTCAGGTTCTGGGCAAGGGGTTTGAGAAGGTCCATGTACTGGGTGGTCAGAATATCACCCTCATATGCGGGTTTTGTTATCTGGTGGCCTGTAAATTCCAGGACAACATCCTGAATCGTATTTACTTCTTTCACAGTAACATTCAGTTTCTTACCAAGCGCAACAACATCAACTATTTTCTCCTTTTCACCCGTGATTATAAGGGTTCCCCTTGAACGGATGGAGGTATTTATCACCGTTACGTTACTCTGGCCTTCAGGTATAAGGAATAAAGTTGCATTTTTTTCTGCTGCCGCCTCAAGCTTGAATGGTATCCCACCAACGGGTCCTATTGACCCGTCAGGATTTATCGTTCCTGTCATAACAACATCGGGTTTCAGGGGCCATTTATTTATGGCAGCGATCGTGCCAACTGTCAGGGCTCCTCCTGCTGATGGCCCTCCAATTATTGGTGAACTTATATCGATAATATAATAGAAATCATATACTTTTTCATCGATCCCCAGTACATCAGAAGCCACCATTGCTGCAAGTCTTGCCGAGCCCTGAAGATCAACCTGGGTATAGGGATTCGTATCCACGAATACATGTCCTGTGCCGTTTGTGACTATCACCTGTGCCCCAAGGAGTACCCCTTCTTCCCCGTCCCCTGTGCTTCTATCGGCAACAAGAGGGACAGAAACGCCATCTTCGAGTGCATACACGCTGGTTATAGTCAGGAGCAGTGAAAAAATACAAAGGATTCTCGATGTCATTTAATTATACCCATAACTCATATATCACATAAAATACTTAAAACCAATGATTATGCATCTTCAAGACCCCTATAATATCCCATATAAAGGCATTTACGCAGTTGCCGACCGTAAAAATGAATTTGTAGAACTGATGGAACATTCCAATTGCTATGGCGGCTCGGCCTGGGCGCTGTATCATTATTCCAAAAGTCCTCTTGTTATTAAGAGCCGTGCAGTGGGGGACATGATGCGCTACCTTATAAAAGTAGGAAGTTCAAACCTCACCCTGCAGTCATCAACAGCCGCCGCGGGCATTGAATCAGTAATCGTGAATGGTGATGAGATAGAGATAACCTACAGCGGTCTGGGAGGTGGAGGCGTCGGGGCCACAACCTGCAGGGCATATTCAAGCGGCGTTCTTCGCTGTGATATTTCAGAGTCGGGAGGGGGAAAACGCGCAAGTGGAAAAATCGTTGTCCCTCGCAGGGAAAGAGTCCTGGTGGGCATCGATAATACAGATTCAAAAGAAGTGGGAGCGACCTGGACGCTTGCCCATAATATCGCAGTTGCTGCCGATTCCCTTGAACATAAATATATTTCCCATACGCTTGTCCAGCTTTTTCCTGTTCCTGATAAAACCCAGAACTGCGTGGCGACTGTGCTTGAATTTGCATGCATAAAAGGGGCCAGGGAAGAATTACTTTCAATAATAAAAGAAGGACTTCTTGAATACAGCGTATCCTCCGAGACCGGGATGGTCGCTTTATCTGATTTTGACGCATCTGCCCTCCTGGAGTACAGCAGGCTTTGCAGAAGTAAAATGATAACAAAAGAATTAACCATGAAGACGGCCGCCCAAAATCAGGTTGAAATTTGCATTGACGGGAAAGGAATTATTGGCGCCCTTGCAGCCCTTCCATGGTTTTCACGAAATGAGGAATCGGTGTTTTTATGAATGGCCTTAATGCAGTAGTTAGCGGCATTGTAGACAGCGGGGTGAAGAAAGTCATGGGTGTCCCGGGTTATCCCATAACAGAACTCATGGATTCAATGGGGAATATCAAGCATGAGTGGTCTATTAACGAAAAAGTCGCACTTGAAATGGCGCTTGGCTCATCTGTATGCGGGGACCGAAGTGCCGTTATTACAAAACATGTTGGCATGAATATCCTTTCAGACCCCCTTGTAACCTGTGCAATTCATACCATCGGTGCAGGGGTTGTGATTTTTGCCGGGGATGACCCTGGTATCGAAAAATCCCAGAATGAACAGGATTCGCGTTTTTACGGATCTATCGCAGAGGTGCCTGTATTTGATCCGGCAACACCGGAAAATGCCTATCTTTGTGTGATGGAAGCTTTCCGGTTATCAGAAACAGTAAGAACCCCTGTAATAATCAGGCTTACCGACAGGTTATTAAAAAGCACTGGCGATATCAAAAGGAAAGTCGAAAAGATCCCCATAAAAAAACTTGATAAAAAAGTCTGGCTTCTAACAATGCTGGGAAAACACCAGCGCTTCCATGCGGAATCCTACCCGTATATGTGCAGGTACGCCGAGAGCTTGAAATTGAACACCTGTGAGAAAAGAGGTGATATCGGAGTAATCTCATCAGGTTTTCCATCGCAGCTTGTTGATTCCCTGGTGCCCTGTGAAGTTTCCCACTTAAGTCTTGCGATCGTCAATCCACTGCCCATCGAAATTATTGACAATTTCATAAAAGATCATTCAAAAGTACTTGTTGTAGAAGAGACAGAACCGGTAATTGAAAGACAGTTTTCAAAAAGAGTATTGGGGAAACTCACAGGACATATGCCTTATGGCATCGTAGAAATTGGGCATATCCAAAAAGCCCTTGATAATATCAATATTGATGCTATAAAGCCAAACGTCGTGCTGCAGACCATAGAAAAACGAGGTGTTCGGCCCATTTGTGAAGACTGTCCCTATCTGCCAATGTATAGGGCAATAAAAGAACTGGATGTTCCGGTAGCAGGCGATCTTGGATGCTCCATCATGACCTCGTCGCCGCCATTTTCATTAATTGACGCTGCATTTTCACTTGGCTCATCCATAAGCACTGCCTGCGGATTCAACAGGAAAGGAATCGCGATAATAGGTGATTATGGCTTTGCGCATTCAGGGATCCCTGCTCTTATCAATGCAGTCCACAATGAACATGAAGTCCTTGTAGTCGTTCTGCAAAATGAAGTGGCAGCCATGACCGGGGGGCAGAAAGTTCCGGACCTGACCGGGCTTCTGGATTATTATATAAAGGATACTGCTATTGTGTATCCAGCAAACCAAACTATTATAAAAAGCTTATTGGAAACAAAAATGAAAAACAGGGGAATTTCCGTTTTGATCGCAAAAGCAAGATGTCCCAGATATTAAAACAGGGATTCACACCATCGTGTCCTTTTCTTCACATTATGTTTTAAGTATTATCACAACTAAAACATAATCAGGTATCACCATGGACGAAAGAATTATGCTGCGGGTTGCCGAAGCGCATCACAGGGACGTCGGAAGGGATATTGCACGAATTGATCGCGACATCATGGAGCAAATGGGTATCTTAAGCGGGGATATTATTCTGGTCGTGGGCAAGGAAAAAGCTTGTGCTATCGCAGGACCGGGTTATCCTGAGGACACCGGGATGGATTTAATAAGGATTGACGGGAACATCAGGGGAAATGCGCGTGTTGGGATAGATGATAAAATATATCTCCAGAAATCCACACCGCAGATCGCAAAGAGAGTCGTTCTTGCCCCGACCGAGCAGATCCGCCTTGTAGGGGGGCCTGCATATCTTATCCGGCTTCTTGAGGGCAGACCCGTCGCAAAAGGACAGCGTCTGCGCGTTGACACAGTAAGCAATCCTTTGTCCTTCATTGTCATATCAACGCAGCCCCAGGGCCCCGTTATCGTGTCAAGAACCACAAGTCTTGTCATAAAAGAAGAGGTCATAGAAGAACTGGAAGTGCGCCAGACACATCTTACCTACGAAGATATCGGGGGCCTGCGGCGCGAAATTGGCCTTATCAGGGAAATGATCGAACTTCCTCTGCGGCATCCTGAACTTTTCGAGAAACTGGGTATCGAGCCCCCAAAAGGTGTTATGCTTCACGGGCCGCCGGGGACCGGCAAGACCATGATCGCCAAGGCAGTGGCCAATGAAACGGATGCGAATTTTGTTTCCATAAGCGGCCCTGAGATAATGAGTAAATTCTACGGGGAATCCGAGAAGCACATCCGCGAGATATTCGAAGAAGCGGAAAAGAACGCTCCTACTATCATTTTCATAGACGAGATAGACAGTATCGCCCCAAAACGGGAAGAAGTTACAGGGGAAGTTGAGCGGCGTGTGGTCGCGCAGCTTTTGTCCTTAATGGATGGCCTGAAAAAACGCGGCCAGGTGATAGTGATTGCCGCCACGAACAGGCCAAATGCAGTTGATGCGGCATTACGGCGCGGCGGCAGATTTGACCGTGAGATCGAAATAGGCATCCCGGACAGGCTGGGGCGCTTCGATGTACTCCAGATCCACACCAGAGGTATGCCGCTTGCCGAGGATATGGCAGAAGAAAAAGGGCTTCGCGAGATAGCCGATATGACGCATGGTTTCGTGGGCGCTGACCTGTCATCGCTGTGCAAGGAAGCAGCAATGCACGCGATCCGGAGGATGCTTCCGAAAATCAATATCGAAGAAGAGATCCCCGCAGGAATAATGGAACAAATATTCGTGACAAGGGAGGATTTCCAGAACGCGCTCCAGAATATCGAACCTTCTGCCCTTCGTGAGGTCTTCATCGAAGTTCCCGCTGTCAGGTGGAGCGATATCGGCGGATTGGAATCTGTCAAACAGGAGCTCATAGAAGCTGTTGAATGGCCCCTCAAATTCCCTGAAGCTTTTGAGGCAATTAATACAAGACCCCCAAGGGGCGTGCTTCTTTTTGGCCCCCCGGGAACAGGCAAGACCATGCTTGCAAAAGCGATAGCTACAGAAAGCGAAGCAAATTTTATAAGTATAAAAGGTCCTGAACTTTTAAGCAAATATATCGGGGAATCAGAGAAAGCCATCCGGGAAACATTCAGGAAGGCGAGGCAGGCTGCGCCCACAATAATATTTTTTGATGAGATAGACTCCATGGTACCAACACGCGGAACTGCATTTGATACAGGGGTTACAGAGAGAATGGTGAGCCAGATATTGACCGAGATCGATGGACTGGAAGAACTCAAGAATGTGGTCGTGGTCGCGGCAACAAACCGTCCCGATATGGTGGATCCTGCCCTGCTTCGCCCGGGAAGGCTTGAGAGGTTCATCTATATCCGGCCGCCGGACTTAAAAGAGCGGGAGATCATAATCAATATCCATCTTAAAGGAAAACCACTTGCCCCCGATATTGATATCAAAGAGCTTGCTAGAAAGACACAGGGGTATGTTGGGGCTGATATCGAAGCAATATGCCATGAGGCTGCCATAATCGCTCTTCGCGACTGGATAAAACCCGGAATGGACAGGGAAACAGTTAAAAAAGAAGTTTCAAATGTCAGGATCCGGGAAGAGCACTTTGAGAAAGCTTTCACCATGGTAAGACCCACACAATGGGATCAAAAAGAGTATGAAGAAATGGCTGATATCACAAAAGCTATCAATAAGGACAGGAAATGAAGACTAAAACATGAAAAAAAGAAATGATTTCGAGGAATTCCTTGGAAAATTGGAAGAAACATTGAATAATATTATGGATGAAATAGATTTTCCGGATAAGAAACCGGTAAATATCTCCGTATCTGTAAACATTATGCCAGTTCATCCCAATAATCCTGCGGATATTTTTATAACAAGAAAAGATAAAACTCCTGTAGATATCCTTGAAACTAATAAAAACATACATGTTGTAATAGGACTTTCGGGAATCGAACCCAAAGACGTAATGCTTGCATGTTCGGGAAATGCTCTTGAGATCACAGCAAATAATCCTGAAAGAACATTGAATGAATTGATAGAATTACCGGCACGAGTCAATAAAACAGGGATCAAAACCACATACAACAACGGAATTCTTGAATTGATCTTCACTAAGACCAAACTGGCCAGGAAGAGCAAAAATAGTCAGCAAAGCTTTTAATCCGTGAATCCATTTAGGAAAACGAATTATTATGTTAGATATCGCTCTCCCAAAGGGAAGTCTTGAAGAACAGACTCTCCTATTATTTAAACAGGCAGACCTAGAGATAAGGAAGACAGACCGTGAGTATAATCCCACAGTAAAAGACCCCAGGATAAGAAAAGTTAAGATTCTCAGACCACAGGAAATTCCCAAATATGTTGAAGAAGGCTATTTTGACCTGGGCATATCCGGAAAAGACTGGGTTATCGAATCCGATTCCGATGTTGTGGAAATTGCCGATATGTTCTACAGTAAGATGGGTGAGGGCATTGTAAAGATAGTGATCGCAGTCCCGAATGAAAAGGACATTAAAAGCGCAAAGGATATAAAACCGGGAAGCAGGGTTTCGACCGAATACCCAAATCTGACAAAGAAATTTTTTGATAAGCTGGGGATAGCTGTTGACCTTCGTTATTCCTACGGCGCAACCGAGGCAAAAGTCCCTGAACTCGTGGATATAATTGTAGATTTGACAGAAACAGGCTCAACACTGCGAAAGAACGGATTGAAAATCGTTGATATCATCCTTGAATCCAATACAAAACTCATAGCAAATAAGAAATCAATGAATGACCCTGTGAAACGAAAAGAGATAGAAGAGATAACGATCCTTTTGCAGGCAGTACTTGAAGCGCGTGGTAAAGTATTTATCGTAATGAACGTCCCTGAAAACAAACTTGACGCTGTAGTAAGCGGTCTTCCCGCAATGAAAAGGCCTACTGTCTCAAAACTTTATAAATCGGATTATTATGCGGTCCAGACCGTAGTAAGCAAGAGCGAGATCAATATTCTTATACCTCAACTCAAGGCTCTTGGCGCCGAGGATATTCTTGAAATGGACATTATGAAGATAGTCCATTAACCTGAATATGCTCAAAATCACAACTCCCTCCCGATTGCATTTAACCCTTATCGATATGAATGCAAGCATCGGGCGTGTTGATGGCAGTATTGGTATAACACTTGATGCTCCTGTTATCAAAATAGAATGTAAAAAATATGATATCGTTGAGATAACAGGACGCAGCGAGCATATTGACCGCATGGTAAAGAGCGTAAATGCTCTGCTTCCTGATGGCGAGGGGATACAAATTCGCGTCGAGGAAGATTACCCATCGCATATTGGTTTGGGTTCAGGCACCCAGGCAGCTCTTGCCTCAGGCATGGCTGTGAATGAATTATACGGCCTTGGGCTGGATGTTCATGAGATCGCCGTAAAAATGGGGCGGGGAGGGACAAGCGGTATTGGTGTTGCTGCTTTTGAGAGGGGAGGCTTCATTCTTGACGGGGGCCATAAGTTCAGTGAAAAGAAAGCCTTTCTTCCTTCAGCGGCAAGCAAACTTCCTCCTGCACCTGTTTTACTGAGAAGTGATTTCCCGGATTGGGATATTTTACTTGCTATACCCGGGCAAAAAGGCGCATCACAAAAAAATGAAGTGAATATATTCCAGGAGAAATGCCCGATACCATTACATGAAATCGAGTCGCTATCCCATCTGATCCTTATGCAGCTTCTACCGTCGCTTTTCGAGAAGGACATCGTTACATTCGGGAGAAGTATCAATGCGATCCAGGAATTGGGTTTTAAGAAACGTGAAGTAGAACTGCAGCCGGTTTCGAGGGATTTGATGCATGTTTTAAGAGATAGCGGTGCATATGGTGCCGGAATGAGCTCATTTGGGCCAACAGTATATGCTTTCGGGGAGGATATGAAAAACCTTGAGAAAATTGCCAGTGACATCCTTGGAGGAAAAGGGAAGGTTTTCAGGACAAAGGCAAGAAACAAAGGGGCAACTATCCGGACTTCTTAACCAGGGATTAGTATTGAAAAAAAGAGATTATGAAATATCGCTTTTCAAACTTGATCACATCTGCACAGAAATACAAAACCAGCACTAAAAAAGGAATGCTGTAAATTGACTTTTTTTTATTTTTTTTTCATATTGACCTGAACTTCTGGATACGGTTATTGCCTGAATCAGAAACATACACATCGCCACTACCATTAACCGTTACTCCCTGCGGAAAATTGAATTGGCCATCACCAGTGCCAGGGCTTCCCCACTTGGATAAAAACACGCCGGAGGAACTGAACTTCTGGATGCGGTTATTTCCTGAATCCGAAACATAGACATTACCGTGGCTATCCACAGATATTCCCTGTGAGAAATTGAATTGGCCATCACCAGTGCCAGGGCTTCCCCACTTGGATAAAAACACGCCGGAAGAACTGAACTTCTGGATACGGCTATTTCCTGAATCAGAAACATACACATTACCCACACTATCCGCAGCTAATCCCTGGGGATCTTTGAACTGGCCGTCATTAATACCATAGCTTCCCCACTGAGATAAAAACACGCCGGAGGAACTGAACTTCTGGATGCGGTGGTTAAATCTGTCAGAAACATAGACATTTCCTCCACTGTCAAGAGCTATTCCTTCAGGATAATAGAACTGGCCATCATTGCTGCCCTGGGTTCCCCATTTCGTTAAAAAGACGCCGGAGGAACTGAATTTCTGAATGCGGTGGTTAAATCTATCAGAAACATAAATATTACCTCCGCTGTCAATAGCCATTCCCCCAGGAAAATTAAACTGGCCATCATTAATGCCCGGACTTCCCCACCTGTCTAAGAAGACACCGGAGGAACTGAACTTCTGGATGCGGTTATTTCCTGAATCGGAAACATAGACATTACCGCCGCTATCCACAGATACTCCAAATGGACTATAGAACTGGCCGTCATTAATGCCTGAGCTTCCCCACTTAGATAGAAAACCCCCGGAAGAACTGAAACTCTGGATGCGGTGATTGAACCTATCAGATACATAGACATTACCTGCGCTATCCACAGCTGCTCCCTGTGGATGCTCGAACTGGGCATTGTCACTGCCCGGGCTCCCCCACTTAGCTAAAAAAACGCCGGAGGAATTGAACTTCTGGATGCGGTCATTCAAGCGGTCAGCAACATAAACATTATCCAAACTATCAACAGCTAAACCCCATGGATCTGCGAACTGGCCATCATTAATACCCCCAATTCCCCATTTAGATAAAAAGATGCCAGAGGAACTGAATTTCTGGATGCGGTTATTTCCCGATTCGGAAACATAGACATTACCCAGACTATCGACAGCTATTCCCTGTGGATCCACGAACTGGCTGTCATTACTGCCATTGCTTCCCCACTTGGTTAAAAATACGCCGGAAGAACTCAACTTCTGAATGCGGTTGTTTCTTGAATCAGAAACATAGACATTACCTGCGCTATCCACAGCTATCCCTTCCGGATCATTGAACTGGCCATCATTAATGCCAGGGCCTCCCCACTTGGATAAGAAGACGCCTGAG
>JAPMTS010000003.1:0-18307 GCA_026552955.1 Candidatus Methanoperedens sp. | reverse complement strand
ACTGGCCATCATTAATGCCAGGGCCTCCCCACTTGGATAAGAAGACGCCTGAGGAATTGAACTTCTGGATGCGGTTATTTTCCGAATCGGCTACATAGAAATTACCACTGCTATCCACAGCTATTCCTTCCGGATCCTTGAACTGGCCATCACCAATGCCCGAACTACCCCACTTTGTTAAAAAGACGCCAGAGGAACTCAACTTCTGAATACGATCATTCAAGCGATCAGCAACATAGACATTGCCAGAGCTATCAACAGCCACTCCTTGAGGATTCCCGAACTGGCCGTCATTAATGCCAGGGCCTCCCCACGTAGCTACAAATACGCCGGAAGAACTGAACTTCTGGATGCGGTTGTTTTTTGAATCAGAAACATAGACATTACCCAGACTATCAACAGTCACTCCCTCCGGACCCTTGAACTGCCCATTATTAATGCCAGGGCCTCCCCACTTGGATAAGAAGACGCCTGAGGAACTGAACTTCTGGATGCGGTTGTTTTTTTTATCAGAAACATAGACATTACCCAGACTATCAACAGTCACTCCCTTTGGATTCTTGAACTGGCTATTGCCAATGCCAGGGACACCCCACTTAGCTAAAAATACGCCGGAGGAACTGAACTTCTGGATGCGATTGTTTTTTGAATCAGCAACATAGACATTACCCTTGCTATCAACAGCCACTCCCTCCGGATCATTGAACTGGCCATCGTTAATACCAGGGCTTCCCCACATAGCCAAAAAGACGCCGGAGGAACTGAACTTCTGGATGCGGTTGTTTTTTGAATCCGCAACATAGACATTACCCAGACTATCAACAGCTATTGCCGATGGATCATTGAACTGGCTATCATTGCTGCCCGGGCTTCCCCACGTAGCCAAAAAAACACCGGAAGAACTGAATTTCCGGATGCGGTTATTTTCTGAATCAGCGACATAGACATTGCCCGCGCTATCCACAGAAACTCCCTCAGGATGATAGAAATTCCATTGGACCGATTGAGGTATCTTCAGCTTGAATTCATATGAATCCAGGGCACCTGCCTCCCCTACCAACAATAATCCCAATACCGTTGTTACCAGAATAATCCATAATGTTCGCCTTTTTTCATAGAAATAATCAGAAACCATTTAGCATCACCTTATTATGAATACACAGCCTGCTCCACAGAATCAAGCCGACTCTTCTAATAAAATAGTAGTTAGGGGATGTATTTAAGACTTTTGTTTAAACTTTTTGCTTGTGAAACATGGGACTTTACCGTAAAATCTTTTAATTTATAAAATAATGGAAGATGAATGGTGATTAAATGACCGGTAAAATCGATTGGTACAATGAATTCGTGGATGTTGATTATAAACCTGCAAAAAATGATCTGGTCTGTTTATATTATTTTGAACCCGCAAAAGGGATTACCGCCAGGGAAGCAATAGGAAGGATAGCTTCCGAGAGCTCAGCAGGCACCTGGACTACACTTCATGATGTACCCGCAAGGGTTGAAAAGATCAAAGCGCGCGCTTTTGCATTAAATGGAAAATATGTAAAGATCGCTTATCCTGTGGACCTCTGGGAGCCGGGCAATGCCCCACAACTCCTGAGCGGGATAGCCGGGAACATCTTCGGAATGAAGGCGATTCGAAACCTCAGGCTTCTGGATGTGTCCTTACCCATGCGATACATTAGATCGTTCAAGGGGCCGAAATACGGTATCGGGGGAATTAGGTCGTCATTGAAAATAAGAGAGCGCCCCATCACGGGTGCAGTGCCAAAACCCAAGATAGGATTCAGTGCGGCAGAACATGCCGATGTTGCATATGAAACCTGGATGGGCGGATTTGACCTTGTAAAAGATGATGAGAACCTGACCTCCACATCTTTTAACCGTTTTGAAGACAGGCTTTCCAGGATGACAAAACTGCGGGATAAGGCCGAAAAGGAAACGGGTGAACAGAAAGACGCCCTTTTGAATATCACAGGCGAAACAAGAGAAATGATAAGAAAGGCAAAATTACTGCATGATGCAGGCTGGAGATTTGCCATGATCGATGTTGTCACCTGCGGAACAGCTTCAGTACAGACAATGCGTGATGAGTGCGGCGACCTTGGATTGGCTATACATGCCCATCGTGCGATGCACGCGGCTTTTGACAGGAATCCGAAACATGGTTTGTCCATGTATTTCCTTGCAAAGCTTATGCGGTTGATCGGAGTTGATGAAATTCATTCTGGTACTGCTATCGGAAAACTTGTGGGGAGCAAAAAAGAGGTCACACAGATAGCAAAAGTACTGCGTAACCCCAGGATTCCGGCCGGGGATTTTCTTTCCCAGGAATGGGGCACAATAAAACCCGCATTTCCTGTCTCTTCGGGTGGTCTTCATCCGGGACTGATACCATCGGTAATGAGCATACTGGGAAATGACTGTACGCTGCTTGTGAGTGGCGGTATCCACGGCCATCCAAAAGGAACAAGGGCTGGAGCAAAAGCAGTGATGCAGGCAATAGAAGCCACAATGGATGGCATCGGACTGGATGAATTCGCAGGGAAAAACAAGGAATTGGACCAGGCGCTTGGTAAATGGGAATATTACAGACCAAAATGAATATCTGTGCACAAACGCAACAATTACTCACTAAGGGCGGGTGTTAATAAATAGTAATTATTATGAAATTATAAAATAGATTCAAAGGGACAAAAGACCCGGGAATCTCAACAGAGAAATAATGACGTTGGAAGCTTTCAGTAATTCACTCAATACATTTGACATCATTCGAAAAGCATTTCGGGCATTTCAAATTAGTGCCAATGCCTTTGAATGTCTTGCTGCAGTGATTGCACAAATATAAATGCGGTTCCATTCCGCCTTCGAGTTCTACACCAAACGAATCGCCTACGCTGCACATTTTACCTCCTTATTATTGATCTTACAGGCAAGAAGCGAGCCAACCCTCCTGCATATCTCAAGTTCCTCTTCCCCGGGCATCCTTTTTATACAGAGATCCTTTATCATCTCAACGCCGTATGATATCAATTGCTTATTGATCGCCTGTATGGCTTCAAGACCCCATCCATAAGATCCGAATGCAAGGCCGATCTTTCCGGAAAGGTTTATATCTGCCAGTTCATTCAGGAATTTTTGCACAGATGGCATCATCAAATCACGGTAATTTGGCGAACCAATAGCAATGGCGTCAGCATCATAGAGGTCGCTCTTGTCGGCAGATGATACATTTTTCAGTATGGTTTCTACACCTTCAGCTCTTGCACCTTCTTCAATAGCTTGTGCCATCTTCTCTGTATTATGAGACCCGGTACCATAGATAATTACGAGTTTTGGCATGTTCCCACATATTTGTAATTATTTTTCATGGTATTTCTACTTTCTCTCCGCATTCGTTTCTTCTGAAAAACCCAAACTCTGTCTTCTTTAAAACATCTCCTGTGAACACAGGCCCATCCTTACATACCCTCATGCCGTCCACACAGCATGCCCCACAAATCCCGAGCCCGCATTTGATATAGCGATGAAGGCTGAATTGGGATTTTTCTGCCTGGACTTTATCCAGGACTTTTTTCATCATAATTTCCGGACCACAGCAGTATATCTGGTCGTACTCTTCACCGTCTATCAATTGGGTAACATATCCGTGTTTTCCGGCTGTGCCGTCATCTGTGGCCACCATCATCTTTCCGGCAGCTTCAAAACGTTCCCTGAAAACCAGTTCTTCTTTTGTCTTGGCACCAAGAAATGTTGTGACTTTTAACCCCTGTGACCTTGCTTTCTTAGCAAGAGGCGACAGGGGGGCTGCTCCGACACCCCCTGCTATCAGCAAAATATTATTACCCTTGATCCGGAAACCGTTGCCAAAAGGCCCGCGGATACCAAGAGAGTCACCTTCACAACGTTCGAACAATGAAGAGGTCGCAGGCCCTACCTTCTGGACCGTTATCGCATTATCATAGGAGAGAGCCATCGGGATTTCATCCACCCCATGTATCCAGACCATAACGAATTGGCCGGGCTCCGGTTCAAAAGAAGTATCAAAGAAAAAAGTCCTGATAGTCGGAGTTTCTTCCACTATCTTTGTTATTATGACATTCACTGGTTTCATACCTTGTGCACCATCCCGTATATCTCATCAAGTGTCCATCCTTTTTCCGCCAGGAAAGTTTCCATTCCTGATGAAATGTCATTGAAAATATTGATGTTGTTCCCGACAGCCGAACCCACTTCGAGAGCCCTGGCTCCTGCCATGATAAACTCAATTGCATCTTTCCAATCGGATATTCCGCCCACTCCTATCACAGGTATCTTAAGAGCACCATAAAGATCATATACGCATTTTATCGCAACAGGCTTGATAGCACGTCCCGACAGCCCCCCGAACCTGTTTCCGAGTATAGCATAACCGCTATTGATATCAATTGCCATGGCGCGTACAGTATTTATTGCAACGACCGCATCTGCCCCGCCGCGCTGGGCAGCCAATCCGATACCTGTTATATCAGTGACGTTGGGTGTGAGTTTTACCCATACCGGCGCATCAGTTGCGGCTTTTACTGCTTTTGTAATCTCTTCGACAAGATCCGGATCCATACCAATCTGTGCACCATAACCCTGGGCATGCGGACAGCTTACGTTCAGCTCAAATGCATCAGCATCCAGTATCCCCGCAATTTCGGAAAAATCAAGAGCGCATCCCCCGAAAATACTTGCAATCACAGGCTTGCCTGCACCTCTTGCAATATCAATTTCCTGCTGGAAATTCTTATAAGAAGGATTGGGAAGACCCATGGCATTCAGGTAACCGCAATCAACTTCAACCATAGTCGGGTTAGCATGTCCGCTGGCGGGTTCGATCCCGAGGGACTTTGTAATGACTGCGCCTGCCCCATTGTCTGCAATTCTCTTCAGTGAGCCGCCTGTTGTTCCCATGATCCCGGCGGCAAGCATGAGCGGATTTTTCAATTCCAGGCCTGATAAGGTGAGTGAGAGCATCAATGCTCAGGTTGGTGTTATTTGGTTAAAAGAGTAACCCTTGCATCCAGACTGATGCCAGATTATCTCGTTTTTCACCAGCCTCGTTCAAGTCTTATAGCCTTTGGCCTGCACGATGCTACACACGTTGTGCATCCAATGCAGAAACTTTTATCAAGAACTTCAGATACCAGCTTCCCATCTTTCTTTACAAGTCTATAAATTCTTGGCCCTTTCGGGCAGACCCTTATGCATTCCCCGCATCCTGTGCATTTTTCAGCATCAATGAATATATCTATCATGTCCAAGCAGTTATATAAGGAATAATACTAAATTAAAGCGCATGTCGGGAAATACCTTTGGTACACTTTTTCGCATAACGACCTGGGGTGAGAGCCATGGCCCTGCCGTAGGTGTTGTGGTTGACGGCTGCCCTGCCGGCCTTGTGCTTGACAGCTCTGATATCCAGAAAGAATTGGACCGCAGGCGACCAGGCCAGAGCGATATAACAACACCTCGTAAAGAAGAGGATAAAGCAGAGATTTTGTCAGGGATCTTTTCAGGAAAGACCACAGGTGCGCCCATCTCAATACTTGTGAGAAATTATGATGTTGATTCGAGTAAATACGAAGCCCTTCGCGACACTCCCCGCCCCGGACATGCGGATCTGACGTATAGGGAAAAATATGGCTTTCGCGACTGGCGCGGAGGTGGCAGATCATCCGCACGTGAAACAATAGGACGTGTAGCAGCAGGTGCAATTGCAAAGAAGATCCTTGGAATGAACGGCATAGAAGTGTTTGGTCATGTCGTTGAACTTGGAGGCATCCGGGCAAACAGCATAGATATCGAAAATATTCACAATAACACGGAAAAAAACCCCATAAGGTGTGCTGATCCGGATGCAGCCCTGCAAATGGAAGCAATGATCCATGCTGCAAGAGGCCAGGGGGATAGTGTGGGAGGAATTGTTGAAGTCATAAGCATCGGAGTCCCAGCCGGGGTAGGTGAGCCGGTTTTCGATAAACTCAGCGCCCAACTTGCAAAGGGATTGATGAGCATCGGCGCTGTGAAAGGCGTAGAGATAGGCCTGGGATTTAAGAGTTCCATTATAAAAGGCAGCCAGATGAATGATCCCCTGGCGATGAAGGACGGCAAGCCAAAGCCTCTCACAAATAATGCAGGAGGAATTCTCGGAGGTATTAGCAACGGTGAGCCTATCGTTTGCAGGATAGCAGTTAAGCCAACGCCGTCGATATCTAAAGAACAGCGCACAGTTGACCTTAGCTCTATGACTGATACACGAATAAAAATAACCGGGCGGCATGACCCATCTATTCCCCCGCGCATCGTGCCGGTGGCGGAAGCAATGATAGCGCTCGTGCTGGTAGATATGATGATGAGAGGCGGGTTCTTAGAAACCTCTATCATGGATCGATTATGAAATCTGAAAATTTAGCATGAGCTTAAAAAAGGAGCTATCCATTCATGAAATTTAATCCCGATGAAATAAAAGAAGCAACAAAGAAAGATTTTGATGCCGCATGGAACGATGGGAAAAAATATGTTCCAAACCCGGGCATCAATGAAAAATATCCTCGTACTTCGCTAAAATACGGTAAATCCCATCCTGTCTTTGATACCATAGCGCGCCTGCGTGAAGCCTATATGAGAATGGGTTTTGAAGAATTCATGAACCCTATAATAGTGGAAGACAGGGATATCCATAAGCAGTTCGGATATGAAGCCCTTGCCGTGCTTGACAGGTGCTTTTACATAGGCGGGCTTCCAAGACCCAATGTGGGGATATCGGATGAAAGGATAGTTGAGATCAAAAATATCCTGGGAGAGATTGGTGATGAAGGTGTGGAAAAGATCAGGCTCATTCTTCACTCGTACAAAAAAGGTGAGATAGAAGGGGATGACCTCGTTCCTGAAATGGCGGCCAAATTAAATGTGGCAGATTCTAAAGTTGCAGTAATGATCGATCATGTGTTCCCTGAATTCAAGTCACTTGTTCCGGTTTCCTCGCAAAATACACTTCGCAGTCATATGACCTCGGGCTGGTTCATAAGCCTGGGTGAGATGAATGAGTACCGTAAAGTGCCTCTTCGGCTTTTTTCCGTAGACAGGGTATTCAGGCGTGAGCAGGCTGAAGATGCCACGCGCCTCATGGCTTATTATTCTGCGTCATGTGTAATAATGGACGAGAACGTGAGTGTAGAAGATGGGAAAGCTGTGGCATCGGGGCTTCTTTCCCAATTCGGATTTTCAAATTTCACTTTCAGGCCTGATGAAAAGCGAAGCAAGTATTATGTTCCTGACACACAGACAGAGGTTTTTGCCTATCATCCGAAGCTTGTGGGTTCAAAGACCAAATATAAAGATGGATGGGTCGAAGTGGCAACTTTCGGGATATATTCACCATCTGCCCTTGCACAGTACAATATCCCCTATCCTGTGATGAACCTTGGAATGGGTGTGGAACGCCTCGCAATGATACTGCACGATTCTACTGATGTACGAGCCATGACATATCCCCAGTTCCAGTACAGGACAAGCTGGGTGATGTCTGATAGCGAAATAGCAGCAATGGTATATGTTGAAGATGCCCCGTTGACAGAAACCGGAAAAGAGATACAAACGGCAATAGTCAGGACGTGCGAGCAATACGGCAACACAGTAAGCCCGTGCGAGTTTACAGCATGGGAAGGAGCGTTGTCTGGAAAGAATATCCTGGTCAAGGTAGTTGAGCCTGAGGAGAATACAAAGCTGTGCGGACCGGCCGCAATGAATGAGGTGATCTCTTACAAAAACGACATCCTTGGACTGCCCAGGATCTCAAAATGGGATGAGGTATTCAAGAATGGTGTGAGTACCGGGATAAGATATATTGATGCATTCGCGGCACGCTGCGCAAAAGAGATAGAAGATGCCCTGAAAAATGACACAGGCTCTGAAACAAGAGCCAGGATCATAAAAGTGCCATCCGAAATCAATATCCGGATAGAGCCGATAGCACAGCGGTATATCACAGGATTGAAGAAAAAGATAGATACAAGAGGGCCAGTATTTACAACAGTAAAAATGGAGATTGTGAATAAATGAAGCAAGCTGGATATGCATACGCGTATGGTGCAGGAACAATAATCAACGCGATTTCCACATGGAAAGGCGCTGCTTTTGGTATAGAACTGAAGACTGAAGCCGAGGTCGTACTTACAGATGATAAGAAAATAATCGGTTACATAGAAGAAGGCGGAGATACAACACTTATCGAGCGCTGTGTCGAGCTCACCCTTATGCGCTTTGGCTCAAGATCAGGCGCAAAAGTGGCAACAAAAAGCCAGATACCCATTGCAAGCGGGCTTAAAAGCTCAAGCGCCGCAGCAAATGCGACTGTGCTTGCCACTCTTGATGCGCTTGGTGAAAAACTTGACCCTCTTGAAGTAATAAAAATTGGCGTGCAGGCCTCACTTGATGCCAAAGTCACGATTACAGGGGCTTTTGATGATGCATGCGCTTCCATGCTGGGCGGATTCGTGATAACCGACAATAAGAAGAAAGAGCTTATCAAAAGAGAAGAGCGGGATTCGCAGGTGCTGATTCTTGCGCCCGAAAAAAGAGTGTTAAGTTCCGGTACAAATGTAATGCGCTCGCGTCTTATAGGCAAGTGGGTGGAAATGGCATACAGGGAAGCAATTACAGGAAATTATGAGAAAGCCATGACCCTGAACGGCTTCCTGTACTGTGCAGCCCTGGGTTTTAGCTCAGAGCCGATGATGATCGCGCTTGAAGCGGGAATCGAGGGCGTAAGTCTTTCCGGGACAGGTCCCGCTTATACAGCCCTCGGAAATCCTGAGCTGCTGGATAAGCTTGAACCTTTATGGAATCGGTTGGGCGCAAAAGTGATAAGGACAAAAGTCAATAATACCGGTGGGAAAGCATGCCGTTAAAAGAGATAAGGGCAAAAATAGAAAAAATCGATGCACAGATACTAAGACTTATCGACCAGCGGACGAGTCTGGCAAAGGATGTGCTTGATGCCAAGAAGGCACAGAAAAAATCCATCAATGATGCTGATCAGAATAAAGTGGTCCTGGAAAGAGTAGCGAACATGGCCACAGAAAGGGGATTGGATGGGGAAGAGGTAAAGCGGATATTTGAGATATTGATCAAAATGAATATCGACCGCCAGCATGAGATGAGCGGGGAAGGGAATTTACCTTGAAACAGATACAGATTACACTAACTCCTCCGGAATCGAAAAGAATTATTGCAATGGGGGTCAAGAAACTCCCCGTTATCCGGAAGGCCCTGGAAAATGGACGGATACTGATAACGCTTGGCACAACAAATGCCTATATAGCCGAGGAATTGACTGCTAAGAAAATAGACCACTTCAGATATGCAGCAGGATACATAGGGGAAAAAGCAGAAGCCGTTCCCATTGACAGGCGCCTGCCTTCAATTGCCCTTAAGAACGGTAAAGAAGTAAATGCCGACACTATCCTTGACGAAATGACATCCAATGATGTCGTTATCAAGGGAGCTAACGCAATTGATCCTGATGGCGTTGCTGGTGTGATGCTGGCAAATCCGGTGGGCGGTACTACAGGCGGATTCATGGGGATCGTTATGGCAAGAGGCATCAATCTTGTTATCCCGGTGGGACTTGAAAAATCAATACCATTTTCCGTGATAGATATATCAAGAAGAATCGGTATCCAGCGGTGCAGCAGGGCAATGGGGCTTCCTGTAGGTATGATGCCTCTGGCCGGGGAAGTGATTACAGAGGTGGAAGCATTGATGCTATTGGGTGCAGAGGATGCTTTTGCGATCGGCGCCGGGGGAGCAAACGGAGGAGAAGGCTCCATCACCCTGTGCGTTGTCGGTGAAAATGTCGATGAGATCTTTGACCTTGTCCAGAATGTAAAGGAGAAAAAGGGAGAGCTTTAACATTCCTTTCAATTCGATCTATTTCTTTTAGGAGTGTATTTAAAGAAAAATGATGATGGCGTATCTTGGATATTCTATATATAGCCCTAATTATTATAAATTAATATAATTAATCATGTCGAACAAAGGTGAAAACATGATGCATTTTAAAGTCTTAAATGGATCTTCTCGTGAAGTGAAAACATGTTTGATGAAGACTTAAATATTTTAGAGAACCTGAAAAACTGCAAATTCATTTCAGTCTGTGATGACCTCAGGAACTGCAAAAAATGTGAGAATAAAAACATGCTTAGAAAATTCAGGATGGGAAAAGGCTATTATAGTTTTGAGGAAATTTTACATCGTGGAAATAAGAGACTCATCAAAAATCTTAAAGAAATGCCACATTTGAGTGAAACTACAAAAAATCTACTGGCAGAGATCGAAGAGAAGAATTCACATCTTCTATAATATAAATAGACGAATGATAGTAAGACAAATTGAAAACGGCCTTAACCTCACAAAAGAGGCGCAAAACATAGAAGCAATATATGATACATCACTTGAGCCGGGACAATTCATCGAAATGCATTTTCATACAGATCTTGAAGAATTATATTATGTCCTTTCAGGATATGGAATAATTTCAATACATGACGAAAAACAGGAGATATCACGCAATGATGTCGTGTATATCCCGAAGCTTGCGCCACATACATTACTGAATTCCGGAAATGTACCACTGCGATTCATAACGCTATCGGTAAAAATAAAAAGGGAAAAAGAAGATATTCCTTACATTACCTGAACTCACTGAATTGTTCAACAACAATAACTATTTTTTGATAAGCGATGAACATTCTGTACATCGAGGAGGAAAGTGAACTGCTCCGGCTAAAGCCACGGAGCGTCCCGCTGCATTGATACTCTACTGAGATATCCTTGACGGGCGTTAATTCCGGTAGTTCCTACCGTACTGATTGGTTTATTTTCTATTAATATCGCAGATACTTGATCTCTTCCCATGATTAAACCACAGGAAGGACACGAATGTATCCTTACTGATAATGATTTTGGGACATGGAAACCACAAATACAGGTCTGAGATGTTCCTGCTGGATTAACGAATTCCACGAGCTTACCAGCGTATTCTGCTTTGTATTTCGTGAATTGCATTAACTGATACCAGCCAGCATCATTAATGGATTTGGCAAGATGATGGTTCTGCACCATGTTTTTTATCTGCAAGTCTTCAAATTTGATGCTGTCATAGGTATCGACCAGATTTCTTGACAGTTTATGAGCGAAATCTTTTCGTTGATTCCTGATTTTCCTGTGTACTTTCGCTACTATGATCTTTTGCCTGTTCCTTTTTCCTGACCCTTTCTTTTTTCGGCTTAACCGTTTCTGTTCCTGTGTTAATTTATCCTCTGATTCCCGCAGGAACTTTGGCGGTTTAACCTGTTTTCCGTTACTCAGGGTTATCAGGTCGATCAATCCCACGTCTATGCCTGTTTTAGTTTTGATCTCAACAGGTCTTAGCTCTTCGATTTCACATGAAAATGAAACATACCACTGGTCAATATCTTTTTTAATGGTACAGGTCTTGATTTTGCCTTCGATTTCTTGATGCAGGATAATCTTGATGCTTCCTATTTTTGAAAGATGTAGTTTTCCATCTTTGATTGAAAAACCATTTTGCGGGTAAGTGAAACTATTGTACCTGTTTCGTCCTTTGAACCGGGGATAGCCAAAACCTTTGAAAAAGTTAGTCATGCTTTTATCAGATCGTTTTATTGCATCTTGAAGTACCTGACCATATACTTCTTTTTGATATTCTGTTTTTGTAGCTGTTAAATAACGCATTTGACCATATTTATTGACCCATTCGGGGTATCCCCACGGAAATACATCAAATGATTTTTTGAGTTGATTAAGCTCTGCTTGCTTCTTTCGTTCAGCAAGAGAATTGTTGTAGAGATGCCTGCACGTAGAGAGTGTCCTGTTAAGAATAACATCCTGATTCTTGTTCGGGTATATTCTGAACATATAGGCTTTTTTCATGCAGCATTGACATTATTTTAAGAATATATAGCTTTTATCTGAGTGGGGTGAAACTATTTATGCAAGGGGTACGATTCAGCCCAAGCCTGAAGGCATTGGGCGATCTCTACCCCTTGACTCGCGCAAAGTATGGTCCCAGGGGTCTTCATAAGGGAATTACATTGGCAATCGCCAATTCTTAATATAAGTGAGCATATATAGGCCAATATGAGAAAATGGTACAGTGATTATGGACTTCAAGCCCGCATGTTAATGACAATGTTACTGCTTGTCGTATTATATTTTATATTTCTTGCCGTGATAGTGACTTTTGGCGGGGGCTGGACAAATTTCCTGTTGATATTCATGATGCTCATGGTATTCGCCCAGTTCTTCTTTTCAGATAAGCTGGTGCTCTGGAGCACCGGAGGACGGGTAGTTACAGAACAGGAAGAACCGCGCCTTCATGAAACAGTGGCAAGGCTGTGTGCTATTGCGGATCTGCCAAAACCAAAGATCGCTATCGTTGACAGTAATGTCCCCAATGCATTTGCCACAGGCCGAAGCAAGAAAAGTGCGGTAGTTGCCGTTACTACATCCTTGAAACAAAGATTGAGCCAGCCTGAACTTGAAGCGGTTCTTGCCCATGAATTAAGCCACGTCAAGAACCGGGATATGCTTGTTATCACGATCGCAAGTTTCCTGTCCACAGTTGCAGCCCTCCTTGCCAGGAACATGCTGTTTTTCGGAACGGGTGGAAGAGATGACAGAAAAAATGGTAGTGCCGGGATAATTATTTTCGTAGTTTCGATAGTTGTATGGATAATAAGTTTCCTGCTTATTCGCGCCCTTTCAAGATACCGGGAATTTGCCGCTGACAGGGGTTCGGCAATGATCACAGGCCAGCCGTCGCATCTTGCTTCAGCCCTTATGAATATCAGCGGTGTCATGGAACATGTGCCTTCGCGTGATCTGAGGGAAGTGGAAGGAATGAATGCGTTCTTTATCATACCTGCGATCTCAGGAGATTCCTTTATGAATCTCTTATCCACACATCCTTCTGTTGAAGCACGCATACGTGCGCTTCGGGATATGGAACAGAAGATGGAGTTTTAATGGGTTTTCTTGATACGCTCCTGGGAAAAAGTAAACTCCCAAAGCCTAAATCCGATAAACTCTTTGCAATGTCAACAGCCTATGTCACCTTAAGTTCCAACCTTGGCCTGAAATCCAGAGGTGCGGGTATTTGTTTCAAACCGCTTGAAGCTTCAAGGTTCCGCAACGCTGAACTTGAGATCAACCAGCTGCTTGCGCAAAGCTGCAAAGAAACAAATACTCTTCATACTATGAAAAAAGATACCTATGGGTATCTGTGGGTTATCCTTTCAGACCCGGATTTTGAAGACCTTGTAAGTACGATCTATATGGTGAGCGAGACCATGACAGACCATGATTTTGGCGAGCAGTTGCTGTGCGCTGTCTTTAAATTTAAAGGTGAAAAGGATGTATTCTGGATATATAATTTCAAGCAGGGAAAATATTACCCGTTTGTGCCGATCGGGAAGCAGCGGGATTCATCTTATGAATTCAGGCTTCGCGCCATAATGGAAAAAGAGCTGCCTATAGAAAAAGAAACACAGCGGTGGTATCCGTTGTGGGATATTCCGGTATGACCTGCATATTGTTCTTTGACGGGGGATGCAGGGGAAATCCCGGACCAATGGCAATTGGCGCAGTATTATTGGAAAATGGGAAAAAAGTGAAAGAAATTTCAAAAAACATCGGTACCGGGACAAATAATATTGCAGAATGGAAAGCGCTTATCGAAGGATTAAAGCTCGCTATTGCTCATGATTGCCAGGAGCTTGAAGTGCGGGGGGACAGCCAGCTTATCATCAGGCAGATCTCTGGGAGATACAAAGTGAAAAGCGACAATCTCATCCCATTATTCAATGAAGCCCGGAAATTATGCGGGAATTTTAAGAAAATAGATTTCAAATGGATCAAACGGGATGAAAATAGTTATACTGATAGCATGGTGAATAATGCGCTGGATATATGAAAATGACAATAATCTCGCTATTATTCTGATATCAAATTGCTATTATTTTTGCTATCAATCATATAATTATGCTACCAATTGCTATTATGGAGGTATTTATTCTATCACCTTTGATATCTGGATATACATATTACGCGGTTTGTCGTTCAGTCGTGCTTCGATATCTTTTGACCTTTTCTTCCTGTATAGAGCTTCAAGATAAAGAGATCGTACTCCAAGTGCTTCTTTTATTTCTAAAAGCTCATCTTTTGATAGCACAAGAGTAACGTTTTCTTTGTCTTTATGGATATCCATGTTATTGATCAAGCTCCTTTGTACATATCGCGTTTCTGATTCCTATATTTTTCGCAGCAGAGCATGTTAATAGCTCATCAAAATAACAACGCCATTGTAATTTTATTTTCATTTTACACTTTCACCGATATTGAACTTTGAGATTTCTGTCTGCAATTCATTTGATAATCTGGCAAGTTCCTGGGCGGCATTCATGAGTTGATCCATTGATGCTGCCTGCTCCTGGGCCGCTGCTGATGTTTCCTGAGTGCCTGCTGCGGATTCCTCGCTTATTGATGATACTTCCTCCATAGTTGCTGTCACTTCTTCAACGGAAGCAGATTGCTCTTCTGCAGCTGCCGCTATTTCATGGATCATTGTGGCCACGTCTGCTGCGGCTTTGACTATATTGTTGATAGCGCCTACCGTATCTTCCATGGTCTTTGCACCATCCACAACAGTCTTTGTACCCTGTTCCATGGCCTCAACAGCCTTTTTAGTACCCTGCTGTATCTCCTTTATAATGATAGTAATCTGGCTTGCAGCACCACGGGATTCCTCAGCAAGTTTCCTGACCTCATCGGCAACTACCGCAAAACCTCTTCCATGTTCTCCCGCCCGGGCCGCTTCAATAGCAGCATTGAGCGCCAGGAGATTGGTCTGGTCTGCGATATTCGTAATCACGCTTATGATCTCACCTATCTGTTGTGATTTGCCGTCCAGTTGTTTAATTACTGTTGCTGAATTGTCCACAGTTGACCGTATATCGGTCATCCTTTTCGCCACTTCCTCCGACATCGTGCCTGCATTCTGGGCAGTAGTGCTGGCTGAATTTGCTCCTTCTGAAGCTTTCTGAGAGTTGAGGGCGACCTGCTGGACGCTTTCTGACATCTCCTTCATAGCACGGCTGACTTCTGCCATCTTCGATGCCTGCTGGCCTGCTCCTGCGGCAATATCACGGGTAGTACTTGAAATCTGGTCTGATGAAGCTTTCATTTCCTCGCTTGATGCTGAAAGTCCATGGGATGTATTTAAAACTTTCAATGAGACATTCTGTACTTTTCCAGTCAATTGACGCAGGTTTAACGTCATCTTCCCGAAATATTCTGAAAGTTGTCCCAGTTCGTCCTTTGAAGAAACATCAATTTTTGTTGTTAGGTCCCCCTCTGCAATACTATCAGCTGCGTTCATGAATTCTTTTAATGGCTTCATGATTGAACGGGTAAGCCCTATACACATTAGTATTGATGAAAGAAGAGCGAAGATAATACAAATGATAATTGCCAGCCTTGGATCAATAAAAGCACTAACGTTCTGGCCATATAAACCCATATATCCAACTATCAACATCAGTGCATCAACCACAATGAAGCTATAGGCGATCTTCATACCTATTCCAAACTTATTGAGCGTCTTTTCATTGACTGTATCCATTATTTTTATTAATTCCATAATAACCTCTAATAATTGTTCTCCTGCAGGATCTGTTGTTATAGGTAAATCAAAATTGCATTTTCTTGCATATAAAAGACTTTGTGAAAAAAGTGTGAAAAAAGAAACAAAAGCTAAGGCTATAATCCATTGGATGTTTATGTGCCTTTTTTGGATACACTTTCACAGATGTTAAACTTACTCACTTCAGCCTGCAATTCATTTGATTGTCGTGTGAGTTCCTGGGCTGCATTCACAAGCTGGTCCATCGAAGCGGACTGCTCTTCTGCTGCCGCTGATGTTTCCTGCGTACCTGCTGCTGATTGTTCACTTATTGCCGATACGTCCTCAACAGAAGCTGTTACTTCTTCAACGGATGCGGATTGTTCTTCTGCTGCTGCTGCTATTTCCTGTACCATTGTGGCAACGTCTGCTGCGGCTTTGACGATCTCGTCAATGGCTGTCACCGTATCTGCTATGTTCTTTGCTCCTTCTCCAACCGTCTTTGTACCCTGTTCCATGGCATCAACAGCCTGTTTTGTGCCCTGCTGGATATCTTTGATCAGTCCTGTTATCTGGTTGGCAGCGCCACGGGATTCCTCAGCGAGTTTCCTCACTTCGTCAGCAACTACGGCAAAGCCCCGGCCGTGCTCTCCTGCACGTGCTGCTTCTATGGCAGCATTGAGCGCAAGGAGGTTGGTCTGGTCTGCAATATTTGTGATGGCACTAATTATCTCGCCGATCTGCTGCGATTTGCCGTCAAGCTGTTTTATCACCGTCGCAGAATTATCCACACTTGATTGTATCTCAGTCATCTTTTTGGCCACATCGTCTGACATCTTGCCTACTTTCTGGGCTGTCGTACTGGCTGAATTTGCACCTTCAGCCGCTTTCTGAGAGTTGGTGGCGACCTGCTGGACGCTTTCTGACATTTCCTTCATGGCACGGCTTATCTCAGCCATCTTGGAGGCCTGTGAGCTTACACCTGTGGCAATATTATTCGTACTGTCATATATCTGGTCAGTTGAAGCTTTCATCTTTTCGCTAGATGTCGAAAGGTTCTGGGCAGTAGAAGCGACATTCATAGATGATACTTGCACTTTTCCAAGCACTCCTTTTAAGTTCTCGGTCATTTTCTGTATGGCTAAAGAAAGCTGTCCGACCTCATCTTTAGTGTCACTAAGAAGCTGTACTGTCAGGTCACCTTGAGCCACTTTGTTTGAAGCCTGTAGCATTGCATCTATGGGTCTTGTAATAGATCGTGTTATTATTATGCCTAATAAAACAATACAAATTATTAAAGAAATAATCATAATTAAAACTATCGTATTTTTCAATTGGTCCAAGGTGATATCACCCTGCAGCAATTCATCATAACTTTTTATATTGGCGATACTCCAGTCCAACAATGGCAGTTTTCTATAAACAATATAATATTTGATACCGTTGTCTTCATATGACCCTGTGCCTTCCTTTCCTTCTTTCATCTCTGAAACATATTTCTTAAAATCTTCACTATTAGATATGGTATCAATTGAAGGCATATACTCTTTAAATACAGAGTCTTCTGTTTCTTCACCTTTTTTCAGGTTAATATTTATTTTATTGGCGCTGTCTGCTACTAAAAAATCACCTTTGTCCAATACGAATGTCCTGCCTGAGCTAGTTTTACTGACAATTTCTTGAAAATCAGAGATTGGAATTTCAAAGTGATATAATGCAGGCTTGCTGCCATCATCCATAAATATTGGAGTAGCATAAGCAAAAACCCATTTCAGGGCATCAGCAGACATATAGGGATATGCTACATGGACTTCCCCCTCTTTATTGATCTTGAATGTTTCTATAAAAAAATCCGATTTATCTTCTTCACTTGAAAAGTCTTCAGCAGGCGCAATCTCCCCGTTCGTTATCCTCGAGTGTTCCTGGCCTGTATTATCAATTAAACACGTCTCCTCAACATTCAATCTGGTTTGAATAAATTGTGTCCATTCCTCAATTTTTCCCCTAAGTTCGTTTTGCCTTTGTGTGAATTGTATTACTCCATTCTCATCATATTTATTATTCTTTGTTTCTGGAAGGGAAAGGTATTCTTTAAAGACAGGGTAATGAACAGCGATGACCAGGTCATTGCTAGCACTATTATGGAAATTCTGGATTTCTTTGAGTTTTTGATCCATTTCTTTATTCATTGAATCCAAAGCACTATCTGTCACAGCTCTTTCTGTGTAAGAAAATGAAAATACACCGCTAAAAGACAGAATTATCAAGAGCAGTATACTAATTGGAAGGATTAGTTTATATTTTATAGACAAAATTTTCCATTTTGGGACCATTTTTTTTCTCCGTTTTTTATTCAAACATTCAGACAATCTGGAACCAGTTAGTAATTAAGAGAAATCGACTTATTTATAAACAGATTTGTGAAAAACGTGTGAAAAAAATGAAAAAAATGCAGCTGCCTTATGTGGTCGCTGTTGCAGCTTCGGAAGCTATGACATTTACGTTTCGAAGTTCGTTGGCGCTGAGTATCTTGTCAAGGTCAAGCAGGATAAGCAGCCTGTCTTCCATCTTGCC
>JAPMTS010000029.1:22589-44840 GCA_026552955.1 Candidatus Methanoperedens sp. | reverse complement strand
TGCAGAATTGATAGGGATAAAAAGTGTTTGACATTTGAATTAAAGTTGGTTGATTAGTCAGAATCCCACCACTCCTTTTGGAGAGGATACAAGAATTGTTCAATAAACTTAATCAAGTTGATTTAATTGTCGGTCGTAATTTAGTCGGATTTCATTATTTAGTTCTTCAACCATATATTAAGCAAAATGTTATACAAGCATTGCAAAATAAGACATTTGATATAATGCTTGAATTAGAAAAATCAACACGTTGCTGGACTTCATTAGATAATTTATGCAAAAGAAATCTGGGTTTGACACAAACTATTGATACAATGAAAGTTCCCCTAATGTGGAGAGAAGGTCAACAAAAAGAGGTCAAGGAATACCTGCTCAACGATTTAAAATTGACCGCAAAGTTTTTTTTATGCATGATCAAAATATTAGAAAATTTAAATTTGAACACAAAGATTATGGTAAAAGCTTGGATGACAGAGAATTCAGTTTTAAATGGAGAAATTAATACTACCTCTGTATCAGGTTAATTCCAGAGTCTTAACTCCCTGCCTATTTAAATTCATTTGAAACGAAATATTAGATCAATTCTTTGAATTCTTTTTGCCGCAGGTAAACAGCACATCCACATCTAACCAGATACCGTTCCTGGTTCTGAGGCTTTCAACTTCGTCCAGATGCTCGCGTTTGAACCGTTCCTGGTCTTTCGTGGAAAGCTGGCTGACCATCACGCGGAATCCCCCGTTCCAAACAATATCCCACCACTGCTTGGCGCTGTCAAGGTAATATCCCACGTTTTTCCGGGTGACGGTGACATTCGTAAGCCCAGCATACTCAAAGAGCTGTATGCAACCCTTCTCGGAAGCAATGCGTTTCCAGGTCTGGGGGAGAATCTTCACACCGTATGCCTCAAGTCGTTCGTAGAGCATGTCCTTTAATGGGTGAAAGTAGTTTTCCTGAAAATTGGTGATCATGATCCTGCCGCCGGGCCTGACCGCAGAGGCAATGCGCAAAAGCTGGCTTTCCATGTCCTCGACAAAAAAGATGCCGAAAGCGCAAACCGCGATATCGAAGTGGCCATTCGAGAATTTCAGATTTTGCATGTCTTGCTCCATGAACTCGACATTGCGGACATCGAGTGAAGCTGCCTTACGCCGCGCCTGATCGAGCATGCCAGATGAGAAATCCACGGCTGTCACCCTTCCTGTCGGCAGGAATTTTGCTATAGCCAGTGCCGCATTTCCGGTTCCGCAGGCAACATCGAGCACATTCTCATTGCCTTGCAGTCCGAGCAAGAAAGCCATGTGCTGGGCGCTTGCCTGAAAGAAGCGCAGAGCTTTGCCGTCATATCCCCCTGATACAGTGTCGAATGTCCCTTTTAACATTGCTTTGAGTTGCTGTTCATCCATTTACATCCCCTATTTCAGAATCACGGCATAATAATAAACTTATCTAATGAAATTTTTAGAAAATTTGGGATGAATCGCACCGTTTATATCATCTCAAATACTCTATAGTCGCCGATGAAACAGGACTATCTTCACTATTTTCCAAAAAGATCATGCTACCCAAACCAACTGGAAGCAATGCATGCTATTCACGAAGCCCTGATAAAAAAGCAGGTCATTTTATTTGAGGGTGCATGCGGTACCGGGAAAACCTTGAGTTCTCTTGCACCTGCGCTTCATATTGGGAAAACAGAGAAAAAAACCGTAATCATTGCCACCAATGTCCATCAGCAGATGGCGCAGTTCATTGAAGAAGCAAGAGAAATAAAAAAACGGGCGGATATCAAAGTTGTTGTCCTGAAGGGCAAAATGTTGATGTGTCCCAGGCCCAATATGGATTACGACACATGCAGCCTGCTAAGGGAAAATTCATATCAATTGATTGAGCATGAAAAAGATTTTGGGCAATTAAAGACAGAAATAAAATCTGTAAGCGATAAATTAAAACGTAATAAGGATACAGATCTTATCCAGATCCAGAGAGAGTTGAGCAAAGAATTTGATATTGAGGAAAAAAAGCTCCATGATACCAGGAAAAACTCATGCGACTACCTTAATAAATTACTAAAAAGCGATACGGATGATTTTCGCACATGGCTCTTTTCAGGCGTCCGTACACCCGAAGAAGTGGCAGACTGGGCTTTGTCAAACGATACCTGCGGGTATGAGCTCCTCAAACGCTATATGAAAGAAGCTGATCTGTTGATTTGCAATTACCATCATTTTCTTAATGAAGATATCCGCACTAATGTGCTCGGATGGCTGGATAAAAGCCTTGCAGATGTTATCACCATCTTTGATGAAGCCCACAATATTGAATCTGCAGCTCGTTCGCATTCATCAATAACACTCACTGAATTTACCCTGAAAAGAGCGCTGGATGAGATTGAGGGGAATAAGGAGACTGATATTCCTGAGGATGTCCGGACATTACTTGCCGTTTTTCTTGATACGATAAGATCAACTTATAATATCATTTTTAATAAAAAGTTCGGAGAAAGGGAAAGAGTGGGCAAGGACTGGTATGATCTGCGAATAGCCGATCCGCAGGAGCGTACCGACATGTTCCGGGAAAAAGTAATAGTGGCGCTTGGAAAAGCAGGAATCAAAAAGCTGGATGAGACCATCGAGCGTTTGAGGAGTTTCGGATTGACTATTGATGCTTTTTATGAAAAACAATTCAATGAAGGTAAAAGCCCGGTAAAAAAAATATGCAGCTGCCTGATCACGGCAATCTTTCTTTCCAATTATGTAAAATTCTCAAAAGATAAGAGCTATTATCCGATATTGAATGTAAAGCGCCAGAATTCCGAGATCTCAGGAAGGCTTGAACTATTTACCTGTATTCCAAAAAATGTCACAGCGCCATTATTTAACTCTGTCCATTGCGCGATCCTTATGTCTGCGACACTTGCGCCTTTTGAGACAATTAAAGCCACACTTGGTATTTCACGACCTACTTGTGAATTATCTTTCGGCCTGACTTTCCCGAAAGAAAAGCGCCTTTCCATAGCTGTATCTGTCCCGGCTCTTTTTTCTAAGGACAGGGACAGTCCGCAGACAAAAGAAATAATCACAAAAGTCCTCACAGATATTATTGAACAGTCAGATGGTAACGTATTGATATTTTTCCCGAGCTTTTATGAAGCAACCCAGTATAAGAACAGGATAAAATGCATTGTCCCGGTTTTTCTTGATGAGGTTGGGGTTTCATCGCAACAAATCAGAGACGATTTTTTCAAGCTTGGTGAATCGGGGAAGAAGGCTGTGCTCATATCCTATATGTGGGGAACGCTTACGGAAGGTGTTGATTACAAGAACGGCAGGGGAAGGACCGTAGTCATTGTAGGTGTGGGATATCCTGCTTTAAATGACAGGACGCGCGCAGTCGAATCAGCATATGATGCCGAATTCGGGCATGGTTGGGAATATGCTATCGAGATCCCGACTATCAGGAAGGTAAGGCAGGCTCTTGGGCGTGTTGTGCGTTCACCGCAAGATTATGGGGCTCGAGTGCTGCTTGATGGGCGTTATACTTCCACATCCGCAAGGCGTTATGGTAAATATTCTGTTTTCAAATTCTTCCCTGAAGAAGAAAGAGCAGAAATTATCGATGTAGAACCTGAACGCGTCAAGTATTCACTTATGAATTTTTTTAATGATATAAGAAAAAATGCCGCAAAAACCGGAAAAAAATAATAAATAAAAGAAAAAGCAAAAAAATTAAGCTGCTTTTTCTGCGATCGCGAATTTACGCATTACTTTATTGACTGTTATCTTAACTTTATCGCCCACTTTTGTTTGCGGCACAAAGATGACGAAACCCTCTACTCTTGCAATGCCGTCGCCTTCTTTTGCTATATCATCTATCGATACATCATAACTTTCTCCGACTTTTACCGGAGCAACTTTTTCCTGATATTCACTCAAGTTTTACACATCCTTACTTTCAATTATCGTCTGCTAGGGCAAACATAACTGCAGAAAATAGAATAAACTTTCACTGCTGTAAATGCTGATCCCGGAACAGCCTGTAATCTAGATTTGTTACAGTCTTCAGAATATATAAGACTTTGCTAAACTGCGGCTGTGAGACATAATTATATTATATAAAAGTTCATCAAATTATTCAAAAAATATAAATAATTATCGATCACGTTTTTAATGGTATCCCGGAATAATCTACCCATGCATTATAAACGGTGTTATTCGAAAAAACAATGTTTTTATAGCTCACTTTGAATCCAGATTCTGCCCAATAACTGATTTTATAACCAGTATTTACATTATATGCAGTATTGTTATGAAAGTAAAGGTTTTGCGCCAGTCCTCCCCTTTCAGAACCTGTGGAAAAACCCGTATCACTGTCATGGACTGTGTTTTGATAAATCTCTATATTGGAAACGCCAGCCATATAACCATCAATATATACTCCAGCAGATGACGCTTTTTCCACGATATTATGATGAATTGTGCTGTCAGAAGTGCCATCTTTCAAATCAATTCCCTCCCCAATAGCGTTTTCTATTACATGATTGTTTTTTACCTCAACGTTGTGACCGTTGCTTATCGAGATCATTTCATTCCATTCAGACCTACTATTTTTCTTAACACTGTTTCCATCTATTATTATATTGCTTGAATAATCCCAACCTACTTTGATCCCGGTGTGATACGGATTTTCAATATAATTGTTTTCAATTATTATATTTGATCCACCATTCACATCTACTCCGTTCCTGCCATTTTTCAGATTGAAACCGATTACTCTTATGAAATTTAACTTCTTTATCCAGAATAATCCGGACCAGTCCTCCATATTCAGGCCGCTTCCATCAAGTGTAACAATATCTCCCGGATATGCTGAAAAAGTAATATATTTTCCTTCACTTCCCGAATTTTTTACTGTAACTTGTTCTTTATATATACCCCCTTTGACATAAACCGTTTCACCAGCAACTAATGTATTGGCAGCTTTCTTGATAGTCAACCAGGGTTTTGCTTCGGTACCGGGATTATTATCATTTCCATTCTTAGCCACATAAAAAATTCCTGGAACGGGAGTCGGTACGGGGGAAGGAGGAGGTGGAGCTCCAATAGACTGACTCGATACTACCGATCCTGAAATTGTTCCAACAGCTGGTGTCAAAGCTATTGCATTTTCTTCTAATCCAACAATTGGGAAAATAATAATAATCAAAAAGACTATTAATATAATCTTCTCCAGCATTGATCTTATTTCTATTGAATACATTTTTCATTTACCAAGAATACTTTATTAAAATATTTAGTACACCATGATTTCATATGATGTTCTACGGAAAAATCATATAGAAAAAATCTGTTAATTGTATTTTGATGATTTCTTAAGTTTTTTTGATTTTTTAAACTTTATAGAAGTTTATTACGATTTTTTATTGTATAATCAAGAGTTATAATTTAAATAAGACTGTAGCAAATTGCAAATAATATCCTTTATATAATCCCTATCCCCTAAAGTCACAGATGCTTCGTACACGACTTCGTGATTTCATCGTGACAGGAGACGACTGGATATTTGCAGTCGCTGATTACTGCCATGAGGGCGGGATTCGCTCGATCCTTAGATATGTACCCGACCCAAAGGGAACAAGGGGTGTTGATAAAAAATATACAAAAATGGATTTTGATGATTCTTTCATTTTCATGAAAAAATCCCGCCACGAATGGGTAAAGGATGTCCATATCGTACCATGGGATTCTGTTAAAGAGATACTTTCTCCAGAAAAGAGGCTGCCATCGATCGCAAATAACAATCAAAACGTAAAAGCCATAGTAAAAACACTTGAAAAATATGTGCCCCCTGAAAATATGGGCGTAACCGGCTCTCTTCTTCCTGGCCTTGAAATTGAATCATCGGATATTGATTTTATTGTTTATGGAAGCCCATGGTTCACTGCGAGGGATATCATCAAACGTGAAAAGGAAAAGAAAAACCCGATTTCTGAGATAAGCGATGATATGTGGCATGATATTTATAAGAAACGCAAGCCAGACATCTCATTCGATGAATTTCTGCTCCATGAGGCCAGGAAAGGCAACAGGGGAATGGTAGGAGGAACATATTTTGACCTTCTCTATGTTCGGGATTGGAAGGATATCACCTCATGCTTGCGTGGAACGGATATTGGATATAAAACTATCCAGGCAACTGTCACGAATGCAGATTTTTCATTTGACAGCCCTGCTATCTATAAAATAGATCACTCCGAAATAAGTTATGTGCTGTCCTATACTCACACATATGCAGGACAGGCACTGCCTGGTGAGAGGATTGAAGCCAGAGGTATGGTTGAAACTCTTGGCAATAGTAAACGGCTTGTGGTAGGGACAACCAGAGAGCCAAAAGGGGAATGGATAAAATCGCTGACTTTGCTGGAATACTGATCAAATATGATCCCTTACTTTCTCAAAAATGCTCTTGCCCTTTGTTTTCTCTCCGCTTATTTGGGCAAATTCCCTTAAGAGCTCTTTTTGTCTGTCTGTCAATCTTGTGGGCACCGCAACTTTGATTTTCACAAGCTGGTCACCTTTGCCTGACATGTGAAGTCCGGGTATTCCTTTGCCTTTCAGGCGGAAAACCTGGCTGTTCTGTGTACCCGGCGGTATCTTCATTTCTGCCTTCCCGTTAAGAGTTGGAACGATTATTTCATCACCCAGGGCAGCCTGGGTAAAACTGATAGTTGCTTCCATGAGAAGGTCATTCTCATTACGTGTAAAAATTTTATGGGGCCTGACATTAATTTCCACATAAAGGTCCCCCGCAGGTCCACCTTTTACTCCTGCTTCGCCCTCGCCCGATACACGCAGCCTGGAGCCAGTATCAACACCAGGCGGGATCTTCACTTCGATCTTACGTCTTCTCTGGACAGTACCTCCGCCATGACATGTACTGCAGGGAGAATCGATAACAGTGCCAGTTCCCCGGCATGCAGGGCACGTTGATGTTGTCATGAACCTCCCAAAAGGTGTATTCTGCGTCCGGTTGACCTGCCCGCTGCCCCGGCATGATGAACATGTTTTGGGAGATGTTCCTGGTTTTGCCCCGCTCCCGTGACATACTTCACATGCTTCTGTTCTTGGGACTTCTAACTCCACTCCTTTCCCATTAGCTGCATCTTCCAGATTTATGGCTAATTCGTAAAGCAGGTCCGAACCCCTGCTTGGACCTTCACGCCTTCCCCCCCCGCCTCCAAAAAAGATATCAAATATGCTTCCTCCCCCCCTTCCACGTCCCCCCATACCGATATCCCTGAAAAGGTCTTCGAAATCAACTCCCCTGAAAATATCCTCCTGTGAATATCTCTGATCAATACCAGCATGCCCGAACTGGTCATATTGTTGTCTTTTGCCCTGGTCAGATAACACGGCGTAAGCTTCTGATATTTCCTTGAATTTCTCCTCGGCGTCGGGTGATTTGTTCTTATCCGGATGGAATTGCATAGCTAATTTACGGTATGCTGTTTTTACTTCGTCTGCTGATGCTTTTTTCTCCACGCCGAGAATTTCGTAATAGTCACGTTTAGTAGCCATAAAATTAAAGAACCATCGTCTATTTTTTTGTGCTAATGTCTTTCAATTAAAATATAGATTGTGGTTTATGTATTTGTCAGGACTCTATTTTATCCGGAATAAACCAAAAAGCATTATATAGATGAGTTAATCCGAAAGACTTGGAATAGAAGTTATTTCTCCTATATTAACCATGGAACAGGGGGTTCGCCCCTGTCAAGCCAAGGTCTATTTTTAAATTGACTCCTTTTTATGATGCCGGATATTCCTACTTCTTATCCTCATCCACAACCTTGTATTCAGCATCCGTCACTTTTTCATCCTTATTTTCTTCCTGTTGACCTGCCTGCTGATCTCCCTGAGTACCTTGCTGCTGCCCCTGTTGCTGCTGTGCTTGCTGCTGATACAGTATTGTGCTGATAGCATGCATTTCTTTTGTAAGGTCTTCAACTGCTGATTTTATCCGGTTCACGTCATCGCTTTTTATAGCTTCCTTTGTGAACTCCACAGCTTTTTCGACCTTCTGTTTCTGGTCGCCGCTGACTTTGTCCCCGAGCTCCTTGAGTGTCTTCTCTGAAGTATATACAAGCGTATCAGCCTGGTTCAGTAATTCCACCTTCTCTTTACGTTGTTTATCTTCCTCGGCAAATTTCTCAGCGTCTTTTATCTTGCGGTCTATCTCGTCAGATGCCATCTTAAGAGGCGCGGTTATGGTCATCTTTTGTTCTTTTCCCGTTCCAAGGTCTTTTGCGGTAACATGAAGGATACCGTTCGCATCTATATCAAAAGTAACCTCTATCTGCGGGATCCCGCGCGGCGCGGGGGGAATGCCCACAAGATTGAACCTTCCAAGGGTCACATTATCGTATGACATAGCTCTTTCACCCTGCAGCACATGGATTTCAACGGTGGTCTGGGTATCCGCAGCTGTTGAAAATATCTGGCTCTTTCTTGTCGGAATTGTAGTGTTCCTGTCAATGAGCTTTGTCATTACATGACCCAGTGTTTCAATACCAAGCGTGAGCGGTGTAACGTCAAGAAGCAGGATGTCTTTTACTTCACCTGAAAGAACACCTGCCTGGATGGCAGCGCCCATTGCAACACATTCCATGGGATCCACACCTCCTTCCACTTTCTTTCCAACATAATCCTCAACGAACTTCTGGATCACGGGCATCCTTGTTGGGCCTCCCACAAGAATGATCTTATTGATGTTATCTTTTGTAAGTTTCCCGTCGGATAAGGCCTGTTCCATGGGTTTTCGGCACCTATCTATTACAGGTCTTATCACTTCTTCAAGTTTTGACCGCGTCATCGTCATTGTCAGGTGTTTAGGGCCGCTGGCATCTGCAGTTATAAAAGGCTGGTTTATCTCTGTGGTCAATGTGGTTGAAAGCTCGATCTTTGCCTTCTCGGCAGCATCCCTTAACCTCTGGTTTGCAACCCTATCCTTGCGAAGGTCAATACCGTGTTCTTTCTTAAATTCCTCTGCGATATAATCCACCATCAGGTTATCCATATCAGTGCCACCAAGCTGTGTATCACCGGCGGTAGATTTGACCTCAAATACGCCGCCTCCCATTTCCATAATGGTCACATCAAGAGTGCCTCCACCCAGATCGAAAACCATGATCTTCTGGTCCCCCGCCTTATCAAGACCGTATGCAAGGGATGCCGCTGTGGGTTCATTGATTATCCTTACAACCTCAAGTCCTGCTATCTCTCCTGCATCTTTGGTTGCTTGCCTCTGGTTATCGTTGAAATACGCAGGAACCGTAATTACCGCTTTTTCCACCTTATCACCAAGAAATGCTTCTGCATCCTGTTTAATTTTCTGGAGCAGGAATGCTGAAAGCTCCTGGGGCCTGTATTCCTTGCCCCGGAGATTATACTTGTAATCAGTACCCATCTTTCTCTTGAATGCATAGGCTGTGCCTTCGGTATTTGTTACTGCCTGTCTTCTTGCCGCCTCTCCTGTCAACCTCTGTCCGTCCTTTGTGAAAGCTACATACGACGGAAATGCCTTCCCGCCCAGGGATACACCCTCTGCACTTGGTATTATTACCGGTCTATTCCCCTGCATTACTGCAGCTGCTGAATTGCTTGTACCCAGATCTATTCCAATTATTTTAGCCATTATTTTACCTCATTTTCTATTTCAGTATCAGATTCTTTTTCTGATCCTTTCTTTTTCGACACTCTAACTTTAGAATAACGAAGGATTTTCCCATTTAACATATAACCTTTTGCAAATTCTTCGAGTATTATATCTTCTTCATGATCATCTGTAAGTGTTTGCATCATTGCTTCGTGCTTTGAATGATCGAACTTTTCACCCAGCGCTTTTATTGGGACAAGACCATTTCTTTCCAGCACGACTTTAAATTGTTTATAGACAAGTTCCATGCCTTCGATCAATTTATCCTTATTATCTGTTTTCCTGGCATTTTCAATTCCCCGCTCAAGACTTTCAAATACATCTATAAACTCCTGTATGAGCTTTTCATTTGCGTATTTTATGAATTCCTCCCGCTCTTTCAATGTTCTTTTCCGGAGATTATCGAATTCTGCATTCAGACGAAGATACTGGTCTTTTTCTTCATCAAGTTGTTTTCTTGCGATATCTAAGTCCTTACAGAGTTTTTCCTCTGTTGTTTCAGTTATCACCTCTTCGGTTTCAGGATCCTCTTGTACTATTTTTCCGGCATCCATTTTTTTATTGCTTTCTCTTATTTTCAATGATAAACTACTCCATAAAGAATTGCAGAAAAATAAATATAAAATTCATGCAACACAACACCTCATTCCCATAAAGTATTATATTATCATAAACTTCATTCTATTTAATATTAGTCTTCTCCCACATCAGGGGCTTGGATACCATCATAAAAATCGGCTGTATGTTCGGGTTTAACATCCATCATACCCGTTTCTTTTGCCATCAGGATATCATTGATCCGTAAGATCATTACCGCCGCATCAGTGGCTGATTTGATCTCCTGGGTCTTAACCCGCAGAGGTTCTATGACACCGAGTTTAAGCATATCTTCGGCCTTTCCCGAAAAAACATTCAATCCGACATTCTTTACGCCTTGATCATGTTTATTCCTGAGTTCAACAATAATATCAATTGCATCAAGACCTGCATTCTCTGCTATTGCTTTGGGTATTTCCTCAAGCGCCTGTGCGTATACCATTATCGCTAATTGCTCCCTGCCCCCATACGTTGTCGCATATTTGCGAAGCTGTGTAGCTATCTCGATTTCAGGTGATCCGCCGCCTGCAGTAATCTTTCCGTCTTCTATAACAACGCCCACGACACGCAGTGCATCATCAAGGGCTCGCTCCACCTCATCTGCTACATGCTCTGCGCCGCTGAAGATCAGTATGGATACTGCTTTTGGATTCTCGCATCCTTCAATATAGACCATCTTATAATTGCCCACACCACGCTCTTCTACAAGATCTGCTTTCCCAAGATCCTCAGGTTCAACGCCATCCACCTTTGAGACAACGCGCGCTCCTGTGGCTTTTACGATTTTCTTAATTTCTTCTTCCTTGCATCTTCGCACTGCAAAAATACCTTTCTTTGCAAGATAATGCATACCGATATCATCGATACCTTTTTCAGTAAAAATTACGTTCGCACCACTTTTTGCAAATGCCTCTATTCTCTCCTCAACAAGCTTGCTTTCCTCAAGCCTTGCCTCGGGAATGAGTTCTGGAGATGTTATTTTCAGCTTTGATTTCGCCTGCGTCTTTTCAACCTCTATACCCGTATCAAGTACAGCTATCTTTGCATTATCGATTCGCCTGGGCATATTCTTATGCGCCCTTGCCTTATCGATTACAAGCCCGTGAACGAATTTTGTATCTTTTATGCTGCCTCCCCTCTGGTGGATGATATTGATGTTTTCCTTTATGTTCACTTTTCCGCCTTCTTTTATTGACTTGGCAGTTTCAACGCACAACGTGACAAGTGAATCAAGAGCCAGATCCGCGCTTTTTCCGGTTAGGGCTGTCTTTGCGATATTTTCGAGCACATCATCGGAAGCGTCAATTGCTATCTCATCAAGTATCTCAAGAGCCTTTAATGACGCAAGACCATATCCTCTTGTGATAGTCGTGGCATGAACGCCCTGTTCAATAAGAGCATGTGCTTTGTTTAGAAGCTCACCTGCAAGAACGACCACACTTGTTGTTCCATCGCCTGCCTTGTCTTCCTGTGTGCGGGCTACCTCGACCATCATTTTTGCTGCCGGGTGCTTAATATCCATTTTGCGTAATATCGTTGCGCCATCATTGGTTATGACGACATCCCCCACCGCATCGACAAGCATCTTGTCCATACCTTTCGGGCCAAGTGTAGTTCTTACCGCATCAGCTACAGCTTTTGCTGCAGATATATTAAATCCCAGGGCATCTCTTCCCTGTGTTCTTGTGCTGTCTTTATCTAAAAGGATAATAGGCTGTCCGTTTAATTGTCCTGCCATAAATGAATTACCTCCAAAGTTAGGATATTTCTTAGTGTTTGTGGTTCTATAAATAATTTGTGTGTAGTGACATATTATTTGATAATTATTTTATAACAGATTTTCACATATAAGAGAGCATTCGTATGGTTGTGACTGAGGATAGGCCGTTCTCGATAGAGTATATTAAATCAACATATCAGTTATTGTTCAACATCACGGATTAACAAAAAAAACCTATTTAAAATAGTTAATAAATTTGAATGTTGTCATTTTCTTCTTCTTTTCTTATGGTGATTCTCATATTATCCGTACTCGATCTTTGGGAGTTCCACGATAAAAACAGAACCACCCCCCCGAATATCTTCCACACCGATACCTCCCCCATGCATCCTGACGATCCTTCTTGCAATTGCCAGATCCAGCCCTGAACCTATTACCAGGTTCTTTTCCATACCGCAGAGCATGTTAAAGATCATGGTTTTATCCGAATCCTTTAAACCTTCCCTGTCAATTATCCTGATCTTCCAGAAGATATCCCCTTCCTCACTGTTCACAATAATCCTTTTACTGCCGCGAACATATTTTATTAAGCTCAATATAAGGCTGGTAAAGACCTGTCCGATAGTCTTGTTTGCCCTTATTGGCATGCTTCTGGTCACATTGTTCTCAATATACACCCCTTCCTTTGAAGCTGAAGGACGGAGAGTTTCTATGACCTCTTCAATTTTCGATTTTAGATCCAAATCAGAGAATTCAAGACTTTCAATACTCTCTATCCTTGCGAATTTAGTAGCGCTGTCTATTAGCTCTGCAGCGCTGGTAAGGCTTCTCTCAACCTTTTCGATGTAGGATCTTTTCTGGAGTTGTAACTCATCTTCCTTCAGAAGTTCAATAAAACCGCTTGCAGTTTCAAGGTGGTTCATAAGGTCGCGGTGCATTATATCTATAAAAAGTTCCTTCATACAGTTGGATTCTTCAAGCTCCCGGGCATATTTTTTGATCGCTTTCTCGGCATTTTTGCGCTGTGTGATGTCTATTATTGAAACATGCCTTTTCGAATAATCCATCTCATGACCGGGGGCTACCGACCATTTCAGATTAACTTGAATCTCATTGCCGGCCATGGTTTTGACAACGTCCTCACCTTCGAATTCAGTCTTACCCTCTGCAATAGCTATGAGTTCTTCTTTAAATAGTCCATATGAATGTTCGGTGAATATCTGCCCCAGACCCTCCATTACCTCTTTTTTGCCAAGTGCCCTGAATAGCGATACAGTAGCCTTGTTCACATTCACAACTTTCACCATTGCAGTGCAGCGGATAACTTCTTCAAGGTGGGTTTCAAAGTATTCCCTGAAATCTTCTACACCTTTAATCTTCAGCTCATCGATATAATTTTTTATTTCCGAGCTGTCCTCTTCCCAGAGTGATATCGGAGAATCCTCAAAAAGATTGCGGTATCGTTCTTCGCTCTCTCTGAGTGTTTCTTCAAAACCTCGCCGTTCTGTCATATCCCTGATTATGCCTACCATGGCTATTGGCTCACCTTTGCTGTTTTTGACCAGGGAGGTGTTCAACCATATGGGAAATTCCCGTCCGTTCCTGTGTCTTACCATGAGTTCTCCGGCCCAGTTTCCGTATTTTTGTATGCATGGTATGATTATATCAACCGCAAAATTCGGGTCTACATTCATCTCGTTGACATGTTTCTGCCTGAACTCCTCACCGGAAAAGCCGTACATCCTCTCAACCGCCCGGTTAGAATATATAATATAGCCGTCCTTGTCGACTATCTGGACGCCGTCAGGCGCGCCTTCCACAGCTCTTGAAAGCAGCCTCAACATCTCCTGTGCCTTTTTGTGTTCCGTGATATCCCGCGCCGTAGTAAGGAGCAGCTTTCGTCCGGAAAGCTCCACCAGATCCACATTCATCAGTGCAGTATAAATTGTACCATCCTTGCGTTTGAGCCTGACTTCCCGGTCACGTACAATGCCCTTCTCCTTTAAAGCTTTGAATAATGACATGCGATCCCCAGGTTCGGCATAAGTAGCCCCAACACCAACGGATCTTAGCTCTTCAAGAGTGAAACCCATCATCTTTTGTATGCTCGGATTGGCATCAAGTACATTGCCTTCAAGGTCCGCGATTCCAATTCCCACAGGAGCAGCCTCGAATAATAAACGATACTTTTCATTGATAGTTTCTCTGTCAGCCTCAGGTTTTTCTCTTTGTCTCATGTTGCGCTTTATATTTTATACCTCTTGGTAGATATATTATCTTATGGTCTTTTTGAATCATTTAATCATATAAGCTACTGATTCGAAAGAGAATGCGCGATTATTTTTGTTCCTCTTAGAAGCTAGAAAAAAAGCAGAATTATCTATCCAATTCAAAATATGAATTCGATCTAAGATTTAATGGAGGTTATTTGAAGAATATAAAATTTCTGAAATAAATGAGATATTTGAGGAAATAATCCGGTATAAATAATCAACCACAGAGGGTGACCGTTACATTACATGTTGGTATAATTTTTTCATCATTATTTTTTTGACAGGATCGACAGGATTTACAGGATTTTCCCCACAAACCGTATCCTGTCGATCCTGTAAATCCTGTCAAAGGGCAAGAAATAAAATAGAAAATCCAACTGACGAAGTCAATGATATAGCGATTGGTGAAAAATCGAGTATGGAATAAACAGCTTAATAGCAAATTGTCACGTTTTTTCATTTGATCTGCAAAATTCCACGAACGCCCCCGCAAAATCCTTATAAGAGGCGGCATGCAGATGCGCATATGCTGCCATCGTATTATTGACAAGTATCCCGTCAAACTCACCTTTTATTCCAACCCCGCGATCAAGCCTGATGGCAAATTCAGTGTCCTCAGGAAGGTCAATTATCTCTGAATGGTGGAATTCATGACCGATAAATGAAGCACCAGCTTTACCTATCACATTATCTTTTGTAAAACGGCCAATATTATAACTCACAACCCTTTTATGCCCCATCAATGTCTTTCCTGGAATGGCACCTACCATCTTGAAAGTCCCGCCTTTCATTTCTGCCATGGGATGATTTGGGCTCCCCGAAACATCAGTGGTGATCTCCCGGGTCAGATACATAAGTCCGCCGCATTCTGCATAAATGGGAAGACCATCTTTTGATACCTGCTGTATGGCTTCCCGCATGGATGCATTTTCTTCAAGTTCATTTGTAAATAATTCAGGGTAACCTCCCCCGATATATAGTCCATCTACCTGGGGCAGGGTACTGTCTTTCACAGGACTGAAATAAACAAGTTCGGCTCCTGAAAGTTCAAGAAGTTCAAGGTTATCACGATAATAGAAATTAAATGCCTCATCAAGTGCCACGCCAATTTTTATTGTGTTTTCCCGCGGTTGGACCTTAAAAATATTCTCTTGCGGTTTTTCAAGATGCAAAGCAGAATTTGCAATAGAAATAAACCGGTCAATATCGATGCCTTCTTTGATTATTTCTTTTATTCTTCCCAGGTTTGCATCAAAATCAGCTACTCTTCGTCGTCCTTCCATCGCAGGAATAAGCCCGAGGTGCCTCATCGAGATCTTCATGGAGTCATTGCGAGGTATCACCCCGATAACAGGAGTATCCGTATATGTCTCTATCGCTGTCTTTGCTTTCTGGGCATGTCGCAGGCTTCCGATATTATTCAGGATGACGCCCACTATGTTCACTTCAGGGTCAAACGATTTATATCCTGAAACAAGGGCTGCCGTACTTCGGGTAATGCTTCTTGCATTGATCGCAAGAATAACAGGGCATTTTAATATTTTTGCTATCTGGGCAGTGCTTCCCATATCACTTGTCGCTTCAAGCCCTTCAAAAAGACCCCGTACGCCTTCTATAATGGCAATATCTGCCCCTCTCGCTGCATGTGAATATACTTCGCATACGGCATCTTCTGACATCAGATAACCATCAAGGTTCCTTGAAAATCTGCCTGTCACTTCAGTATGGTAACTGGGATCAATGAAATCAAGACCTACTTTATAAGGCTGCACATTATATCCCATATCCCTGAGTACTGACATTATCCCGATGGATATGGTGGTCTTCCCGGCTGAAGAACGGTCACCTGCAATTAGAATGCGGGGGATGTCAAGCTTTTCAGTCATGTTTTCCTAAATCCGCGTCAATTCCCTCAACCTTTTATCATCAAGCGGCACAGGTATCTTCCCGTCCCGTTTTCCCATAATGCTTTTAGCAAGCTTACGGTATACTGCTGCAATTTCCGAATCGGGGGCATTCTCAATAACCGAAAATCCATCTCTTTCACAGGTCTGCACAAGGACGTCTTTCGGAATAAAAGCAAGAAGCTGGCTGCCAATTTCTTTTGAGAATTCGCTGACGATCTTTTCCTCATTCAAAGCGCCGCGTGAATTACATATTACACCGTTAAGTGTCATCTCAAGACGTGCCAGGCCTTTGCAGATGTTGTTCGCTGCATACAGCGGCATGTATTCGCCGGACGTGAGCACGTATGCCTCATTCACAAGCCCTTTTTTTACGGGAGCAACAAAACCCCCGCATACGATATCACCGGGCACATCGTATATAACAAGGTCAGTATCCTCGATGGCACTTGAAATCTTCTTGAGGAGGCTTATTGCCACGATAATTCCTCTTCCTGCGCATCCAATGCCCGGTTCGGGGCCCCCGATCTCAACACATTTGACCCCCTTGTATCCATTAAATACGATGTCTTCTTCCCTGATATCTATGCCTTCCCTCATAAGGTCCATTATCGTTGGAATGCGCCTTCCCCGGAGCAAGGTGATCGATGAATCACTCTTGGGGTCGCATCCTATTATCGTAACCCGGTAGCCTTCATCAGCGCATGCTGCTGCAACATTGGAAGCAGTACTTGATTTGCCAATGCCACCTTTTCCATAGATCGCTATCTGTTTAGGCATCTTTAGCCAACTCCCGCAGCGTTGCACCGAATTCGGATTCCACTATATGACTTACTCCCAGCGTCTTGGGATGCAAATCGATTTCCACAACCACATGGGTATGGCCCATCTCTTTTAGAGGCACGACCTGGCGCGGCCCGTTCGTTATTGAAAATAATTCCATATTCTTTATATTGTCCATGGGAAGCGCATGAGGAACCCCTGATATGACCGCAAAATCATAATCCTTATACTTTTCACTGATTATCCGCTCTGCAGTATTTCCTGCAACAGGATACTCATCCAATCCTCCGATAGTATGATGGATCTTGAATCCTTTTTCTTTCAGGTCGCCTTTGATTTCCTGTGCATTTCTCCTGTTCTTGGGAAGACCCACATTATCATCAAGATTTACCATGTTCACGATATTGTGACCAGCATTGAGCTTTTGCGCAACTTCTGCCACTGCAAGATTAATATCTGCAAACATGAATGCGGTTTCTTTCTTGGCATTGAGAATATTGAGTCCTTTTTTACCCTGCTTTATCAATTCGAGCAATCTACCTGCTACTTTGTATTTGAGATCCCCCCGGTTGGGCTCAAGATATTCCTTGCTGGCGGCTCCGTGGCGCTTCTCCACCATTGTGGCTTCTTTTAAAAGCGCTTTTTGCCTCTCGAATTCGGCTTCGCTGATAATCCCGCAGGCAAGTGCGGATTCAAGTGCCATGACAACTCCTTTAGTGTTATCCCTGTATCCTGCATGCACTTCTACTTCAATAACAGGCACATCAGGCTGTACCTGGGTGACCGCCTCGTGCAATTCCTCTCCTATTATCATGCTTGCACATGTGCCCACGATCCCTATGCGTCTGGGATTAAAGCGCTCTATCACTTTTTCAAGCACCTCGACAAGAGCATCGTGCCCCCCGAAAACAAATCCTGATTCATCAAGCGATGTCGTTACAACCCTCATGCCGTCCTCTTCAAGAAGCCGGGCATGTTTGAAACTGCATCCGGGAGGACCATGAAGTATGACAACATCTGTATCAAGATCTCGAAGCGTGTACAGGGCGGCTACTATCGAACTTGGCCGCGGGTGCATTATGAGTGGTTCTTTTTCTTTTTTTACAGGCATCCTTTTTCTCCGAATTGATTTGGGAACAAAATTATCTTATTCATTAAAAATCTTATCTATAGAATTACCCTTGATTTATACTTCCGGTTCATGCCAATCAATCCATGCCAAAACATATTGAAGAGATTTCCTAAAAATGATACCTGTCCACCACTAGCGAAACCATTAAATATTAATAAATACTAATAATAAATATTGGGGTATTTAGCTAGTATTTGAAACGGAGGACGATAGCTATGAAAATAGAAGAGGTTCATGATAAAGAACTGACTTTGTGGTTCCTTGCAAAAGGATGCACTTTGGATGAAGCAAATTGTCTGGCAGATGAAACGATTCGTGAAATGGAATTTTACAAAGAATATCAAGCATATCAGAATGAAAGATTGGAAAATTCAAGTTTTGGTCAAAAAGTAGAGGTTTCCAAACGTTTCATCAGAGCTACGAATGAAGAGGCTGCTCTTATAAGTTAAGATTGCGGGTATATCAGCCACGAGACATCTTTCTTTCAAGCTCCCTGAGTTAGTCCAGGCCTTCAGGTTCAAGAAGAGGGACCTATGAACATTGGGATTTTTAATCTCTGCCCTATCTCGAACAAGTACTTCTCTTGCTGTTTTCTTCTATTATCAAAGAATCTGTTTTTTCACTCTATTCCTTTTTCTCCATGATCTTTTCATATACATCGCTCCATGATAACTGGGAACCAGCAGCCACAAACATGGCACAATTTACAGCTTCAGCTATCATCTCATCGGTTGCTCCAAGTTTTTTTGCGCGCTGGGCATGTATTTGGGTGCAGCGCTCGCACCTCATAAGCACTGATGCGGCTATAGAGATGAGTTCTTTTGTGCGAAGATCAAGTGCACCTTCTTTATATACTGAATTTCTCAACTCAGAGAATGCTTTTGCAGCATCGGGTGTTTTTTCATTGAACCATGACATATTTTATTCCTCCTTTTTATTAGTATTTCCTGTAACATTACCGGTAATTCTTCTGTTTATCGGCAGACCATTTTGATCATACCACATGATGCTCGCTCTCCTTGCCACGTGTACCAGTCCAAGCATAACAGGCACTTCTATAAGCGGTCCTACCACAGCCGCAAAAGCTACACCTGAACCTATCCCGAACACTGCAACCGATACTGCGATTGCAAGTTCGAAATTATTGCTTGCCGCAGTGAATGCCAGGGTTGTGGATTGGTCATAAGAAAAACCAAGCCTGTACGACATGAAAAAAGAGACACCGAACATTATAATGAAATAAACAAGCAGGGGAACTGCTATCCTGAATACATCCATGGGAAGTTTTACAATGAACTCTCCCTTTAAGGAGAACATAACGATAATGGTAAATAGCAATCCGATTAAAGCAGTAGGACCAAGCTTTTTCATAAATACATTGTCATACCATTCCTTTCCCCTCTTTTTTACGAAAACAGACCGTGTTATTATGCCTGCAATAAAGGGAATTCCCAGAAAGATGAATACTGCTTTGGCCACTTCCCATATGGAAATGTCCACAACGGCGCCTGCCCCTGCACCGCCTATCCATGCTGATAATACGGTTATGAATATGTAGGCAAGAGCTGAATACAGCGCTACCTGAAAAATGGAGTTAACAGCCACAAGAACCGCGCACAGTTCATTATCCCCGCCTGCGAGCTGGTTCCAGACAAGAACCATGGCGATGCATCGCGCAAGACCGATCAGGATCAAACCTATCCTGTACTCGGGAAGGTCAGGAAGGAATATCCAGGCCAGGGCGAACATGAGAACAGGACCGATAATCCAGTTCTGGACAATGGATGCACTCAGGGCTTTTCCCTGCTGCTTCATTTTATGGAGTTCCTCGTATTTCACACCTGCAAGCGGCGGGTACATCATCCAGATAAGGCCTATCGCTATGGGAAGTGAAACCTGTTCGATCCTGACAGCATCAAGCATTGTGGCTACCTGCGGATAAACAGCCCCAAGGATTATTCCGCCTGCCATCGCAAGAAGTATCCAGAGGGTCAGGTATTTGCTTATTATGCCAAGACTGCCTTTTTTTGTTTCTCTGCTGATGGATATTTCATTCATCGATTATATCTCCGGTTTACTTTGTATCAAGTCAGGTTTTTTTAAATTCTTAACCATTATAATTGAAATAAATATGCTCCTTGAATATCAAGAAAAATTGATACGACAATAAACCATATATTATTCTATGAAATGCTGTCCAAAAGATAAAAATATTAAAAAGGATTGGGAGGAAAAACTTGAAAACGAATCTAACAATGTATCAAACAACAGAGTAATTGAAATTAGTGGTTTTTGTAAAGTTTTCAGTTCTCCTTTAAGAGTTAAGATCGCTCTTTTATTAAACAATGGGGATCTGTGTGTATGTGAGATCGTTTCCATTTTGAAAGAGAAGCAAAACCTTGTATCGCATAACCTTTCCATAATGAAAAAAAATCGTGTTGTCAGTTCATATAACCAGTCAAAATACAAATATTACAAGATAGAAAAAGCAGCATCGAGCTTCTTAAAAGTGGTTTGTGGGAATGAAACAACCTGACTTGAGAAAGATCTTTTGGGAATTTGTTTATGTCAAATAGTAATGAAAGAAAAAACAGGATCATACTCCATATGGATATGGACTATTTCTTCGCCCAGTGCGAAGAGAGAGAGCATCCGGAAATAAAAGGAAAGCCAGTTGTTATCTGTGTCTATTCGGGACGCGGTGGGGACTCCGGAGCGGTAAGTACCAGCAATTATGAGGCTAGAAAATTAGGAGTAAAAGCCGGAATTTCTATAAACCAGGCAAAGAAACTGGCTCAAGATGCGGTTTTCTTACCAGTGAATAGGGAACTCTATCATAACAGGTCCGAAGAAGTGATGGGGATATTAAAAGGATATTGTGATAAAATTGAGCAGGAAAGTGTAGATGAAGCATATTGTGACCTTACAGAAAAAGTCACTGATTTTGAAGAGGCAAGACTGCTGGCCCTGAAATTAAAAGATGAGATAAGACAACTTGTGGACCTGACGTGTTCTGTCGGGATCGGGCCAAATAAACTTATTGCCAAGATTGCATCTGATTATCAAAAACCTGATGGCTTGACAGTTATCAGGTCAGAAGAAGTCTTACATTTTTTGGCCCCCCTCAAAATTACCGACCTTATAGGTGTGGGTAAAAAGACGGGAGAAAAACTCAATGAACTTGGGGTCAAGATCATCGTAGATATGTCAAAGCTCCCGATAGACAGACTTATTCGAGAATTCGGACAGGCGAAGGGGTTGTGGCTAAAACAGGCCTCAAATGGGATCGATGATTCGCCTGTTGAGGAACGCCAGGGAACGGAGCAGATCGGCAGGATAATTACACTGAAAGAAAATACAAACGAGTTACAAATTATTCTTGACGCAATTGATCAGCTTTCAGGGGACGTTTACATGAAATTGCAAAGCAGGAATCTTGGATTTAAATCGATCTCATTTATCGCTATTTCTGCTGATCTTAAAACCCACACTAAAACCTTGACGATGGGAGGGCCTGCAAAAGACGTTGAAACCATTAGAATCAAGGCCCATGAACTGGTCAAATCATTCCTTTTGGAACATCCAAACCCCCTTCGAAGAGTGGGAATCAGGATTTCAAATCTGGTGGAAGAGAAAGGACAGAAGACGCTGGGAGATTATTGAGAAGAAGCTTATTAAGATAATTCAAAAATAAAAAAATAAGAAATAACCTGATATCGGTTATTTCTTTGGCTTATGGTCAAAGGTTTAATTAGTTCTGCGTTGGCGTTCATTTACCAATTTCAACTTAATAGTTATGTCGCCGGTCACGGTAATTCTGCCTTCGATCTCATGGTAACCATCCTTTTCTACCTCATATTTATAAGTTTTCAGAGCTACCCTGGAAAATAGAGCATTTCCTGCATTATCTGTCTTAATGGTTTTTTCACCAAGTTTTACTTTTGCGGCTCGGATCGGATTACCAGTTTTGTCATCCGTTACAACAAATTTTACAGTAGCTTTTTCGCTTGGTGGTTGTGCTGCAACTACGTTTACCGTTCTGACTGCTTCAACTGCTTTATTTCCTGCTGCATCCACAACATTATAGGTTACTTTGTAGCTCCCGATAACTGCAGTATTGACCGAATTTAC
>JAPMTS010000029.1:0-22487 GCA_026552955.1 Candidatus Methanoperedens sp. | reverse complement strand
GCATCCACAACATTATAGGTTACTTTGTAGCTCCCGATAACTGCAGTATTGACCGAATTTACCGTCACTATTTTTGATGTCAGGACACCATCTTTATTATCTAAAGCTGTTGCACCTGCGTCATCATATGCTGATCCGACGACAATACTAACTGGCGTTGAGCCGAGCAGTGTTATAACAGGAGGAGTAGTGTCTGCTGCTGCAACTACGTTTACCGTTCTGACTACTTCAACTGCTTTATTTCCTGCTGCATCCACAACATTATAGGTTACTTTGTAGCTCCCGATAACTGCAGTATTGACCGAATTTACCGTCACTATTTTTGATGTCAGGACACCATCTTTGTTATCTAAAGCTGTTGCACCTGCGTCACTATATGCTGATCCGACGACAAGATTAACAGTTGTCGAGCCGAGCAATGTTATAACAGGAGGGGTAGTATCGGATGCAATCGGGTGGTCACTTGCATTTCCTGGAAAAGTTAATGCTGCAAGTTCTTCAGAGTTTGTAAACCCGTCTCCATCTGAATCCATATTTGCTATAGCTGTAAAACTATGTCCGTTATTTGCAAAATCAATTCCGAACTTATCTCTTGTGCCTCCACCAGTAGGACTCAAGTGGCAAAGATTACACTTTCCTGATACGCTTCCATCAATTCTTGAGCCTGATGTAACTGGTGGATCAGTCACATAGCCTCCAAAAGCCATTGCTTGTGGTATTCCTATCAAAGCTATCACTGTTATCAGTAATAACCCGAATGTTACTCTTTTATTCATTTTTTTCTCTCCGTATTTTTTTTATTTTCTATTAGATCACATTTATTTGATCGATCTAGAAAATCACAATTGTTCGTGGGTATACGACCAGATATAAATGTGTCTAAGGTTTTTGAAATTTATACGGTTCTAAATAAAATTATAACGTACAATATAATTTATTTACGTTTTTAATTGTATAATATTGGTTTTTTTTTTGTTTTAAAGTTCAATAGTACAATATTGTTTTTATCCCATCATGTCTATGTAAAAACTAATAAAAACTAAAATATACTTCAACGTACCTTTAAAATGGAAAATAAACTCAAATATCTGTCAGAGTATTTATATTGATTTGAATTCTATATATAATATCAGGAAGCCGTTTTCACTCCTTCCTAGCCACTAGATAAAGTGACTTTTTTGGCTTACTCTACCACCCTTTTTGGGAATATAACCGAAATTGCTAAAATGTTGAAGGAATGTCACCATACCTGGTACCAAGGCGACAAGCTAACAAACAATTTCAAAAACACATTTATCCATGTAAAATATACAAAACCTGTATGTCTAATGAACTTAATAATATAAAAGAAGAACTTCAGAATATCCAGGATCCTGAAAAAGCCAAGATAGTATCAAAATTCTTCAAGACAGGAAAAGGCCAATATGGTGAAGGTGACATCTTTCTTGGAATTAGAGTTCCCGATCAACGTAAGACAGCAAAAAAATATTCCCATATTCCATTGGATGATATCGACCAGTTGCTGAAAAGTAATTTCCATGAATATAGATTGACTTCCTTATTGATTTTAGTTCTTAAATACAAAAAAGAGGACTTTGATGGAAAGAAGGAAATCGTTGATTTTTATTTAAGTCATACCAAAAACATAAATAATTGGGATCTGGTTGACAGCTCAGCACCTAACATTTTAGGAGATTTTCTGCTGGATAAGGACAAATCTGTTTTATACAGATTGGCAAGATCGAATAACCTGTGGGAGCGAAGAACAGCAATACTTTCCACATTTGCATTCATAAAAAAAAATAAATTTGAAGATGCATTAAACATTGCGGAATTTCTTTTATTTGACAAACATGACCTGATTCACAAAGCAGTGGGTTGGATGTTAAGGGAAATCGGCAAAAGGGATGAAAGGACAGAAGAAGATTTTCTGGAACAACACTATCGAAAAATGCCACGGACCATGCTCAGGTATTCCATAGAGAAATTTGATAACGATAAAAGAAATTTCTATCTGAGAAAATAGTCGGCATTATTTTGAATCTTAAATTTCATATCAAGCCCATCAAAGGGTAGTTGCCATCAAATCCGCATGATGGAGAGCAAACGATGAGTATTCTTACAGAAAAAGCAATTATTAAAAGGGAACTCAAGATCTCTCATCAGGCGTCTGAGATCTTTCTCAGTATCCACGTCATACCAGCCAGGAAGCATTGAAACCGTCAAACCCAGTTCATGAACTTTCTTCAACGTAAATTCTGTAACCAGGGCAGTACTCCAGGGTATCCCACTAAAAATCCCAGGAATGAATGTTCGCATGCCTATGAGATAGTAGCCACCATCCTCGCACGGACCCAGGACGACATCTGCTTCATTCAATCTCGAAAGACCTTCCCGGATATGATCCACAGGAAGGTTTGGAGTGTCGCTGTCCAGCAGGACTACTTTTTCAGCGCCCATCGCAAAAAGTTCATGTGATACATTTGCCAATCTTTCTCCAAGGTCTTTTCCTGCCTGATTTATCAATAAGAATCCCGGAGGAATGATACTTCTAAAAAAAGACTCGGATGATTCAGGAGTATAGGCCATGAATGGGCGCGCTTCATCTATGCACTTGACCTGCTCGATCTTGTCAAGAAGAAAACTATGATAAAGACGCGATGCCTCAAAAGGCGAAAGTGGAGGATTCAGTCTTGTTTTGACCTTATTTGGAAATGGCGCTTTTGCCATTATGGCTATTACATTCATTTTCTCCTGTCCCCATCCAGCAAGGGAAATTTACCTGAAAACATTTTTTTTCCCTCCTCTTTCTATTTTCTCACGGTCAACACAGGGATCCTTGAACCCCTGATAACGTTATCTTCCACGCTTCCAAGCAGGATCTTTTCGATCTTGCTTTTTCCCAGCGTGCCCATGACAATCAGATCAAATGACTGCTCTTCGGCAAGCCTCAGTATCTCCTTTGCAGGCTTTTCCGTATTGTCCGATCCGTCTGTTGCTATCAGGATTTTTTTATAAAGATCGTTCGTAATTTTTCCCCACACTTATGTGCAAAATTACTATGTTCATTTTTGGTGATATGTTTTTCCCTTGTATATTCTTGCATTCACTCCATTTTGTGATCCTTCAAAACCACGACTTCCAGACAGATATTGCCTGACAAAGTCTCAAGGCAACAATAAGTATTGATGGCTATTATAAAACCATATTGCAGACCTAGCATATCGCAAGATTTATTATGTATAATCATGTAATATATTTTGATTCCTGGGTGGGAATCGGGAGAATTTATGAAAAACAGTTTGTTAATGACTTCAGTAGTCATAATTGTAATTTTGGGAGCAGGCGTGTGGCTGCTTTCAAACAACAACGATAAAAATGAAAAGGAAGGACTTCCATCGTCAATTGATAAGTATTACCAGAACCAACCACCTGTATATCTCATAAATATGTTCGAACTTGGGGAAGCAATGATGGGAATTGGTGTGAATCTACAGCAAGGGGACATGGCTAACGCTAAAAAATCATATGATGATTTCTTCAAGAAATTTAAAGACAGTTCGGATATGGTGCCTGAATGGAAAAAATTCTATGACCAGAACACTGTCGAAAAAATAGGTGCTTCACTTGATTCGGGGAATGTACCCGAAGTTTTTGAGAACATTGGAAAAGTGGGTGAAGCGTGTGTACAATGTCACAAGGAAAAAATGCCCCAAGTATGGAACAAGTATAATTGGAACGATTTTGGTGAACTTACCCTGAACACTCCAAATCCGGAAGAACCTGTATTGCCTTTTCCAGCTGCAAAGATAAAATATCTTGCTTCCGGATTTGATGGCATCGGAGTGAATATTAAGAACAACAACCAGAAAGGAGCGCAGGAAAGTTTCGGCCTGTTCAAGACCATGTTCGATAACATGAATAGTACATGCTCTTCATGCCATGTATCTCCTCGGAAATATTATGTAAGCGAAGACATCCAGGCTATGATTGACACAATGGGAGAAAAAATCAATTACGGGAACCTGTCTGAAGCTGAAAGACTAAGAATGAGTATAGGCATGGAAAGCTGCTACAAGTGCCATGTATTGCATATGCCGGCACAGTTTGCCAGGGTTGCATCGGAATAAAAAACGAAATTGATACACTCTGGTAGAAAAGAACGCATTCAAAGAGCAAATCCGGGAAGATATTTGAAACGATTTGCTTCTCGAGTACTTGACGCCGCAGAAAAATAGCCGGGGCTTTTTTTTTTACTTCTTATTTTTTCATATAGTAATTAGTTATTTCTTCCTGCAGTAATATACTGCGAAAAAATCATCGTTATGGTGAATATCAAATTCAAATCCTGATTTATGGAGCATTTCCTCTATGATCCAATCGAAGGTTGAATATTCTTCCTTAATATGCATTTGCGCTTCCTCTGCACAATTTCTTCCCACTTTTTCTTTCAATGTATCAATCCAGTTGTCGATTTTGTAGTCATATTCTTCAATTGGAAAGGAAAAAATAACATCACATAAATAGAAAGTTCCGCCATTCTTAAGCAATTTATGAATTCTTTTTAAATATATTTTCCTGAAATCTTAAATCCACACAATATATTTTCTCTGCTGTATACGATACATACTCTCATTTGGTCATATACCACTTTGACGAGCAATTTTCCACCATCATAATATCAGACAATAATAATTATAACAATAAGCATTTTTTTTCTAGAATATATATATAAATAGAATAGTTATAATTGAATATTGCCTTTCAAAGGCAAAAATATAGGAGAAGATTAACATGAAAACCGAAAAAAAATATAGCCAGAAAAAAAATGATGAAGAAAAATTAGCAGAAAAGATGTTCAAGAAAGCACCCATGTGGGCCTTCTAAAATCAGATTAATATGGGCTGGATGAAAATTGTTGCATTACTGAAGTTGTGCAACACTCCAGCCACAATATACTCCCCTTTTCCTCTCTTTGCCATTTCACTTTTTTTAATATCGCGTAAAGAGTTTTTAATTTATGACATTCCCATTATGTTTGCCGGAATAGTTGTTTCATGGCTTCTTGCTTTTCCTTCAAATTTATGGAACCATTGTAATGATTTAAAGGAAGATAAAGCGGCTGGCAAAAAGACAATTTTAACCCAGGATGCTTCGATGCAAAAAAAAGCTCTTTTTATTGCTGTTCTGCTTTATGCCTGCTCTATGCTCTTTGTCAATTATTTATCAAATGAATTTAAACGACCGATTTATCTGTATGCTTCCATCTGGATTATTTTCACCTGGTGGTATTCAGATAATTTGATTCTTAAGAAAGTGATTGGCTTCAGATTGAAAGATCATTATTTGGGTGAGTTCATCGCTTATAGTATCGCAATGCCAATGTACACCGTGAGTATATGGCTCGTGTATTCAGATTTAAATTTGAAAGGGATTATAATTACTGCGGCTGTCTTTGTCTTCAGTATATCAGCATTGCTATTAAAAGATTTAAAAGATATATCCGGAGATAAGAAAGCCGGTCTAAAAACATTTGGGGTCATTTTCCGCCCCTCTCAACTTGTACGATATTCATCCTACCTTATGGTGTTATATTATCTGATTTTATTGAATCTATTTACTCTAAACCCCGGTATTTTGATCATTATAATTCCATTTATTTATTTTTTAAAAAATACTTTTATTCATATGTATAAAAAGGACTGGACTTTAGAATTGGGAGATTTCCCGGCGCTTAAGGGCATAGGCAATTCAATATATGCATCATTTATTTTTATAGGATTGAGTGCTTTGTTTTAGATTTCCAGGCAGATGCTTGTTCCAGCGCTCATGAAAAAAGTATTAGTGTGGGTTTCAGATAAATAATCTCTTAACCTGAATTCATGCGGAATATATGCTGAACTAGGTGCTGAGATAATTCCAAAATAATTATTACCCAATAATTTATTCACTTTTTCTCTGTATTCGAATGTTTTATTTGCGAATGCTGCGATAGCCCCAACATCCATTGAAAAATAAACAAATCTGCCATCATTATTTTTCAGGTTATCTAAGCATGATAAGTAGGCATCGAACTTATCATCGACAAGTTCATACACGAGGGCAACTTCTTCCGAATAATCTGAAATATCCAGGTAAAAAGGAAACAATTCAAACGGAAAGTAGGATCCTATTCCAAGAAGAAATGCCCCCTTTGTTTCTCTATTAATAAATAACAGCTCGTATGGCATTTGAGCTTTGAAATCTCCCTTATCGAGATGGTCATGTAATTCTTTTGCTTTTTCATCTGAAATATATATTAATTTATTTACAGCTTCTACTGGCGATTTGCCATCCAGCGAGATCAATATGTTTTTTTCAAATTTTGCTTTAAATTTTTTGATGACATTGAATTCCTTATCCAATATATGCCCGGTTTCGTCCACGTTTTTCCCTTTCTGGGGGAAAATATCATCATAAACAGCATTAATATTCTTTTTCTCTATGCTAAGCGCAGCAATACCCCCATCAATATCCTTAAAATTACAGAATATATTAGGGGAGTTGAATCTAACATGTGTATGCATCACATTCATACCTATAATCGGAACTTTATAACCTGTTTGTCTGGCGAAAATGTTTAAGATCAATGGGGATTGGTAGAAGATATTTTCTCTTTCGCAGTAGTCAGAGAATTTTCTCACATATTCTTTCTGCTCCTTTGAATTTGCATTATTAGATTTTTTACTATAATAGAATCCCTTTGCAAAAAATTGGGCAAACTTAAAATGGCCTGGAATATGAACCAATGGAAAATGCAGGAGAATAACTCCATTTTCACATTTTACTCTTTTTGCAAGTTTCTCTGCAGATTCAATTATGCCTTTGCCTACGATTGCATCTGCTCGTATCTTTGCGTCATCATCTGTGCATAACACGAGAGTCGCTCCATCAACCCTCATATCATCAGGGTAGATCATACCGTCTATGGATGCACCTATTTGAGGAATATCACCATATTCATCCTTTAATATATCCAACATTGACTGAAATTTGCCATGATATTTTAGAGTGGCATAGAAAAATGCGAGATCTGGCGTGAAATCCAGCTTCTTATGGGACTGGTCAATAATATCATATACTGCCTCTTTGGGGCTCTTTTTATTACTGAATAGCGCGATAGATTTCGTTTTTTCACCTGCTTTTTGTTATCTAATATACAATATATAAGTATATATATTTTACTGCATGATACTCATAATAATGAAAAAATTCAGCTGTTTATGATACAGTATTCAAGCTTCTTGAATGAAAGTTATAAGTCGCTTATGGGCCACTCGTGGCATTTCTGCCCCTGGTACTGCCTGTCAATAGGCTTTATTATTTTGAATCGGCATGGAACCAAAAGTTCTATGCCCAGACCCGGACTTGAACCGGGGACATCTGCGTCTTCAGCGCAGCGCTCTCCCAGGCTGAGCTATCTGGGCACACCATGTGCTAATGCCGACATCGTATATGTAACCTTTGCCAGCGCGCTCACAATATGGTTAACCATAGAAAAAGGTTTCGATTATTCGGGGCTGTCAAAAAGTTTGGTGTTGTTATCAAGAAATATTTAAAAAATAAAGAAACCGTATATAAACGCCGATGAATGCAGATATATGATAATTTGTTTACGATTTTTGATACGGTAACACCAAGAGATTCTAAGCACGTGCAGGAGTGATTTCGTCCGACGCTTATTCTAAAAACCATGAACATGGAGAGTATAATTATAATTGCTTCGATAATTCTATATAAAAGATAGGTTTATTAATAGTAATGTTGTGTTAGGGTTCGTTTTCATTGAGAAACAGGTGAATCGAAAGTACTCCATTCTCAGTTCTTAACTAAGAATAAGCACTCTGCAACTCACCCTTTAGGGCCGGTAGCTCAGGGGTAGATCGCTCCCTTGGCATGGGAGAGGCCTCGGGTTCAAATCCCGACCGGTCCATAAATCAAATATTTTGCTTCAATAAGGTTTTTTCGATATCGGATTTCCATAGTATCCTCTTGGTTAGCTTTAAGTAGTATCAAAAATAGAATAAAATCCGGAGAGTGAATATATGAATTTGGAAGAATCCTTGAAGGTCATCACCGAAGAAATCGCAAATATGATCTCTACAAAGACCGTTATTGGTGAGCACATAATAATCGAAGGGCGGACAATCATACCCGTTACCAGGGTTAGTTTCGGATTTGGAAGCGGGGGCGGTGAAGGTAAGGGCAAAGCAGGTGACCAGGGTTCAGGAAGCGGCGGAGGAGGAGGAGCCTGCGTCCAGCCCATTGCTTTTCTCGTAGTGTCAAAAGATGATGTCCAGTTATTCGCTATCAAAGAGAAAGGTGTTTTCGAACGTATATCCGAAGTATTACCCCAGATCATGGAAAAATGTAAATCAATGAGCGAAGAATGTAATAAGACAGAATCTGCCGGGAAAACATAAGTAAAAAGTGTTTGATGATCGGTTCAATAATTATTATTCTTGCTGCACTTGCGATACTGCTAGCCCCCATGACCATTAGCATCAATTCTGCAAACTCAGGAGGAAAAATTGATGGATTTTTCAGTTTTTGCTGGATAATGTTAATGTTCAGATATAAGATAAAAGATAAGGAAACAGAAATCCTGATTTTGGGGAGACGGGTAGTTCGATTGCTGTATAAGGAAAAATCTCAAAAGTCTAAAGATATAAAAAAATCAGGCAGTATAAAAAAATCAAAGAAGATATTGCATTTGGGTTATATGTTTGATCTTTCAAGACCCATGTTGCGGCTTTTTAAAGACCTGATTCATGCTTTTAGATTGAAATATCTTAACATGGATCTCACATTTGGATTTAATGACCCTGCCCATACCGGCATTTTGGCAGGATTCCTGCAATCAATCTTCGGTTCTTTTCAGGCAGCGCAATCAATCAGGTGGCGTGTTGACTTCACAAGGTCAGTCCTGGAATGGGATATGAAAGCAGAAGCTGCCATTATGCCTATTCATATTTTTCTGCATATGATTAGATTTTTAACCAGCAGACAGGTTTTAAAATCAGGATATCAATTTATCAGGGATTGATTTGTGAACATATATATTTTTTTTGACCTTTATCCTTATATTATTAGAGCGCTTATTATATTGAAATTATCGAATGGAAACTGAAGTGATCTGAATTGAGTAAAAACGTTCTTCTGGATGATGGGCGAAATGACATTAGAAAAGCTGAAAGTGCGCATGGCAGAGGCGACTATAAGCTGGCTATGGAACTCTACCTCAAGGCAATTACACAATTCAGGAATGCAGCCGAAATTACAGATGATTTCAGTGAAATAAGTATTATCAGGAGCCTTATAAGTTACTACATGAATCGCGCATCCCTTCTTGAAAATGAACTGGGTCATTTTGAAATCAAAAAGCCCCGGGCAAAAGAAAGCGCCAGGAATGATATAACAGAGTTGTTAAGAGGAACAGGGGTAAATGAGACGGTCTTTGAAGCTGTGATAAAAATAGCGCTTGAAATAAGTGCCGAAGGAAGAGAAGGCCGCTCTATAGGCACAGCTTTCATATTGGGAGATTCTGCAAACGTCCTGGCAAAATCCAGGCAGCTTATATTGAATCCTTTCCAGGGATATAAAAAGGAGGAAAGAATGATAACAAACCCGGATATGATCGATAACATCAAAGAATTTGCGCAGCTGGATGGCGCATTCGTGATAACAGGTGAGGGTGTAGTAGAAGCTGCCGGACGGTACATTACCATAGATACAGGAATGATAAAACTGCCAAAAGGCCTGGGCACGCGGCATAATTCCGTAGCAGCCATAACTAAAAGGACAGAATCGATAGGAATTGTAGTTTCGCAAAGCGGCGGTGTAATAAGAATATTCAGGAATGGGGTTGTGGCCGCAACGGTGAGGCCATGACCTCCTCATGGGACTACCCCTTGATCTCATAAGGCAAAAAAACCGAATTGTGCGCTCTCGAAACATTCAAGTTCTATATTGACCTTTGAGTACCGAAAAAAAATATTGAAATCTGAGGATACTAACCAATGTTAGAAATTCGACCTTTTAAAGCGACAATACTTAATCCGGAAATGCAAACAGATAAACTGGTTTGCCCTGTTTATGACACCATTGACGCAGCTAATTACCAGAAATTCGCCAATGAAAAAAATAACATTATCCATGTGACAACCCGAAGAAAAGACATGGACAGGGATGAATTTATTGATTATGCAACAAAAGAGCTCAATCGTTTCACCAGCTCAAAGATACTTGTAGAACGAGAAAAAGCCGCTTTTTATATTTACGGTATCATGTATTCCCTTACACCGGAGATACTGGCCCTGCTTCCTGAAAATTCCAGGAGAAGCATGTATTTTGTATTCGGTCTTGTCTCTCTTGTGAAAGTCGAAGAGCTCGGGAAGGGGAATATCGTGGGGCATGAAAATATTTTTGATGTAAATTCCAATGAGCGCTACAGGTTGATGAAATCAAGCATGATGAACTTTTCACCCATTGCTGCTGAATATAGCATGCCAGATCATGATTTGAATGATATTTTCGAAAAATACCTGGGTTTTAAACGCCCGGATTTTATTCTGGATCCGAATAGACCTCCTGTTGTGGATGTTACCCTGAATGGCAGCCGACATTTGTTATGGGAAATAACTGATACTAAACTTATCCGCAAGATCACAAAGATCGTTTCGGGCCTTAAACTGCTCATACTTGATGGACACCACAGGTATACTGCATCAAATCTCTTACGTGAAAAGGATGGAATTGAATATACAATGATGATGCTGATGGAAGGCGGGGACAGGGCGCTCTTACTTCTGCCATGGCACAGAGTGGTGCGAAATTTCAGCGAGCAGGAACTCAAAGAAAAAATAAGGGAGAATTTTTCGATAGACTGGGAAAGCGATACCAACGATGAAGAATTTTATTCCCGGCTCAGGAAACGAAGAAGTGAATTTGATATTAAGCTTGGCATGTATGACGGAAAAAAATTCAGCATCCTCAGGGCAGATGAATTTGCTGTCCATGAGCTTTCAAGACAAAAAAAAGAAATCGTGGGTCTTGACCTGATCGTTCTTCATGAATGGCTAATAGACCCTGTCATCCGGGGTAAACCTATAGATGATGTGTTTTTTAACGCAAGTCCTGATGAAGCCATTGCAAGGGTGGATTCCAAGGAGTATCAGGTTGCTTTTCTTTTAAATCCATTCTCAATTAAGGATGTAGAGAGAAAAGCATTTATTGAGGGGAAGAATTTTCCCCAGAAGTCAACGCTTTTCCTTCCCAAGGTGGCGGAAGGAATTGTGATGAGGAAAATTATTTAAACCTTAGATATTTTATTTTATGTGCAATTCACCATTTAATGGAATATAATTGAGCCTTTCTTCCTGGGTCAACTCTCTCATGTTTTGATATTGAAATTTTTCTCTATGAATGATCCAATAGATGGAATTCCATTATTCTTGAAAGATATTCTCATTGCCTGGACATTTGCTCCTCCCGCTCTTAATGTGCTCAGATCAACATCTTCGTATTGTATTATTTTTATGTCTGACATTGTCTTGAAATCATTCTGCATATATGTCGTCATATAATCTTCTGGTGTCACTCCAGGAGGTAATGGTTCAACGCTTTGGTGCAATCCATTCATGAAAATAACGCCTTTCTTATTTTGAGATAATTCTCCATCAAAAGCAACTAATCCTGAACATCCAGGAAATACTACCGAATTCCATCCATCAGGCAAAAGCATTTTTACGTTTTTATCTAAATTCCTTTCACGCAGTTCTCCTATATTCGATCTTAATTCTCCGGTAGTTGCTGTTGAAGGAGTATTCTGTTGATAACTGCGTAATATTGTGCTTAATAGTTGTTGTTTTTCGGCAAATTTATCTGAGCTTGTTTCATAACCGCTCAACATCGCATAAGGATTATTAACAAATATTGTGAAAACTCCTTTTTTGTCTACACTATTTTCTTTAAATGATATTACAAGTTCAATAATTTTTTTATCTTCGGATTCTCTTACACTTACTAATTCAAAACTTTGATACTTTTCTTTTTCTTTTCCTATCAAATAATTGGCAATATGTCCTGCAGAAATATATCTATATTCTCCGCTTAGATGAATAGGTTGAATTCTGACTTTTGTGACACCATTATCCGAAGTATCTTCTACGGATATGTAATCTCCCACCTTAACTGTCCAATTACTTGGCTTACTTAATGAAAAGAAATTAATGGTATCATCATACTTATTTAAGGATACTCCGTTTATAGTGGAAGATATTTGCCTATCATCTTTGACACACCCACTCAAAGAGGCTATAATTAGTATGAAAATTCCCATTGCAGGATACTTTATTTCCATGATCTTCCCCAAATTTTCATCTGTTACATAAAAAAATTGCTTTGTTTGCACTTAAATTTTACTGATATCCGGGCATGCGTTCGTCAGGAGGCTTTTTATATAAACATCAAGATAACAGAGTACAATGCATACGCTTATCATATGTATTGACAGGGACAATGACCTTGGGGAGAAGGCGGGAATTCGAAGTCCCATTATCGGGCGCGCATCGAACATTGATGCAGCGGTCAAACTTGCTTCCAGTGATCCTGAAGATTCGGATATCAACACCATTTTTGGCGGTATAAATGTCTATGATAAACTGGTCGCCCAGAAAGAGGATGTAGAGATAGTCTCAATAGCGGGTGATAAAAAAGTTGGGATAAAGGCCGATAAGAAGATCTCAGATCAGCTTGACATGATGCTCCTTGAGCTAAAACCACTCAGCGTGATACTTGTTTCGGATGGAGCAGAAGATGAATCAGTACTGCCTCTCATCCAGTCCAGGATAAAAGTAGATGCGGTCCACAGGATAATCGTAAAACAGCATGAGAACCTGGAAAGTACCTATTATATTATTAAAAAAGCCTTCAATGATCCCAAGATTTCACACACCTTCTTTGTCCCTATAGGTCTTGTATTCCTGATCTATGCGATCTCATTATATTTTGCCAGACCTGAGGTCGCAGTAATGTCAATCACCGCAGCAATAGGCCTTTATATGCTCTTTCGAGGAACGGGTCTTGATGATGCTGTGGATAGTTTCAAAACATCTATGATGAGATCTTTATATGCCGGGAAAATTACATTTGTCATGTATCTGGCTGCAATAATACTATCACTTATAGGTACTGTACAGGGAGTTATAGTATCGTGGGATTATTATTATAACCAACCAATATGGGTGGGATATCTGGTATTGCTGATGGGTTATATATATGCCTCAATTTGGTGGTATACACTTGCAGGAGTGATAGTTAACATTGGCAAAATATTTGACCTCCATATGGCAAAAGAAAAGATAGGGAGGCAATTGTCACATCCCTTCTTCGTGTTGGCCACAGGTATTATCTTATGGGCGGGAAGCACCTATATTCTTGTAATGAGGGAAGCATTGGGAACATATCCGATTTTCAATAATGGCCGCCAGTTTGTATTCGGAAGCTTGATAGTGGCGGTTCTGATCGCCGTTGTAGGGTCATGGATCTCAACAAGAACAATGAGAAAAAAAGCCACCAATTATAAAACAGGTTCAAAGGGGCAAGAAAACTCCCGACTTTAGTCGTGCCTGTGTCTTTCCACCGCTTCATCAAGGGTCAATTCCCCTTTTGCCACAGCTCTTGCAAGAAGACGCGGGATGGTAGAGCGTCCATTGGAATATTCGCGGCTGGATTCCTGTATGACCCTCACTTCCCCGTTCGAAGGCTCTATGAACTGTTTTCCCACGATATTTCCAGGGATCAGTGCAATATTTATCGCTGCAATGATATCAGATGTCACCTGTCCATGAACTCCTCTCCCCAGACGCGGTGTTGTTCCGGTCTCATCTACCATTTCGACCTGCAGTCCAAGGTCAAGTATGCCGTTGATCAGCTGTGAACGGATAAGTCTTGCACCATGACCTATCCTGACTATGATCTTTTTATTATCGAATTCTTTCATTATTCGTTTAATAAGCGGGCAAACCTCACCGACCGATACATGATGGACCGAGATGGTCTTCTTATTTCCAAGCACTGCGATACCGGGATATTTTCCGGGATCTATTCCGATAATTACCTGTTCAAAATCTTCTCCGAACAGCATGGATCGCGCTTTATCAAGAGTGGCCTGCGGCCTGTTATCCGCGATAATGATCATGTCGCGAGCAAAATCAATGCCCTCTGACTCAGCCTCTGTTGTAATAATCACGCCAACATGCAGTGGTATGGATTCTTCGGGATTGAGAACAAGAATGTTCAATTTGGAAGCTCTGGCTTCCTCAATGATAGAATGATACAATGCAAAATCATCGGTGACAAGGGCTATCGTTTTATACCTTTCTAACCCTCCTCGGAAGTTTTTTCTAAAAATCCCGGGCCTGGAATGAACCGCCCACAACCTCTTTTGCCGATTATTTCGCCATCTTCATATACCACTATCCCCCTGGAGATGGTCATTTCAGGGAATATCCCTTTCATACCGTTAAAAGGTGTCCAGCCCGCTTTGCTATGCAGTTTCTCTTTGCGAATCTCCTTTGCCTGGCCTGCGATTATCATGTCGGCATCATATCCCGGCGCCAGAAGCCCCTTCTTTAGATTGAATATTCTTGCAGGGTTCATACTCGTAACCTCAATCATTCTTTTCAATGTAAGAAAGTTTCTCTTTACTGCCATAAGCATTAGTGGCAGCATTGTTTCTACTCCGGGGACACCCGCAGGAGCACTCCAGATATCGGTCATTTTCTCGGATTCAAGATGCGGTGCATGGTCTGAGGCTACAATATCAACAGTCCCGTCATTCAATCCTGCCCAGAGACTTTGCTGTGAGGGAAAATCACGAAGAGGCGGGTTCATTTTCCCGAGCGCTCCCAGGCGCCTGTAATCTCTTATGGAAAGAAAAAGGTGATGTGGCGCTGCTTCACAGGTTATTTTCCTGTTTTCTGATTTAGCTTTTCTTATAATTCCAATGCTTTCAAGAGCGCTGATATGGCAGAAATGAAGCCTTGTTCCATCCCCTGAAAGCTTGATAGCCTTTTCCACCGCGATCTTCTCGGATAGATTGGGACGCGACTTAGAATACGATTCCGGCTCGAGGTTCCCTTTAAGCAGATGCAGGTATTTCGTTCTTATTTCCTCGTCCTCAGCATGGATACATGCCACAGCATCCAGGTTTCCGATAGCATCAAGTGCTTCTTTCAAAATCCTCTCATTAATGTTCAATGACCCTGTGGATTCTGCCATGAATATCTCACCGAATGCAGTTGCCCCAAGTTCCCAGAGTTCTTTAAAATTGGTGAGATTTGCTGTCACTCCGGCATTGATCCCATAATCAATGATTGATTTTTTTGCAGCTTTTCGCTTCTCTTTGAAGGAATACCGATCTACGGTGGGTGGTATCGTGTTGGGATGGTCAAAAACAGCGGTGACGCCGCCAGATGCTGCCGCGCACGAACCTGTGAACCAGTTCTCTTTCTTTGTCATGCCAGGATCGCGGAAATGAACATGCACATCAATTACCCCCGGCAATATTAACGCGCCTTTCGCGTCTATGACCTCATCTACTTCCTTGTGTCCGATTATCTTACTGATCTTTGAGATTTTTCCATTATCCACTGCTATTTCAGCGGGCTGGATGGTATCGTTGATGAAAAGCCGGGCATTTTTTATTACGAGGTCGGGCATGGTTCAAACCACCATTTTTAATAACTCAATGAAGTTCAATACCCTTCAACTTTGGTATCACTTTCGATCATTCCATCCAGCATTCTTATTATCCTTTTAGTCCTGGCCGACACGGCCGTATCATGCGTCACGATCAGGATTGTCTGCCCATTTTCACTTAATCCATGAAGAAGTTCCACGATCATATCCCGTGTCTTTGTATCCACTTCACCTGTTGGCTCATCAGCAAGGATGATCGCAGGATGGTTCGCCATCGCCCTGGCAATAGCCACTCGCTGCTGTTCTCCCCCCGATAATTCTGAGGGTTTATGGTTCATTCGGTCAAAAAGCCCCATCTGGGTGAGAAGTTCCACCGCCCTTTCTCTTCGTTTGGCTTTAGAGACCCTTGCGAACCGCATTGCAAGATCAACATTCTCAAGCGCGGAAAGTGTGGGTATGAGATTGAAATGCTGGAACACGAAACCGATCTTTTCACGGCGTATCCTGGGCGCATCGCTGTCGGTTGCTTTTGTGACTTCTATTCCATCGATGAATACACTTCCGGTTGTGGGTTTGTCAAGAAGCCCGATCATCGAAAGGAACGTGGATTTGCCGCTCCCTGACGGCCCCACGATGCTCAAGAATTCGCCTTTATCAACATCAAAACTTACATCCCTCAGGGCATGGACCGGGATTTTTCCCTGCATGTAGGTTTTTGAAAGATTCCTCACGCTAACGATAGGATCATTCATATCGCAGCGCCTCCATCGGACTCATTTTTGCTGCCCTGTAGGCCGGATATAAACCTGACAGCACCCCAAGGAGGATTGAAAAAACAAGAGCGATAACAAGCAGCCGTGGAGTGACCGAAAAAAGGACCGTGCCCTTTGAGGCAAGAAAATCATTCAAATAATAAACCAGGGCTCCTCCTCCGATTATTCCGCAAATGCCTCCGAGAACCCCCATAATAGCAGCTTCCCCCATTGTCATATAGAGAATATCCCGTGTCTGGGCACCAAGCGCTTTCATGAGGCCGAATTCTTTTGTTCTTTCAGAGACAGACATCAGCATTGTGTTCATAACGCTAAGACCACCGATTATTGCTGCAAGCACAGCGGCGCTTATTGTAATAAGAGTGAAAACTATGAGTGACTGCTCTATCTGTTTTCGCAGTTGCTCAGGTGAAAAAGTCTTTATATTTTCAACATTTAGCTCTATTCTTTTGGAGAGGTCCTCTGCGTCCACATTCGGGTCAGGGACGGCAAGAATAAAAGATACGGTATCCCCCCGGTTATAGAATTTCTGCGCAATATTTAGCGGGATCAGCACGCCATTATCAAAAAAAGATCCTGTATATTCCATTACCCCGACCACCGTAAAATTCCTTGCATGGGTTATTGATGAGGTGCGCTGCATGCGTTTGCTTTTTATCTGCATTTCATCCCCGGCTTTAAGATTGAACTCCCGTGCCACGCTGCTGCCAAGAACAGTCCTGTAGCCATCGCCAACAGTCAGGAACCTGCCTTCTGAGAGTTTTGTGTCCTTTAATAAGGAGGGAAATTTTTCAGGCTCTACACCAATGACAACATCCCCGCCGAAAAAACCCAGGCTCTCAGGGTCAAGCGCCGCCTGCAAGAGCCCATAAGCATCGGCAACACCCGGCACTCTTTTTACTTCCCTTGCTTTTGACTCATTAAGATTTCCTCCTCCGAACCCTATCTCAGGGAATACGCGGATCTTATCAGCGGTCAGACTGATCGATCTGTCAAACGTCTGGTTGAAATGTTCAGACATCCCGCCCATAACAATAACTGCAAATATACCAAGGGCAATACCAAAAACGGTAAGCCCTGTCCTGAGTTTTCTCTGGGTGATGTTCCGGAAGATGATATCAAACATTAAACACCTTTCCGTGGGATTAAAAGAAGAAGAATTAAGAAAGCGATACCTTCGAATCCGGGCGTACTTTTAGCGGGTGTTATTGCTGCGGAGGTGGAATATTCCGGGATACGAAGTACGGTTTCATATGTGTCGATAGAGATATTTTTCTGGTTGACCGCCTCTATCATTATATCATAAGTTCCCGGGGCAATTTCTTTCCATACAATACCTGATGTTGACTCTTTTCCTGAGGTCAGGATATCATCCAGCTGCTGGCGGTAGGACCGTGTATCTCCTGTTAACCGGTTCCTGGCCGTCACAATAATAGAACCGTCAAATGGCGCCTGGGATTTTCCACGGATGGTCACACTTGCGCCATACTCATCTACCTGAATATCGGCAGGAAGGATTTCAACGTCATCGGTTGCCGTGAATGTTCCAATATAGGTATTAATAAGATCGGGGGCGTTCAACCTGTGGCTGTATATTTTTGCCCGGACAACATAATTCTTATTGTCGGTGAGGAGGAATGGCCATCCGATATTGAGTTCTGTGCTGGTTGTCAGGGATATGTCCTTTTTTGTCTTTGAGTAAATGAGATCATTATTATCCAGCAATTCTATTTTGATATCAGTGACCGTGGGATTATATGAACGAAGCAATAACTGTACGCCACTATTGGATGGAGAAAAATCCACGACCTGGAACGCGGGTAACGTGGCAGTACCATAAGCAATAGTATATGAGATATTGGAAAGGAACCTGTCTCCTTCATATAAGCTGACAATGGCAGTATAAAAATCATGCTGGGGTTTTTCCTGCCATATTATTACTTTGGTCAAAGCCTCACCTGAATGTATATTGACCGGAACTTCATGAGATTCAACGAGTTGGCCTGAATAAAAAAGTTCAAAAACTGCTTTTCCATTGAAATTAGCGTCAGAATGTATGGTAACATCACTTGTTGCGAAATCGGAAAAGAAATCAGTTAATTCAACGCGCGCGGAAGCGGTCATCGAAAAAAGGATCAGGATGAAAAAGGTTATTCCAAAGACTATTTTTCTTGATTGCATATCGCTCATTAGGCCTATTATAAACTTTAACCATATTTATATGTACTTCCATATTTCCTCACATGTTCCCAGGCATTGTGATATTTTTCAAATTTTTTATTTTTTGAATATATGGCTATATTCTTTCTTCCGAATAATTCCCTGTCCTGCCCCACAGGGCAGACTTTGATACAAATCCCGCATGGAGACCTGAATTCGTCCCTGAGTTCTGCGCTCCTTACAGCACATGATCTTTTATCGACCATGGGAGGAAAAATCCCTTTTTCCGGAATAGCGCCAACAGGGCAATTTTTCGCACATAAGAGGCAGTGAATGCATATATCCTTGATTTCTATCGGATCGGGTCGTATTTCTGCCGAGGTGAATATCGATGTGAACCTAACCCTGGGCCCATAAAGCGGCGTTAGCAGGACATTATTGTGGCCGAAAGAGCCCAACCCCGCAAGGTATGCAGCATGCTTGTGAGAGAAAAATGCAAATGGTTTTTCGATCAATATTTTTATATCGCCGTAGCCGTCCCTGGGAAGGTATATTGAACTGAAACCTTTTTCATTGAGGAAATTCGCGATTTCATAAGCCTTAGAATCAAGCATGGAATTCACGGTTTTGTAAAGTTCGTGGTAATAGATAGAGGGGGCAGTTTCAACTATGGGCAATGACACGGGCAGCCCTATCACTATTACGGTTTTTGCCTCCGGATAAATGGATTGCGGCCAGAAATCTTCAGGGATCCATGGCAACAGGACATTAGGCAGCTCCCCGGGTGGATTTTTCCATCTTCCCACCGGGGCAAAACCCACCATACCGATTCCTGAACCCATGCATTTTTTCAATAACTCGTCCCTGAGGGTCTCAAGATTCATTTTTGCAGCAAAGACGTTTTTTCCTTCAACCTTGAATGTTATTTTCCGATCCTTTCTGCTATCATCTTCCCAAGCTTCCTGCATTCATCAAGGCCTTCTTTTTCAGGGATGCGCTTGATCCGAAGAGGCGGATCAAGTACGTTCATTCCATAACCGGAAAGCATCTTTGTTATAACTATCGGGCCCTCTCCGCTCCATCCGTATGACCCGAAAGCAGTTCCCACTTTGTTCTTCAGGGGAACTTTTGCAAGGCTTTCCACATAGTTGATGACGGTTGGCATTCCGGCGCCCTTATAAGTCGCCAGGCCTATCGCTATTGCATCTGCGTTTTCCACATCCTCAGGTGTTGCATCATTTACTTTCTTTATCAGGACATCAAGACCGGCAGCCTTTGCACCTTCCTCGATGGCTTTTGCCATCAAGCCAGTGTTCCCGAATCCTGTGCCATATATTATTGCAAGTTTCTTAGCCATATTGAATTACCTTAGTCAATTTTCTTGAACATCTCTTTCGGGGCATTGCATATCGGGCATTTATCCGGTGCTTCCCCTTCCACGGTATTACCGCATATCTGGCAAACATGATACACCGTCTCTTTGTTCTTGCCAAGATTATCAAGAGCTTTCTGGTAAAGGTCCGCATGGATCTTTTCGACCTGGTTGGCAACATCAAAACTAAGGATGGCTGCATCAGATGCCTTCTCCTTTTTTGCTGCCTCAATAAATTTCGGATACATTTCCCTGAATTCCGCGGTTTCACCTTTGATGGCACTCTTTAGATTATCCGGTGTTTTCCCGACGCCACCCATGACACGCAAATGGTTTTTCGCATGCACTGTTTCTGCATCAGCAGCGGCGCGAAACAGCCTTGCCACCTGCTTATAGCCTTCTTGCTCTGCTTTATCCGCAAAAGCAAGATATTTCCTGTTCGCCTGTGATTCTCCAGCAAAAGCTTCTTTTAGATTATCCTGTGTAGTCATTATTTCACCAAAATTTGTTATAACCCGTGTTTGTTAATTTACCGCTATATGTGATATAATTTCCTGTTGAACAAGAATATGAAATTGGGAAGAGCATCCATTTTGTCTCCCAGGTGCAATGCACAATTACGCATCTGTGAATAAAGTTCAAGCTAACTCTACCCTCCTGCCCCACGTTATAAATATTAGATGAACAAATTCTCAGAATGGAGGTTAATATGAAAAATACGTTGTATAGTCGCCGTAATAATATTGTCAATCGCGATAAGTGGATGTACTGAACAAGAAACACAACCCAAACCATCAACAACAAACGCTATTGACATCAAGGATTTTGCATTCAATCCGGATACTATCACAGTCGCAAAAGGAACTACTGTGACATGGACGAACAAAGATAGCGCCCAGCACACTGTAACAGGGACTGCTTTCACTTCAGAGACATTGAGTCAGGGACAGAGTTATAGCTATACTTTCAATGAAGCAGGAACATTTGAATACTATTGCAAATTCCATCCGAGTATGCTCGAAAAAGTGATCGTTACCTGAGGTTATTATAATATTGAAAAAAGTGAATTACCCCACGTTTTTCACATATTGCAAACGAACTGGTAATCCGTCCACATAGCGTTCAGTAATGGGAAAAGAAATAATAGAACGATAAAATAAATAAAATGAGATATCCTGCGCATCAAAAGAATATGACGCAAGGCCATTTGGAGAAAAAATAATTTTTCCAAAAAGATGGCAATTTGCCATCTTAATCTTTCTTCAACCACGGCATCATGGAACGAAGCTCTTTGCCGACTTTTTCGACCTGGTGCTCATTCTCCTGTCTCTCAAGTGCGTTCAATACCGGCCTGTTAGCCCTGCTTTCAAGGACGAACTCCTTTGCAAATTCCCCGTTCTGGATCTTGCGAAGCGCCTCTTTCATCGCCTCTTTTGACTGTTCATTGATAACCTTCGGGCCCACGGTCAGCCCGCCGTATTCAGCAGTGTTTGAAACATAATACCACATCTTGCTCAATCCGCCTTCATGGATCAGGTCAATAATGAGTTTCATTTCGTGGAATGTTTCAAAATAAGCGATCTCCGGCTGGTATCCAGCAGCGACAAGTGTTTCGAATGCTGCTTTCATGAGACACGTTACTCCTCCACACAGGTCCACCTGTTCACCGAAAAGGTCGGTCTCAGTTTCTTCCTTGAATGTTGTTTCAAGCACGCCTGCCCTTGTTGCACCGATTCCTTTTGCATAAGCCATACCAATATCCCTTGCTTTTCCTGTTGCATCCTGGTAGATCGCAATAAGCGCCGGGACACCGTTTCCTTCGGTATAAGTCCTGCGTACAAGGAAACCCGGGCCCTTCGGTGCGACCATTATGACGTCAACATCCTTTGGCGGAACGATCTGGTTATAATGGATATTAAAACCATGCGAGAAACACAATGTTTTGCCCTTTTTCATATTTGGAGCGATCTCGGAAGCATAAATTGCGCCCTGTATTTCATCGGGCACGAGCATCTGGATGATATCAGCCTTTTTTGCAGCTTCCGACATGGTCGCAACTTGCAGGCCATCTGCCTTTGCCTGTGCCCACGACTCCCCGTCTTTCCTGACACCAACGATTACATTAAGTCCGGAATCATGCAGGTTCTGTGCCTGCCCCGCCCCCTGGCTTCCATAACCAATAACGGCAATAGTTTTCTTCTTCAATACTTTTAGATCTGCATCCTTGTCATAATATATTTTCACCATATTAGATACCTTCTTGGGCTTTCATAACATTAATAAGGGATATAAATGTTTCATTATAGGAAAATATGGGATACTACATTATCGAAAAATATATAGATGTTCCAAATAATATAACGAACCAGGTGCCAAAGTAACTTTAACCCCGGTCTATAAAGACCGGGGCATTATCACTATGTTCAACCAAAATTCCAACT
>JAPMTS010000005.1 GCA_026552955.1 Candidatus Methanoperedens sp. | reverse complement strand
TATGGTTTTGATACTATATATTCGTTATGCCTATCCCTTAAATGGTCTCTGAACAATTCCTTTTTTGGGATAGGTATTACAATTGCAAAGGGTTGAGAATACCCCTCCCTTTCGGAAGGGGTATTCTCAACCCTTTGAACCCACGGAGATAAGCATTTCTGTGGATTTTCATATGATGACCAAAGAAGTCATTTTCCATCTTTGATAGTTCTCATTCATTTGCTTTGAATGCATTCTCCAAGATCGGCAATGAACAGCTCAATGATTTCCTCACCCAGATGCGGCATCAGTATCAATCTCATGGCCTTTGGATTTCGTGTTATTGAAGTGACCCAGCCTTTTGCCCTCAATTTTTTCCTGACTTCATCAAGTTCAGGAACATCTAGTGCTACGATGTTCATTACAGGCTCGATCAGCGGTTCAACTCCCAGTTCACGGGTTCCCTCCACAAGCCTTTCTGTCATATCCATACACCTTTTAACGATCTTCCTGTATCCGTCCAATCCAAGATGCTTCATTACTGCAAAAGTACTGGCTACTGAGGCACCGCTTCGTGTACCCGCAAGAGAATGTTGTTTTCTTATAGTAAGGTATGGGGTATCGATCTCAAGTGGGAGAAGACATTCCTCTTCCCTGAAAAGCAGGCCTCCGGCCGGGATTGTGGACATGCCCATTTTGTGCGGGTCCGCTGTTATTGATGTGACTCCTTTCACTGAAAAATCAAAATCATATTTCTTATCAAGGAAAGGTATTACGAATCCCCCAAAGGCTGCATCTATATGCAGGAACAGGTTATTCGATATAGCAAGTTTTGCCAATCTATCTATCGGGTCGATCTGGCCGAATTCCGTGGAACCTGCAATACCTACAAGCGCGATTGTATTGTTATCGATCTGTTCTGCAACAGAGGCTTCGTCCACCTTAAATTCGGCATCAAGCTGCGCTTTTCTAATTTCTATGCCGAGAATATCTGCTATCTTATCGAATGAGAAATGGGCCGAATCAGGAACTATCATGTTCGGCTGCTCTTTTTTATCCATGTTCCTGGCAGTCCTTAATGCCTGGATATTGGATTCCGTTCCCCCTGTCGTTATATAACCGCATGCATTACCATCACCGAGCATGCTGCCCATCATCTTTATTACTTTTTCTTCAAGTTCCTTTGTTCCCTGGAACAGGCCAAAATCCCCCATATTTGATGCAATGAATTGCATATGGGCTTTCACAGCTATTGGGTGGGGTTTTGTGCACATGGCGCTGAGCACCTTATCATATGAAGTATCTTTTTGCATAGCGTTATTAAGCAGGGACAATACTTCTTTCTCGGGGCACTCTTTCCGGTTCATATGCTAAACTCCCGAATACATGTTAATAAAGGGTTCGGATTTTATTCTTAATTTTCCTTTTGAATAAATTCATAGAACTTATCCCAATCCAGTACAGTGGAAACACATCCTGCCTTCTCAAGAATCAAACCTACACTAAAAACCTGGATTTGTTCGCACATTTCAAGCCCTGCTTTTATTTCTGTCATACATCCCACACCCAATATGGCTGATGGCTTATGGTTTCGCACGAGCCGCCGGATAAAACTTGATCCCGGTACAATAAAGACCTTATAACCAAGCATTTCTGCGGTTTTTTTGGCATTTCCTATCTCACATGCACCGCAAGATATGCACTGCATGCCCTCAGGGCTCAGTTTGGATGGGCAGTTAAGGGCTCTTAAGCATTGAGGAAAAAAGATCATTCGTTCATTTATAGGCGTTTCCCTGAATTTCCTGAGAGATATCTTGTTTTTTAGCGCAATCCCCACATTATCAACAATGGAATCATCCATCTTGATAAACCTGAACAATGCCTTTACCAGGTTTTCAAGAAGTGTGATCGAAAAAAGCATAAATCCCGGAAAAATGAATTTCTCGGTCTTGAATGAATATCCTATAAGAAATGAGCCAACTATCGCTATTATCAATAGAAAAGCCGCAAAATATACTACAGCTTTGCCGATTAATGTAAATAAAGGTTCAATTTCTATTGCCATTTATATATTATTCCTTTTTTTCCTGCTAAATTTTATCTGAATGATACGTCAAATTTCGAGAATAGTATTTATTTCTTCAAGCGCTTTTGCGTATATACCGTTTTTCCTCAAATATGCAGCAAGCTTAAGGGGCCGGTTGCCAGCCGGGTGGTATGTTATAACTGCTGATGGGGCACATTGCTTTGTCATTCCTATAAGACCATTGACATCCATATGGTCACTTATATTGATGGTGGGAAATTTAATATCCTTTCGTCCTGTCAAAATGAATTTCCGTGCGGATGAAAGATCTGGTATTTCACCCGGTGTGGTAATCCTGATATTGCAATCGCTATCAAGATCAACAAGTTTTCCTGCATCATGCATCAGTCCATCAGTGAGCGCGTGGGATACCGCATCCATCCCGATATGTCCCGAATAACCCGATTCACGAATCAGTTTCACGGCGCGCTGGGCTTTCCCGAAGGAATAAGCGCCAAAAGCAATATCATCAGGTGCTTCTTCCAGGGATTCCCTGAATGCACCAAGATCATCCTCGAAATGGCATTTAGGGTCATCAGGATCACCGTAATTTGCCTCCGTGACAAGGCAATCGCAGTCTGGCAGGTCTTTGGAATCCTTGACATCACCTGTAACCATTATCTTTGTACCCACTTCATTTTTCCAGGAGAAAGCGCATGAGCCTATTGTATGATGGGTTGGATATGTTTTTACATTGACACCTGCAATATCGATACTGTCACCGATATTGAACGTCCTTCCGGCATATTTTTTCCCATAAAGAATTTCAAGCGCTTTTGCGGTCTCCTGCGAACATATGGCATTTTTCGAAAGCATTGCCGATCTGCCATGGTGGTCAGAATGTGCATGGGTTATAAGATATGCATCAGGTTGCACAGAACGTGAATTCGTGGTATCCACAGAAAAAGTCAACCTTTTGCCTGCATTAAAAACAAGTGAAATATGAGGTTTGAATCCTTTCGTGGTCTTGTGTCTGATGGGCAGGACACCAAGGTCAAATAAAGGTTTCAATCAAAACCCCTTTATTTCAGGGCAGCGTTTAGATCCGCTTCAAGCACATTCGTGCGGGTTACACCTGTGTATCGTTTGAAAACGGCACCATCTTTTTCAATTACCAGTGTTGGAACAGCATGAATCATGAATTTAGCGGCCAGTTCGTTGTTGTTATCAACATCGACTTTCTTGAATTCAACTCTATCCCCGAATATTTTTTTTAGCTCTTCTATGATCGGGTCCTGCATCTTGCAGGGACCGCACCATTCTGCAAAAAAATCCATTAGAACGACTTTACTCATTTGATTTCCTCCTGCTACGATAACCTAATATTACCCTTATGATTTAAAATTATTGTCCTGTTATTCCGGCATTTCAACCATTATTTTGGGTTCAAATCTTCTTAGGGAAATGATGAACTAACAACCTTCAAAGATAACGAGAATCAAGTAACCGTATTAGCAACCACCCCAATATGAATTTTCTTCCAAACATTTAAATAGTAAAATTTGCATATTATATACTGGTCATAATATACAGGTGGAAAGATGAGACTGAACAAAAATAACTTATTAGTAATAGGAATAATTCCGATAATTGTTGGTTTGATAATATTCTATACCTTTATAGCGGCAATTAATATCCTGAGACCCCTGGGAATGACGACAGCTGTAGTATATTACCAGCTGCTTGGAATTTCGACGGCATTGTTCTTAGGAGCTGTCATTTACTGGGGAATACTTGTTTATTACATTTATCTGATACAGGAAAATGAGGTTTTCCTTCAGGATAACTTCACCCAGCTTGCAGGCAGCGGAACAGCTCATCTGCAAACTGCTAAAAAACTGATATCCCAGGTGCTTCAAGATATAAAATCTACTGAATTAAAACCGCATCAGTAGATTTCTGATATTTTTTTAAAAATTTTATTTCAATATATTGCTTGCGGCTTCTACGCCCGGCCCCATTTTCTTAACGACGTCATTCTTATGAAGGACAATTTCGACTGCCTGGATCGTACTTAAAATATCCAGCTTGCTTATATTGCCCATACTTCCTATCCTGAAAATCTTGCCTTCAAGAGCGCCCTGCCCGCCTGAAACCTGAATGCCGATTTCCTTTATTCCGCCGCGCAGTTTCTTATCATCGATGCCGGTAGGGATCTTCATGGCTGTTACCGTGTTTGAGTATCTGCTATATTTATTCAACTGCGGGAACAGATCAATATCCATTGCGCATGCAGCCGCTCTTAGCGCCTCTGCAAACTTTGCATGCCTCTTGATACGGACATCAAGCCCTTCTTCCTTTACGATGCGAAGCGCTTCCTGCAATGCAAAAAACAGCGAGACAGCAGGAGTATAGGGTGTCTGGGCTGTTTCTTTATTTGCTGATTTTCTGTAAGCTTTGAGATCCAAATAATATGGGGGCTTTTCGATCATGGAATCCCATGCTTTCTTGCTTACGGATATTGCGGATAATCCCGGAGGCGCACCAATGCATTTCTGGGAACCTACGACAGCAATATCCACACCCCATTTATCAACGAGTACTTCATCCCCCCCGATTGTTGTTACACCATCCATGATAAACAAGGCACCGTATTTTTTCGCCAGGTCCCCTATCTCTTTTGCGGGGTTCTTGATACCAACGGATGTATCATTATGAACAAGAGTTATTGCTTTTGCTCCTTGTGCCAATGCACTTTCCACCTTTTCAAGTTCAATGGATTCACCTTTTGTCCAGTCAAATTTTACCGCATTGACTTTACCATAGCGTTCCCCTATTTCCCTGAAGCGCTCCCCGAATTTCCCATTCTCTATTGTTACAAGAGTATCTTTTTCCCCTATGACATTACTGACTGCAGCCTCCATGGCGCTGCTTCCCGACCCGCTGATAATATACATATCATTTTTTGTACCGAAAAGCTCCTGGAGCGTTGTCCTGCATTCGCTGTACATGTCGCCGAATTCCTTACCGCGATGCCCTATTATGGGTTTGGACATGGCTCTTAGTATCCTTGGCGCAACAGGTACGGGGCCCGGTATCATTAATAAATTATTTTCAAGATTCATGAGATATTCTCCTGGTTTTTTCCTATACAACTAACTTGCATGTATATCTTTTGCAGAAATAGAATGATTTTGAGTTGAAAATGATAATTTGAAAATCATCTAATTAAGGTATTTCAGATGTGTCAATATCAAAAATGCGAGCTGTCCGATGAATCCTGAAAAAAGCGGGATCAGGAGATTATCATCCAACTTATTGGTAACTGTCTCAACGACCGTCGCCGTAGTTGCCATCAACAGGACCAGTATCCAGGTTGGCAGGAAGATCCATCCTATGATGACATCCACAATGAATTCTGCGGCGCAGCCCTCATAAGCCCTGTTTTCCAGTCTTTTGATCCATGTCCGTCCGAAGGCTTTCCCGAAAATTGCGGCTGATGCATCCCCGAATGTGGTCATAAGGATGGCGGCAGAAGCGATTTCTTTTGAAAAAACAGAAATTGCGATTATGCTGCCTATAGTAAAAAATACATGCCCTCCAAGCCTATCTGCCTCTTTTACCCTGAAAAGGCTATGGAATATCGGTATTTTTTGCCCCCATTCTATCCGGAAATACTCAAGTTCAAGAATCACGATCAAATAAACGGTGAGCAGGAGAAGTACCGCTTCATTTCCGAACAAATAATAGGTCAGAACTATTATTAGAGAAGTAAGATGAATGGCTTTTCTTTTTAGTTCCTGGATCAGATCGTCTCGTTTCAGCTTTTTCACGTTCCTTTTACGCGCCATTTAAATACATCTATCATGCATATCATCCTTTGCTTTCGCCTATATGAAATAATCTCATAAAAACTATGGAGAGGTATGCGATAATAATAACAAAAAACAAATAAACCGCCCGGTCTATCAGGGAGACAATTGCAGCAATGGTTATTGGTATTCCAACCATTGAATAGATACCTATCATGATCAATTCTTTTATTCCCATCCCTCCCGGGATCGGGAGAATAGAACTCAGCCACAGGATCAGGGAAAGGGAAATAATCAGGTCTGGAAGTGCGATAGTATATTCCACACTCCGGAAGATAATGAAAGCTTTGGAGTAAATGAAGGTGAACATGAGAATCGAAAGACCGATATCTTTTGCGAGGAATTTTCTGTCTTTTACGATAGATTTGCAGGTTTTTGCGAATTCCGCAATACCTGTGGTTACAAGTTCTTCGAATATTTTATAGGATTTAAACCTGTTCCTGATCACTTTGAATAGCGTAAAATCATATATTCTCCTGAGTGAGAGATAAAAAAATCCACTAATCGTTGACCTGTCTATCTTTTGTTTAGATAAATATGTAAAAAATGCCAGCAAGAACAGGACAAGGACTATTACTTCTACCAAAATCGAGAGCCACAGGGGTATATCCAGGAAAAGGAAGACGAATAGTAAAGAAAAGATCAAGGGTATTGAAAAAACGAAGTTGTTTGTCGCCTGGTCCATTGCCACAGTTGCATACCAGTTCGCATGCTTGTGGTCATTTGTTACATTTTTCAGGAACGTCGCCCTTCCGAAACCGCCGAATGTCCTGGCGCGAAGCACATTGGTGTTGAGGACATTTCCTCCCATGAGTCCCAGGAAAAGGATTGTGAATTTTACATTCTTAAGTCTGTCTACAAGGAATTTCCATTTTAAGGTCCATAGAAGGAATCCTGAAAATTCCAGTAATAATGCAAGAATAACAAGGTTCGTGTCTATTGATCGAAGGATAAGGACCAGCTGTTGATAATCGATCACCAGGAGTATGATGGCTAGCGTTATTAATCTGGTTATGAATAGTATGTCGCCAAATTTCATTATTTCTTAACCTGTATAGATATAGAAGAATGTATTTAATCCGAATAGTTTAATATCCGGAAAGATGTTCTTTTTTTAAAACATAAAAGGATGATATCGATGGAACAGGATAAATGGATGTATCATAACACATTGAAATGGAAAGGAGAGAAAAAAGCAGACCTCAAATTCATTGAAAGCAAGCAGGAAATAGAAGTAGCAACGCCTCCTGAATTCGGCGGGCATGAGGATATTATAAGCCCAGAAGATCTTTTCGTGTCATCAGCAAACGTTTGCTATATGACAACACTCCTTGGGACGATGAAGAATATGGGTGTCGAATTGATATCCTATGAATCCAGGGCCGAAGGAATACTTGAAACTGTTGATAAGATGAAGATATTCACAAGAATAATAATAAGACCTATGATAAAAGCAAAAGAAACAGAAGCGAAAATCAGGATGATCTTAAATCACGCCGAGAAGCGATGCCTTGTTGCGAACTCCATGAAGACGCAGGTCATAATAGAGCCGGAGATTGAACCATACGGTTAAGAGAAAATATTATTCAACAATTATTTTTCCCTTTGGCATCCGCGGATGTATTGAACATTTAACTTCAAAGATACCTTTTTTATTGAAAGTGTATTTCCATGAATCTCTTTTATTAAGAAGTGGGGACGCAACACCATCTACATTAACGATATACGAAGTGCTGTCCATATTCGTCCATTTTACGGTCGTGCCGTTCACAACTCTCCATTCAAGCGGATTGAACATGGTTCCTTTGATTTCAACATAAACAGTCGTCGGTTCAGGAACTGAAAATCCCTCGGTGGGAGCAACTGTGGGTGTCTCTTCCTTTTGCTGGTTCACGATATCAGTAGCTGGATCGGTATTCTCACCGGCACAACCTGAAATCAAAACAACCAATAACATCAGAAAGGGTATCCATCGGTTATTCATGTATAATTCCTTTCAATTCATCCATAATGAAATTATCGATAAATCGAAGCTTCACATCCCCTATGATACCGCATTCCCTGGCATATGTAAAAAAGAGATTCAGGCTTTCCACGGTTTCTTTGTCGAAATCATAATTCAACGTGTGAAGATATTCCTTCATGAAATTACAGTCAATATTTTTCTGCCGCCCTATGTGGCTGGCGATATCGTTAATATTTTTATACGCAAAATCTTTTGATTCGAGGAGGATATCATGGACATATTTTACTTTTTCAGGATATTTCCTGGCAAAATCCCCTCTCACGACCCACAATGCATATACCATTTTCTTACCTGTAAGTTTTTTCCATTCATTCCCAAGATCTGCAATTATCCGGTATTTCCCGATGGCATGAATTGCACTATCTCCGATCAGAAGAGCAGCATCACCCTGCTGCAGCATCTTTTCGATATCTGATCCATTGCATTGATTGATCTTTACATTAACACCCTTAAGCCAAAAAATTATTTTCACCAGGGTTGCCGAACTTGCGGTCGTTTCGGGGATGCATAGTGTTTTTCCCTCAAAACCTGACATTTCGATATCATTAGAACATATCAGGACACTCTTGGTAAAATCATTTGAAGTAATGGAAAGCCCCGGTAATATCAAAAGGTCATCCTGTTTTGCATACATGATAGATGATATGGGGCTTATATCAAGTTCACCGCGCTGCAATCTTCGTGCTAGTTCAACCGGGTGCGCTTCAATAATGTCAATATCATCTGTTCCAAGATTTCCATGCTCTATTGCGTAATAGGGAAAATCACAATTAGCAAAAGCAATCTTACCAAGATGAATCATATTTTATCATGTCCAGAATAGTTGTGTACGCTTATTATTTTATTGGATGATGTTGGTTTATTTTTCTGAATGGTCATTTCCTGACGCACCTTTATATTCAATAAGGAACAAATTAAAATTAATCGGGAGGGATTATATGAAAATAAGGAACGTTAATAAATCAATAGTGTTAGGACTGGTGATACTGCTGTCATTGGGCATTGGATTGGGCAGCGCCGGCACCCTTAACTCCATAAAGGTTGCAGAAGCGCCAATCATTGATGGCACTCCGGAGGCAATATGGGATCAGGCAACAGACATGACGATCAATGTTGCAGGCGGGATAAATACGGGAGCGCATACAGTCACAATAAAAAGCGTTTATACCGATGATTCCGTGTATTTCCTTGCGTCCTGGAATGACCCAACAGAAAGCCTGAGGCGTGAGCCCTGGATCAAACAATCTAATGGAACATGGAAGCAGCTCAAAGACCCGGATGATAAGGGCGGGGACAACAACAAGTTCTATGAAGACAAGTTCTCCCAGATATGGAACATAAACACACCGGGATTTGATACGACCGGATGTTTTGCAGTATGCCATGCAGGGGAGGCTCCAAAACCCTATGGGAATAAATACACTGCAAATGCAGGTGAGGTGGCAGATATCTGGCATGCAAAACTGGTGCGCACCAATCCTGTTGGATATATAGACGACCAATACCTGGACTCTACAAGATATAATAAAACAACAGCAGTTGATGCCGGGAGAAAGAGCGACCCGGGGCTTGTTCCCTACTATACGAACATCAATAATGCCACGACCACTCCGAATTATACTTCGGCAGACCAGCCGGCTCCACCCTACTGGATCATTGATGCTGAAAAACAGTTATTTAATGACACATACAAAGCAAATGACGAGATAGCAGCTATCGTTTCAAGACCCCCGACGGGTGACAGGGCTGACATAATGGGCAAAGCCGTATACAAAGATGGTAAATGGATGCTGGAATACAGCAGAAAACTGGATACGGGAAGCCAGTATGATGTCCAGTTCTCTGACTTGAAGAAGGAATATTCCTTCGGGACCGCTGTCTTTGATAATGCGCAGGTAAGGCATAGCTATGAGACAGGTGTCAGTAAACTGGTTTTTGCCGCGGCACCTGCAGCCACAACAACAGTAGTCGTGACAAGCGTGCCTGCTGAAACACCAAAGACACCCGCATTCGAAATATTCTTTGCGGTTTTTGCTTTGCTGGTGGCAATACTCGTTAGAAGAAGGTAGACATTACCTTCTTTCTCGGTCTTTTTAGACTTTTTATTATCGTCTGGTTTTTTTTAAAATAATTTCAGGTTTCTCCAACAGAACCTCCTATAGCAAACTATATATACTAATAATCTAAATTGTTATTATAATCATAATGATGATAAGCGTATAAGGAGATGAAGAGAATGAGCGAATCGAACGAGGTAGTTTTGTGGATGGATGAATGTGCACCTGAACGGCTTGCTTCAAATAAAGTGATGCTGTGCACCCGGAACATTTTCCTGCTTGAGAATATGCGGGACCTGTTCATTGACGAATATGTAGCGATTCTAAAAGGCAGTGGCAATGCGGGTATCATAAAATTCTGATTTCCTATGAAGAATATGAAACGCTGTCAGGATTGCATTCGCCCTGTGTGCCAGCGCATCCTGACTTTACGTGGCTGTAAGGAAAAACGGATTGAAGAGGTAACGGGTGTCCCCCTGAATGCCTATTCGATGCATGATCTATTTACAACCGGTTGATCCATCGTATTCTTTTTTCAATTTTAAAGCATCAATCTCCAGATTCGGGCTTTCACTTATTACATTGCCCTTAATATTGAATTCGCAAAAAACCCGGGCAAGCTCTTTATAATTGAAATCGGACTCTTCAAATTCAAGATGATTCTTTTCACCTTTGGATGAATATTCTATTCCTGAAACGTGTATGTGCATATTGTCCAGGCCATCCCGTCCGAGCTTATTCTCAATCCTGTTAAGTATAGCTGCGAATTCCTCATGCGAATTATTTTTTCCATCCACTGCATGGAGGTGTGAGAAATCAATACATGGCAGGACACCTTCCACCTCTGTAATGCCAAGAACCTCATCCAGGCTTCCGAACTGCGAATTTCGTCCCATTGTCTCAATGCGAAGTGCAATGTTTAAGCCATCGGTATTCAATTGTTCACGGATGCCGGTCAGTTCCTGTTTGATCTTTTCGTATGCGTCCGGACGTGTTTCTTTCTGGATGAAACCTGCATGAACCACGACGCCTTTTGCACCGCATATTTGTCCGATCCGCGCAGAGTTCAGTATTCTTTCCCTGCTCTTAAGCCGGGTTTCATCATCGCCATTAAGATTTATGTAATATGGGGCGTGCACGCTCAATGTAATATCAAGCTTTTCTGCAAGGAAACATACCTTTCGCGCGGTCTCTTCCCCCATCTTTACACCGCGTACGAACTCAAGTTCCATGCAGCCAAGACCAAGCTCATGAACCCGCCTTATCCCTGATAAACTATCTGTTCCGGTTGAGCTTACGGGTGTTCCTGCAGTACCAAATAACAATCTTTCCATTTAACCTTCAATAGTAGGAGGGGAATATCCATACCATGACCCTTCCTGGTCAAGATAATATAATGCTTCTTCAAGTGTTTTCTTATGTTCACCTTCAAAATGCACAAGTCTTGAGAACAGGTCTTTGCTTGATTTGTCATTGGTTTTGTCTATACTCGTGGAATAAAGGTCGATTGACCTTTCTTCGGTCCTGATACCAAGGTTAAGAATATCTTTTGTCTTTTCAACACCAAGCGGTTCAAGGGATTCCGGGAATATGCGCTTTGCTTTTTCCCTGTTCATTTCATCCACTTCACCGATATCAAAAGACTTACCTGAGATCATCAGGAATTGTTTTTCAAGAAGTTCCCTGTGTTCTCCTTCATCCCTTGAAAGTCCCCTGAAGATCGACTTTGCATTTTCATCTTCAACAAGTTCGCCAAATATCGAATAATATTCCTTGCCATAAATCTCAATGGATATCGCTTCTTTTAAGATATCAAGAAGCTCCTGTTCGTTCATATCATTCACCCAGTAGAGGGTTGATTTCAATAGGTAATAAAGATTGGTATGTGGGAGGTAAAAATCATCATAATCCAAAGGGATTGTTGACAACACCTTATAAAAAGGAGAAAAACCATCTACTTGAAAAACTAACATAACAGACCATATACAAATGAAAAACTAACATGACAGACCATCCAAAAGTGAAAAACTACATGACGACCCAGGTCGACACCGTATCCCCTGAAAATTCTGTCAAAGATGTCATAGAACTTATTAGGGAGACCGGGCATGATGGATTTCCTGTAGTCGAGGAGGGAAAGGTAACAGGATACGTATCAGCATCGGGTTTACTTGAAAAATCACTCGATGAACAGATTTCGCGCGTAATGAGCCGGGATGTGCTTGTTGCAGATATGGAAATGGATATGAGCGATGTGGCGCGAGTTATATTCAGGTCTGGAAAATCAAAATTACCTGTTGTTGATAAAAGCGGACACCTGCGGGGCATTATTACAAACTCGGATGTTATTCGTTCACATATAGAAAGGACAAGTCCGCAGAAGGTGTGGACGCTTAAAAAGACGCTTGAGGCCATCCACAATATCCATGTTGATGTTATCCGTGAATCGATACATATAGATGAACTTGTTCCCACACAGCCCAAGGTCTATGCAGATGAACTTGACGGAAGGATATATGAACTAAAAAAAGGGCTGGCTGAGCCAATAGTTGTAATAAGGAAAACGAATAAACTTATTCTTGTGGATGGTCATCACAGAGTGATCGCCGCCAAAAAACTGGGGATAAAAAGCATGGATGCTTATGTCATCCCGATAAGTGATGATATCCATCTCGGAATGGAAAAAACCGCTATGTCATCGGGTCTTCATACACTATCCGATATAAGAATACTTGATTATGCCAAACATCCTCTCATAGAAATCACAAAAAGGCTCAAGAAAGATGATGAAAACGGTATGACCCATTTCACCCAATGAACATCATTTATATACTTTCCTTTAATATACCACAAGTTTGCTAAGGATGTCTGTTTTTGAAATAAGTCCTGCAAGTTCTCCATTGACTTTGACCATGAGTCTGCCCACTTTTTCCTTATTGAATATCTTAACAACCTCATAAAGAGGAAGATCACCATCGACGGATATTATTTCCCTTGTCATGATATCTTTTATTTTCAGGCTTGTTTTCCCTTCTGCAAGCGTTTTACCGATGTCGGTCAGGGTTACTATGCCCACTATCCCGTCCTTGTCTTTCACCGGAGCGCCATGGATATTATTCTTTACAAGGATCCTCGAAGCTTCCTGTATTGTTGCATTTGACGGAATGGTTATGGGGTTCTCCTTAATGTAATTCTTAACGGGCTTTTTTGGAAGCGAGATCATTTCCTGTATTACAAATAATACCGTATTTTCAGTATCATCCCTTCCGATCACCGACCCGCGCATCACGAGCTTATTTACCGGCGTGGGTCCTATCACTATGTTATCCCCGACATCGAATTTTCTTATATCCCCGATCACATGTACGGTAGCATTGCACAGGTCAGGATGCCTTACCGTCGTGAAACTTATTTCTGCAGCAGTAGCGTTATCTATCACTTCATCATTCCGCCGTAAAGGAACGTTCATTTCCTTATCCATGTCAGATAAGCTAAGCGCCCGATAGGTATCTCCGGTTGCCTTATATCCTCCTTTGGGTCCTGGAACCCCCTCGACTAATCCAAGTGCTTTCAAGGATTGCATTTGATTCCTGACAGTCCCAGGATTTCTCTCTATTACTTCCGCTATGTCTTCACCTTTAATTGCATGTTTTTTTGTGCGATATAAATTTATTAATGCTGTTAAAATTTCTTTTTGTATTGGTGTAAGTTCCATAAATTGAAAACTCTCCCTAATTTATACTATTTCTTTTTGTATATATCTTTATTGATAATTACAATTGGTGCATTTAATTTCTGGATATAACTTCCTATCCTTTTTTAGAGTTAAATAGTATTCATTAATAATGAATGTTACTGTGAATTTCCTCTTTTTTTCTCCCATTTCTCAAGATATAATACTTCAGAAAGCGTTTTTCCCCTCTGTATCTCATCTCGTATCCGGCGTTCGTTTTTTTCAACTTCTGCCGCCCTTCTTGCAATCTCATATGCACGTTCCTGTGATATTACTACAACGCCATTATCGTCCCCGACTATGAAATCCCCCGGTTTTACGGTCTGCCCCCCGCACTGTATCTCGGCATTTATTTCCCCGAAACCTTTCGGCTCACCTGCATTTGGGACTATTGATGTCGCAAAAACAGGAAAATTAAGCCGCCTTATATCATCAACATCCCTCACGGCTCCGTCAATTACAACGCCTGCAACGCCCTTATTTATGCTGCTCAACGTAGCAAGTTCACCCCACGGGGCCACATGAGTGCTATTGTTATTGATAACGATAATATCACCGACATGGGCAACATTTATAGCTTCCACGGATTTTGCCCAATCCCCGGGGAATGTCTGTACGGTGACCGCTTTTCCCACTGCTTTTGTCCCTGGACAAATTGAATGGATATCTTTCATCGCCCCTTTCCTGTGCATGGCATCCGAGATATTGGGAGTTGATACCTGTCTTAAAAGCTCGATGGTTTTCTCATCCATGGATTTTTCCGGTACAAGGGATAATTGCAGGCTCTCCATACTCTGCCGTATGGCTCTTGCCGATGCCGTAACATTCGATGACCTGACAATATTTCCTCCAACGATGATGATACTTGCCCCGGATAATACTGCTGCTGCAGCGCTGCTGGCATCAAGGCCACCCGCTACTGCAATAGGTATATTTATTTTCAGCAACTTAAGGATCGTGAGCGGGTCCTCACCGATCATCTGCTGGTCGATCCCAACATGAATATTAATATAATCAATGCCAAGTTCTGCCAGTTCTCTTGCCCGCTTTGCCGGGCTTGCTGCTGAGATCAGGTCAGCCATAATCTTGACGCCGTATTTGCGGGCTGACCTTATGGCATCCTGTATCGTGGAATTATCGGCGCTCCCGAGGAGAATAATGATATCTGCCCCGGCCTTTGCTGCCATTTCCACTTCCATTGCCCCGGTGTCTACTGTTTTCATATCAGCAAGGATAACATTGTTCGGGAACGCTGCTTTCAGTTTCCTCACGGCATCCATGCCTTCACTCTTGATCAATGGTGTTCCAGCTTCCAGCCAGTCTGCTCCGCCATCTACTGCTTCTCTGGCGATCTGTATCGCGCGTTCTGCTTCTAAGACATCAAGAGCTACTTGAAGTACCGGTTTGATTTAAATCACCTACATATAATTCAGCGTATATGAATAAAGGTTTACTGGTATCCCGGCTTCCTAAATGAGAAGGAGAAAATATAAAGCATGTATGGACTCATCTAGTACCAGACAGGAGAAATCAATATAATATCTATTGAAAACCTTTCAAAGGTGTTCGGCACGAACGTTGTCCTTCGAAATATCGATCTTAAGATAGAAAAAGGTGAATTCCTCACGATATTCGGTCCCAACGGCGCAGGAAAAACCACACTTATCAAGATAATGGCAACACTTGTTACTCCTACTTCCGGAAAAGTCCTTATCGATGGTCTTGATATCAAAGATGAATCTATTAAGGTCAGAAAAAAAATCGGTGTGATATCTCACGAAACATATCTTTACACTGAATTGACAGCAGCCGAAAATTTAAGGTTCTTCGGAAGGATGTATGACACCGTGAACCTTGAATCAAGGATAGATGAATTGATCGGTCAGGTCGGTTTGACATACAGGAAGAACGATCGCGTCAGAACGTTCTCCCGCGGGATGAAACAGCGCCTTTCGATAGCAAGAGCCTTGATACATGATCCTTTGATCCTTTTTCTTGATGAACCCTATACAGGATTGGACCAGCATGCCATAGCGACTTTTGACAGGATACTCGGCGGTATGAATGCAAAGGATAAGACGAGAATCCTTATTTCCCATGATCTGGAGCACGGTATTTCAATGTGCGACAGGGCGATAATCCTGACAGGCGGCCATATTGCGCATGAAATGAGCAAGACCGAGATCAGTGACTTGCTCCAGTGCAGGGCTATTTATGAAAAACATGTGGAGGAGCGAAAATGAAATTCCTTGAGATCGCACGAAAAGATCTTCTTGCAGAATTTCGGACAAAACAGATGCTCAATTCAATGGTGATTTTTGCGCTTCTGGTGATAGTGATCTTTAGCTTTGCCTTCGGGAATGAAGCCACAATATTCGTTCCAAATCTTAATAAAAAGATAGTTGACCTGCTTGCTCCCGGAATGCTATGGATCTCTTTCACGTTTGCAGGTATGCTGGGGCTTTCGCGGTCATTTGCCGGTGAAAAAGAAGAAGGATGCCTTGAAGGATTGAAACTCTGCCCCGTGGAAAGGAGTGAAATATATAACGGGAAAGTCCTTTCAAATGCGGTTCTGATGTTTCTCATGGAAATGGCAACGTTGCCTATCTTCATTGTGCTTTTCAGTTATGAAATCAAAAATATTTTGGGTCTTATTGTTGTAATCATTCTGGGTACTTTCGGCTTCATATTTGTGGGAACACTTCTCTCGGCATTAACAGTAAATACACGGACCCGGGAGATCCTGCTTCCGGTTATTTTATTTCCCGTCCTTATACCTGTGATACTTTCAGCAGTATCTGCGACCGGAATAATGCTTTCAAACGGGAATTTTTCGGATGTAGCAGGAGAGCTGCAGATACTGGTAGTATATGACCTCATTTTTTTCGTCGTAGCGCAGATGGTATTTGAATATACGATCGAAGATTGAAAGGATAATATTATGAGGCATGTAAACTAATTCTGAGCTTAATATGCTCAAGAAAATTGTTTATGCGATAACTGCCGTGATGATATTGATTTCAGTATATGTGCTGTTCTTTATTGCTCCCATTCCCATAGATCCAGGCGCGGCAGCAGGTGATCCGGGAAATTTCAAAATATTCTATTTCCACCTTCCTATCGCAATTTCTGCATATTTATCTTTTTTTATTGTATTTATTTCAAGTATTTTATATCTCAGAAGCAAGAAACAAAAATGGGATATATTATCGTTGTCGGCAGCTGAGATTGGGGTTGTTTTTGCCTTTCTGACTCTTGTTAGCGGATCAATATGGGGAAGATCGGCCTGGAATGCATATTGGGTTTCGTGGGATGTGAGGTTGAATACATCACTAATACTTTTCCTGATTTACCTGTCATATCTGATGATCCGCCAGGCAGTGGAAGAACCCGAAAAACGCGCCCGGCTTTCGGCGGTTTTCGGCATAATCGGTTTTATAAGCGTTCCTATAAGTTTTCTTTCAGTGCGGTTCTATTCAAAGATGCACCCGTGCGTTGTCCCGCCCTGTCCCAGCGGAGGGGGGGGAGGTATAGGGGGAGAAGTCTTATATTATCTCCTACTTCATTTTGCAGCATATTTCCTTCTGGCTGCATCACTCATGATGCTAAGAATGGATAACGAAAATTTGAAAGAAAAAGCAAACGAATTGAAGCGGAAAAACAATCTGTAATAATTTCAAAAATAATTTAAAAAAAAAGAATTATGAGGCTATGGGTTCGGCCTCAATTTCCGTTTTCCTGATCTCTACCCTGCGAAGAGGATAGATGGGTTTTACATCATGGTATATGCTGGCAGACAGTTTTCCTGTTACAACATCCTGTACGAACTGCTCCATATCAATTTCCCTAGCTCTTGCTTCAATAACATTGTTCATTATCTGGCGAATAGCTTTCACCTGGGCCTCACGTGCCCTTTTTATAGTGAAACACGATGGTTTTACTCTTATGGTATAACCGTCCCTGGTTTTTACTGAAACATTTGTCTCTACTGATGATGTTTCTCTCTTAACGAGTGAGCGCAGGTAATCCTGGGTCAGTTGATGGCCCATGTATTTTGTATAAGCAGAATCACCGCCAACGCGGTCAATTTTCAGGATAAGTTTGGTGTTCTGCTTTGAAAGATCATTTGTCAACTCCCCCAGTGTGACTTCAATGTTTCTTCCGATCAACTTTTCCGGTTCATCGGCAATTGTTTCTCCGATATTTGATTTTCCGAACATGTCCGGTGCAACAAGGTTGTACCATACTTTAGCTTTCCAGCCTTCTGTTTTTGCTACTGCCAATTAATTTCCTCCAGGTATAATATGATTATGATGTGAAATAAGTTCACAAAATCATGCGTTTAATAGAGCAATGGATACTTAATACTTTTGGACATTTTTTGATAGTATATTAGAACATAAGGTTCAGCGCTTCTTTTGCTGTCATTCCGGCCGATACCCCCCGTTTTTTTGCAGCTTCCGAAACATCCACTGCCTTTGCGCCCAATACATCCTCAAAGCTCCTGACCCCGGTAACCCTCACAGCTACATCCCCCAGCTTATTGGCAATATCCATGTTCAGGTATCCGCACATGACAAAACCGCAGCCGGCACGGATTACCAGCAGGGGGGCATATTCCATATCCATCTTAAATCCAAGTGCGCTCCCTTTTTCAAGATTTATTTGTTCGATCAGCATAATCTTACATAGGATATACCGAGAGAAATATTTTATTGAGTCCCGGTTATTTTGTGCGATTGTTTTTTAGTGCCAAATTTATTAAATCCGGGTGAATCAATACCATATGAGATTTTATGGGAAAATAGATAAATATTGGTATCACATCTAACTTCGGGGGGAAAGTACCATAAATCCCAATTACCTTTTCAGGATTACAGGAAAAAATATTAGACCGGGCATTAACAAATGGTTTGCCATTAGAAGTAATCAATACTTAGCCATTGTTCTTGCGTTATTTGTCTCATTCTTGATACGAATGTATCTTTCACAGGTTGAAGGATACGGATATGATATCTGGATTTTTAAGATTTGGAGTCGCGCGGTATATTTTACTGGTTTTGCTCATTTCTATGATGGTATCAGGTCTGATTATCCCCCCTTTTATATCTATTTCCTGTGGGCAATAGGAACTTTTTATAAATCATTTATATCTTTTTCTTTTGATATTGATTCCCCTGTTTTTACTTTCTTAATTAAGATGCCGGCGATGATAGCGGACATTTCCACGGCTTTTTTGATATTCCTGATCGTAAGAAGATATGGCAGCTTTAGATTGGCGTTTCTATCAATGATCTCATATTCTTTCAATCCGGCAATAATATATAACTCTGCAATATGGGGACAGGTGGATTCCGTTTACACTCTGTTTTTCATGTTTGCCCTGATGCAACTTGTCTCTGATAAGCCGATGCTATCGGGCATCTTCCTGACCCTGGCCATATTGACAAAACCCCAGAGCCTTGTACTTTTACCTCTTTTTGTCTTATTCATACTTAGAAAACAGTCACTATCCACATCTGTAAAAACAGCAGCCGCATCATGTGCTGCATTTGTGGTTGTAGCATTTCCTTTCTATCCGGCTACCTCGATTCTCACCATATTCAAGCAGTATTCTTCATCATATATCCAGTATCCGTATAATTCTTTAAATGCTTTCAATATCTGGGCTTTCACAGGTATGTTCCAGCCTGATGATACCCAATTTATGTTCATAACTTATCGAACGTGGGGTTATCTCCTGTTCGGAATGATTTTCATATGTGTTGCGTACTTTACCCTGAAAAACAAAGATAATATGTCGATATATATATCTTCTGCAATATTATTTTTCGCATTTTTCATGTTTTTTACACGGATACATGAAAGGTATCTCTTCCCTGTTTTTGCTCCGCTTGCTGTTGCAATGACCCTGGACAGGCGTTTTTCTTATGTGTACGTATTGGCAACAATTACATTTTTGTTCAACCTGCATTTTGTGCTTGAGGAAACAAAAAGTGGATTTGGTTTACCCAATGCTGAATTTTTAATACCTGTGACAGCAGGAATTAACCTCATTTTATTGATATATACCGTTTATTCTTATTCAAAAATGAAAATAGATGCGATGGTCTTAAACACATCTGAACAAACTATCAGGCTTAAATAGTTTAAAAGTATCACATCAAACACGTTTGAGGTTTTTATCACCATGAATAATGAGGAAGTAAGAGCCCTTCGCAAAGCCTTTGACTCCGTGAAAGAAAGGCAGGCTCAAAACCTGCTTGAAAGTTTTTCCGACAGGACAAAGAGACTTATTTCATCAAGAGATCTTTGCGTGGGAAACGAAGGACTTCTGGAACATGCGATAGGAAATCTCAGGAAAAACGGAATAAAGGTTTTTCTTGCAAGGGAAAAGCAGGAAGCGCTCGAAATAATATTGGAAGAGATCGGAAATGAAAAAACAATCGTAAAATCCAAATCCAATGTGACCAAGGAACTGGAATTAACAAAATTTCTTGAAAAAAAAGGATTAACTGTTATAGAAACTGATATAGGGGACAGGATTTTACAGATACTGGATGCAAAGCCTTCACATCCTACCGGTCCGGTAACTCATCTTTCCGCAAAAGAAATCGCAAAAGGGATATCAAAATATTATGATCTGCCGGTGACCGGAAATCCTGAAGATATCGTGAAAATAGTAAAAGCCGATATAGTCTCCAGCCTGGAAAAGGCAAAAATCGGAATTACGGGGGCTAATGCCATCACCGCAGAGGAAGGCTCAATTCTTCTTACCCATAACGAAGGAAATATCCACGAGGTGATGAGGAAAGAAAAACATATTGTGGTGACCTCGATTGACAAGATATATGCTGATATAGAAGATGCTATCAACATGATGAAGATCCTGTCTTATAATGCTACAGGTTCGATAATCCCTTCATTTTTAGATATAATAAGCGGTGTCAGCAAGACCGCAGATGTGGAAAAGAAATTCGTTAAAGGGATTCATAATCCTTCAGAAATAGTCCTTGTGCTTGTGGATAATAAAAGGAGTGACCTTACCGGGAAAGGATTTAAGGAACTTCTCAAATGCATAGGGTGCGGGAATTGTTTGCTGCATTGCCCGATGTATAATACTATCGGAAATGAGTATGCGATAGAAAGCTACCTGGGGGGGAAAGGATTAGCATATTATTCACTCTATATGGATGAACCCCATGAGAAACTGGAGCTGTGCCTGAGGTGCGGGAAATGCCGTGAAAACTGCCCCCTTGAGCTTGACATTCCTGAGATAATAAAGAATCTGAGAAGTACTGGTGTTTCTTCGGAGTTCTATTATTTCTTAAAATCACATATGGTATGGGTATATTACCAGTCTCTTCTGAGATTGGAAGCAGAGAAGAAATAATTTGATCAACTGAGCCTAAAGCGAACCTGACAAGATAGCTTTAAAATCTAAAATAAACCCTAACAAAAGCTAAAATCCCAAAAAATTTCATATTCGAAGCTCTGGATAATTAATAAATATAACGAAATTTTGCGATTTTTCAGACAGGATTTACAGGATCAACAGGATTGGATTGAAAAGTTATCCTGTAAATCCTGTTATCCTGTCGAATTGTGCTTCTGCTTGTAATTTTTTATGAAAATAAGTGTCTATTTTGCTTATAATTAGAAAAAAAAGAATTATATCGAATTTGCCACAGACTCAACTGTCCGGAATTATTGGAGTATATGTTTTCACGGATAATCAAATCCGTGCGCATCCGCGTCAACCGTTGCGCCAGTTGACGTCGCCTACTTATATGGCTCTCGCCATACGTGGAGAACCGTGTTCTATGTCTCGATTTTCTCTTCACCGATGAAGGAACAGATTTTATATAAACACGCCTCTTTATGGTAATTATCATTATTACAGTAATTTATACGAGTGTATAGATATATATGTCCGGATTACATATTATTATTTGTGGCCAGGATAAGCCAATGGTCTGGGAGTGGCTTTACCTCCATATGATTCCCATGCGGTTATTATATGTTCATAAATTGTTTGGGATAATAATGTGCGATTTTGTTTTACCATGAAAGAATAAGCTTTTTATTCAGTAAAAATTAATAAAGTATTTCTATGGCAATCCCCGATTATCAAAGTATAATGCTTCCGTTACTGAAGTTCGCTGGAGATAAAAAAGAACATTCAATACGGGATGCAATTGTACATATTTCCGGTTTATTTAATTTAAGTAATGAAGAAAAAAGAGAACTTTTGTCGAGCGGGCAACAACCTATAATTAATAACAGAACGGGTTGGGCAAGGACATATCTTAAAAAGGCGGGACTTTTAGAATCTCCTAGAAAGTCTTATTTTAAAATTACCGATATTGGACTAAATGTCCTAAAACAGAATCCAGCAGAAATAAATAGCAAGTATCTTGAACAATTTCCAGGATTTGTCGAATTTAAAACCATAAAGAAGCCGGATGCAGAGATACAATCATTTGTTCAATATCCTCAAGCAGAAGGTACGCCAAGAGAATCCATTGAGGAAAATATCCTAAAATTACAGAATGATTTGGGTGGAGACCTGATAATAAAAATCAAACAGTCTTCACCAGAATTTTTTGAAAGACTCGTAGTAGATTTATTATTAAAAATGGGATATGGTGGCTCTCAAAAAGAGGCAGGTGAGGCTATCGGGAAAAGTGGAGATGAAGGGATTGATGGCATTATTAAGGAAGATAAATTAGGATTAGATACAATATATATCCAGGCGAAAAGATGGGATGGAACTGTTGGACGACCTGAAATACAAAAATTCATAGGGGCTTTACAGATGAAAGGAGCTAAAAAGGAATTTTTATAACGGCTTCCAATTTTTCTAAAGAAGCAAGGGAATCTGTTGATATGACGGGGAGCACTAAAATTGTTTTAATTGATGGGGAACTTCTTGTTAACTTTATGATTCAAAATGATGTTGGTGTTTCAAAGATAGCTTCTTACGAAATAAAACAGATTGATTCTGATTATTTCTCTGAAGAATAGATTAGGTGTAATTAAGTGATGTCTTTTGTATGAAAGTGATTTACAAAATAACATATCCTAATGGCAAAATATGTATTGGACAGGATAAGACTGATGATATTAGATATTTTGGAAGTCCAAATCGTGATCTTATCGAAAAAGATTTCACCAGGGATTAAAAACGCGAATTGGTTACAATAGGTGGCCGAAATCTAAAAAAAAAAGATGCACCGATCGGGATTTGAACCCGAGTTATTAGCTTGGAAGGCTAAAGTCATAGCCACTAGACCATCGGTGCAGGTAGTGCGTAGATAGTCAAAAAGGTATAAAAAGCTTTATCCTAAGTCCGGGAATATGGAATGCTGGAGAACCGCGATATTTCCTGTTTTTCTCCCCAAAGCATTATATACTTCTTATTCCTCTATGGAGGAAAGTACGATGCGTATAGATTACGCAAGGTGAAGTCGATCAAAGTCGGATTTGATGAATTGCCAGGGCCAATGCGGTTATCGTATGCCCGTAAAAAAGCGTGTAAGTCAAAATCTATTTGTGAAGACATATTTGCAAAACCTTCGGGTTTGCACTTGCTGTAAAAATATTCCCACGTATTAATTTATATATTATCGAAAAGGAGGAAAAAATGTCACATCCGCACAGACCAAGACGCGGTTCGATTGGATTCAGTCCGCGCGTGAGAGCAAGAAGCGAAGTACCTCGTGTAAGAGCATGGCCTGTACAAAAGGAGCCAAAACTTTTAGGATTTGCAGGATACAAAGCCGGCATGACACATCTCGTAATGAGAGACGAAATCCCCAACAGTTTAACAAACGGGATGGAGATTTCAGTACCGGTGACCATTATGGAAGTCCCGGCAATGAAAGTTGCAGCTATCAGGTTATATAACAATACCACTTATGGCGCCAGTGCTATCGCAGAAGCATGGACAACAGAACTTGATAAAGAACTTAACCGGGCAATACCAATACCCAAGAAACACGATCTTCCAGCAGCTATTGCAAAGATCGAACAGCTCATAAAAGACGGCATAGCAAAGGATTTGAGGGTCGTAATGTACACGATGCCTGGAAAGGTCACAGGAATACCCAAGAAAAAACCGGAGATCATGGAGAATAGTATCGGCGGGACTGATATTATGGCCCGTTTCCAGTATGCTAAAGGGCTTCTCGGGAAAAACATCAATATCAGTGATGTATTCAATAACGGTGATGTCATAGATCTTGTTGGAATAACAATAGGAAAAGGAAACCAGGGGCCAGTAAAGCGCTGGGGGATCCAGCTTGCGAAAAACAAACATTCAAGAGCAGGAAGCGTCAGGCAGATCGGTACTCTTGGTGCGTGGCATCCATCGCATGTAAGCTGGAGAGTTCCGCAACAGGGACAAACAGGATATCATCAGAGAACCGAATTCAACAAGAGGATCATGCAGATGGGTAAAGATGGAAAGAACGTTACCCCTGAAGGCGGATTCTTAAATTACGGTATTGTCAGAAATGATTATGTAATTATAAAGGGAAGCGTGCCCGGACCCGTTAAGAGATTAGTCCGCATGCGACCCGCTATCAGACCAAAGACACAAGCAAAGGGCCAGGCACCTGAAATAACGTACATAAGCCTTGAGTCAAAACAAGGGTGATTTCATGGATTTGAATATAATCGATTTATCGGGAAATTCTAAGAAAAAAATTACTTCAACACTTTTCGATGAGCCATACAGGCCTGATCTTATAAAGAAGGCAGTACTGGCGGCCCAGGCGAATCGTATGCAGCCTTATGGACCGCACATGTATGCGGGAATGAGGACATCAGCAGAAGGATGGGGCCCCGGAAGAGGCGTATCACGTGTGGCCAGAATTATGAATGGAAGCAGGGCCGCAAGGATCCCACAGGCTGTCAAAGGAAGACAGGCGCATCCTCCCAAACCTGAAACAGACAGGAGTGAAAAGATCAATGATAAGGAGCGCAAGAAAGCCATACGATCGGCACTTGCTGCAACAGGAAATGCTGAACTTGTAAAGAAGAGAGGACACCAGTTCTCTGCATCATTGCCCTTAGTAGTAGCAGATGATTTTAGCGCCCTGTCCAAAACAAAAGATGTAAAATCATTCCTTGAAACAGCTAAATTATGGGACGATATCCTGAGAGCAAAACAAACCAGGGTCCGCGCAGGAAAAGGTAAACTCCGGGGCAGGAGATACAAACAGCCAAAAAGCATTCTGATCGTCACCGCAGAAGACAAGGGTGTCGTTAAGGCCGCTCGCAATCTTGCAGGTGTCGATGTAGTCATTTATGACCAGCTTAATGCAGAATTACTGGCCCCTGGAACGCATGCAGGACGCCTGACAATATATACCGAGTCGGCAATTTCAAAACTCGAGGAGAAAATGCAATGATACAGCATCCCTACATCACAGAAAAAGCGACGATGATGGCGGAAAATAACAATGTTCTCCAGTTCATCGTTGATATCAATGATAGTCGAACAAATGTGAAAAGAGAGATTGAGGCACTTTTTAAAGTAAAAGTGGCAAGCGTCAATATGATGATGACCTCAAAAGGAAAAAAGAAAGCCATAGTGAGTTTCCAGGACCCCGATACAGCGACAGAACTTGCTTCAAGGCTAGGAATATTCTAAGGTGAGAAAATGGGAAAAAGAATAATGTCTCAAAGTAGGGGAAAAGGTTCTCCTACCTATACAGCACCATCTCATAAATTCAAAGCGAACCTTGAGCACCTGAAAGTTCAAGAAGGAATAATAACGGGAAAAGTGCTTGAAATTACACATGATCCTGCACGCTCGGCTCCTATTGCCCGCATTTCATTCAGTAATGGCGAGGAACGCTTGATGCTTATCCCGGAAGGTACAGAAGTAGGTCAGACCATGCAGTGCGGTATTTCCGCCCCTGTGGAACCCGGCAATACCCTGGTACTTGCAGAAATCCCGGAAGGTGTGCCTATCTGTAATGTGGAGTCACAGCCTGGCGACGGTGGGAAATTTGCCCGCGCCTCAGGCATGTACGGAATACTTGTTGCACATGATGTGGGCAAGACCGTAGTTCAATTACCAAGCGGGGAGATGAAATGGCTGAACCCCAAATGCAGGGCTACCATCGGTGTTGTCGCAGGAAGCGGACGTACCGAAAAGCATTTTGTCAAGGCTGGAAAGAAATTCTTCAGAATGAAGGTCAGGGCACGCAAATGGCCAAGAAGCAGGGGCGTAGCAATGAATGTCGTCGACCACCCGTTCGGAGGCGGAGGACGCCAGCATCCTGGAAGACCAAAGACCGTAGCCAGGGGCACGCCGCCCGGAAGAAAAGTCGGCTCGATCGCCGCAAGAAGGACAGGAAAGAGGTGAGTTAAATGGCAAGAAGAGAATCATCGAAGATACCAAAGAGAAAGGGTGAATTCACATTTAGAGGGAAATCAGTAGAGGACCTTAAAAAGTTAAGTCATGATGAATTCGCACTGCTTGTTCCGTCAAGACAGCGCCGCACCATCCAGCGCGGATTTTCAGAGGATCATAAAAAATTACTGCATAAAGTCAAAATCAAGGACCAGAACATCAGGACGCATTTGAGGGACATGATAGTCCTTCCGGAAATGGTTGGTATGAAGATCGCTATCCATAGCGGCAAAGAGTTTGTACCGATTGATATCCTTCCTGAGATGATGGGCCATTATTTTGGTGAGTTTGTGCTTACCAGAAGGAAGGTTTCACATGGTGCAGCAGGTATCGGTGCAACAAAATCAAGCAAATTCGTTCCATTGAAGTGATTTACATGAAATTAAATTTCTCTATTGAACCCTCACCTGAAAAAACATCAAAGGCGATGGGCAAAGAACTTCATATTTCAAGAAAACAGGCACATGAGATAGCGACTGCCATAAAAGGCATGAAACTTGACGCCGCACGGGAATTTCTTGAAAATGTAGCTGCATTGAAACAGGCTGTTCCTTATAAGAGATACGTACGCAATGTCCCTCACAAGAGAGGGATGTGCAGTGGCAGGTATCCACAAAAGGCAGCCAAGGAAATCTTATGTATAGTGAAAAACGCAGAAAGTAATGCTACCTATAAAGGGCTTGATTCGGGAACCATGAGGATTACTCATGTCGCCACAAAGAAAGGCCACACTTATATGGGGCAGTTCCCCAGGGCACAGGGAAGAGCTACGCCAAAAAAACAGGAAACAGTAACCGTAGAAATGATAGCAGAGGTGCAATAATGGGCGTAGAAAAAAAATTCGTCAAGAACGGATTTGATAAAACTCAGATGGCAGAATACTTTTCCAAACAATTGGAAAGGGCGGGATATGGCGGCATGAATATCAACAGGACCCCTATGGGTACACAGGTGACTATTTTTGCAGAAAAACCGGGAATGATCATAGGAAAGGGCGGAAGAACGATACACAAACTTACCCATGACCTTGAAACGGTTTTCCGTGTTGATAATCCCCAAATCGATGTCCAGGAAGTAAAAATCCCTGAACTGAATGCCCAGATGATGGCATCAAGATTAGCAGGAGCTATTGAACGCGGGCTATACTTCAGGAAAGCCGGCCATAACATGCTGAGAAGAATTATGGAATCAGGAGCTCTCGGATGTGAAATTGACATTGCCGGCAAATTGACCGGCCCCAGGAAGAGGACTGAAAAATTCGTAGCAGGCAATATGCTTCATGCAGGCAATCCTGCAATGGAACTGGTTGATAAGGGCTTTGCTATTGCGATAAAGAAACTGGGAGTAATCGGATGCCGTGTAAGGTTAATCCGCCCAACAGTAAAACTCCCGGGAAGGTTCAAGACCGTAGATATTATCGTTCCCCAGGAAGCTGCACCTTCAGGAAAGAAACCAGAAGGCATCAAAGAACTTGTAAAGGCTGCACCCGTTGAAGTAAAACCGGAGATCACAAAACCGGAACCTGAAATTATAAAGGAAATTGTCCCGGAAGAAATCCATACTGGTGATATAGAAGAAAGGATGCATGCTGATGTACTGGAACATAAACATCAGGAATACGATTACTGGCACCCGGCATCACGAACCCATAAGACGGAGGAGTAGTATGGCAATATTAAGAAGTGATGAAATAAGGAAGATGAATACTGATGAGAGACAGGAAGAACTGGACAAAATATTAATGGAGTTGATCAGGGAACGCGCTATTGCTTCAGCGGGTGGCGCACCTGAAAGTCCGGGAAAGATGAAAGAGATCAAAAGAACCATCGCAAGGATCAGAACGATCCAGACGGAGAAAAAATAAGGAATGAAAATGACACCACAAAATATCATACACCATGAACTTATTGGTCTTGATACGAAAGTAGTGTCCAGTACAAACATGTCCCTTATCGGAATAGAGGGAAGAATAGTTGACGAAACAAAAAATGTTTTGACCATAGAAACTGATGTCCAGGAAAAAAAGATCCCGAAATCCTGTTCATCTTTTATATTCACAGTTCCGTCGGTTGACGGCAAACGTTACTTGCCTTTAACAATAAAAGTTGACGGAAGATTATTGCTCTCGCAACCCGAAAACAGAATCCAGACAAAATTCAAGAAGAAATTCAGAAAATAGATGAGGTATATAAATGACACGTGATATTGGGTTGGATGTTCAACCGCCAACAAAAGAATGCGCAGATCCGAATTGTCCATTTCATGGGACCCTGCCTGTCAGAGGACAGGTCTTAAGTGGGGTAGTTGTAAGTGATAAAATGGATAAGACGGTAGTCGTGCAGAGAACATATGTAAAAAAGAATCCAAAATATGAGCGATATGAGAAAAGAAAGACAAAAGTGCACGCTCACAATCCCCCTTGCATGAATGCAGCAGAAGGAGCAAAAGTAACGATTGCTGAATGCCGCCCCCTGAGTAAGACAAAATCCTATGTAATAATAGAGGTGCTAAAATGAAAGGGATGAAGGCAAAAATTCCGCGAGCCATAAACACAGCAGCTCGAATGGAATGCGCTGATAATACAGGTGCGCGAATTGTTGAAGTCATATCAGTATTGAAATACCGCGGTGTCAGGAACAGATATCCTCGCGGCGGCATAGGAGATACTCTTATCGTAAGCGTTAAGAAAGGAACCCCCGAAACAAGAAAACAGGTTTTCAAAGCCGTTATCATCCGCCAGAAAAAAGAATTCAGGCGCCCCGATGGATTGAGGGTTTCTTTTGAAGATAATGCCGTAGTGATCGTAGATGATGAAGGCGTACCAAAGGGTACGGAAATAAAAGGACCTGTAGCCAGGGAGGCAGCGGAACGTTACTCAAAAATATCATCCGCAGCTTCGATAATTGTTTAGGTGAGAAAAATGGTATCAACACAACCAAGAAAACAGAGAAAATCCAGGTATCAGGCACCTCTCCATATCAGACATAAGTTTATGGGTGCGATGTTAAGCACTGAACTCCGTGAAAAACATACAATAAAAAGTATTCCTGTCCGTGCAGGCGATACTGTCAAAGTATTGCGCGGGGACCATAAAGGCAAAGAAGGAAAGGTTGCAGTAGTAAATCTTGCAAATATGACAATTACCGTAGATGGTGTAAGTGTTACAAAATCTGATGGTACAGAGGTTCCAAGACCAATACAACCTTCAAATGTAATGATAATAAAATTAGAAACAAAAGATGAAAAACGCCTGGGTGATTAAATGGCAACACATCAGAAAAGAGTAGCAGCGCCCATATCGTGGCCTATTACCAGAAAAACACATCACTGGGTAGTTGGAGCTAATCCGGGAGCCCATTCAATGGAAACCGGTATTCCATTACTCGTTGTAGTACGGGATATCCTTAAGGTCGCAAACAATGCCAGGGAAGCTAAAAGGATAATTAATGAAAAGAACATTCACATAGATGGTATAGCAAGAACCGATTACAAACATATGGTGGGTCTTTTTGATATTGTATCAATACCTGCTACCAATGAATATTATCGGGTTCTTCTTGATTCAAAGAACAGGTTTAAACTCTTCAAAGAAGATGCAAACGCTGGAAAGTTATGCAGGATAAACAATAAAACAATTATTAGAAAAGGGGCTGTACAGCTCAACCTGCATGATGGTACAAATGTACTTGGATCAAATGATTACAAGACTTTTGATACAATAATTCTCGATACCAAGGACCACAAGATCATTAAACACATGGGCTATAAAGTCGGAAATCTTGCAATGATCGTCGGCGGCGAACACTCAGGTGAAATCGGAAAGATAAAGCAGATCCGAAAAGTCAGAGGTTCAGGAACGAACATGGTAGCCATATCCAATGAAACGGAATTTGAGACAATTGAAGCTTACGTATATGTAATAGGTGAAACCACACCGCAGATCAAGGTGGTATAAATGAATCCGATGAGAACACCTTCAATTGATAAAGTGACGGTACATATCTGTACAGGAGAAAGCGGTGAGCGATTGACCAATGCAGAAAAATTGCTCGGGACTATCGTCAAGCAAAAACCCGTCAGGTCCATAGCAAAGAAAACCCTGCCGAATTTTTCGATCAAGAAAAATGAACCCATCGGCTGCAAAGTGACCTTGAGGGGAAACAATGCCAGAGAGTTCCTTAAAACCGCATTGAAGATCATTGATAACAAGATCAGTGCAACACAATTCGATCAAAATGGAAATTTTTCATTCGGGGTAGAGGAACATACAGACTTTCCCGGTATGAAATACGATCCCTCAATAGGTATCTATGGAATGGATATCAATGTAGCGGTAAAAAGAGCGGGATACAGGATACGCTCAAGAAAGATTGAGGCGAACAGAATATCCAACGATCACAGATTGAAAAAGGACGACGTTATTTCATTTGTGAAAGAAAAGTACGACGTGGAGGTAATTTAAATGGAACGAAGTAATAAAAAATTTGGAGCCGGTGCCAATGCCTGCAAACGCTGCGGCAGGAAACAGGGACTAGTTCGAAAATATGGATTATACCTCTGCAGGCAGTGCTTCAGGGACACAGCATACCAGATGGGCTTTGAGAAATATACATAGGTGATATCAATGTTATTAGATCCACTTGCAGATGCATTATCAACAATAAAAAATGCAGAAATAATAGGTAAATCCGATTGCACTATCAAACCGGCTTCAAAGCTTATAGGGAACGTGCTTAAAGTCATGAAGGATAAGGGGTATATCGGCGATTTCGAATTCATCGATGATGGGAAATCAGGTTATTTCAAGGTACAGCTTAAAGGAAAAATCAACAAGTGCGGAGTAATCAGACCTCGCCATGCCGTGAAGAATACCGAATTTGAAAAATGGGAAAAGCGGTTTTTGCCAGCAAAGGGCTTCGGCTCTATCATCCTGACAACTCCTGGCGGTGTAATGACCCACAGTGAGGCCAGGGACAATGGCATTGGCGGAGAGTTACTCGCTTATGTTTATTAGGTGAAAGTCATGGAAACAAAAAGAACTATAGAAATCCCTGAGGGTGTTAATATAAATATCGATAGCACAAATGTATCGATATCAGGCCCGCAGGGTCAACTCCAGAAAAAACTCTGGTATCCGGGAGTTGCCATAAAGAAGGCTGATTCCGAACTTATCGTGGAGACGAACATTCTCCGAAGAGAACAGCTCGCAATCATTGGCACATATGAATCCCACTTAAAAAATATGATCGCTGGAGTAACCAAAGGATACGAATACACGATGAAAGTCGTTTATTCACATTTCCCGATCCAGATAAAGACGGAAGGAAACAAGGTAATAATTGCTAATTTCCTCGGCGAAAAGAAGTCAAGAAAAGCCAATATCCTGGGCAATACCAAAGTCACGATAAAAGGTGATCAGGTTATCCTTAATGGTATCAATAAGGAAGATGTTGGCCAGACAGCAGCTAACATCCGTCAGGCTACAAAAATAAAAAGATTTGATCCCAGGGTTTTCCAGGATGGGATTTACCTCGTGGAACAGTCAGGACGGTGAAAATTATGGAAAATGAAGCGATCAAACAGCTTACAACCATAGAGGGTGTTGGCAAGGCTAAAGCGAAAATACTTTATGATGCAGGGTTCAAGACAATCGAATCCGTAAAAAAGGCAAATGAAGATGATATTGCCCAGATCAAAGGAATAGGCGAAAAACTTGCCCAGAAGATCAAAGCGTCTGCCGATCAAATGGTGATTGAAGAGGAGCAAGCGGAAATAGGTGAAACTTCGCCGATAACTATCACACTTGATACGGAAACAAAAAGACTTCTTAATATAAGGAAAAAACAGAAAAGCAAGAAACCCACATTCAAGCAGACTGATTCCCATAAGAAGAAAAAGCTTGCGGATCATTGGAGGAAACCGGACGGCATCCATAATAAGACACGCTATTCAAAGCATGGAAAATGTCCTCTTGTAGAAGCAGGATATGGAAGTCCTGCGGCTGTTCGCGGGCTGCATCCTTCAGGATTCGAAGAGATTATTGTAAATAATATTGAAGAGGTCGAAGCTCTCAAGACCGGCAGGCAAGCTGGCAGGATTGCCAGGACAGTGGGAGCAAGAAAGCGCAGCTTGATGGAGAAAAAAGCTGCTGAATTGGGATTAAAGATTCTGAATCCCACAAGGAAGGTAGATTAAAATGACAGATCTGGCAAATCAGAGAAGACTTGCGGCAGAAGTTATGTCTATTGGTGTTAACCGCGTATGGATGAACCCTGAAGCATACAAAGATATTTCTACAGCTCTTACGCGGGAAGATATCCGAAAATTGATAAGCGAAGAGAAAATCGGAAAAAGAAATATCCAGGGAGTAAGCCGTGGCAGAGCCCGAAAAGTTGATGAAACCCGTGCATACGGGCACAGGAAGGGACATGGTTCAAGATCCGGAGCAAAAGGCGCAAGGAATCCTAAGAAAGAACAGTGGATGAAAAAGATCCGTGCATTGCGCAGCCAGCTTAAGGAAATGAAAGAGAACAAGACCATTGAAGTCTCAACGTACAGGAAATTATACCGAAAGGCCAAAGGTGGAGAATACAGAAGCAGGGCACATCTTATTGCCCATGTGGAACAGCTAAAAGCCAAGGAGGCTTGAATATGGCAACAGGATCACGTTACAAAGTAAAATTCAGAAGAGTCAGGATGGGCAAAACGGATTATCGTGCAAGAAAGCAATTGCTGATATCAAAAAAGCCCAGGCTCGTAATCAGGAAAAGCCTGAAAAATACACAGGTACAGATAATAGTACCTCAATCCGCCGGAGATGCTACACTGGTATGCGCCAATACGCAGGATTTAAAGAAATATGGCTATACCGCCCCGACCGGAAATATCACGTCAGCATACCTGGCAGGATTATTGCTTGGATACCGGGCAAAGAAAAAGGGACAGACAGTGGCAATAACTGACCTTGGATTATACCATACTACAAAAGGGGGACTTCTATTTGCCGCATTAAAAGGTGCGATAGATGCAGGTCTTGAAATCCCACACGACCCCAAGATATTCCCGTCAGAAGACAGGATCATGGGCAAGCATATTGACACATACAGGAAAACCAATATTGCAGAACAATTCCAGGCGGTAAAACAAAAGATCGAGGGCGAATTCAGGTGAATAAAATGAGAGATAAAGGATTTGAACAACATAAAGAGGAATGGTTCCCTCAGACAAGACTGGGAAAACTGGTCAAGGAGGGACAGGTTACAACCATGGGTGAAGCCCTTGCATCGGGATTACCGATAAGGGAGTCACAAATCGTAGATGCGTTATTGCCAGAGATCAGAGATGAAGTTCTGGATATCAATATGGTCCAGAGAATGACAGACTCGGGAAGAAGAGTAAAATTCAGGGCAACGGTCATTGTTGGCAACGGTGATGGTTTTATCGGCATCGGAGAGGGCAAGGACGTTCAAGTTGGAATCGCCATCAGGAAAGCAATAGATACTGCCAAGATGAACATAATCGGTATTAAACGTGGCTGCGGTTCATGGGAATGTGGCTGCGGGCAGGGTCATACCGTGCCTTTTGAAGTAAAAGGGAAAATCGGAAGTGTGGAAGTTAAACTCAGGCCTGCACCCAGAGGATTGGGAATTGCTTCAGGCGGAACTGCAAAAAAAGTGCTGGAGATCGCAGGGATCAAAGATGTCTGGACAAAAGTGAGCGGGGAGACCAGAACAACCCTTAATTTCGCAAAAGCAACTTTTGATGCACTTATACAGACAACAACTATGAAGGTGTGAAAAATGTACGCTATAGTAAAACTTCGCGGGGAAGTAAAAACCAGGCAGGATATCAGGGATACATTAAGAATGTTGCGCCTTGACAGGGTAAATCACTGTGTGGTCGTACCTGAGACACCCACCTATAGTGGGATGATCCACAAAGCAAAGGATTACGTTGCATGGGGCGTTATAACCCCGGAAACACTTGCCCAAATGCTTGAAAACAGAGGCAAACTCGAAGGCGGCGATGACCTGACTGAGGAATACCTGAGTAAGAACACGAAATTCAAATCTTTCAAGGAACTGGCAAAAGCCATATGTGAAGGAAGCTCATCAATAGCTGATATTCCTAAATTAAAACCTGTTTTCAGGATGCATCCGGCAAGGAAAGGTCTCAAGGGTACAAAAAGAACCTTTCAGGAAGGAGGAGATCTCGGATTCCATGGAGCCGAAATCAATACCCTGTTAACTAAGATGAGGTAATTATCATGAGCAAACAAAAAACTAAGAAATTCAGGGGATCAAGGACATGTGGCGGTGGCACGCATAAGAACCGAAGAGGTGGAGGCAGCCGCGGTGGACGCGGAAATGCCGGAACATGCAAGCATCATTTTGTCCGTTCAATGCAGCGCGGCTTGAGTTTTGGTAAGCACGGGTTCAAACGCCCGCAGTCTGTAACATCAGATTTGATCATCGTAAATATCGGAGAGATCGATGAGGCAATTGAACAACTAGTAGTAGATGGATTTGCGGAAAAAAAAGGCAATGCATATCATATTGACCTGGGCAACATCGGTATCGAAAAAGTACTTGGGAGTGGAAAAGTGACCAAACCCTTATTCATAACTGCTTCCGGGTTCTCATCCCTGGCAAAGCAGAAAATCGAAGAAGCCAAAGGTCAGACAAATAATCCTGCAGAACAATCAGAATCTATAAAACAAGAGTAATTAACCATGGCATTTGAAAGTCTTGCACCCCTATTGAATCGTCTTCCTGCGGTTAAACGTCCGGAAGGTCATGTGCATTTTAAGAAAAAACTTGGATGGACATTGGGTATTCTTGTCCTGTATTTCGTTTTGGCCAATATCCCGCTATTCGGACTGGATAAAAGCTCGATTGACCTTTTCGAACTTTACAGGGCATTTTTCGCCGGAGCTTCAGGTTCCCTGATGGTCCTGGGAATAGGCCCGATAGTCACCGCTTCAATAGTGCTGCAATTGCTTGTAGGGGCAAATGTCATTAAAATGGATCTTACTGATCCGCATCAGCAGGCCATATTCCAGGGTTTGCAGAAACTTCTCGTTTTTGTAATGGTCGTTCTTGAAGCACTGCCGCAGATACTTGGCGGGTATATGAAAGCAGATGCAGGGCTTGCGGCGACGCTTGGCGTTGACGTGAGCTTTATAACCTTGCTGTTATTCCTTCAGGTATGTGCCGGCGGCGTATTGATCCTCTATATGGATGAAATAGTTTCCAAATGGGGCATAGGCTCAGGTGTTGGAATGTTCATTATCGCCGGTGTGTCGCAACAGATAGTCCAGGGTCTATTCAATTGGAAGGCAGATGATACCGGAGTCCCTATCGGTATCTTTCCCAAATGGATATTCATGGCAGGTCCCACATCCGGTATTGATATGACTTACATCCTGACAAACAAGGTTCTATTCATCTACGAAGCCGGTATCCTGGCGTTGTTCAGTACAATATTAATCTACCTGATGGTTGTCTATGTAGAAAGTACACGTATCGAGATACCCCTTGCACATGCGGCCGTAAGAGGGGCACGAGGGCGATTTCCGGTAAAACTTATTTATGCAAGTGTTTTGCCTATGATCCTGGTAAGGGCGCTTCAGGCAAATATCCAGATGGTAGGTCTCATCCTTTCAAGCAAAGGTGTGACTGCACTGGGAACATATGTACAAGGAACACCTGTTGGCGGTCTTATGTATTATCTCTCACCGATTAACGGACCGAGTGACTGGATACCCTCTCTTGTTGGGCCAAGATTCACAAGTCTTGGCATTGCAGAACCCGCATTCTGGAAAATAATACTTCATGTTTTCACGGATGCATCCATGCTCATTATTGGCGGTATAGTCTTTGCTCTTTTCTGGGTTGAAACCACAGGAATGGGCGCAAAGAACGTCGCTGAAAAGATCCAGAAATCAGGAATGCAGATCCCCGGTTATCGCAGAAGCAGCGGAACGCTTGAGCGTGTAATGCAGCGATATGTCCCCAGAGTAACAGTCATAGGCGGGGCATTCATAGGTTTTCTTACACTCATTGCAAGTCTTCTAGGCACTCTTGGCGGTGCAGGCGGGACAGGCCTATTGCTGACAGTAAGTATCATGTACCGGCTGTATGAGGATATAGCAAGCCAGCAGATGATGGAAATGCACCCGATGATGAGAAGCTTCTTCGGGAAAGAATAATCAGGGAAACTGCAGAACTTTGTTCCGCAGTGTTTTTTTTTATATTATTTTCAAATTTGAAAAGGAAATAAATATCCAGAAAAAACGGAAACCATTAAATATCGTAATTTGAATCTATAATAGAGAATTGTTTGAGGAAGATTATGAAAAATTCACTGAAGATCCTATTTGTCATTATTCTGGCAATATTTGTATCAGGATGTCTTGAAAGCAAAAAAACTCCTGAAGCATCAGAACCAATAAACCTTGTGAAAATGACTGGACAGGAGATGATACAGAGATTGGGGACAGGGGAAATTGCTGGATTCATCATGTGGGAACCTTATCCTGCAATAGCGGTTACCAAAGGGTATGGGAAAAACTTTATTTTTTCAGGAAAAATATGGACTGACCATCCCTGCTGTGTAGTAGCGTATGATGATGACTGGTATAAGAAGACAAATAATTCTGATGAGATCCTGAAGCGCATGGCACTTGTGCAGTTAAGATCGGTTGAATACATAAATAATGCAAAGCAGGGCGATTCACCCGACCATGCCCAATTGATCAATTATACAATGCAGTTTGGCGGAATGACAGATCCTGTGGCTGCGAACCTGAGTCTTGCTGATGTGGAATTTGTTTATAATACTAATGTTGCTGGCACAACCACATTTATCCAGCGTATACAGGATTTTAAGATATTCGACATGGCGAAATGGAATCAATCAGGATATGAGAACGCTTCAGATTATGCAAATTCACTCGTGACAAACAAATATGTGGATTGGGCCATCAATAACAAAGATGAAAATCTCTCGAAGCTTTCATTGAAAGAACCTGTCAACATCCGGTATGCATACCTTATTAATGATATTCATGAATTGCCATTCTACGTAGGATGGCAAAAAGGATATTATAACGATTTGGGAATAAATATTACAATAGCTGAAGGTGCACCATTCCAGAACGGGGCTTTTGAGATGCAAAACGGCTTTAAAGCCAATACGGTTGATGTGGGAAGTCTTGGAATACCACCTGTGATTATCCACAGGATCAATAGCAATGATTTTTCCAAAGATGACGCACGCGTTGGAGTGATCGCAGGGATGAATAATGAAGGGTCGGTGATCGTTGTGGCCAATAACATTACCTCTATTAAGGACTTGCAGGGAGAGACAGTTGGATTCCCCGGACCCGGTACCATACAGCATGTTCTTTTCCTCATGGAGGCAGAAAAGGAAGGACTTACGGTCAGCTATTAATGAAAATCCAGCAAGGCAAGAAAGGATTAGTAATTAACCTCCTTTCCCTTATCATTTTTGCGCTGGTATGGCAGTTGCTGGTGATACTTGCAAGGAAAGATAGTTTCAATATTCCTTTTATTCGGCTGGGGGACATTCCCACGCCTATTGAAACATGGTTCGCGCTTGTTGGTTCGATGTTCATTCAGCTGCATGGGCCAGGTTTCACGTATGGTATCATTAACCATGTTTATGCCAGTCTGCAGCGCGTGATCGAAGGCGGGATTATTGCCTTTATCATTGGTGTCCCGCTGGGTATCGGTGTTGGATATTCAAAGCTTATCGGAAACTTATTCAATCCTTTAATTGAAATTATCCGAAACATGCCTCCGATGGCATGGATACCGCTGTCGATATTTATTTTCATATCCGGCGGATCGATATTTATTGTTTTTATCGGCGTGGTTTTTCCCATTATCCTTAACACGGTCCAGGGAGTAAAATCAACAGACCCAAGGCTCATTGACGCTGCAAGAACACTTGGGGCTTCAGAATCAATGATAGTAAAAAAAGTAATTATTCCTTCAGCTTTTCCATCTATTATGACCGGTTTGAGGATCGGGCTTGGTGTGGGATGGATGGCAATAGTAGCAGCCGAGATGGTTATCAGGAGTCCCGTGGGCCTTGGCTATTTTATCTGGAACATGGGAGACCTGGGCCGCTATTCGGAAATGGTGGCAGGTATGATAGTTATAGGCGTGATCGGATATATTATGAATATTAGTATCCTTCTTTTGCAGAGGAGGTTCATAAAATGGGCAGATTAGTCATAAATTCGGTATCCAAGAGATTCAATGATTTTCTCGCACTTGAAGATGTTAATTTTGAAGTTGCAGAGGGAGAGTTCGTGTGCCTTCTTGGCCCCAGCGGATGCGGAAAAACAACTGTTCTTCGCCTTGCTGCAGGGCTGGAAAAGCCGGATAGTGGCTTGTTATGCCTGGACGGCAAGAAAATATCAGGGGTCAATAAAGAATGTGGTTTTGTCTTCCAGGAATATGCCCTTTTCCCCTGGAGGACCGTGAAAGAGAATATCGAATTCGGACCTGAGGTAAAGGGAAAGACCAGTTTGGAATGTGAAAAAATATCAAAGCATTATATAGATCTCGTAGGCTTGAGCGGGTTTGAAAACCATTACCCTGATGAATTGTCAGGGGGCATGAAACAAAGAGTCGGTATCGCAAGGGCTTATGCCAACAACCCGAAGCTGCTATTGATGGATGAACCTTTCGGCGCGCTTGATGCCCAGACAAGAAATCTCATGCAGAGTGAATTATTAAGAATCTGGGAAAAGGAACACGTAAGTGTGCTTTTTGTAACTCACAGCGTGGACGAAGCCGTTTACCTGGGAGATAAGGTCCTTATCATGTCAGCCCGCCCGGGTAAAATTAAAGAGATATTCGATGTTAAATTAACGCGCCCAAGGATACGGACAGGCCCTGAAGCCAATATAATTAGGGACAGGGTTTTGAAATCACTTGTCAGTGAGATAAAAATTGCATCAAAACCCGGATAATGACAATCGTTTTTACCAGAAAAAACACTCACGCATACATGTAATTGTACTCATGAACTGGCCTTTCCACATTAACGATGTGATTGGGGATTATTTTTTCCTCATCAAGATTTTTGGCAACTATTTGAAGGAAATTATCCTCTATGAATGAAACTTCTGCTTTTGTCAATCCTTTTTGTTCCATGATCAATTCACTCTTCTCGTTATAAACGTAAAGTGTTCCTTTTTCAGTATCAGAAATTACCTTCCATATCCTATCGATCGGTTGAATCCATGCCCATATTCCCATATTTGATTCCTCCTTTTTTTTGCTGTTTTTATTATGTTCTGTGGTCTTTGGCTTTTTTACCCGATAGGCCACGAGTTTACACACATATCTTAGTTGAGTTATATTCTTATTTAAATTTATCTATTAAAATTTAAATAATCATGATAATAATTATTACTCCAACCTTTTAGATCCACTTACCTGGATAAGAACCTCTAATCGGCATCCAGAACATGTTTTTGTTAATGAACAGGAATCTTCCTTCTTTAGCCGTGGGGAGTTTCATTTCCCCAATAACCTGTCAAGAAAACTCCGCTTGAATATAACTCCATTTATAAAAATCTGTGCACCCTGGTTTCTTGAGATCTTGCCGACCTGTCCTGCAACTATTTTTCCTTTTATGGTATTTCCGATGCTCTTAATTTCATCCGCGATTATCTCCCCGCCGTTCATGGAACTTCCGGTTTCATCCCCGGCTTTCTTTACTTCGATCTTTCCTCCTTTCATACAGGTTCCCAGCATGATTCCGGCTATCTCAACAATGATCTCACCCTTTTCAAGTTCAAACCCGATATAATCAAGGTCATTGCGAAAGAGGTGAAATATCCTCGGGTACATGCATTCTGCGCATATCGATGTAAGGTAGCCGAGTACCATTTTCTCATATATGCTTCCGGGTTTTGATTCCAATATCAGGTATTTGATCTCATCACAGTCTGCGGGTGCGATCTTTTTTATCTCAGCTTTACTTACATGTGCAATTTGTTTGATAATATCTTCCAGTTTCATAATTCTTCATCCAGTACAAAGTCATTTTCTTCTTTGAACTTATAATCTACCACTTCGAGTTTGACCTGCACCCCGTCTTTATCATAGCATTTCCAGCTTCTGGAATCAAAGGGTGCGCCTACGATAATATGGACGATCCCCTTCTGACTGAAAAGTTCAAGATCAGCGCCGGATGGGGTAATATTCCCGGAGGGATGGCTGTGCACCGACCCTATGGTATGTATGTTGGGAAGCATGAATAACTCCATCACTGCGCTTTCATCGCTGGACTCCGTGCCAGGGACTACAACGACTTCCGTAATGATATCCCCCCGGGCAGAGAGCATTCCTGCGAATTCAAGGGGGGCGGATGATTTGCATACTTCCAGAATGAATTGTAAGGTTTCTCGTGCGATTTTCATGTTATATCCTGATTGTGCGAAACGTATATATTAACTTAGCATTATTAGAGGGAAGTCTTGGGCTGGTAGCTTAGACAGGCAGAGCGTCGGACTCTTAATCCGACGGCCGTGGGTTCAAATCCCTCCCAGCCCGTACAAACAAAAGTTCAGATTGCTCATTTCAGGAAGACTTTAACTTTTCCACACGCATCCATGAAATCCGTATCCTAACATTTTCTATTCTTTGTAATTTTTTCTTTCATTATAGGTAGAACAAAGGTGAATGTTGTGCCTTCACCATATTTACTGGTGGCCCAGATTGTACCACCGTGAAGCTCAATGAACTTCTTTGATATTACTAATCCAAGTCCTGTGCCTCCATATATCCTGGAAATTCCAGAATCAACCTGCTCGAAAGCATTGAATAACTTTCCGATATCTTCTTCTTTGATCCCGATACCTGTATCCGAAAAAGAGATCTTTGCCATATCGCCCTCTTTTGTTGTAGAGATTTTAATTATTCCTCCTTCTTTCGCGCTGAACTTCACTGCATTGCTCAAGAGATTGAAAACGACCTGTTTGAATCTTTGTGTGTCCGCATCGATCAAAGAAAGCCTTGGATCGAATTCTTTCTCAATTAAAATGTTATGTAAATCCGCCTTTTCCTTGATCAGGAGAAGGGTCTCATAGAGAGTTGCATGTAAAGGCATTTTGTCATATACAAGCTCTATCTTTCCCGCTTCGATTTTACTTAAGTCAAGTATGTCATTGATAAGATTGAGAAGGAATTTACTGCTTGTAATAATGATATCCACGTAATGCTCCATTTTATCATTGAAAGTACCCTTTCCTTTTTTCTGTAGCAGTTCCGAGAAACCTATTATGGCATTAAGAGGAGTTCGAAGTTCATGACTCATACTCGACAGGAAATCCGATTTTGCCTTATTTATATATGCCAGGCGTTCATTATCAATCCTTATCTCTTCTGCTTTCTTGCGCCCGGTTATATCAGATGAAACCACCGTTACAGTAGTTACATTGCCTGTTTCGTTTTTCACAGGGCTTAAGGTCTGGTTGAACCATCTCCCATTATATTCATATTCTACATGCTTGGGTTCTCCAGTTTCAAAAACATCATTTACGCACTCAATAAATCGCTTTGACGCTTCCTGTGAATGGAATTCATTATACATCCTGTCTCTGTAATCCTCAATTCCTAATCTCTTGATATGTTTATTATTTATGAACAGGTATCTGCAATCCCTGTCCACCATATATATGGAATCTTCAGTGGATTCCACGAGTGAACGATATTTTTCTTCTGAGTTCTTCAGTTGTTCACTGCTTCTCTTTAGTTCAGATGTTCTTTCTTCTACAAGTTCTTCAAGGTGGTTGCGGTGCTTTACTAATTCTTCTTCAACAATACGCTTTTCTTCCTGGGAACGCTCAAGAGCCTCAAGCATCTTATTGATGGCGTTTGCCACACTTGATAATTCATCCTTCCCTTGCGTTGTCACCCTATCGGAGAGTTCTCCGCTTTCTCCAATTCTATGAATGTCAGAACTAAGGAGGTACAATCTGGACAGGACAAATTTATCAAGGAGCAAAAGCGACAGTCCGCCTATGATGATACCTACAATGATCAATGAAATGAATAAATAGCGTTCAGCGAGCTTGCTTTGTTTGTATATATCCCTTGGTAACATAACTTCCATAAGAAGCGCTGGTGTTCCATATATGTCTTTGAAAATAGTGTATCCAGTGATCGAATCTTCATCAATTGGCACAGTAACAAAAGGATTTTCATCTGATAACCTGCTTTGGATCGCGGCAAGATTATCAGGCTGATGCCCTTTATCCAGACGGTGCACGACCAGCGAAATTTGGTTTATCTTAGCAATGCGCTCAATTTCCTTATCATTGAGGTATCTTCCCCAGATCAATGAACCGCGAATCGGTTTTTTTCTTTCCGTATCCATGATAGGTCTTGAAACTATCAACATTGGTCCTTGAGGCATTAATATGAGCCCTTTTAAGCTGCTTTTTTCATCAATTTGTCTCAGAAAGATGCTGCCGGGAGAAATATCCTGAAAACTCTGTGGGATGGGCAATTCAGTTCTATTTTGAATATCAAATGCCTTCCCGTATACTATGCCTCCTGAAGAATTGACATAAAGGATCAAATTCAGCTTTATTTCAATGAAAGTTGTATCAGGGATGTTCTTTTCTATATAATCTGGATCGGCATTATCGATGAATTCATAGGTATCATCCCATAATGCCCAGTCTTCAATTTCCCCGTTTAGGCCCGATATGTCATCAGATATTGACATTGCGGCACGATCAACATTCCTGATTACTTGCTGTTGCTCAATTTGTAAAAAACCGCCTGTCATGATGGTTGATGATGCTGATAAAAAAAACAAAATCAGGCAAAGAAGTGTAAAACCGATAACGATAAGAGACTTATTACGCAATATCATTCTTTTCACATCTCAAGTGCTTTTTGTGACGTTGTCATTTTGTTTTGATTGATAGGCAAAATAAGAGTAAACGCGCTTCCTTCCCCTAATTTACTTTTTACCACGATCTGCCCACCATGAAGCTGGGCCAGATGTTTTGAGATCACAAGCCCAAGACCGGTACCGCCATATTTCCTGCTGCTTCCTGAATCCACCTGCGAAAAAGTATTGAATAATTTAACCAGGTCCTCATCCTTTATTCCTATGCCCGTATCAACAATAGAAAAAAGTGCCTTGTTGTCTTCTTTTTTCGTTATGATGGTCACTATTCCTCCTTCTTTTTTGCTGAATTTCACAGCATTATTGAGGAGATTGAGAAGTATCTGTTTGATTCTCTGGATGTCAGCTTCAACTGTTTCAAGTTCTGGATCACATTCAGCTTTCAGAATAACCTTCTGTTCAAGTGCTTTATACTCCACCAGGTTAATGATTTCATGTATTGTTTTTTGAACCGGCATGGTTTCTTTATTAATTTTGATCTTACCTGCTTCAATAAAGCTAAGGTCAAGGATATCATCGATAAGAGACAATAAATTTATGCCATTCGTAAGGACATTATCAACATAGCGTTCCTGTTTTACGGTCAAACTGGCGTTCTTTTTTTTCTTAAGGAGCTCCGAAAAACCTATAATAGAGTTCAAAGGGGTGCGAAGTTCATGACTCATTATAGTGAGGAAATCAGATTTAGCCTTATTTGCGTATATGAGGCGCTCATTTTCAATGTGAATTTCCTCGATATGTTTTCGTTCGGTGATATCCCTTATGATACTGCCAAAAAATCTGCTTTCCACATCCTTCCATGTAGAAAGAGAAAGCTCAAGGGGGAATTCACTGCCATCTTTCCTCAAGCCATGCATTTCGATTGTTTTTTCAATGATATCAGGATCCCTCTTTGATAACAACCGCGACATTCCCTCTTTATGAAATTCCCTGTAACGCTCAGGCATAAGAATTGTGATATCTTTTCCCATCACTTCATTTTCTCTATATCCGAACATTTTCTGCGAACCGTTGTTCCAGAAAATGATCTTCCCATTCATATCAATTGAAATCATTGCATCGTTTATGGATTGCCGCAACGAATGGAAACGATCCTCTGCAAGAGCCAGTTTTGAATAAGGTAATTCCACCGATGATTTATAAAGTGACATATATATGAAAAAGAAGCCAATAATTATCAAGAAATGTGCAGATAATTCATAAGAGCGATAAACTATATTACTAAAGATCAGGATAATCATACCATATATCAAAAGCTCCAGGTTATTTTGTCCAGTTTCCCGTAATCGTATTATGTATCGGTAGGTCGAGAACAATAAAATAACACTGATAAAAAAAATCAATACTGTCCCAGCAGGATCAACTAACCGGAAAGAACTAACCGGAAAAATAGGTTCTGATAGGGAAACGAAGATGGATATGACAGAAGTTACTATGATCAGGGGAATCAAAAAAAATCTCTTGATGGAAACGGTATCTTTATAAATATATGAACTTGTAAGGAATGATAGTGAAAGCAATATCCTTGATTCAATAAAGAAAAAATCTGCCTTATTGAGAGAATTCGATGTTACGAAATCCGGCATGAAAGGATAAGAGAGCAAATGGAAAAGAGTGGTAAGCCCTATTACAGAAAAAGCTGCCCCAAGGAAAAGTGAATGATTATCCTTGCTATTCGAATAGGCATGCCAGGTCATTGAAAAAATCGAAAATGCCACAAAAATCGAAAAAAATTCAGATAAAATTTCAATAGTCCTTTCAAAAGATACTGGATCTGTTGAGAATATATCTATTGATCTTTCTATGAAAAATTCTATTATGAATACTGAAAGAACTATTGCCGACAGTTTCATAATATGTTTCATGCTACTTCCTGTATTTCTCCAATCTGTGTGTGAAATCGTCCATGTTTATTGGCTTTGATATGTAATCATCAAAACCTTCCGCAATGAATCGTTCTTTATCCCCTTTCATGGCATAAGCGGTTAAAGCTATTATTGGAATATTTTTATATTTTATATTATTTTTAAGTATTTTTTGAATCACAACCCCATCCATTCCCGGAAGTTCTATATCCATCAGGATCAGGTCATAAACCTCATTCTCTGTATTCTTTATCGCATCCGCACCGTTTGTTACCCCGGCGGCTATGAAACCCATGTCATCCAGTACTTCAAGTACCAGTTCCATGTTAAAAGGGCTGTCTTCAACCACAAGTACTTTTGTCATCTATATACCTCTTTTTTTCACTTCTATCGGCATTATGAATGTAATTAGCAAATCTCCATCTTTCCTTTCCGAGAATATTTTGCCTCCATGCATCTGAACAAGTTTTTTCGAGATTACGAATTCAGGAATATTTTCTTTATCCAGGACGACACTATAATCATCGATCTTTTTGGGAATATCCCCCCATCCGCTTCCCCTGACCGAGAAACGGGCCATAGTATTTTCTTCCTTCGCGGTTATATGTACACTTCCACCCGAACTGAAATCTATAGCATTTCCCATAAGGTTGAAAAATATCAAATTCAAAAATTTCTTATCCGCATTTATCAGATTAAAAGAGGTGGCAATATCTTTTGTTAATTCCACGTTATGTTCCAGGGCTTTTTCTTTCAAGAGATTAAATGTTTCATTTATTATCTCAATAACAAAGATCTTCCCCATTACGAGATGTATTTTTTCAGCGCCTGTTCTCTTTAATTCAAATTTATCGATAAGAGTAATCAGGGATTTTCCGCTTTTGTGGATCGTATCAATATATTGTTCCTGTTTTTTTTCGAGATCTCCATGAGTCTTACGCTTAAGGAGTTCACAAAAACCGATTATAGAACCCAAAGGGTCCCTGAACTCACGGCTTATAGTTGCAAGAAATTCTGATTCTGCTTTGTATGCAAGTGCAATACGGGTATTTTCAGACTGCAGTTCTTCAGCTTTCCTGCGGTATTTGATAAAAGAAGAATCCATGGTGATTCTTGATAAGCGGGAAGCTACTGTTTCAGGCTCATCAGGGTAAGTATCTTCTGAGAAAATTAAGCTGTTTTTTCTTGGTTTCTCCCCTGTTTTCTTAAAATTGGAAAGAAAAGATGTGTTCCTTTTTATAGTTGCAATTTTTATCTCGCCAATCATTGCGCTAAAAAATATCTTTTTGCCCGAATTCCATACATTTAGAGAAAGTTCAAGGGGAAATTCGCTCCCATCTTTTCGGACCCCGAATAGTCCAACTTTCTTACCGATAATATTGGCCTTTCCAGTCGCAATCATACGCTGCACCCCGATCTCATGAGATGCTTTGTACCTTTTCGGAATAATTACACTAAGCGGCTTACCTTTAAGATCTTGTTCTGTATACTGGAGTATATTTTGGGCAACCCCGGTTGTAGAAATTATAGTTCCATCTTTATCTGCAATGATGAAGGCGTCGGTTGATGACTGCATCATAGCATGCAATCGCATTTCGCTTTCTATCAATGCCTCTCCAGCAGGCTTTGTTTCATTATTATTATTAATTATATATGAACTACCAATAATATTCTGGTCCTTATCCCGTGCCAGGATGAGAGACAAAATCAAATTAGCAGGATTGCCATTTTTTGTTAACCAGGCCGTTTCAATTCCAGTTATAATTTTTCCCGATTTTACTTCGTCTTCGAGTTTTGCTTTTTCAGCCAGTCGCTCAGGAGGAACAGCCAGTGCCGAAAGTTTCTTTCCGATGACTTCATTCTCTTTCCACCCGAATAAGTTTTGTGCACTTCGATTCCAGAAGAATATAATATCTTCATCTGTAATAGAAATAATTGCATCGCTTACTAGGCTTAGAATGTCCATATTAGTTAATCCAGGCATTGAGAAATCCTTTCCTTCAAATACTAATTTGATATTAAGCAGGGCAGTTCGTTTTTCATTTGGTCAAAGCATATATGGTTTAAATGGTATATCAATATTATCATAATAATTGTTATTATTATCATAGAAAAATTCAACTTGAAAAATATCATACGATGCACATTATATTGCTCAAGCTGCCAGACTCTCTTTACGGGATCATATCGACAACTGCGAATTCATTAACCCGGGACAAAACCATTTTTATGATTATAATTATAACGGTTTGAATGTATTTATATTTGTGTGTTTATATTATCTACTCGTATCATTATAAATAACGATGATCCGGTGTATCGCAAAATTAATAGATAGTACCGCCATTCAGACCCCGGATGACCATAGAAATCCTTGAATCATACCAGAAGCATATCGCACAAAGGCAAGAACAGGGAATTCCCCCTATTCCCCTCAATGCCGAACAGGTTAAAGCGTTAACCCGATTGTTTTTTGATCCTCCCCCTGGATCGGAAGATTTTATGCTTGAACTCCTAAAAGATCATATTCCACCCGGTGTTGACCCTGCGGCTCTTGAAAAAGCAAAGTTCTTAAGACAGATCGCCCTGCGCGAGAAAAGATCAAAACTGCTCCTGCCGCATGAGGCGGTCTCCCTGTTAGGCCTGATGAAAGGCGGATATAATATCGAGACGCTTATTGAATTGCTCGATGACAGGGATCTTTCGGAACAGGCGGTTTGTGCTCTTTCAAACACGATCTTGATATTTGGTTTCTTTGACAGGATAAAAGAGCTTTCCGCCACAAATTCCGGAGCAAAGAAAGTTCTCGAAAGCTGGGCAAAAGCTGATTGGCACAAAGGTGGAATCCCCCAAACGCAAAGAGTCACGATATTCAAAATCCCTGGAGAAGTAAATACTGATGATTTCTCCCCGGCAAACCGTGCCGGAACACGCGCCGATATTCCATTGCATGCTCTTTCCATGTTTGAAAACCGATATCCTGGGGCGATTGATGAAATAAGGGACCTGAAAAAAAAAGGATATCCCCTAGCATTCGCCGCAGATGTTGTGGGAACAGGCAGCAGCAGGAAATCAGCTGCTAATTCCCTGATCTGGTGGATCGGACAGGACATCCCGGGCATCCCGAATAAACGAAAAGGCGGAATAATTCTTGGAAGCCAGATAGCGCCAATTTTTTTCAATACCGCACGTGACAGCGGTGCTATCCCGATCAAATGCGATGTTTCTGCTCTCACATCGGGCGATGTAGTTACATTGGATTTCAAACAGGGCAAGATACTTGGCGAAAACAAAGAAGAGATCACTTCATTTTCTCTTGAGCCCGAAACGCTCCCTGATGAATACGGCTCAGGGGGAAGGCTTTCACTTATAATAGGAAAAGAACTCACCAAAAAAGCCCAGGAAGCCCTTGGAGTAAATTATGATCTATTCATCAAGCCAGCTGACCCTGCAACTTCAGATCGGGGATATACGCTCGCGCAAAAGATAGTTGGAAAAGCATGCGGATTTCCTGGTGTGCGTCCCGGGCAGTCATGCCTTCCGGGCATCACCACAGTGGGCTCCCAGGATACGACCGGGCCGATGACCGCTGATGAAATAAAAGAACTTGTATGCCTTGGGTTCCAGGCGCCTCTTGTCATGCAATCCTTTTGCCATACGGCAGCATATCCAACTCCTGCGGACACAGTAATGCATAAAGAACTCTCTGCATTCTTCAGGGAAAGAGGGGGAGTAGCTTTAAAACCCGGCGACGGAATAATCCATTCATGGCTAAACCGCATGATCCTGCCCGACACCGTGGGTACAGGAGGAGACAGCCATACACGTTTCCCCATAGGCATCTCATTCCCTGCAGGAAGCGGTCTTGTAGCGTTTGCCGCATCCCTTGGTATAATGCCCCTGGATATGCCGCAAAGTGTGCTTGTACGATTTAAGGGCAACCTTAAAAAAGGATTATACTTACGTGATGTTGTCAATGCAATTCCGTATTACGCATCAAAACAGGGCAAGGTAACTCTTGAGAAAACGAATAAAAAGAATATCTTTAATGGAAGGATAATGGAGATGGAAGGTCTTCCCCACATTACTGTAGAACAGGCATTTGAACTCACGGATGCAAGTGCGGAGAGGTCCTCTGAAGCTGCCGTGATAGCCCTGGGAAAGGAGCAGGTCGCGATATTTCTTGAAACCAACATACAAATTTTAAGATCGCTCATAAAAGAAGGATATGCATCAAATGCACTTGAAATGCGGATAAAGGCAATGCAGGAATGGCTTGATGCCCCTTCTTTGATGGAAGCGGATCCTGATGCGGAATATGCCGATATCCTCCAGATCGACCTGTCCGATATCAGTGAACCATTACTTGCCTGCCCCAATGATCCCGATCTTGTTAAACCGCTTTCTGAAGTACAGGGAACAAAAATTGATGAGGTATTTATCGGATCCTGCATGATAGGGATTGAACAGCTGGACAGGGCAGCAACCATACTTGAAAAGGCAGGCAGCATGAAAGCGAAATTGTGGGTGGCTCCCCCAACAAGGCTTATCGAAAAAAGCATGAAAGAAAAAGGTTACTATTCAAAGCTCTCAGGACTTGGTGCAAGAATGGAGATCCCCGGATGCAGCCTTTGCATGGGCAACCAGGCAAGAGTAGCTGATAATGCCGTTGTATTCTCAACTTCCACACGCAATTTCGATAACCGCATGGGTAAAAATGCACTGGTCTATCTTGGTTCGGCCGAACTTGCCGCGATAACGGCTGTTCTTGGAAGGATCCCGACACTTTCGGAATATATCCAGTCGCTCTAATACCTCACACCGGGCATACCTGCGCTGCGCAACCACCTGAATATTCAGGATCTGCAGACACATATTTATCATTCGCATCCCCAAAGTACAAAACCTGCGTGGTTTTACTCCCATACCTGTAGACCGTGATACCCTTGCATTTAAGTTCATAGGCGAGCATGAAGGCTTTTTCGACTTCCTTGATATCCGCCTCATTCGGGAAATTTATGGTCTTTGAAACCGCGTTATCACAATATTTCTGGAATGCAGCCTGTATCTTCACATGCCACAGGGGGGCTATGTCAAAGGCTGTCACAAATACCCGCTTCACGTCATCAGGTATCTCTTTTATTCCTGCCAGTGTACCGGACTTTGCTATTTTCATCATCAATTCTTCGCTATAGAATCCTCTTTCTTTTGCAACAGCCTCAAAATAGGGATTTACCTCGATGAGTTTTGTACCCTCAAGTACGTTCCTGACAAAAGAAACAGCAAACAATGGCTCTATCCCGCTTGAACAACCCGCTATAATGCTTATTGTCCCGGTGGGTGCGACTGTGGTAACAGTAGAATTTCGCATGGGTTTTTTATATACGCTTCCCTTAAAATTCGGGAAAGAACCCCGGACTTTCGCCAATTTTTCAGAGGCCCTGTGTGATTTTTCCTGGATGAAATTCATTATTTCTTCTGCGGTTTTAAGAGCTTCTTCAGAATCATAAGGAATCCCCAGGTGAACCAGCATATCAGCAAACCCCATCACACCAAGCCCGATCTTCCTGTTCGCCTTTGTAATTTCCTCAATATGGATAAGGGGGTATTTATTGATATCAATTACGTTGTCAAGGAACCTTACCGCAATATCTATGGTTTTTCCAAGTTTTTCCCAATCGATAGAACCATTTTCAACCATTTTTGCCAGATTTATGGAACCAAGGTTGCAGGATTCATAAGGCAGCAAAGGTTGTTCGCCGCAATCAAGAGATACAAATCCATTCGAGATGAAGCTCAATGTCTTTGGTTCAGTCAAATCATAAACTAGTTCCTTTCCATTCTCATTTATCGATTTTATGCGTTCTTCAAAATACTCAGAATAGTAACCTTTTGAAAATAATTTATTTATTTTATTGTTGTGATAATTACACAGAAATCCGATATCCTTTAAAAAGATCAATACACCTTCTTTACTCATTTCCAGTTCGTAGCAAATACCGCTTGAACTATATTTTTTCAATTCTCCATGCTTGTTCAGATAATTGAATTTGTTTTCCTGGGTTCTGCACCTATCATATATCTTACTTTTAATACCATAATTCAACAAAAGGATTTGAACATCTTTCAACAGTTCCCGGGATATCGATGTAAGTCTCACGTATGATGATTTGTTTTCAATAAAATTTACAGTTCCATCAACTGTAAATAAACCCTGCAAGAATCCAATAACGGCCTCCTTTGGAGCTGTAAAAATACTTTCGGGAACTTTCTTGTCTTTGCCATTTACAGGCATTACACCCAATTTTTTGAAAAAATCCACAAAATATTTAGAATGATAGGACAGATGATAAACTCCATTCTCTCTTTTTACTTCCTTTATATCAAAACCATACCAACAATTAATAATGGGTTTGAAATAGTCCATAACTTTCCTGTCCGCTTCCGAGAATGTGAATCCCACCCTGCAATTTTTATCCGCATCCCTTAGCCAGCCATCACCTATCAGCCAGCCCATTACCTGTCCTAATTCTTTACTCCATTTATCCGGCAAAGATAATCTGGTTGTTTTACCATTTCCTCCTGTAAACTGATTCTTAACATCAAACGGTAATTCAAGATTTTCATTAAATCTTCCCAATCCCGATTGTATCAAAACCTTATGTCTTAAAGGATCAAGGTCCTCTGCTTTCACCCATCCATAATTTGTATGAACCTTGTGGTCTGATGTACAGATCAACTCAAATCCGGATTCTGTTTCTATTTTGCAGGTATCCTTTTCTCCCACACAAAATGCTTTTAAAATTCCGAAGAAGGATACTCCAAATTGCTTTTGCTTCATCAGGCTTATGGTTCCATTATTGTTCTTGATCTGTATCGGAACTCTATTATCCACGGCAATAAGGATTCCACCTCCGAAATATTTTTCGACCAGGTCCTTCATCCTGACCAGGCCTTTTTCTGTAGGGATCAACGTGCTGCCCACAACACATGGATTCGTGCTCTCCATCTTCCCTATATGCGGCGTTGGGTTATGCCTGTTTATCTCATCTATGAATATGATCCCGGGGTCACCGGTTTTCCAGGCCATCGTTATCATCAGGTTCCAGATATCCTGTGCTTTCACCTTCTTTACTACTTCCCTGTTCCTGGGATTGATCAACTCATAATCACCGTCCTCTTTGACAGCGTTCATGAACTTATCATCCACAGCAACTGATATATTGAAATTTGTCAGGATTCCTTCATTTGTTTTTGCAGTGATGAATTCAATGATATCCGGATGATCCGCCCTGAGTATTCCCATGTTCGCGCCGCGCCTTTTTCCTCCCTGTTTGATTATGTCCGTTGCAGTATCAAATACCTTCATAAATGAAACAGGGCCTGAAGCTACACCTTTTGTGGATTTTACCCTATCTCCTCGCATCCGAAGGCGTGAGAATGAAAATCCTGTCCCGCCACCTAATTGTTGGATAAGTGCCATGTTTTTCACGGCATCAAAAATGCTCACAAGTGAATCTTCTATCGGAAGAACAAAACATGCAGATAGTTGTCCGTTGTTGGTGCCAGCGTTCATAATTGTGGGGGTGTTGGGCAGAAATTCAAGGTTCACCAGCATGTTGAGGAACTCACACTCAGATTCAGGATCAAAAGCCACTGCTTTCGCAATTCGCTCAAACAGCTTAAGGGGTGTTTCTATAACGTCCCCCTTCTCATTTTTCAACAGGTAACGCCTCTGGAGTACCCTCACGGCATTAACGCTCAATTTCAGTTCATCCTTCACACCAAAGAATTCTTTTGCCTTCCTGATCTGCGCCCTCTTTTCCCTGTAAAGGATGTATGCCCTGGCAACCATTGTATAACCTTTTTTGATCAGGACTTCCTCGACAGTGTCCTGCACATCCTCAACACCGGGTATCCCGGTTATTTTCTTGTCAAGAATTTCCACAACCTGGCCAGCAATTTCTCCTGCTCTTTCACCATTATGGCTTTTCGTGGCAACAAATGCCTTAAAAATGGCTTTGGTTATCTTTGCTATGTCAAAATCTACTATTCTTCCATCTCTTTTCCTGATTTCCTGCGGCAGAAAAATCATCCCTGGATAATATATTAATCTTTATCAGGTTAAAACTTATGAATGTTTTAAAAAGCCTTTTAAAATATGAAAAAAATATACTTAAAGTATGCCAGACAGTAGCAGAAAATTTCGAATTGCAATTATCATCCTTTCTATATTATTGATCGGTTCATCTGCATTTTTAGTGGTAAGTCTTGAAGACATAAGACAAAAAGATGCATCTATAGCCGCTATGTCTGGTGAAGTAACCTCACAAAAAATAAAGATTTCACAGCTTGAATCAAATATCTCAAGCCTCTATGGAAACCTGTCAAGAACAGAAAGGTTGCTGGAGAATGAAACACAGACACGCCAAAAACTTGAAGAGGACATCATAAACCTCACCATGGTCACCAAAAGCGACTACGGGGTAATTGGTGTGGATGAGAATGATATCGGCCATGTGATACCTCTTGAAGTGATCATAAAAGAAGGAAAAAGCAACTTATTTCTCAATCTCGCCAATGTTCTTGTTGATGAAGCAATGCAATCATCATACCAGACTGCCATTCGCGTGGCCCGGGAAGTTACAAGGACAAGTCTTATAAACAAAGATATTCTGGTCAATATCAAATCACCGCCACAGGAGCAAAACCTTATCATTTCAGGAGGCAGCGCAGGCGGTGCTATTACTATCGCAGCTATTGCCGCGATGGAAGGAAAAGCGCCCCGGAGTGATGTGCTGATGACGGGAACGATCCGTGAAGACCATTCGATAGGGTCAATCGGCGCCCCGAGGGAAAAAGGCATTGCTGCAAAGGAGAATGGGGCAAAGCTGTTTCTTGTGCCGCCGGGTCAGAAAAGCATTGTGGGGGACATCGGAATTGAAGTGAGGGAAGTGAGGACTATCGAAGAGGCAGTGAAGTATGCGATATAGGTTTTTTTCTGAATATTAGAATATCATGATCCCATTATTTTCTGTGATTAAGGAAAGAGACGCATACGCCCTCTTCTTTTTTTTTGCCTGCGCCGATTTATTCTCTGCATTTTTTATACCTCTAACATTCGTTTACAGCTGCAATGGTTCAATACGCACCTGCTCATACTCCTAATTATGATTAGGATATACATGAGGATTTAAATATTTTACCCTTTTCTGGGCAATTTACTATTGTTGGTGCGGCACAACTCATTGTGACCGGGTCAGAGAAATCATTGAATAATCTTGAAAAGCAACTGAGGAATTAATGGGGCATCCGCAACAAGGATATGAGCGGTTCTCCAAAGCACTTTCGCCCCACTCTATCATAAACGTATTCCCATCCTCATCCTGACATCTTCTACGTCCCAATCCTTCACAAGCTCACCTTCTACTTCAACCTCAGGTCCGATCGTCAATGTTCTTGCCCGCACCTCACCTGCAATGAAATCCTTTAATTCAAGAACAAGTATCGCAACCCTTTCATCTTTGATCTCCACGGAGGCTCGTATCTCTTCTTCAACGGCAAGGTCAAGCTCTTTTCGCATATCCTGGATCCTTCGGATGACTTCGCGCGCGTAGCCTTCGGATTCAATTTCCCGTGTGAGCTCGGTGTCAACATAGACATCACCGGCTGAGAATCCCGCGGCGGCAATAGCAGGCGGTATAAGGTCCTTAAAGGTCACCATATCAGCGTTGATGACTCCGGCTTCCAGTTCAAAACTTCCGGTCTCAAGGATGGATTTCTTTATTGCCCTGCCACTGACAGTCTTCAATTGCGCTATGACTTTTCCTGCATCTTTCTTAAAAGCGGGGCCAAGAGCTGCATGGTTGGGGAGGACTTCAACGCCAAGCTCATCCCAGGTTTCACCGTGCTTGATCAAAATGATATTCTTGGCGTTTGTCTGTTCTTTCAATACCTTCTCAAGGCACAAAACCGCTTCATTTACTATTTCATTCTTTGGCACAACTACTATTCTCTTAACAGGCCATCTCAGTTTGCGCTTGAGTTTCTGCCTTGCATTAGAACTTGCCTCAACGATTTCCCGGATGATATCCATCTTTTTCTCAAGTTCAATATCAATAAATTTTTCATCCGGAGCCTGCCAATTACACATGTGGACGCTTTCAGGTGCGTCCGGATGTATATTTCGCACAAGGTTTCCGTACATTTCCTCGGAGATATGGGGCGCAAAGGGCGCCAGGACTTTTGTCAATGTGACAAGCACCTCATACAAAGTATAATATGCTGCAAGCTTGTCCGGGTCATTCGCTTCACGCCATGTCCTTGGTCTTATAAGCTGGATATACCAGCGCGAGAGGTCTTCAAGAATGAATTCCGAGATAGGCCGCGTGGCTTTGTGAAGATTGTACTCGGACATGGCAGTCTCAACCTTCTTGATAAGGCTCTGGACTTTGGAGAGGATCCATTTGTCCTCGATGCGAAGCGAAAGTGTGGCAAGGCGTTCCCTGGTATCCACAGGATTGAAATTGTCAAGGATCATATAGGGAAGAGGGAATCGATACACATTCCAGAGGATATTGAGCATCCTGTTAATGGTCCCGACTTCTTCCCATACGAATTTCAGGTCATCCCACGGCGCGTTCTGTGAAAGCACATACAATCGAAGTGATTCTGCCCCGTACTTATTAATAACGTCATCCGGGGAAACCACGTTCCCAAGACTCTTTGACATTTTCTTGCCTTCGGTATCAAGGGTAAAACCATGCATCAGGACGCTCTTATAAGGCGCTTTCCCGAAGGAGACCATGCTTGCTCCCATCTGGGAATAGAACCAGCCGCGGGTCTGGTCATGGCCTTCAGTGATAAAATCGGCGGGCCACCATTCCTTATATGTTTTATCATCGCGCGGGAAATTTAATGTTGCCCAGGATGCAACTGCGGAGTCAAACCATACATCGAACACATCCGGAACCCGGCTCATTCTCTTTTCGCATTTCCTGCATTTGATATGGATATTGTCCACATATGGCCGGTGAAGGTCTGTCAGGTTTTTCACGGCTGACCGGTTCTTCAATTCTTCCATTGTCCCCATTACTTCCACTTCGCCGCAAAAATCGCATATCCATACCGGGATCGGGATGCCCCAGTACCTCTGGCGGGAAATGCACCAGTCGCGTGAACCTTTTACCCAGTCGGCAAAACGAGCTGAACCTGCCCAATCGGGATACCATTTCACTTTCTTGATTTCATCAAGCATTTTTTCCTTAAGGTCGGTGATCCTCAGGAACCACTGCTCTGTGGCAAGATATATTATCGGGGTCTTACATCTCCAGCAATGACCATACCTGTGCGAGATAGTTCCGCTTGAGAGCAGCAGGTCTTTTTCAGAAAGGTCATCAAGCACAACTTTATTGGCTTCCCTGACATGCATTCCCTTATAATCGCCTGCTTCCTCAGTATATTTCCCATCGGGTCCCACAGGACAGAATATTGGAAGCTTGTGCTTCATCCCGAGTTCAAAGTCATCAATGCCGTGACCCGGTGCTATGTGAACACAGCCTGTATTTTCAGCGGTCACAAAGTCTGCAAGGTAAACAGTGTGAGAGAATGTATTCTGTCTGGGTACTTTGTGGCCAAGAGGGGCATTGTATTCGATCTTAAGTTCTTCGCCAAGGATAGTCTCCAGTACTTCGGATTTCTTGTATCTTCCCTGTTTCAGGACATTTTTCAGAAGCTCTTTTGCCATTATAAGGATTTCTTCCTTATCGTTCTTTGACACCCTGACTCTTACATATTCAAACGAAGGATGGACCGCTACTGCAATATTGGCGGGAATAGTCCATGGGGTAGTAGTCCATATCACGATGAAAGTATTCTCTTCACCTGTGACCGGGAACTTGATATACACCGAGGGGTCGGAAACATCTGCATATTCAACCTCGGAGTCAGCTATGGCTGTTTCGCATCTGGGGCACCAGTTTACGACCCTTCGGCCTTTTTCCAGAAGGTTCTTTTCATGCGCCTTTTTTAACGTCCACCATGCAGCTTCAATATACTCATCCCGCAGCGTCATATAAGGATCTTTCCAGTTGAGCCAGACACCAAGGTTCTGGAACTGGAGAGTCATTTCATCTCGATGTGAAAGAGCGAATTCCTTGCATTTTGCCACGAAATTCCCGACACCATATTTCTCAATGTCTTTTTTTGATTTGAATCCCAGGACCGCTTCAACTTTTACTTCTATGGGAAGACCGTGCATATCCCATCCCGCCCGGTCAAGTACATGGAAACCCTTCATGGATTTATAACGCAATATCGAATCCTTGATTATTTTATTCCACGCAGTTCCAAGATGTATTCGTCCGGTCGTATAAGGCGGGCCGTCCACAAAAAAGAATTTCTGGCCATCGATCCTCTGTTCTCTCACCCGTGAGTAAGCATCAATTTCATCCCAGAATTTGTGGATATTCTCTTCAAGTGATTTAGCATTATATTGCCCTGCATCTTTTAGCATAAAAATAATCTCCAGGTAATGAGTGGTTAGTACGGTGATGAAGCAATTAAAACTTTATGGTGGGATTTCTGTTTGGAATGAAGGTCGAACAGCGTTTTTTAAGACCACAAGATCCAAGCAGAAAAATTTATCTATAATGAATTCATCCTGATTAAAGGTGATATTTAATGGGCGGCGTAATAAGTCCGGTAGAAAAAGAAAGAATCAGAAAGCACCGGGAGAATAAAAAGAAGAGCAAGTAAGACTATGAACATGGATTTACTTGTCTTTTCATTTTTTCCTTTGGTTATAACAATGATTTTAGCAGGGTGATGCCTTGGAAGAACCAAAAAAAAAGAAAACCGAATTCAAACTCACCGCTGTAGACAGATATGAGAACGTGATGCAAGTATTTGTCCATGAGTGCCCCGAGTGCAGCGAGCTTGTGCCGGTGGTCGGCAACTGCCTCATGTGCGGCACTTCTTATGCCCATAAAAGGACGATAGAGGATTTCGAGACAGGTTTCCTGCATTATATCTATGAGTGCGGCGGCTGCCCCGAAGAAGAACGAAAAGCCCAGAAGGTCATCAAATTCATTGAGGTTGTGGACGAAAACAGGCTGAACGTGAGAAAGAATCTGGTGGATGATTTCCTGAAGTCTGGAGGATATTGATATCATCAGGCATGTGTGGTGAGGAGTTGCCCAGTATTGTTATTGAGACCCTCTCCACGACTGAAGTCGGGAGCTTTCTTCCCCCTTTGAACCCATTTCTGTAAAAAAAAACGTGGTTAATCATCAACAACACAATCCTTAATATGTTTAACGCCTAAAAATTAGATATGGCAAAAGTTGAAGTTCTTCTTGCGACGGATGGTTCCGAGTCAGCAAAAAAAGCAGAGATAGCGGCATTAAAGATTGCAAAATCATATAATATTCGAATGGCTGCGCTCTATGTAGTAAATATCCCTTCAACGTCGGAACAGGCCGAATTGATAAAATATGGTGAAAAGATCCTGGACGAGGTGGCAGAAGATGGAAAAAAAACGGGTATTGAAATCCAGAAAATATTGAAACTTGGAAGCCCGGCTGAAACGATCCTGAATGTGGCAAAAAGTCTCAAAGTCCATACTATCGTAATGGGCTCTGAAGGAAAGAAAGGATTCAAGAGAGTGCTTCTGGGAAGCGTAGCAGAGAACGTGGTCCGGAATGCGCAATGTACCGTCCTTGTTGCACGATGATCCATTAACAGAGGCAGTATTATGAAATACACTAATATCCTGATATCAGCAGATGGAAGCGCCGAAGATATCGCCCCTTTTGCGCTGGCGATACATGAACTCCTGGGGCTTCCGGTTACTATGAGAAGCCTGAATAAAAAGGGAGTCAGGATCGAGAAAGGAAAGGTCCTTGATAATGATTATTCCGGTCCCATACTTGAGTCCGTATTAAAAGAGAACAAGACGATCCGTTGTATTCCCACAAGCGGCAAATATGCGGGAATTCCCGTTATCGTCGTGCCAATAAGAAATAAAGAAGGATATGGCATTGCTGCCATCGGGGTGGTTGATGTGGTGGGTACAGTAGACCTTGGCTTCATCTTTGGTGACTATCCTGAAGTGGTAAAACAGGTCCAGGAATGCGTAAGGGCGCGAGTGACGGTTCCGTGAAATGGCATATCCGTTCTGCAACGAAAGATGACCTTGATTCACTTCTGGATCTTGAACAAATATGTTACAAAGAAGAGACATTTCATAGAAAGCAGCTAAAATACCTGTTGTTAAAAGCCAGATCGATAGTATTGGTCGCGCAAATTAGCGGTAATATAGTGGGATCTATTATAGTCCTTTTAAGAGAACGTATATTAAATGCAAGGATATATTCTTTGAACGTACATCCCGAACACAGGAGAAGGGGAATAGCGGGTTCGCTCATGGATACTGCCCTGGATATACTGGAAGAAAAAGGATATGATAATGTGACACTGGAAGTGGGAATTAATAACAGGATCGCACAGGATCTATACAGGTCAAAGGATTTTATTGTCGATAAAGAACTACCCCATTACTATAAGAACGGTGATGACGCGCTGCATCTTATGAGAAAATTCTGAAGGAACTTAATGCAGCACTCCCCCGTAGTTCACGAAACAAGGGCATTTACGATCTTCTCATAAATATCCCCATCTACTGTATCTTCATAGCCGTCATATATGCTTGGATTATCATTTATCTCAATGACCTTGTAAACGTCATTTATTTCTTTCACATCAAGACCATAAAGACCATTGCCTACACATTTTGAAAGCATTATGGAGAGCTCTTTCAGTCCGGGAGAAATTGAATCCCTTGATAATGCAATAGTGTCTCCCCACACGTTTTTCCCATTTATCTTCGATCTTACTTTCCATCCCCCGTCAGGAATGCAATACTTGCATAAATAAAGCACTTCATTGCGAAGGATACCTACTCGCCAGTCAAAATCCGATTGGACGTATTCCTGGAGGACGAGAACTTTGGCTTTCCTGAGCAAATGTTTCGATATTTCAATGAATTGTGCCTCATTACTTGCTTTTTCGACATGGGATGAAAATCGCGTATATGGCGTTTTGATTATTACGGGTAATCCAAGAGTTGAAATTATCGAATCAAGAGTTTCCCTGGAATAATCACCGTGAAATAAAATAGACTTTGGCGAAGGTATATTATTTTTATGGAAAAGATCATGCAGTATCACCTTATTAGAACATGTCCTTATGGATTGAGGGTCATCAATAACTTTTAATCCCGATTGTTCGGCAAGTCTTGAAATGATGTATGCCGAGCTGCTCGGATCAGTGGTCGCCCGTATGAAAAGGGCATCATATTCCGGGATTTTCGAAATATCATTCTTATAGATAAATTCAAAGTCATGCCCCATGGATTCAGATGTGGATTTGAATTTCATAAGAGCGATGCGCTCGGATTTAACAATAAAATTGTATGCTTCCACAAAGCAAGCTATTTTCATAAGACTCAAACGCTTCGTTTTATTTCGCGCACTTTATCATGAACAATATCCCAATTAACTTCCTTTTTCAATGCCGGTTCGCAATGGTTCAGCACAACACCGCCATCGTCTATCTGAACAATTAGTTTACAGATGGGGATATTGAATACTTCATAGAATTTTTTTGCGAAATCTGATGTTTCTTCGTTGGTTGATTCCCCGAACATCTGAATTATTTCCATAACTTCACCTGTCAGGGGATGTATCGAAACAGGAAATCTGGCTCCCATGCTCATTCTCTTTATCATTCCGGGAAGTTTTGAGCCGGAATCCACCACTTTCATTGAGTTATTTGTAAACGGATTTACGGCGAACAATACTGCTGGAGCGTCAATTTCGCTTCCTGAAGATGTTATCAGCCTGTAATAATTGGTGCGAATCCCATGTCTTTTCGCTTTTTCTATCAAAAGCGGATTCCTGTAGGCATCCATTATTTCCGTACAATTCGGTGTGACATCTACTCCAAAGGTTTCAGCATGCGCAGATACATAATATCCCATCCTTAAATAACGGTAATCATGGTTGATATTAAGTACGTTGTCGTGTACTGGTTGCCCTAAAAAAAGAAACGGATTAGAGTCCCCTTCATCTTCGTCTTCACTGACTATAATCATTTTTGATATCAGTCCGATTATATAATAATAAGCTGAGTATATAAAAGTAATGGCTGACTATGAGGGAAATACAAACATATCAGGACAATGTCCTGCCCTTGGTAGAGGGGAAATGCAAATCACATATCCTCTAATGTCAAAATCTTGATTTCCTTCACATGTTTCAATCCCCTATCATTAGTAATGAAGACGTCCCCTTTCTTTCGAATCACCGATGCTAATTGTATTGCAAAGGCATAGTTGTACTTTATGGTTGTACTGATATTTCTATTTAAGCCATGAGGGAAGTCAAAAAAGTAAATCCAGAAATACCATTTTCACACCTATGTATATATTCGTGTGAATTGGATACAATTTATCATAATAAAATAATGAGCAATATACTCTTTCAAATAGACCCCTGTCCAAATGGAGACAATCATGTTTATGATCAAAACGACCATAAAACATAAAGTCATATTAAAACTTTATGCCGCTTTATCTCTCTTTTCCGCAATAATAACGCTTCTTTATTCTAGTACATATGAACTGCTTGCCGATAATATATATATTCCAATTGGTATCATCGGGCTTTTTTTTGCAGTTTTCATAATAGTACTGAGATCATTTATTCAGGATGTTATTTCCATTGATCCCGCAAATGAGAACGAAAACGATAATGATATCGTGGAAATGAAGAGAATTGATAAAATGGCGATAGAATTAATTGCTATTATATCTAATTTTATGATAATTGTATTGATCTTCTTCTACGGATTTCTAAAATCGGAAGGAACCTTGCCAAAAATTTTTTCAATAATTTTTATTTTTTTACTTCTTATCCCGATTTTATTCTTGATTCAATCGATAATATTTGATTGCTTTTTTGATAAACATCAAATATATTCTAAAATAATAAATACCAAAACAATTATTATTATTTTTATGGTTTTGATCATAATTTTTTTAAACTCGGCTTTTGTAGGTAAAATTACCACTTCAATAGAAAAAGCATCTAAAAAACCCATTTCCGTAGGTGATGATTCAACCCTGGATATTTCTTCGAACATGTTAATTACAGCCATATCAGGAGAAATAATGGATAAATCTTATGTGCCCATAAATCAATTATATATAAACGTCAAGGGAACAGGGATGGATGTTGATATTGATTCGATTCTATTGAAATATATCAATGAAAACACCACATCAACGTTGAAATATGGAATAGTAGCGGATGGATCGCATTTTTCTTATAAAGAAAAAAATTCGTCAGAAGGTGATACAAAACTAGAAATTGGTAACAAAGGAACCATAACAATTAATCTTTCCTCCACAAACCAGGAGCTTTATCCTCATAAGAAGGGCACTGTCCAGATACTCCCAGGCAATGATAAAATCATATCAAAGGATTTCAATGCCGGGGAATTCGGGATTGATTCCTTGATTTTACTATATTCAGCCCGATGAAACACTACTCCCAGAACCTCTTGGTCTTTGCATAATTCCTCTCTGCTATCAGGATATCCCGGTAAAACTCCTCTTCATCAACCCTCAGCTTTCCGATAACCCTTGATGCCGTCTCAGGCCCTATCCCTCTTGAAGCAAGCGCTATGGCTGCGGTTTTCCCGTGTGAGAGTACAAGATTTGCATTCTTGAAAACCCGCGCCGTCCTTTTTCTTTCCTCTTCGGTTTTTTCCTTTTCAGGCCTTTTTGCGATCTTTATTTCCTCTTCCTCCCAGGGCTTAAGAGCAGCTATCATCCTGCTGCCGCACAGTGGACATTCAGGGCGCTCAGGCACGTTTTTTACAGCCCTGGTGGAGCGCCATTTCTTGCAGTTAATGCAGAAAAGTATGACCCTGTCTTCCAGTATCCTGCTTTTTAAAATCATGATTATGGAACTGTCAGCCCTCTCAGGCGCCATCAATTCGCGCCCTCCCATGAAACCCGCCTCGCCTATCGGGCTTATGGGCTGGATAACGATCTCCAGGCTCCCGTTCTGTATGCCTTTCATGACATCTATGGAACGTGCGATATCAAGTTTATCCTGGAATATTTCACGCACCGCTTCATCATACATCGGGGTTCGCTCAAAAACATCGAGCAGCTTTTTCATGCTTATTCTCTCATAATCCACATCCCGGCCGAGAGCCCCGAATTTTCTGGCCACATGCACCATCTTCCATTTAAGGAGCATAGAATTCTTAAGCGTCATCTCGATAATAGGCTCAATATGATCGGGATTTATTGTAAGCAGCATTTCCTGAATCTTTTGCGCATTGAATAATCTCGGAAGCTCAAGCTTTATCCTGTAAGGGTCTATCTCCATTGCAACGCTTGCCCCGAACCTTGCAGTGAGAAGCGATGTAATGACGCGCCCCAGGGTTTCATTCACTTTATGCCCGCCGCATACGTTAATTAAGATAGATGTCCCATCCTGTTCAATGACAACATTATCATTGGAAGGAACAGTAAGACCTTTATTGACCTGCCGTGTCACCAATTCCAGGATTTCATAGGCCGCATCATTATCTGAGGGATAGTCTTTCCTGTAAGCCTCGATGATGCTGTGGGCGCTCTTTCCGCTTCTGATCTCGTCTGCCAGGCGCTTTCGGATCAATCCCACTTCCTGTGAAACCGCATAAGGAACAGGTATCTCATCGCCGATCCAGTTTGGGACGTCAGCTCCAGGATCGCTTATGGGTTCAACTTTGATCCTGCTTTTTTCACTTATAATCTCAATGATGCGCCACATTTCGCCTTTTGCAATAAATACGGCTCCAGCTTCTGCAAAATCAACCACGAACGCCTCATCAAGAGCACCAACTGTCCTGCCGCTGACTATATCAAATATCTCATAGCGCTTCTCATCAGGTATCATTGAGAGATTTTCGTAATAATACTGCCAGGTTTTCATTTTCCTGCCAATAGTATCGTTCTCAAATCGGACAAGGCGGGTATCCTCCAGCTGTTTTAATACTGCCCTTAAAAGTTCTATCTTAAGTGTGCGAAAAGGATACGCTCTTTTTACAATGGAAAAAATACCATCTGTTGATATTTGTCCAAAATCAAGGGCCATCCCGCATATCTGGTTGGCCAGGGTGTCAGTGCTATTCTCATGTATGTTGATTATCTCGATCTCGCCAGACTTTGCCCTGCGCGTGATGGTTGATGATTCCGCAGCATCGTCTGCGCCTGTTGTTAAAATTGTCCCGCTTGACTTCTCACCCACCCAGTGGCCTGCTCTTCCCACTCTCTGTATCAAACGGGTAACCTCGCGCGGTGACATATACTGGATAACATGGTCAACATCGCCAATATCGATACCAAGTTCCATAGAAGATGTGCAGATAAGCCCGCGTAGGCTTCCATTCTTAAAATGTATCTCAGCTTCGATGCGCATTTCTTTTGATAAAGAGCCGTGATGCACTCCGATGGAAAGCCCAAGCATCCTGGATCTCGAGCCCAGCATTTCTGCTGATTCTCTCGTATTCACAAATATGAGAGTGGATTTATGATTATCCACAATTCCTGAAATGATTCGAAGATGTGCTGCCATAACAGGCGTACACATGAGTTTTCTCGATGATTCATTATCCACCTTTGCAGGTTTGGGACACAAAACAGTGAACTCAAGACGCTTCAGGAGCTGGACTTCAATAACACGGGCGGTTCGATCCGTTCCTGAAAGAAAATGCGCTATCTCACCGGGTTTCCCCACAGTTGCAGACAAACCAAGCCTCTGGAATTCCCCGGCCACTTCTACAAGGCGCTCAAGTGCAATAGATAGCTGTGCGCCTCTTTTTGAGGAAGCAAGCTCATGCACCTCATCAATTATCACGTGCGTGACTGTTTTAAGGTTATTCCGAAGCCTTTTTCCGGTAAGCATTATCTGCAAAGTTTCAGGTGTTGTTACAAGAAAATCCGGAGGTTTTAACGACTGTTTCTGCCTCTCATATGTGGTCGTATCACCATGGCGCACAGCGACTTTCAGTCCCAGTTCTTTTCCCCACCATTCAAGGCGCAACAGCATATCCCTGTTAAGGGCACGAAGCGGTGTGATATACAGGACATGGATCCCGCGTCTTTCTTCTTTTCTTTCTTGCATTACGCTGTGAAAGACCGGAAGAACCATCGATTCGGTTTTCCCGGAACCTGTTGGAGCTATAAGAAGAACATGTTCTTTTGCCATCACATATGGGATCGTAAGTACCTGGGGCTGTGTGGGGGAAATAAATCCCTGCTTTGCCAGAGCTTCCTGGATCCTGGGATCAAGTAAACCGAACACGCTCATAGTACTGAAAAAGCGGATTCAATATATAAAACTATTCTACTGCATGCGAACGAATATCGTTTCTATTTTTTTCAAGTATCATTTCCAGATATGATTTACGGATAGTTGATTCTCTGGTTATCCCCAATTTAGCTATGAATTTAAAAATGCTTTCAACTTTTTCCGTGTGATTCCTTGGATCCTTAACAGTAATCTCGACTTCTATGAAATTCCCAAGGTTACGCACCTCATCCAGGGAAATAGTGAAATCCCCTATCCTGAAGTTTTTTCTCTTTTTTGATACGGTAGCGACCGGAAAAAAACCAAGAGATGAAAGTATATTTCCCATACTTTCCGTATCCAGGATCTTAGTCTGCACTTCTTTTCTTGTTTTTGAAATAAAATCCATTTTAGGTCCCTTGTAGGTTAACATGGATTCTCCATCCTGCACCCTGATCCTCAAAGCTTCATCAGTCTTTCCGAAATCACGATATGGCGCATTATAATATGTATCTGCCTGTGATTCTATCCCGATAGGTGTTGCCCCCAATTCAATTATCGACCTTTCCATCTTTTTTGGGTCTTCCACAAATGCCTTCACTTCTATCTCTATCATATATGTTACTTTATCTCCCCGTTATATCAAATTGTTTATTTTTTTCGGATTGTGCCCATTATTTTTTCCTTCTCGAAAGATTGAAATACCCTTCGGGCTTAAGTAGATAAAAATGGTACAATCATCTATCCAGGTATGGGAAGATTTCTTTAAACGCTATTACTGGGAGAACATCCTTGAATTGGCAAGGGATTATCCTGAAAAAAGAAGTCTTGTCATTCAATTTCCCGACATCAATCGGTTCGATATGGATCTTGCGCATGAACTTCTCGAGCATCCCGATAAAGTAATGAGACATGCAAATGAGGCCTTAAGTGGAATTGACCTGCCTGCTGATGTTGTTTTTACTGATACGCATGTAAGGATCATAAAAATCCCGGAGCGAATCCAGATAAGGGAACTCAGAAGCGACAATATCAACAAATTCATTGCTGTCTCAGGCCTTATCAGGAAAGCAACAGAAGTAAGACCAAAGATCAGGATAGCTGCTTTCAAATGCAAATATTGTGAGGAACTTACAAAATTACCGCAGAATGAAGGGAAATTTGTGGAGCCTTTCCAGTGCGAACAATGCGAACGCAAAGGTCAGTTCAAACTCGTTCACGAGGAATCCGTATTTATCGATGCCCAGAAACTGAGGATACAGGAATCACCTGACGATCTCAGGGGCGGTGAGCAGCCCCAGACTCTCGATGTAGATGTTGATGACGATCTTGCAGGGCTGGTCTCGCCCGGGGATCGGGTGGTCATATCCGGGGTATTGCGTTCATTCCAGCGAAGCAACCGGGAGGGAAAAAGCACTTTTTTTGATCTGTTGCTTGACGGGATATCAATAGATATAGAAGACAAGGAATTCGAGGATATTGAGATATCAAAAGAGGATATCGAAGAGATTACAACTCTTGGAAAAGATCCGAAAATATATAATAAGATAATAGGTTCAATAGCTCCTTCGATCTATGGTTATGAGGAAGTAAAGGAAGCCATGGCCCTTCAGCTTTTCTCCGGCATAGCCAAATACCTGCCCGATGGCGCACGAATTCGTGGAGATGTTCATATTCTCCTGGTTGGGGATCCCGGCGTGGCCAAATCCCAGCTATTGCGGTATGCCGTAAAACTTGCACCGCGCGGTATTTACACCAGCGGTAAAAGCTCAACATCGGCTGGTCTTACTGCCACCGCCGTGAAGGATGAGTTCGGGGACGGCCGCTGGACGCTTGAAGCAGGAGCCCTTGTGCTTGCAGATATGGGTCTGGCATGCGTTGATGAACTGGACAAGATGGAACCTGATGACAGGAGTTCCATGCACGAAGCAATGGAACAGCAGACCATAAGCATTGCAAAAGCAGGCATCATGGCGACATTGAAATCACGCTGTGCTCTTCTGGGCGCGGCTAACCCGAAATTCGGAAGGTTTGACAGGTACGAACCCATCGCGAAACAAATAAACATGCCTCCAGCACTTCTTTCCCGTTTTGACCTGATCTTTATCCTTACTGATGAGCCTTCGGTCAACAGGGATACCGCAATTGCGGAACATATCCTGAAAGCACATTATGCCGGGGAACTTTCAGTCAGGAAAAACAACGTTATAAATTCAGGGATCAGCCAGGATGAGATCACCAAAGCCATGGAGATCATCCAGCCGGTATTGGAATCAGAGAAACTCAGGAAATATATTGCATATACAAAGAGGAATATATTCCCGATCATCAGGGATGATGCAAGGAAACATCTGATCGACTTTTATCTTGGTCTCAGGAAACAGGGTGAGGCTCCGGATTCCCCGGTCCCTGTTACAGCCCGCCAGCTTGAAGCCCTGATACGACTGGCCGAAGCAAGCGCCCGCGTACGTTTGAGTAATGAAATAACCACCGATGACACAAGCCGGATAATCCGTATCGTTATGGCAAGCTTAAAGCAGGTAATGACCGATCCGGAAACGGGAAGACTTGATGCTGATATCGTAAATGTAGGAATGGGCAAAAGCCAGCGGGACAGGATCAAGGTACTCAGGGAGATAATCAGGGATCTCCAGAAAGAATTGGGTGCTGCGCCAATAGAAGAGATTATATCAAAAGCTGAAGAATCAGGTATCAAAAAAGAAACCGTTGAAGATATGATACAAAAGCTAAAGAGCGCAGGAGAGATAATTGAATCAAGCAATGAAAGGTTTAGGGTCGTTTGAATATGTATATGAAAAGATATGATACGGACGGGCATGTGATCGTAGCAGTCTGCGACAGTGATATTCTTGGAAAAAAATTCAAAGAAGGAAAACTTGTCCTTAAACTGGAAGAAAGCTTCTACAAAGGCGAGGAAGTTGGCGATAATGATGTAAAGGAAGCTCTTTGCTGCGCCACGATCGCAAATATCGCCGGGAAGAGATCCATAGCCTGCGCAGTTGAGTGCGGATGTATCGAACCTGATACCGTGATTTTTATTGATGGGATACCCCATGCACAGATGGTACAAATATGACTGAGATAATTGACAATAATACATTAATGGACCTTGTTATTGAAAAACATAATAAGTTCCTTGGAGCTTTTAAGAGCGAATTCTCTGAGCTTGAAAATAAGCTCAATGCTCTTAAGAAGCAGGCCGAAGATCTTAAAAAAGAGATCGAGACCAACGAATCAAAGATCAATGTCCTTAATGAAAAATATTTCCTGTTTTTCCACCAGGCAAAAAAACAAAGGGAGGAGCTTTCCAATAATATCCTCGATAAAATGCGTGAAATTAAAGCGCCCAATACCCATGATATCATACGCCTGTGCGGAAGAATAGAAGAATTTGAGAAAAAACTGCAGAATTCAAGAAATATTGAAGATGAAGACAAAGCTATTGCCGAAGCTAAGAAACTTCTTTATGATTTTGAAACTGAGGCTGGAAAAGCAGGAATCATTGTTACTTTCAAAGCAGTGATCGATAAATTAAATGAAGCAAATGAATCGCACAGAGAACTCATATCGATCATGAATAAACCAAAAAACGATACACGTTCAGCAAAAGAATTGGATAAACAGACCGGTGAAATAGAGGGAAGGCACAACTGGCTAAAAAGAAGGATCGAAAGCCATACCAATGCTTTAGCTTACTGGGATAAACAAAAAGGGGGGATCAACGTTGAGTGAACCTGAAAATATGCAAATTCCGCAAGTAGAACCACAGTCTGAAATCCCTAAAGTATATCCGAAATTATCAGAGCGTGAGCTAAAAGAGAAAATCAATCTCCTGAGGCAGCGGATCGAACAGGATGAAAGGGAATTGAAAATAATATTCAGGGATATTTCCCTTCATAACACCGGAGGCAATGACCTTAAAGCTAAACGTGACGGTTTAAATGCCCGTGTCAAGGAACTTTCTCCAAAAGCCGCTGAATTGAGAAAAAAGCGGGATGAAACAAATGCAAAAATCGCAGAACTGAAAGCACAGCGGGACCAGATGAGGGGTAAGGGGAAAGAATTCAGTGAGAGAATTGGGGAGCTTAAGAAATCACGAGATGAATTGAACCTTTCAGCAAGGGGAAGATTTGAAACCCTTGAAAAGGCTTATGAAGAGGAGTTGCACCTATTTTTGACCGGGGATCTGCCGCTTGAACATGAGATCAATATTTTTAACCGCTTAAATGAATTGAACGAGAGGTTAAAAGCCACCAGGAAAGCCAATGAGATACATTCAGTGATCTCAGTAGAATATGCGAAGGGAAAAGAGATTTACACGGATATGGATACTTTGCATGCCAGGATCCAGACGCTTGCCCGGGAATCCCAGAAAGACCATGAAGACATGATAGCTCTTTATAATGAAATCGACACGCTTCGCAAGGAAGCGGACTCCTATCATGCCCAATTGAATGAGAAATTCAAAGGAATTGCTCCACTTCGAAAGAAAATAAGCATCATAAAGGTACAAATCCCAAATTTGAGAGATGAACTCGGGGTTTATCTTGAACAGATGAAAGAATACCAGCTTGGCCGTGACGAGCAGAAAAATGTTGGAAAACGCGAGCATGCCAGGGAGAAGCTCAAGAAAGACGGACGTTTGAGCCTTGATGAGTTCAGGTTGCTTGTTGAAAGCGAGGATATTAAGTTTTAGGAGACTTCAAACCGGAAAATAATAACATAAATGGCAGTATTTTAATACCAGTTCCTCCTGATACAAATAAGATTTTAATGAGAACAATAGACTGGAATGATAATAAAAATAATATCATAATGATAGATCAAACCCTTTTACCCGTGGAATATAAGGTCATAGAATGCGCCACGGTAGATTCACTATGCGAAGCCATTAAATCCCTTCGCGTCCGGGGTGCGCCTGCACTTGGTGCTGCAGGGGGATTTGGGGTTGTTGTTGCTGCTTTTCGAAGTGAAGCCGGATCCTTGGATACGTTGCTTGATGACCTTCAAAAATGCGCAAACATCATAATCGCTACAAGACCTACGGCAGTAAACCTTTCATGGGGAGTAAAACGCGTTTTGGGAGCATTAGAAGATGCAAAAAACATAAAAGAAGTAAGGATGTTCGCGCTTGATGAAGCAAAAGCGATCGCTGATGAGGATGTGGAAAAGAACATGCAGCTTGGAGAACATGGTGCTGAGCTTCTTGAAGACGGGGATACCGTCATGACGCATTGCAATGCAGGCCGACTTGCATGTGTGGACTGGGGCACTGCCCTCGGAGTTATCCGTTCTGCCCGCGCCCAGGGAAAAGACATCAAAGTCATTTCTTGCGAGACTCGTCCGCTCAACCAGGGAAGCCGCATAACAACATGGGAATTGATGGAAGATAAGATCCCGGTGACTCTTATAACCGACAGTATGTCCGGTCATGTGATGAGAAAAGGAATGATAGATAAAGTCATCGTGGGCGCAGACAGGATCACCCAGGATGCCGTGTTCAATAAGATCGGGACTTATACACATTCGGTCATCGCAAAAGAGCATCATGTGCCGTTCTATGTTGCTGCGCCTGTTTCCACATTTGATTTTGAAAGACTTGAAGATGAGATCGAGATCGAATTGAGAAAACCCGAAGAACTAACGTTTTTTGGGAAATATCAGATTGCTCCACCTGGGGTAAATGTTTATAATCCCGCATTTGATGCAACACCGATGGAAAATGTGACTGCATTAATCACAGAAAATGGGGTATTTTATCCTCCGCTTCTTCTCGATGAAGTTAAGATAAAAGGTTAGCTATTTTTTGTGACATAATGTGATATAGAAAATAATTTTATAAAAATAAATAATTTTTGAAAGACCCGAAAGAATTATACCATCACAGGTATATAATTTATTGGGGTAATGTATGAAAGAGCACAAAATGTCGGAAGTATATAATACCATTTTACTGGATATGAAGAAACTAAAAGGAGTGAAAAGGATTGAACTTGCGGGTCGTGATGGTTACCTGATCGGTGATCATGCAGGTGAAGGGGCGGAAATCCTGACCCTGATGTCGGCAAACATGTTACAGGCTGCTGAAACGGTTACTACTGCGCTTGAAAAAGTCAATCCCAACCGCGTAATAGTTGATTATCAGGGAGGAAAGCTCATTACTACTTCTGTGGGTTCAAAAGCACTTATTTCAGTAATGACAGAAAAGGATGCAAGTATTGGCCCTATCATCAAAGAACTTGACAAAACAGCGGGAAAAATAAAGGAAATTCTTTGATTTTTTAGAAAAGATTAAAGTTAAGGTTGATTAAAGGATAGTAGCAATATGACCATTTCAATAGCTCTTGCCGGGAAACCAAACTCGGGGAAATCAACTTTTTTCAAAGCCGCAACACTTGCGAATGTTGAGATCGCAAATTATCCTTTTACGACTATAGATGCAAATCACGGGGTAGCATATGTGAGAACTGCATGCCCATGCAGGGAATTTAACCTTGATTGCGGGAATTGCAGGGAGGGTGTCAGGTTCGTACCCATCGAAATCATAGATGTGGCAGGGCTTGTCCCCGATGCCCATAAAGGACGGGGGCTTGGCAATGAATTCCTTGATAATTTAAGACAGGCAAAAGCAATAATCCATGTAATAGATGCATCGGGCACAACGGATATCGAAGGTAATCCCGTGGCTGCCGGGTCGCATGACCCTCTTGATGATATAGAATTCCTGGAGCATGAGATAACCATGTGGATGGCGGGCATATTGAACCGAAACTGGGAGAGGCTGTCAAAAAAGGTAAATGCGGAAGGTCTGAAGATCGAAGAGACAATTGCCAGCCAGCTTGAAGGTGCGGGAATAACTGAAGCCCACGTCAGGACCATTCTTTCGAGAATTCGACTTCCGCGCGATAAACCACAGGTATGGACGCAAGAACAGATAATAGAACTTTCCGACATGCTAAGGGCAGAAAGCAAACCCTTCATTATTGCGGCAAATAAGATAGATATTGCTTCACAGGAGAATATTGAACACCTTTTGAAGAAGGGTGCGATCCCGGTCAGCGGCGCAACGGAAGTAGTGCTTCGCCTTGCAGATAAGAGCGGCGCCGTAAAATATATTCCGGGGGATGCTGATTTTGTGGAATCGCAAAATCTTTCCGATGCACAAAAGCAGGCGCTAGCAAAGATTCGCCTGCTAATGAAGAATAATGGCGGCACAGGTATCCAGAAATGCATTAATGAAACGGTTTTCAAGCTTCTTGACCTCATAGTGGTCTATCCTGTGGAGGATGAGAACAAGTTCACGGATAAAAAAGGCAACATACTTCCTGATGCATTCCTGATGAAAAAGGGGAGCACGCCAAAAGACCTTGCTTTCATGGTGCATACTGATATCGGAAAGAGTTTCCTTTTTGCAGTGGATGCTCGCACCAGGATGAGGCTTGGGGAGAAACATGAGCTTAAGAATGGGGATATCGTGAAGATTGTGTCTGTGAAATAATAAAAATCGTTGAAATCGGATAAAAAATTAAAAAAGAAAAGACGCTAGTTGCCTTTTCTTCTCTTAATAAGATACAGCCCTATTGCACCTGCGATTAACAATGCTATTATTATAAAATTTCGTATTGATGACAGCCTGAAACATATAATTCTCTCAGCATTTATATCTGGCACCATGGTTGTATCGGGCGCCTCTGGACTTACAGCCACATCTGCTTGTATTGCTGCATTGGAACTTACAGCTCCAACAGCATCTATATCTGCTCCCGCGGTAGGAGAATCGCTTTCATGGGGCAACCTGTCCACAAGTTTTACATAACTGTATTGTTCACCCAGAATGATTCCTTCTGGGCCTCTATATGCATCGATATCGATACCTGTGGTATAATTGGATGTGCTGCCGGTGTATATCCAATTTATTCCATCTTTGCTTATATAAACATCAGCTGATTCAAATTTCTCACCAATTTCAAAGATCCACAAATCCTTATTCTCATTTCCGGAAGTTGTTAAGGAGTTATCGGTAAACTTTAATACAAGAGTCCCCTCGTCACCCAAAGAAACATAATTGGTATTATTAGCATAATCCGGAATACCTATTGCCATTGATGGATTATCATGACCTGAAACGCCAGTTGCAGGATTATAACTAACGACCTCATCGGCGAAAGAACTTGCTCCGCCTGGAAAATCAACTCCATTATATAATACTGCGCTGCCTGTACCTGCCAATAAATAGATGCTCAGGATTAACGTAGTTAGACTTCTGAATATCGATATTTTATTCATTTCATACCTCTTTTTAATTTTTTAGGAAATTTTGACCTAATTTTAAGATATATTACACTTTTCAGGATACTTTCATGAAATGTAAAAATAATCTATTACTATATAAATAATAAAGTACTATATAATGCTTATTATGAGAACAATTATCATATCATGTTCTGGCTTAAAAATCCTGGCAAATTACCAGAAAATAAAAATTATGTTAATAGAGAATGTAACGTTTTCCTAAGTATTAAATATCCCTCCGGCCAACAAACAACCATGCATCTCAAAGAAATTATCCCACTTCTTGAAACAATTGCTCCTCCCTCACTTTCAGAAGATTTTGATCATGGAAAAATCGGGCTTGTCCTTGACAGGGGTAGCAATATCAAAAAGATCGCGATCGCACTTGACCCAACTGACTTTGTCCTTAATGAAGCAGCACGTATGGGTGCCGATTTGCTGATAACGCATCATACGCTGATATTTGACCCCATAAATCTTATATCGAAACGATTGTCAGATACCCTGAAAATTGCGATGGATAACGATATTTCCATCTACACGATGCATACCAATTACGATAAAGCAGACGGCGGCGTGAATGATGTGCTTGCTGAATTACTTGATTTGAACCATATCATTCATCTTCCCCTTGGAAGGATCGGAGAGATCCAACCGATGAAGGCACATGAATTTGCATGTTTCTTAGCCAAAAAACTGGATACGCATGTCCAATATAAAGGAGATAGCGATATCAAGAAGGTTATGGTTGTGGGTGGAAGCGGATTCAGGCGCGAATATATCGATGTCGCGATAGAGAACGGTGTTGATGCTTTTGTATCAGGTGAGATGCGCCATGATGCCCAGCGATATGCAGACGCGTTATGCCTCTTTGATGCAACTCATTATGCAACCGAAGCGCCTTCGATGAGAAAAATGTGTGAGAGGCTGCCTGTGGAATCTTTCTTTATTGAGGATAAGCCCGTTATCAAGGTATATTGTTAGGCTGCAATATTTATCTCCGTGGGTTCAAAGGGGAGACCTTCAACTTAAGACCACTTTTGAATCTTTCATCCAATTCCTAAATCCAGCAAATGCTTTTACCCATCGTTCCATACTTTCTCTG
>JAPMTS010000040.1 GCA_026552955.1 Candidatus Methanoperedens sp. | reverse complement strand
AATTGAGTATAGGAGCGAAGGATTCCTCCTTCCCGGATGATTACATCGAGGGACTCATAGATGAAGTGAGAATATATAACCGGATATTAACAGATTCGGAACTCACATCCATAAAAAATAATGAACATTATGCAACAGGTACAATCACTCGTGACCTTTCTTCTTTTATTATCGGAAATTTGGAAATTAAAGAGTTAGGGTGCTATGGAACATGGGATAGATCAACAACTCAAGTGACGGTTTCTGCAAGTACCAATAATGTCAACTGGGTCACAATTCAATCCAATGCATATTCAACTAATTATACTGTTCCCACGCCGAACACTTATAAATATTTCAGATGTGAACTAAATACAAATGATCCGCTAAAATCACAGACCCCGGTAATTCAAAGTATGGGGGCAAGAATAGATCCAAAATCTACAAGTTTCATTAACGGTACGGTAAGGGACAGCCTCTCCCCTTATATGGCTCTTTCTGGTGTGAGGGTATCCACGAACACAGGCATGTCAACGGTCACCAATGCCGCAGGGTTCTATTCGTTTGCCACTACAGCAGGTACACCATATCTTATTACGGCGAAGCTAGATCCGACATATTCTCCAACAAGTGCATCGGTCACGGCAATATCGGGAACTATTGTGAGGGATTTTTCACTTGTAAAGAAGCTGACTGGGACCATAACAGGAAGGGTCAATAATGCTTAATAATAATTAACTTCAGTTGCTCTGGCTAGGCTTTTCATAGTTAAATAAATGCTAGCATTCTATATTATTATAAAAAAAAATCTGCTATTAACCAGAAAACAAAATTGAACTATAATTGAGTCCTTTTCAACTCAAAAAACTATAAAAATTATCGATATATTCTTATTAACAAAATGTTAGTTAAGATCAAGATAAATGGTGTGTTTGATTATGCAAGAAAAAAAAAATATACTTAATAATATTAATAAAGTATCGTTGCCAGGTATTTCAAGACTATTTTTCATATGTGGAATAAGTCTCTTACTTATTCAATTTCTCAGTCTCCCTGCGCTCGCACAAACGGTAGAATATCATGATGGATATAATATAATATATCACGACGATGGGTCAAAGGATATTATAAATGGGGCTTTGAATTTTCTTCGATATGATGGAGAATGGAGACCAAACGATGAATTGAATATTACTAATGGAAGTTGGACTTATTTAATCTCTGCAAATGCAACAACAACTGATTTCAGAGTAGATGATACTACTCTGAGCATACCAAAAGCAAATACAGTATTTGAACTGAAGCCAAATTCAATCAGTTATGAACTAAAATATTCAAAATCGGAATTGCAGGGGAAAGGAATCTCTCAAAATTCAAATAGAGGATCTATTGATCTTCCATATAAATTGAAATCCAAGAAACCCAGGACTAAATATGAAGATAAACATAATATTAAATACGGCCGATTTCATTTCAGGGCAGGGATGGAAGATATCGTCGTACATGACGACACACCCCGGGATTATTGGGAGGATGGAAAAGTATTCCAGGACGTAACATATCTTTTCCAACCGGATTATGAATTCAAGATAGAGAACGGTCAAATACGATTGGTTTTTAATAATAACGCACTCGATAAATTGACGGGAAATGTCATTGTTGAGATCAGGACATGGGACATAATTGGCGCTAATAAATGGGGCGAAAATGTTACATTATCCCAAACTACTGACGTTAAAGCTACCGGTAATGTGGAGCTCAAACAAACAGTTACGGATTACTCATTATATACAAGGTTCGATGAAGAAAGCGGAAAAATAATCCATAATGAAAATATCTTAAACAGGCCCCTGGGTGATCTTTTAGGCGCTGTCGGAACAGGTACCTATACCGATGGGAAATATGGAAAAGCAATTTATTTTAATGGTATTGATAATAAGGTTTTATTCAAAGATGACCCAGCCTTCCGATTAGCAGGTGATTTTACGATATCATATTATCTGAAACAGGAACAAGGAGTGAGCAATGATGATTCGGACATATTAAGAAAAGGCAGTACTGCCACTGCGAGCACGAAATCATGGTATAAAGTTGAACTTACAGATAATTTATTGCATGGCTCCATAACAAAAGATGGTGCTAAAGCAGTTGAGTCATACGATACACAGGAACACAGGGACGGATTGTGGCATTTTGTCGCATATACCAGGTCAGGAACCACATGCAGTTTGATAGTAGATGGCACAACTGTAAAAACAACAAGCAACTGTCCCACAAATGCCGTAAACACTGCTTTATTGAGCATAGGGGGGAAGGATACCTATATTCAAACCACAGGATTGGATTTCACTAAGGGGACCATAGATGAGGTAAGAATATTCAATCGTAAACTATCAGATTCGGAACTTGCATCCATACGGAATAATGCACATACTACAGCAGGCACAGTCACTCGCAGCCTTGTTTCCGTGATCAAAACAGGGGAAGAAATAAAAGAGTTAGGATGCTTCGGAACATGGGATAGCTCAATAACGAAAGTGGATGTCATGGCAAGCGCCGATAATAATAATTGGGTTACGATAAAACCAAACGCAGCTCCGAATGTTAATTATCCGATTAATTTGGGGAACGATTATAAATATTCAAGATGTTCACTCAGTACAACTGACTCTTCAAAGACCCCGGTAATTCAAAGTATCAGGGCAAATATAGGTCCAAAAGGATCTAATCCGTCCAATCCAATTGCTGAGGCTAATGGTCCCTATACCGGAACTCCCGGTGTTTTGATAAATTTCAAGGGTTCTGCTTCAGGGGGCAGTGCGCCATATTCGTATTCCTGGAACTTTGGGGATGGCGGGACAAGCAGTCTTGCGAACCCTGATCATTCCTATACAAATCCGGGATCTTATACTGCTACTTTAACTGTGAAAGATAATGCAGGAATAACGTCTTCTCCAGATACTGCTTCTGTTTTAGTTACATCTATCATTTCAAACCAGGTCGGTAGTATCTCAGGATTCAACATTAATGATATGAATGGGAACGGTAGATGGGATGCTGGTGAGAGCGCTCTACCGGGCTGGAAGATCAAACTGGTTGGTAAAAGTAAAAATGTCAAAAAAATCAAGAGAGAAATACGCACTGATGCTCTTGGATATTACATATTTGATAATCTTCCTGCAGGTAAATATACAATAAGCGAAGAAAACAAAAAGGGCTGGAAGCATACAAGTTCTAAATCCATGAAAATTAAATTGAAGAATGGTATGAAATCAGATAATAATAATTTCACAAACAAGAAAAAAAAGTGATTCAAATGAGTCAATCTTTTTTCTTTTTTTTGAGTAAAATATATTCATACTTAACTTTGTAAATGTGTTATCGTCTGAATGAGAGTAATGCCATTAGTTCAATGTGAATAGTGATAAATTCAGGGATGACTGTTCTTCTTAAACCTGTGGAAATATTCATATACATTTGTATAATTATGATTGTAATTATATACATGTATGAATAGAAATGTATATATAATAATATGCGGTTTCATGGGTAATGGTAAAAAAGTTTAGGGTGAATGGAAAAAAATCAATACAGATTAATAATGAAATAATTAATAATATACTCATTTTGGCATTTGTAGTATTCTCTGTAGGTTCAATCGATATGGTGTCAACAGGGGCAACAATAGCTTATATTGGTGATGCGGAACCTAAGAGCTCTTCTGATATCCAGGAATTAACCAAAGACCTTGATCAAATTTTGCCACTTTCACCAACGGGTAAAGTAGACGCATTGTTTTTAATGGGAGATATGAAAACAATATCAAACACATTACAATCTATTAATGCTTCAACTGTAAAAAGCGTACCAATATATTTTGTAATAGGAAATTATGAAGGTAGTTCGAATAGTGAAACAGCCTTAATTCAAGGAAGGTATTCAGAATCACCAATACAATTGATATCTGGACCAACAGGTACGGATAAAACCACATATTCAATGAATGTTGGTAAGATGCATGTTATAAACATGAATGAATATTGGGATGGAGCAACTGATGATTCATATGGTAATGGCTATATTCAGGATGCTTTATACAATTGGATAAGTAATGATCTGTCTGAAACTACCAATTATAAGATCGTTGTTGGGCATGATCCCCTTTATCCAGTAGGCAGACATGTAAATGATTCATTAGATGCAAACATAACCAATCGAGATAACCTCCAGGAATTATTTGTATCCAAAAATGTTGACCTTTTCATTGGTGGACATACTCATAACGCAGGTCTTCAAAACATAAGCGGGGTATTTCATGCAAATTCAGGTACATCAGGTAGCGGACCTAATCCTGCTGGTTATGATTCTCTTGGTCCGGAAGATAATTTTGCATCTATATTATACACATATACCAATGATACCGGTAGTTTGTTATTGACCTGGAAACATGAGAATCTAACTTGGGACACACCTGTTTCTACATCATATATAATTAGCAAAGCGATATCACCATCAACAATACCCCCACAACCTATAGGTTTGCAAAGCGATATCGGTAATTACTGGGTAAACCATACATGGCAAGCAGGAACTGGTGTAGTAACTGACGCATATAATATCAGTGTAAATGGAGTATGGTGCAATGGAACAGACCAATACTACAATGATTCTGCGGGTGCATCCAATTGGAGTGATATCACGGTATGGGCATGGAATAATTCAGGTTTGGGAAATATGTCCGCACTTTCAGTAAGTCAAAATATCCAGGCCCCATCACTTCCCTCGCCCATAAATATCATAAACTATGCTCCGTTATCTCCCATCGTTGATAATGAGGGAGCAATCCGAGCATTCAACATCACGGTTAACGAAACTGTGGACGTGACATGGTATATCAACGGTACTCAGGTAAGTTCAAATTCAAGCGTTACTGCCGCGAATTATACTAATACAAGTGCAAAATCAGGCACATGGAACGTGAGCGCAGTTGCCAATAATTCCAATGGTACCATAGTAAAGACATGGATATGGATAGTATCAGATCTCATTGCCAATGCTGCAGGACCGTACACTGGAACTCCTAATGTTTTGATTAATTTTACAGGTTCTGCTTCAGGAGGTACTGCCCCATATTCATATAATTGGTCATTTGGAGATGGCGGGACAAGCAACCTTACGAATCCCGCACATTCATACTCAAACAATGGATATTATAATGTCAATTTGACCGCTACTGATAGTGCGGGAAGAACTTCTTCTCCGGATAATACTCCGGTTTCAGTTGAATGGGTGAGGTTCATTAATGGTACAGTAATGGACGATAGTAAATCGGGTGTTTCTGGAGTAAAGATATTAACGGACACCGGCCTCTCAACGATTACTGATACAACCGGATTCTATTCGTTTTCCATTAATTCAGGTACATATAATATTACTGCGACTTTAGAGCCATTTTATTATCAGAATAGTACAACTGTTTCACTTCTGAGTGCAGTTGAGGTAAGAAATATTGAACTTTTGAAGAAGCCCACAGGAAATATAACCGGAATTATTGCATAAAGGATCTGCAAACGATAATTCAAATCATTGACTCGAATTTTATCACATAAAAAAAAATTGTATAGGTTAATATCTCATTGAAGCTTCTTATATGTTAAATAAAGCTATAATTTTGTATTAAAAACAAAAAAACAATTTATTATAACTCAAAAATCAAAATTAAACCATTTTTCATCGTCTAAAACTCAAAAAACTTTAAAAACGATCAATATATTTTAATTATAAAATTGTTATTTGAATTGCAGGATAGTGATGGAAAATGAGTTCAATTGCAAGAAAATCAAATACGATGAATATAGAAAAAATTGCACTTATGTTTTTTTTTCTGCTGCTCATTTATCCGGTTCTGGCAATAGCATATTCAGATACAAACCTTTCTTCAAATCCGGGTATTGAAAGTTCAAACTCAGTCGGAGCAACTCTAGCATATCTTGGCGATGCAAGACCATCAAAATTTGGAACTGTGGGAATAACAGAATTGACCAGGGACTTAAATCAAGTTATTCCTCAATCGCCAACCGGTAGGGTTGATGCCATAATTATGATCGGCGATATGGATAAGATTTCACAAACAAAAACAGCATATGCGGCATCAAATGTAACAGATATACCGATATTTTATGTAGTGGGAAATCATGAAGTTGGAACAAGTGGGGATGTAGATGCAATTCGCGCAATGTACGCAAATTCAATAATACCTTTAACACCAGGCCCTGCAGGAACAGATAAGACAACATATTCATTTGATGTGGGTGAAATTCATATTGTCAATATAAATGAATACTGGAATGGGGCAAATAATGATGCATGGTTCAAATATGGAAATGGTGAGGGTGGTTACATACCCGATGCTCTTTATAATTGGATAAGCAATGATCTATCAAGGGCATCAAACCCCTGGAAGATAGTTGTTGGCCATGAACCTTTGTATCCCAGGTCGCGGCATGTAGGTGATTCATTAGATAAAGATCCTGCAAATAGAAATAAACTACAGGATCTTTTTGTATCCCAGAATGTTGCAGTTTTCGTGGGTGCACATACCCACTTCGCCACTGTAAATACAGTAGGTGGTGTGTATCATGTGGATGCAGGAGTATCAGGTCAAAAAACCGTGGATGGGGAAGACCCCTATACATCCATCATTTATACGCATATCGATGCAGCAAATGACCTGATATTGACCTGGAAACATGAAAATCCAACATGGGATACACCGATTACCAGATCATATACAATATCCAAAACCATATCATCAACAAATCCTCCTTTAAATATCACGAGCTATTCTCCTATTTCCCCCATCATTGATAATGAGGGAGCAACCCAAACATTCAACGTTGAGTTTAACCAGACTGTGGACCTGGTATGGTATATCAACGGGATTCAGGTGAGTTCAAATTCAAGGGTCATTGCTGCGAATTATACAAACACAAGTGCAAAATCAGGCACATGGGAGCTGAGTGCAGTCGCAAATAATTCTAATGGCAGTGTCGTGCAGACCTGGATATGGAATGTATCAGATCCACTCATATCCGGAAGTTTCATTAATGGTACAATAATGGACAGTGTTAGTAAATCGGGTCTTGCAGGAGTGGAGGTATTAACTGACACCGGCCTCTCAACTAAGACTAATTCAAACGGGTTCTATTCGTTTGAAGTTACTCAGGGTACATATACTATTATTGCGACATTTGAGCCGGCGTATTATTCGAATAGTACAACTTTATCGATAACAACTGGAGCTTTTATGGAGCAGGATATTGAACTTTTAAAGAAGCTCAATGGAACTATAATGGGAAGGGTTAATTATTCTTAGGGTTTGGTAATTGTTACAGAAAGTCTTCTGTTTGATTAAAAAAAATAAAAAATAAAAAATTTTACTACTTATTCTCTGGTTGGTCTACTTTTTTAGCGCAAATGTATCGGTATGTACTTCTTTTGGATTCAAATAATGGTTAAAATACTTTGTATAAGCCTTATATTTCCCATATTTCACATTATGGCGATCATCATCGTCCCAATTTTTAGTGATTTTATGATCGTGTTTAAGCTCATAAAGATTAACATAATTGCCGGTAGGAGCACCGCTGACACTTAAGAATCCTTCATCGGCGTTTCCGTCACAACCATCACCTTTTAGATCCCAGTCAAGTTTTGCAACAGTGGACCCCTTTTTATTCTTAATCTTTATTTCACCATTACATGGCACAAATATGGATTTCTTCTCCGTATTCTTCAAGGTAAGTTTTACATCCTGGTCATGGTGATAATAGCTCTTACTTGCATAGAATTTTGCTTTATCGTCAGCAGAAACAACTGATACCATAAACAATAATACTATAAGAGCAATTATCAATGTTCTTATTTTCTTAATATTCATTTATTATCCTCCTTTTTTTTATAATTATTATAAGATACTTGAATCTTTTCGTTTTATCTACTTTACATTACCACCTCCTGATTGTCTTGGAGAATATCCTTAACATTCACACACACCTTATTTATTCATTATTCTTCTAATTCTCTAATTCTTTGTAATGGTTCATGAATAATATGACATTTATGGCATTCAATGCCAATTTCTAACCTTATTTTCTCTGCTTTATCCATATTTCCTGTAGAAATCTCCTTTTCCATGACATCGATCTTAGACATTACATCGTCATTGACATAATATTTTCGTTGCGTGTTATGACATGAACCACAGGCATCTTTCATACTTATAAACATATTTTTAAATAATTTAAAACTCTTTGCAGTCTGCTCTTTCTGGCCTTCTCTTATACCTATTCCAATACCTTCAAATCCAGGCATTAGATATTTAGTTTTTGCAGTTGTCCATGATACCTGTGATTTTTTTGTATCAGTAGTATTCATCTTGACATCCTGGAAATTTTTCCAGTCATATATTGCCCAGACAACATATCTGATTTCCCTGTGACAATCAGTACATGCATCCCTCACCTTATCCATCATTTCAAATGCTTCTGAAATATTTCCGGAATGTATGGCCTTTCCAAGATCATCTATTTCTCCAGTATCATAGTATCTTTTCCAATCATCTACCATCTTTGAACTATTTTTATAGTTTTTAGAAAATATATTAAAAGATTGATTGGCACTGCTTATATTTCCATCCTGGAGGTCAATTACAACATTTTCCATTGAACTTGACAACTCATACATCCTAAGAAGATATTCAGATGGCTGAGTTTTATAATATTTATCAAAAGAGCCTGGTATGAACCTATCTTCAATATCTACCTGTATCGGCAATTCATCGATACCCGTAGCGTTTTCTAATCCTGTATCAGTACTCTGCTCTTTATTATTATTAACACATCCACTCATCAAAACAGCAGATATTAATATTATAAGTAAAATAATATATTTATAATTCATATCTTATCTCCATTTAAAATAATTTTCATCCAAGGGGATCTTTCTTTCCATAAACAATTTCATTTTTTACCACCTGATGGAAGCCGCCTTAATAATAAAACGATTAAATCCAAAATGGCTTTAAGATGAAACATGTATAAATAAGTTTCGATATTTAGATTAATAATATAATGATTATTATTATCATATACATTCTTGTACCTGAATTTCAAATGGTTTTACAGGAACAATAACAGGAAGGGTCAATATTTATCAGGTGTCAAAAAACATCTTCACTACATTCACGGCACCATGAAAATCCCTTTTTCCGTTTTCACGATCATAATCTCACTTCCCGCCTCTGCACTCAGGAATTCCGGCCTTTTGATGGAAACGGATTCATAAGTATCAGGATCCATTACCTGTATCGTTCTTCCTTCATCGGCCACCAGCACCGCCGGAACTGCATTTAGTCTTCGGCTCAATTTCTTTACATCTATCAGGTCATTGAAATTCTCCATGAACCTTTTTCCGGTCTCAATGTCGATACCGCTGACATGCTTGCCGCAGTTCTGGACCTCAACGACTTTGTCACCTACACTTATTATATCCCCCCGGACAAATTCCGGAAGGCGAAGAGCAAATGTGATCCTGTACAGGTCCACGCCATTCTTCTGTCCTACAAGCTTTGGAAATTCCAGGAATTTTCCTCCAAAAACATCAATGATAGCCCTGCATATCTGTTTTCCAAGCTTGATCACTCCAACATAAAGATCAATACCCTCATAAAGATCAAGGGTCTGCGCAATAAATGCAAGCCTCTCCCCTTTATCCCGCGAACGCTTTGCAACATCCTGGGCGATCTGTGTGCATTTTTCGAGTTCCTCTTTTGTGGGGAGCCTTTTATCTGCACGTATCTGGACAATGCCCTCATAATAACCGCCTGAGACCCTGCTGCATGTATCGCAGGTCTCCCAGCTGATCCTCATTTCGGTATCAAGAGCGGCTTCGATCGGAGCCCCCTTGATCGTGGCAGAAGCATCGATATGCACACGGTATCTTGAGTAATCAAGCCTTTTTGGCGTTAATGTCAATTTCAGATCCTTTGCTTCCTTATTCTGCACAATTGAGTCACTCACGCATTCCCTGATCGTTTCTTCCTCATCTTCCCTTGATGACCACCTTCCTCTCTTGTACAGGGAACCGCAGGTGGGACATATTCGCGAATAAAGAACCTCAGGACACCGGATCAATGTCCTGTTTTCCATGAAACACTCCTTGCATAGATTTTCAAAAAAAACATCGGTATCCTTACCGCATTTTGGACAGAATAACGTTGCCATTATAGTTATCCTAATGTACTTCTGGTGGCAGCATTTACACTGCTTTTTGAATTCTGGGAGGGTTCCCAGCCCAGCTGTTGTAATTTCTCAATGGAAAGAAGCATTTTAGGCACATCCCCTTTCCAGCCCCGCTTTCCTCCGGTATAGGTGAATTTAACATCTTTTAATCCCATTTCCTTAACGATCAACTCACCGATCTGTGTGGAATTTATGGTATCATTTGAACCGATATTGAAAATGTTTACCATTTCATTGCTCTTCTCTACGGTAAAGAGGATAGCATCTACACAATCAGAAACATGGATATAAGATTTTCTCTGCTGCCCGTCGCCCAGTATCTCAAGAGTTTTCGGGTTTTTTTTCAGCTTATTAATAAAATCTACGATTATCCCGTGGGTTCCCCTCTCGCCCACGATATTCGCGAAACGGAAAATCCATGATCTCATATCAAATGTATGGCAATATGAAGTTATGAGCGCTTCACATGCAAGTTTTGAAGCGCCATATAATGATATCGGAATAAGCGGACCATAATTTTCCGGTGTGGGAATTATAGTTGCTTCGCCATATACAGTGGAAGTGGATGTAAAAACAATATTTTGCAGCCTGTTCATGCGCATCGCTTCAAGCAGGTTATAAGTAACGATGATATTCTGCTCAAGATGAACTTTTGTGTTATCAGCACCCAGGCGAACATCAGGATTTGCAGCAAGATGATATATGAAATCTGCGCCTTTGATCGCTGTTGTCAATTTTTCAAGTTCGAGCATATCGAGTTCTACAAAGTTGAAATTCTTATCCGGGATATGATGTTCAATAAATCTCATTTTTCCGGAACTGAGATTATCAATAACTGTGACCTGATTCCCGCAGGAAAGCAATTTATCGACTACATGGCTTCCGATGAAACCTGCTCCTCCTGTTACTATTATTCTTTTATTCATTATATTTTAAACCTCAATGACCTGCTAAAGTTGGAGTTTCCAATCATAAATATTTTGGTGATGGACTCATCCGCATTTTTTTCCATAGCGTCATGATCTGTCTGGGTTGAAGAAAGAGGATTCATCAAATCAAGGTAACACGGATGAAAGTAATATCATTGTAATATATTTAAAAAGTCCCAAAACTAACTTAAAGCTGTGGATTTTTTTGATTCAACGTACCCTGAAATAACTGCAGGAACAGCGCCTATTGCCGTACATGTTTCAAGTGAAACTCCTTTTGAGGTTATATCCAGATGATATCTGGCCATTTCAAATAGATCCGACGATAGTCCTTTATGACCTAATCCTATCAGGAAAAGAAAGGATTTTTTTCTCATAATAAATTCAGAAAGGGCAGGGAGCAGAATCTCTTTTTTCTTATCAGGATGCGACGTTGTTACAACAGGAGAGCCCAACTGCGGCTGGAATCCTTTTTCAGGCAGGTCGAATACAGTGAACCTCCCTGTGCCAAAAAGCTCTGCAAGATATTTTCCTGATCCGCCAATAGTTGTTTTGTCTTTTACGAAATCCACAAGTTCAAAGGCGTCCATCTTGAAAGGATAGTCAAAAAGCGCAAGATTGAAGCCAAACGCATAAGCGATGGGCGCTGCCCTTGCAATGCTTCGGTAATGAGCTTCGTGGATCTTTATTTTATCATAAGTATTCACAATTCCAAGCGTTAGCATACCAATAATAATGTCACGGAATATGATAAAATTGATGATGTGGGATCAATTATAAGTTAAGATACGTATACCTTTTCATAACATTCTTATAATTATTCATAATTTCTTCTGCTTCTTCTTTAGATAATCCGCTCTCAATTACGGCCTGATCCACTTCGGATTCAAATCCCGCCAGAAGATAACTATTATTATATTTTGCATATCCAAGGACATCGCAGTTCCTATCCCCATTCACGATTTGTTTGATATGCCACCTGCCGCTTTCATCAACAATGATATGCGCTTCGTTCGCCGAGCCGAACAAATTATGATAATCGCCAATGGTATCCTGGTATGCGCCAATGAGAAGGAAAGCAAGGTAATACGATCCGTTATTCAGCTCATGAAGTTCAAGAATTTCTTTTACGTCCTTCAAATCCACGAATTTGTCGATCTCACCATCAGAATCACACGTTATATCAACTATAGTGCCATACTCCGTGGGTTTTTCATTATTCCTGCTCACAGGAACGACAGGGAATAATTGTTTTATTGCCCAGAAATCGGGAACTGACTGGAAGACCGAAAAATTCCCGATATATTTCTTGGATAGAAGCTTATTAAGATCATCAAAATCATCGGATTTGTTCTGGGTTTCCTTAGCAAATCCCACAGCCTTTCCACATATCTGCCAGAAGAGGATCTCTCCCATTGATTTGTCCTCCAATTCGATCTCACCGAGATTAAAAAGAGAAAGAAGTTCTTCGCGATGAAGCAGAGCATCATGATAAAATTCTACATAGTTCTTAATATTCATTTCTTTATGAGCGTCGTATAATTCCGTAATGATGTGAGGTTCATTTCCTTGAAGTTCAACAGGTTTGTTCAAACCTCCATTCTTATTTCCCTTGATATTGATAACAAGAACGGAATGATATGAAGAGATCGCCCTGCCACTTTCGGATAATATTATGGGGTGAGAGACATTTTCCTCATCGCATACTTCTTTGAGTGAATACACCACATTATTTGAATATTCCTGGATCGTATAATTGGCACTGGCATCTGATGAAGTCTTGCTGCCGTCATAATCAATTCCAAGACCTCCACCAATATTGAAATATTTGATATTGATATGCTTTAGTTTTATTTTAGCATAAACTCTTGCCGCCTCTTTGACAGCTTTCTGGATTCTCCTTATTTCAGTTATCTGGGAGCCTATGTGGAAATGAAGCATCTGGAGCTGGTCAAGCATATTATATTCGCGTATGATCTTTATGCATTCGAGGATCTCCGTGGTCGAAAGGCCAAATTTTGCAGATTCTCCGCCAGATTCAGCCCATTTGCCGCTTCCCTTTGAGTAGAGTTTTGCCCTTATGCCGATTATGGGTTTCACAGATAATTGTTTAGCTATCTCAAGCAGTCGTTTTGTTTCGCTGAACTCATCAATTACTATAACAACTTTATTATTCAGTTTGATCGCATTCAATGCAAGATGAATGTATTCATCATCTTTGAATCCGTTGCAAATCAGGAGGGCATTATTGCTTAGATCGAATGACATTGCAGCCAAAAGTTCTGCTTTTGTTCCCACTTCCAGGCCCATATTGTATTTTTTCCCGGATTTGACAATTTCTTCGATAACTTCTTTTCTCTGGTTCACTTTCATGGGAAAAATCCCCTGATATGAACTATTATATTTGAATTCTGATATTGAATGTGAAAAAGCGCCATTTAAGGTCTTGATCTGTGACTCAAGAATTTGGGGGAACCGAAATAGGATCGGAAAATTAATCTTTTTGGACACGAGATTATCAACCACATTTTTGAGGTCAATGACCTGGGTATCATTTTTCGTTGGCCTGATGATCAAATTCCCCATTCTGTTAAATGAAAAATAACCGCTACCCCAGCGCTCTATTCCATAAAGTTCTATAGCATCCTCAATTGTCCACATTTATTTAGAATTCACGTCCTCTGTGATGATAAATCCACCGCAACAATACTTTATCAGGGTTAAAGTTTTCCATCAAAATATCCTGCTGTATTTAATAATTACCATATCAATTTGCATTCAATTCCCTGTGCAGATAATCAAATGCAACAAAAATCCCGATGAATCCCAGTATCCACTCAGGATATTTTATAGCCAATACGGGTTCTCCTGCGGAAAAATACATATACCCCTGCAGGTTAGCAAATATCCATGTAAACAGGATCACTACCATATAGCTGATCAAGGCCATGAGGCCAATAATCCTGACAAATTTAAGTTTACCGAATAAACCAATGTTATTTTTAATTCCTGTTTGAATCCGGGTGGTATCCGGCCCATATAGTTGAGCTGCTGGATCAATGGGAGCTCTATCAATTGGAAAAACAGGATTTGCGAAACTAAGGAGAATTGATGCAGAGGTTCCGGAAAAACCATGAGCTGTAATACCACCTTGAAGTAAAGAACTCTTAAGGTATCCTGGCACCTCTGCATTGTATTCAATTCCTGTGCCCTTCGTACCCTTTGTTGATCCTATGTTCACACTATAACTTTATTCTTAGGCATAATAAAACTAACTCATTATTGTAATGATTATGATGAAAAAACAACAACTTTCTTTCATATTCATTTATGAACCAAAAGTTCATAGACAGGGTATTCCAAGCGCGACATCAGCCGCATATTTTCCGCTGTACATCGCTGTTCCCATCCCGCCGTAGAAGAGACGGGTAAAGGACTGCAACCCTACCATGAGCAATCCCTCTACGCTTGTGACCGTGAGACTTCGTGTCCATGATTCAGGATGGTCACCGGATCGCCATGACCAGCCTGCCACCGACCCGTTGCTTCGGTGCCCCTGATCTTTATACGTAAGAGGGGTCGCTACTTCCCTGACGACCACAGCCCGGGAAAGTCCGGGCAAAACCTTAGAAGAAGCCTCTACAAGGGCGTCTGCCATTTCCTCTTTCATGGAGTAATAACGCCCCTTGCGGCGCCCGCCTGCGTCAAAAGGGGCGAACACATCAAATGGCGCATCCACCTTAATTATTAGCGCTTCGCATCCAGGCGGAGCAAGCAACGGGTCGTGCCTCGACCACCAGGAAAGCCAGATCTCATCCTGCATGAAATCCTCAGGGCGGGGCTTCTTATCTTTCCAGGGCACCGGTTCTCCTTCTTCCAGTTTCACCAGAAGGTGGTCTCCACGGAAAGCAGAAAGGTCCACAGATCCTTTTTTTACACCTATGAAGACGGAAAAAGCGGAAGATGTCAATGGCATCAGGAGCACATTCTTTTTTTCATGGGCAGGGACTCCTGGGAGGAGTCTCAGGATCGTTTCTTGATAATCGGCATCGGAAATAATAAGAGGAGCTCTTATCCTTCCCCCTGCGCAACGTTCTACCCCGACAGCCCTGCCTTCCTGCACCAGGATGCGTTCTACCCTTTCTCCCAGGCGGATCTCCCCGCCGAATGCACACACCCGTTCGGCAAGAAGCTCAGGAAATTTATTTATACCGCCCTCGGTATACCAGATCCCTTCTCCTGACATGAAGTTCCACATACGGGCCAGAAGTACAACGGACATTTCAGGTTCGCTTGTTCCCTGGCTTCCCAGGAGATCCCTGAGGAACGGATCTTTCAGGTGTCGGTCAACGAGGTCCCTGGCAGGGATATTCCCCCATCGTTCAATTACCTGGCGGGCAGGCGATGAACTTTCTTCTGCCATGAACTCCTCAGGACGCATCCGGTCAAGTGCTGCTATCACTTCTTCCAGAACGCTAATGACTGCAAGGATCCCCCGTTTTTCCCAGGGGAAATTGTTTGATAGTTCCTGAGCAAGCAGGCTCAGGGGTAATGAGATCACCTGGTCCAGGATTCCCCGGCGGACCTGGAAGTGATCCCGGATAAAGCCCGGTATTCCCTTTACGCCCAGATCGATAAGGGCGGCTGATATATACCCTGGCGAAGTGAATGACATCGGACCTGCAGGGAAGGTAAAACCTTTGCGCCTGAAGACATGTGCGGTACCTCCCAGGTGGTGATCCTGTTCGAACACGATAACGTTACGTCCCGCTCTTGCAAGGTAGGCTGCGGCTGACAGACCTCCAATTCCTGCCCCGATAACAATGACGTCAGCGCTTTCCCCGCTATCGTCAAAAATCCCGACCATTATACTCACTGATTATGAAAAAGCTGCTAATCTTTATAAGGTTTCCTTTATTGAATCTTGATTATCAAAGAAATAATTTTTCATCTTTGTTATTTATGTTTCTCCCGCACCTTATTCCAGATAAATTAATATATTGAATCGAACAATACACTAGCATACTCATATATTTAATAGCGAGTATATTTCGCCATAAGAGGCAATCAACGATATTCCTGCAATGACACCAAAATTTACTATCGGCAAGAATAGTATTTTAATATCGGCTATTATATTAATTATTTCCGTACTTCTAATAATCGATAGGCTGCTGGCCACAGGTCCCGTCCAGCTTATTTTAGCGGACGGTAAAGCCGTGCCGATAGAGAGCGCTTCTTTATTTTCGATAAATGAAGTTCTATTTTTCATAATAACAGCCTGGCTTGGCGGTATGTCTTTCCTTTATATAATCCTGAACTCAAAGGAAATACCTGAATTAAAAGATGAAGAAATACCAGAATCGAAAAGAGAAATCCCTGTATTCCAGGAAAGTAAAAGCGCATTGGCAGCTGCTCTTCTAGAAGGAGATGAGAAAGTATTATTCCAGAATGTATTGGATAACGATGGGATCTTACAGAGAGAACTCATTACAAAGACAGGTTTTTCAGAGCCAAAGGTAAGCAGGCTTCTTGATAAGGCGCAACGAAAGGGATTGATAATTCGCCAGAGAGATGGGATGGGAAACAGGGTATTTCTAAAATGAGCTTGTCATACCCCAACCGATGCGCCGCCTGTGGCGGGATTTAACTTTATATCCTTGGTTGTTTTACAGGATAAAATTTTGATTCAATCCTGTTCATCCTGTAAATCCTGTCTAAAATTAAGAAATTCCATAAATTAATTTGTGTGGAGTTCATATCAGTTCGTACCAATTCTTTGTTAATTTTTAATATCAAAACACGCAAAATAAAGACATTCTTCCCTCGGAATTTGTGGGATGTCCATGCTCCCCTCTATGAATACGGCCGGAGCACCCCTGATAAGCACCGCAGGGGTACTTTCATCAGCTTCACCCATGATTATCTGCGCCGCAGAAACAAGGTTGTCTGCAGTGGCGCGCCTTGTCATTACAAGCGGTTTTCCGAAGAGGTCTTTGCGTCCTCTTATATCCTCCACAGGTTCAATACCGGCGCAACCAAGGGCTATTCCCACACATCCAAGGCGCAGCGGCTGGGTCCTGCTGTCACCAACAATAACAGCAATACCGCAATTGTATTCTTTCATCAGCTTGCTGCGTATTTCAGTTGCGCTCTCCTTCGGGGAAGCGGGAAGCAGCACCACATAACCATCAGGAGCATTGGAATTATCAATTCCAGCGCTTGGACAGAGCACACCCTTTGTAATAGTCACGACAACTCCCGGTATTCCCCCAAGAATCTCTTCAGATTCCCTTAAAATAAGCTCCATTTTCCTGGGGTCGTTCTCGTATATCGTTGAGAGTTCAATAGCTTTATCTGATGGTTTAACATCCTCTAACTTAACGATGCGGCCCTGTGCTGTTGCAACTGCTGATTCTGCAAGAACGATAATATCATTTTCCTGCGGTTTTATGCCTGCTTTTTTCATCGCGGTGCACAGCACCATTGCTAAATCATCGCCAGGAACTATAAGAGGTGTTTTTATTCCGATCAACTGCATGTTCTTAATTTCCTTTTGTTTTGTTTTTCTTGTTCGGGTAATATTCCTTCATTATCTTTATTGCGCAAAAGTCCCCGCACATGGTGCACGGTCCTTCCTTTGGCGATAATTCCCTTGCTCTTGTGCTGTCAATAGCATATTCCATCTGTCCTTCCCAGTCAAGATTCGCCCTTTTTCTTGCAAGCAACATGTCTCTTTCATCAGGCCCGTATTTAATAGAATCACCAATATGCGCCGCTATCTTAAAAGCAATAAGCCCCTCTCTTACCTGTTCAGGGCCCGGAAGTCCAAGGTGCTCGGCCGGGGTGATATAACACAGGTAATCGGCGCCTGCTCCGCTTGCTATGCTTGCGCCCACACTTCCTGCAATATGGTCATACCCAACCGCAACATCAGTAGGAAGCGGCCCTGCAACAAAAAGAGGATGTTCCGATCGTTTTTTATGATACCTTACATACCCGGTTATACTGTCCGCACGGATATGTCCCCCCATTCCTTCTATGATCGCCTGTACCCCGGCCTCATTTGCTATTTTTGCAAGTCTCACATTTTGTTTTATCTCTGCTATCTGCACTTTATCCCGTTCATCATGAATACATCCGCTTCTCATGGTATTACCCAGTGAGAGCACGATATCATATTTTTTAAGAATACTTAAGATCTCCTCGAAATTCGAGATGAAAGGATTTTCACAATTATTAAGCATCATATAGCTGCTTGTTATGGACCCGCCTTTTGATACGACACCCATTACGCGTTGGTGCTTCTTCAGGATGTCAAGTGTTTTTTTATCGATGCAATGAAGCACAAAAGAACTCATGCCCTCTTTGGCCTGCTGTTTTAAGTTAGTGACAATATCATCATAATCAATGTTCTCAAGGCCTTTTTCGGCAGCCGATTGGTAAATAGGGACAGTGGTCAGGGGAAGTGTCGTGTTTTCCATGATAATCCTGCGGATTTCGGAAATGTCCCCGCCCATGGAAAGATCAGTTATCGTGTCTGCGCCATACATCTGGGCAATACGGGCTTTTTTTACCTCCTCACCGGGATCGATCTTCAGGGAGGATGTGCCTAAATTGACATTGACTTTTGTTGAGAGACCTTTTCCTATCCCAACAGATACATCTTTCCGGTTCATTATTACAATGCTGCCATTTGCGATCCGGGAAAGAAGGGCCTCGGTATCGATTTTTTCAACCTTTGCAACAGCTTGCATCTGTTTTGTTATGGTTCCCTCTCTTGCATGCTCAATTTGCGTTTTCATAAAAGGCCTGCCATTTCCAGCAATGCTCTGGTATTTTCGTGATTTCCGATTGGCATGATATGGACGCCATCACACATTGTCCGCAACTCCCTTATTATGCCGGCGGCAATTTTCATGCCTTGGGCTTTCGGGTCTTTTGCATCTGTCATCTTTCTTATCATATCATCCGGAACCCTTATACCGGGCACACTGTTAAGAAAATGCGCGCTGCTCTGTGATCTCAAAGGTATTATCCCGGCAATTATCTTTACTTTTCTTGATCTTATTTCACTCGTTTTTTCCATAAATTCTGCAAAATCTCTTACATCAAATACTGCCTGCGTCTGAAAAAAAATAGCTCCCATCTTTATTTTTTTCCTGAACTTAATAAGCCCCGCCTCATTTAATATTGTGTTAGTCACAGCACCCGAACAAAATTCTGTCCTTCCCTTTAATTCATTTCCGCAAAGGTCAAATCCCTGATCAAGTTTCCGTATCATTCCGAGAAGCTGGACGGAATCAAGATCATAAACCGGCTTTGCTCCTTCATGATCGCCTTTGGAAGTGTGGTCTCCTGTCATTACAAGGACATTCCTTATTCCCAGGGAGTATGCTCCGATAAGGTCAGACTGGAGAGCAAGCCTGTTTTTGTCCCTGCATGTGATATGCATAATTGTTTCCAGGCCTTTTGCCTGCAAAATACTGCATGCTGCAAGAGGACTCAGTCTCATAACAGCCCTCTGGTTATCAGTTACATTTATAGCATCGACGATGTCTTCCAATAAGGCGCAGTCCCTTAACATGAGCGATGTATCAGTACCTTTTGGAGGGCTGATCTCTGCTGTGATCATGAATTTTCCGGAGCGTAATTTTGAAATGAAATTCAAGTTTTCACCCTTCCTTTTTTCATGTGGTCTTTTGGCTCATTGATCTTGTCAAGATTTTCAAGTTTCTTGAGCTCCTTTAACCGTTCAACTATCTTATCCCAGGCGCATAAGCGTTCATCGACCTCACATTTTCCTTCTAATGCGCCTCCGCATGGCCCATTCAATAAGCCCTTTGCACACTGTATAACGGGGCATATACCCCCATATAACCATATTGTGCAATCCCCGCACATACCGCATTGTTCTGTCACCACTTCGTTGCAGACTACCCCTCCCAGAGATTCAGTATCAAGAGCTGGATAAACCTGTATACCTGCAAACCCTGAAATCACAGAAACGCCTCCCCCGCATGACATTACCAGAATTGCATCCGATCTTTCAATTTCCGGGTTCACAGACAATACTTCCTTCCATGAGCTAATGCTGCATGCAGAATTCAAGACAGTCCATCCTGTAATATTTCTTCCTGCCGCTTCCAGTCGTTTTTTCATATCCTTTACTTCAGGTTCTCCCCCAACATGCTGTTTTTTGGCGCATTTGCCGCAGCCGATTATGAAAATATTTTTTTCAGCAAGCAACTGCAGTATATCATGAAATTCTTTTTGTCTTGAAATTATCATTTTGATCTTGAATATCTAAAAACAGTATCGTTATTCTTATTCATCAATTCGGTCAGCATATCTGCAATTGCAGGAAGCTCTCTTACCTGCTGGCGTATTTTATTTATGAGGCGTTCAACCTGGAGCTGTGTTCCGGAAATAATGAGACTCACTTTCTGGGATTCATGTGATACCGCATCACGCGGAAGGGCTGCGTCTCCTCCTCTTGCCAGCATCTCCTGTTTGATTATCAATGCTTCGGTGGTGCTTATATTATTGATCAGGATGTTAAATACCAGGGTCTTTTTCTTCATTATCTGGCTTCCCTTTGATGTAACCCCGATCAGGTGCATTGCTTTGCGGCAATCCTCAATATTTTTAATATCAAGTAATTCAGCTTCAATTGTTCCTGACCTGACCGCAGGACTCCTTGCTCTTGCTGCTTCGGCCACCCTTACGGCATCCAGGGTTGAGGCAACATCATGAGTCCTTATTATATGTGCCCCATTTCTTACTGCGATAGCTGTTGCGGCAATGCTTCCATAAAGCCTTTCAGTTGGGGGTTTGTTCAAAGTATTGCCAATGAAGGATTTTCGGGATATTGCTGCAAGTATGGGTTTCTTGAAGATACGAAGTCTTGCGATAGTATCAATAGTCTCATAATCATAAATGGGAAGTTTCTCCGGAGTCCATTTTCCAATAGCAGGATCAATTATAATGGAATCCGGTGAAATCCCATTATCCTGGGCGCGTTCAATTATTCTTCCCAGGGATTCCATTACGGCATCCATTCCCACAGGGTCACCAGGACTATTATTGCTGGCCATCAATATTACAGGACAGGCGTATTTTGCCGCCATATCAATCATTTTTTCATCAGCGGTAAATCCGCTCACATCATTTATGATATGAGCGCCAGCTGTAAGCGCTTCACCTGCTATGTCAGAAAACATCGTATCCACGGATATGGGAACAGGAATGCCCGCAAGCGCTCTTATGGCAGGGATCAGGCGGGAGCGTTCTTCATCTTTTGATATTTTACCCGCAAGGGGCCAGGTTGAACGAGCGCCGATGTCGATAAGATCAGCGCCTTCATTTATCATCTTGATGGCAGTATCGCGCACATTTTCCGGTGAAACCACCGAATTTTTGTAAAAAGATTCTTTGCTGAGATTTATTACTCCCATTATCCTTACAGGCTGATCGTCCCCAACTTTCAATCCTGCAATGGTTTTTTCTATCACGTTTTAACCTAATACTTTGTACAGTTATAAAAATGTACGTTTTTCAAAAAGATCTCAATTGTCAATATTTCTTTATCTACGGGAAGAGATAATAGAAGAAATAGAATCGTTCTGCCTTGCTCGTGACCGTTACTATTAGTGTTGGTGAATAAAAGCAAACTTGACTGGTGGTGTACAACAAATCATGACCTTTGACAGGATTTACAGGATCGACAGGATACATTTTGTGCGGGAAATCCTGTCGATCCTGTCAAAAAAAAATAATGACAAAAAAATTATTTCTCAAAGTTTGTTCTCATCCGCAAACTTTACAAGCGCCTCGCCCAGTGCGCGCACATATTTGGGATTGATATTGAACCTTCCGCGCTTCTGGCCGCTTCTTTCCTTGGCTATCTCCACATATTCTTTTTCTTCCTCGAACTTGTCGCTTTTCTGCATCGAGATAGTCATGAACCAGCCTGCACTCATCTTTATTTCAGAATAACCTTTATCTTCTTCAGTCATAAAATTTCAACACTTCCTAATATCGCATCTACTAAAACCTTATCGCCATTTTTTATTACATCAACAGGATTTAGTTCAACATTGTCAACAAGCGGGATATCCGAGATTATAGCACCCACGGCCACGATCGGTTCTGTATGTATATTTATCATAGCCGAGGGGGCAGCGCCATTCTTTTTGAGCTGATAAATTGCATAAGAACCTACGGTTGAGCCTTTCCCTCCGGGAAATACAAGCACTTTTCCTTTGATGCTGATGCCTTCAAGCTCATGACCCTTTTCAACCACCATTCCGGTCTTTACATCTATGCTTCCAAGGAATGAGATGGGCGAAGAGCTGACAAGTGCATAACCTTGCGCTTTCCCCCGTGAAACAATATGCGCTTTGAGCTTTATCATTTGACCTTCAGCATTCTTATGATCTTATCATGAAGTTCGCTTTTTCTTGTCCCGGCAATGGATAAACCTGTAACCTGGACATTATCTGTCAGATTATTACCTTCAAGGTCTGTAAGGGTTCCTCCTGATTCCTTCAGGATCAAAGCCGATGCCATGATATCATAACCGCTCACAAGTCCCCTGGTATCAATAATCCCATCAAGTGTTCCGTCAGCGACAAAACACATATCAAGCGCGATACTTCCAAGCGCCCTGACTATGATTGATCTTTCAAGTTCTATCAAACCCGCAGGTACATGAGGAACACCATAAGAATAAACAGATACTACCGGTTTAGGCCGGGTGCCGCGTTTTTTCCCCGATATCTCTTTTCCGTTCAAATATGCGCCTTTTCCTTTCTGCGCATAATATGTATTCCCCTGTATATCACATATAACTGCCATGCTGATATCCTCAAAGGTGGCAATCTCGGTTTTATCGGTATAAGCCAGGGATGTGCAGAAAAATGGTATTCCGCAGGTGGCGTTTGTGGAACCGTCAATAGGGTCAACCACAAGCATGAAATCAGGTTCCTTGCCTATGGTGCGATCTCCAAGCTCCTCAGAAATTATCCTTGCCGAAAGACCCCTTTTTAAAAGGGCAGTATCAAGCGCAGTTTCAGCGGCCATATCCATTTTGCGCGTTATGTCCTTTGGGCGCTGGACTATCATTTCGCCATAATCCTCGTTTTTCCCGATGAATGAACTTATGACCTCCCGGATCTCAACACCGATCTCAACCAGTGTCTCAATTTTCATGCATTTTATCCCCAAAAAAAGAAATAATAGCATCAGATGCGATCACTGCGCTCATATCCGGCTTCATTCTGTCGCTGTCGATAATGACAATGGGATTGATTGGTGCCTCGTAAGCAACATTGACACCGGGGACATTTGCACCTGCCCGTTTTGATTTATCGTATATCCCTTTCGGTGAGAAAGCAGCCCTCCTGTGCGCTTCCCGATCCATGCAAACCTTGAGGGGACAATGGATATACACTTCACCGAATTGCGGGATAAGGTTTCGCGCAATATCGCGGTACTTCCTCTTGTTGGCAGTAGCATCGATAAAAACATTCACACCGGCTTCAGTCAGGAGTTTTGCCATATAAGCAAGGGATGCATAAACGATATTTCGCTCATCATCAGTATATTTCGGGTCAGGGGTCAGGACTTTTCGCACCTCGTCAAGCTGGAGGACCCTTACTTCAATTCCCTCATTCCTGAGAATGGCAGCGGCTCGGGATGCGATCACTGTTTTTCCACTTCCGGGAAGTCCCGTGAACCATACTGCAAAAGCCATAGAAATTCCTATAAATAAGAATTCACGTTCTTATAATCAAACTTTTCGCTCTTCAGGATATTATTTATAACATTGAAAAGCTTTGTCCTTACAGTTGGGTCAAGATTGGGATACCATACCGGGCTTGCCACCACAACTGACCTGAAAACATAAAAAGGCTGGATAACCTTCAATAGCTCCATATCACCTGTTTTTTCAAGATAATTATTAAAGAAGAGTTCATACATTTCTTTAAAAGGCCCTTTTAATTCACCGTATTTCTGGAGAGAATAGAACAGGTAATTCATTGTTATTGAGGAAACATCATCCGCTGCTTCACCCCATTCACCCCGGCTCCTGTCAAGCACGGTGAAATCCACACCCTCACGGAACATGATGTTCCATGGATGGAAGTCACCATGCGTCATGCAGAGGCGATTTGTCTTGCCCTTTATCTTATACCGCCATTCCACACATTTCTTTTCAATATTACAGAGATCATCATGGCTCACGAAATCAAGGTTGTCAGGATAGCTGTCCATCAATCCCATGATACATTCACCATGTCCCACAAGATCCCTGATTTTGCGTATATATAATTCCCTATCATCATGTTTATTTGCATGGATATCAGCAAGGTACGAGGATAATGCCAGTGTCCTGTCCCTGTCAAGAGATGTGAGTGTTCCTTCCTTTTTGATCTTTTCAAGGTCAAGGAAATACTCTTTTCCCTCGATCTTTTCCATCAAGATGAAATATTCTTCCGCTTTCCCTGCCGAAAAAAGTTCGCCCTCTTTCGTGAAATATCCTGCATCAAGCGATCTTACGTGTTTTGGGAGATTGTTAAAAACAGAATTTTGCCATATCAGGATTTGCGCCCTGTCGGAAAAATGGTCATGTCCGAATCCCTTCTGGATCCGCATTGAAGAAAGTACTACTGAATGAGCTTTTCCACCGGCTTCAAATTCAATGAGATATGGCTTGCCGTAACCGAAACCTTTTATTCCTTCCTCAATATCGACCGGAATTGCGCCAAGCTCTCCGATTTTTGTAACTTTTGAGTCCCCGTAGAGTTCCCTTAAATAATTCTCAACGGCTTTAACCTGCAACTGCATCACGTTCCCATGGTCCAGGAATGGAGATATTTATCCTGCTCTTTGGTGAGGGTCTCTATCTCTATTCCCATTGACTCAAGTTTTAATTTTGCCACCATACTGTCGACTTCAGGAGGAACCTTATAAACCTGGTTTTCAAACGTGTCTCCTTTTTCCGATATCAATTTTACAGCAAGGGCCTGGTTGGCAAAACTCATGTCCATGACCTCAGGGGGATGTCCGAATGCACTTGCAAGATTAACAAGTCTTCCTTCCGCAAGAATATAGATGCGTCTTCCATCTTTCATTGCATATTCCTGGACATCATTCTTTATCTGGCTGACTTTCTTTGCAAGTTTGGCCAGGTCCGGGATATCGATTTCAACATTGAAATGACCTGAATTGCATACGATCGCCTGGTCTTTCATGACCTGGAAATGCTCTTTTCGCAGTACTGAGATGTCTCCGGTCACCGTTATGAACAGATCCCCGATAATGGCTGCTTCTTTCATGGGCATGACCCTATAGCCGTCCATGACCGCTTCCAGGGCCTTCCTGGGCTCAACTTCAACTACAACTACATTGCCGCCAAGACCGCGTGCTCTTGATGCAACACCGCGTCCGCACCAGCCGTATCCTGCGACAACGATCGTTTTTCCTGCGAACAATATGTTCGTGGCGTTCATTATGCCGTGTAATGTGCTTTGACCTGTACCATAACGGTTGTCGAACATCATCTTTGTCTCCGCATCATTTACTGCGATAACAGGATATTTGAGAGCGCCATCAGCTGCCATTGCACGCAGTCTGATTACTCCTGTTGTGGTCTCTTCGCAGCCCCCTTTTATATTCTTTATAAGGTTCTTGTGTTTGGAATGCACAAGTGCGATAGTATCCGCGCCGTCATCAAGGGTAACATGGGGTTTTATTTTTAGCGCTTCTTCAAGGCATTCGTAGTACTGCTTCTCATCCATGCCTTTAATAGCAAACGTTTTTATTCCTTCCGAGGCGAGCGCCGCTGCGACATCATCCTGTGTACTGAGAGGATTTGAAGCGGTCAGTGCGATATTTGCGCCGCCTGCCTTCATAGTATAAATAAGATTGGCAGTCTCAACCGTTACATGCAGGCATGCCACGACATTAATGCCTTCAAGGGGCTTTTCTTTCTTGAATTGTTCTTTTATTTTCTGGAGAACCGGCATATGCCTTCGTGCCCATTCGATTCTCTGTTTACCTTCGTCCGCGAGGTTTATGTCTTTTAATATATAATCTTTCATCGGAATCCCTTTATTTAATTCTTAAAACGGAGGTAAAATACGTCAGATGGTTATTAAAGTTGTTGGTTTTTTATTCATTTTCTATTTTTTTAATAGGCTCTTTCAACCATCGTGCAAACTCAGCCAGTGCCCTGTACCTGTGGGAGAGCCTGTTCTTTTCTTCATCAGCCATTTCACCGAATGTCGATCCACCAACCTCGAATATGGGATCGTACCCGAAGCCCAGTTTTCCCCTTATATACTCTGCTATCTTTCCTTCCACTTTCCCCGAAAAGACCACAGGTTCCTCGCCGGGGTGGCAGTATCCGATCGCGCATTTTAGCGAAGCGCTCCGGTTGGTTTCTCCTTCAAGAAGTTTCAATATTCTCTCATTTCCAATAGTCCTGGCAACATACGCTGAATAAGGCCCCGGGAATCCGGAAAGGGAATCGATGAATATACCTGAATCATCCACCATTACCTCGCAATTTAATTTATTGGAGGCCCATCTTGCCCCAAAACCTGCGATAGCTTCAAGAGTATCTTCCTGTAATTCCGGATATCCACAATCGTTTTGCTCAATTTTTATGCCCAGGGGGGACATAATATCGGTGGCTTCTTTTACCTTATGGGGATTGCCTGTAACAAAGATTATTTCTCTCATGGAACTATTTTTTTTGATTTTTTTTTGGCAAGGTTCTTTTTTATGAATTCACGGTACTTCGGACTGTATTTCATCAAAATCAGCATTATCGGATAACGAAGAAAAATAATTACTGAAAAGATACCTAACGTGAATCCGATAACAAGGATGATTTTTGATAACAGGGGAAGACTGTTTAAATCCATCATGACTATTATTTTGCCAGGTCAAGCCCAAATTCTTTGTGGAGGATAGAAACAGCCTTCTTTGCACCTTCTTCACTTACTGCAAATGAGATATTATGCTGGGATGAACCCTGGCTTATCATTATCACATTTACCCTGGCTTTGCCCAGCGCCCCGAAAACCCTGCCGGCAACACCGGGCGTGTTCGCCATACCTGCGCCTACTACGGCTACTACAGAGATGTCCCTGTCCGGTGTGATCTCTTTAATGATCCCATTCTTGAATTCAGCCTTTATCGCCTTTACAGCCTTGTCAAGATGGGATTCATCGACAACCAGTGAAATGTTCGCTTCTGAGGAGCCCTGGCTTATCATTACGATATTTACGCCCGCATTTGCAAGTGTAGTGAAAACACGCGCTGCGACACCGATGGTTCCTACCATTCCTGCTCCCGATATATTGATCAGGGCCACATTTTTAATGACCGTCACGGCTTTTACTACATCCTTGCTCTGTTTCTGGTCTTTTACAACAATTGTGCCTGGAACCTCGGGATGGAATGTATTTTTAACACGCACAGGTATCCCGTGCCTGATCGCCGGTTCAATCGCCCTTGGATGCAGGACTTTTGCCCCGAAATAGGATAACTCCATTGCTTCGATATAAGAAATAACAGGGATAGGCCGTGCTTCGGGAACGATATTAGGGTCAGTTGTCATTATCCCGTCCACTTCTTTCCAGAGCCATATCTCACCAGCTTTTATCGCTGCTCCCACGATCGATGCTGTGAAATCAGAACCTCCGCGGCCCAGTGTTGTAATAATACCTGCCTCGTTCTCGGCAATAAAACCGCATATTACCGGGATACTGTCGGCAAGGAGCGGTTCTATCCGTTCTCTTATCAGTGAATATGTTTCCTCAAGGGGTTTGGCATTTGTGTATTCATCCGTTGTTTTTATACCTGCTTCGCCTCCGGTGAACGAACATGAATTGATATCCAGTGAATTCAATGATCCTGCAATGATGGGCGCAGCCAGCCTCTCTCCATATGATGAGATGTAATCTATCGACCTTGGGGTCAGCTCTCCAAGATAGCATATGCCAATAAGGGCTTTCTCAAGTTCCTCGATGCGCCTGTCGAATTCCTGGGTTACTTTTTCTTCGATCCTGGACTGGCCGATAGCATCCTTAACAGCCTTATGATGCTGTTTTGTGAGATCAGCGATGAATTCTTTTACAGCTGATGTTTTTCCGGTCTCAGAGGCGTCCTTTGCGTTTTTCAGGAGGGCATCCGTGACTCCGCTAAGCGCTGATGTCACGAGAACTATCTCGTTCCCTTCTTGATGGTATTTTTTTGCCAGTTCTGCGACATGTCTAATGCGGATGCCGTCGCCCACAGATGTGCCTCCGAATTTCATCACTAATCTCATATAGGCTTTTTCAATCGTCAGAGGTTCTATTAAAGCTTACTAAAGACTCATCGGAAATCAAAAAAGTAAGAATTTGTGGTTTCCAGACCAGAAGATAAAAAGTCTCAAGCATTATATAAGCAACTTCCTTATATCATGAATGCAAATAAGTCCCTCCATGCAAATAAGTTTCTCATCTCTTGCTCTTGTTAATAACCCGTTTGACTGGGCTTATGGCCTCGAAGAACTGGGATTTACAGGGTGGGAAGTTGTCAGTGAAGGAAAACAGCAACTAAACGACAGTACGCTCTTTGAAATAAGAAATATTATCGAAACAACGGATCTTGTTCTTACGCTCCACCTTCCATTCTCAGACCTTAATCTTGGAAGCCTCAATCACCCCATCTGGAATGAGACCATAAGACAGATGACAAAATGTCTTGAAAGGGCATCGGATTTTGTTGAGCTTGCCGTGGTCCATCCAGGGCATCTTTCTCCTCTTGGGATGCAGCTTCCGGACATGGCCTGGCAGCAGAATATCGAAGGACTAAGGGCGGTTTGTGATTTTGCAGACGATTTAGGAATCAATATCGGAGTCGAGAATATGCCCAATATGCAGCATATTTTCGGGAAACAACCCGGTGAGATCCTGGGTATGATAGAATCACTTGATCGTGATAACGCGGGATTGACACTCGATATGGGGCATGCCAATACCAACGACCTTGTTCTTGATTTCATGGCTGATCTGGGAAAAGTGATACATGTTCATCTCCATGATAATAAAGGAAGAAGCGATGAGCATCTTGAACTCGGAAAAGGGACAATAACATGGAAAGATGTCATGCCCAAATTCAAGAATTATAAAGGACGGTTCGTTACTGAGGCCAGGACTGTTGAAGAAGGAAAGGCAAGTTTGAAATACCTGAAAAATATAATAAAATAAAATATATTTTTTATAATTTCCAATTCAAATATTCAACTCAAATCCGATTATAGGATGCTCAAGACCGAAATTGGAAATGACTTCCGGGTGTAGCTCCCCGAAAACTCCTGCTTTTTCGCCTTCAATTATTACATCAGCGCGTCGTCCCTCAATAAATGCAGGGTCTTTTGACTCTCTGACCGAGTATTCTATCTTTCTTTCCCTTAAGACCGCATCCACAATTGCCTGGATTTCCGTAAAATTCGCCTGCGGGTGGATGGCAACACAGCCAAGGCGCTGCAATGTCTGGCAATCAAGAACCACTTCGCCTGCCTCAAAAATGCGCTGGGGGAGTTCGCGATGCTTATTGATCGAAAGTATCTCAAGAAGGTTCGGCAATATTGTTGGACGAACTATCGTATGGTCTTCGCTTATAGGATAAAGGATCTGGGTTATGCCCTGTTCTTTTTCCCTTCGCATCATGCCAAATTGCATTTTTTCGTTGGTGAGTGTGAAGGGCATTACTTCCTGGTAGCCAAGACCTGTCATTATTTGATTTGTCAAATCTCTTGACCTTGATATCGGATGTGACCTGCCGGATGATGAGGTCAAAGGAAGAACAGGTTTTATCATATCAAAACCATATGCTATTGCGATATCCTCTATAAGATCACAGTTGTGAAGGATATCCGAACGGTAGGCTGGAACAGACACTATGATCCTGCCCCCGGAAGATTTCACTCCGTATCTCATCTTTTCCAGACATGAGATTATTTCCTTATCTTGAAGATTGAAACCAAGAAGTTCCTCAACTTCATTGCCTGTGAGCTCCATTATTTTTGGTGATAAATCAGGAGTTTCAATTTCCCCGTCGATAATGACCGTTTCGATCATACCTGAGCGTTCAGAAAGCGAGGCAAGAACGATATTTAATGCTATGGATACGGCCGGGTCAAGACCTGTGACCTCAATGAACAGATCGGTCGTTTCCTGAGTGACTTTAGTAAGCTCTCCGTTTATGATAGGAGGGAATGAGATGACATTTTGGTCAGCATCAAGAATAAGGGGGTATTTTTCAAATTCCCGGAGAATATTGGCAAACTTAATACCCTTAGGATGTTTTTCAAGAATTTCACGCATCGATAGGGGCTCTGTAAAGTCCAGGGGTATGAATTTAAAATCGGGGTCCTGTGCAATATACCTGAAAGGAGGTTTGATCTTTCCTAAATCGTGCACACCTATTGAGACTTTTTTCCTGTTCCTTCCCACAGCCCAGTGCAAAGACTCCTGGAGCGCCATCAGGGATTCTATGCTTCGTGAATTGAATTGCATTTCGCGCACAACGGCACAGGCAAGATACGGACGGATATTCTTTATCTCGCTGTCTCTTGAGATTTTTATCCCTGAAGGGCTTCCTTTGAAGTCCCCAAGGCCGGTCTCAATTCCAAGGAACCCCTTAATTGCCCTGGCTACTCCTTCTGTGCTATAAAGGTCAGGCCTGTTCGGGAAAAACTCAATATCCACATGGTCTTCCTCGATTCTTTCGATATCGCATCCCATCATGGGAATACGTTTAATAACCGTATCTTTATCAAGCCCGGATAGTTCTTCCAGGTCATCATAATATAATGTAATAACAGGCATTTTAATCATGCGAATAACGATTATATGATATTTAAACCTTAACTTCTTATTGGATTTCGTCTGATTATTGTAACTATATTGATTTTTTGTTTTTTATATTTATGGGTTTTAACAAACATTTTCAAGGAGGATTTTCTAAATACGCACCTGTCATAAATCAATTTTTCCTGACCTGCCTTCCAGAGCTTCATAGATGGCAGGGAAACTCTCCAAGCTTGCCTGATATCCGCTGTGATCCTGACCGGCCTTGGAAAAGTTTATTCATTAACACATATTGCCCCGGCAGCAAATGGATCAAAACCGTCAGGCCACATTGTACCCTCCCATTCGTCGGAATTTTTTTGGATGAGTGGGCGCCGTCCTGATTGGTGAATAGTAAGACAAAAATTTTATGGCATGGAACACTAAATGAAAGATGATCAAGATGACGTTTATAAAATCTAATAAATATGATACTGCTTTTGTTAAAGAAAATATGATGGGTCCTAATGCATTGAAAATAATTGAGGAATTATCTGAATCATTAAGGCTTGAGAAGGGCATGCGAGTGCTTGATCTCGGTTGTGGGAAAGGGCTCACTTCGATATTCTTAGCAAAAGAATACGAGGTTACGGTTTTTGCTACTGACCTCTGGATTAGTGCAACAGAAAATTATGAAAGGATCAAGTCAATGGGGTTGGAAGATAAAATAATACCAATACATGCAGAAGCACATAATTTACCATTTGCACATGAGTTTTTTGATCTTGCTATAAGTGTAGATGCCTATCATTATTTTGGGATCGAAGCAGATTATTTGACAAAGTATTTTGCTCCACTTGTAAAAAAAAGGGGGCAAATAGCAGTTGCAGTTCCGGGCTTGAAGCAGGAATTTACAAATGGAGTTCCAGCAGAATTAGTACCATACTGGTTTGATGATATGAATTTAACTCTACACTCATGTGATTGGTGGTATAATTTATGGAAAAACTCTGATTTGGTAAGTATTAAGGAATGCAAAGAACTAAATTGCTTAAAAGAATCCTGGGAGGATTGGCTTTCGTGTGATAACGACTATGCTCGTGGAGATATTGGAATGATGGAAGCTGAGGGTGGGAAATATTTCAATCTGGTTTCAGTTATAGCTACAAAATTGTAAATCTACAGGATTAATATCGAGACAAACTGTTTAGGGTTGGGTAGTTCACTGACCGGCAACAAGTTTCAATTTAGAACCGCAATATGGGCACATCAACCAGCTTGGCTCGATATTCTTCTTGCAGAACCCACAGGTTTTTGCAACTTCAACCTTCTTGATCAACTGGTTACCGCAATAGGAACAATTATTCCATTTCGGGTCAAAAAAATTCTGGCATTTATCACATATTTTGTAAGTAGCTACCCATTTTTGTTTCTTAAGTTCGACACCGCATTTTGTGCAGAACCGATATGATACGACCACGCGTTCACCGCATGAGGTACATATAGGCACATCCTGCATTAATGCCGGATTGAGTTTTTTCTTCAGGTTCTCGATGCAGACACCAGCTTCACGTTTGACCATTTCCTCTGTGTCTTTCTCACTGAGCTGTTCTATTATTCTTACAAGGCTCTTGCTAAATTCCGGTAATTCCATATCCATTTTAGCAAAATCCACTTTATCCTGGCTTATTGAAGATGAAATATATTTTAAAGTCATGAAACGAGTGGCAACTATTTTGCTCTCAAGTTTTTCAAGCATATGCCTTCTTTCTTCTTCTGATAATATCTTGCCCATATTATTCAGTTACCTCCTCTATGGACATGGAAAGCTGGATGGCAAATACAAAGAACAATATAAGAGTTACGGATAACAGGGCCTCGAATACCGGATGAAAGCCTTCAAAAATAACGGTTCCTATAGAACCTACCGCTCGTGTGATACCCAATAATATAAAAATATTTGTCATTATTAGAAAATTTTTCCACATGACATCCATCGTTTTTAAACCCTTCAATTCTCTTGAAATGCTCACAAGCAACTGAAATGATAATACACTGCAGATTATTACTATCATTGATGCAACCGTATTGAGGATCACAAAGAAATCATCATCCATTATTCCATATCCTCCTCATCCTTGCTAAAGACATTCCAAGGCTTTGTCCGCATGGCATCGATGATCTTTCGAAGGCCGAATAATAATATGACAAAAACAATGACTTCTATAACAGGGTCAAGAATTTTTACGGTGAAAAAATATAAATCCATAGACCTCTGGGATATAGCAACATCATTGGTGGCGTTCTGGATTTGTATCACATCCAGCAAAATACTGAATGCTCCTATGATATTCCAGAAAACGAATAGTATCATTGAGATTGAAAGGTATTTCCAGCTCACTGAACCTTTCTCGGATCTTGACCAGAATCCGGCTGCAAGATAAGTCGCACCGCATATTCCCAGGAGGAATGATATCAGACGGACAATTGTGCCGCTCATATCTACTCCATTAATAGTTTCTCCAAGATTTGCATCAGCCATCACCGACATAGGGAAAAATCCGAAGAACATTAGAGAATTTTCCATGATATTTTTGATAACCTCAACATATTCATTTTGAAACTAATTCCTATTTTGGATTAATCAAGTTATAAACCAATTTGTGAAAATCGTGTGATGTTTCAAAAAAATATGGTAATATAAATTAATACAACTAAATATAAAAAAATAAAAATTTACCAAAAAAAGAGATAATGTTTTCAGGTTTTATTTACAATAGAAAGATCAGTGTTTAACTTCTTTATACCATTCGCATACCATGCATGTTGCATGTTTTTGGGCATCAGTCCCCTGGACCTTGCCGCCACAGAATGTTCCCGCGATCTTCCAGCAGTCGCGTCCATGATTGGGATTTGCTGGACATACGCCCAGTTCCTTAACCTTAATTCCGCCAAGTTCTCTTCCGCATTTTTTGAATTCCCAACAATTTTTTGTTGCCATAGAGGTTTATTGTTATTTCACACAATCATGTACTATGGTGTGAAAAAGGTGTGAATAAGATATTGGATGTGGAAGTCCGCACCTTTCTGCTCTCAACAGTTAGATCCACACCAATATCAGTATAGATTATTTCTCTTTTTCTTCTGCTTACGCTTCCTGATAGCATCAATTTTCAATGTTAGTTCCCCTGCCAGCTCTTCTTTTAATTCACCCGAATAAAAGTCATACCGTGAGGCAAGTGAAATCTTCGATGAAAGTATTTTTGCAATTTTTCCGCGCTGCCATCCTGGTGAAGTATTAATGAGTGGATGCCTGAAAATGAGGCCATGTTTTGGCGAGGGGGCTTTTCCTTTCAAGTGCTTGAAAAGCGCATTGTTGGCCCCGATGACCTGTATGGTGCTTGAGGGCATGAAAGCAAGTTTTTCAAGACTTCCGGCCATACTCATGAGGCGCGCCCCAAGAATGTGTCCTGCGATATTGGTTATATTTGGCGCTATTATCGGCATGTTGTCCTTGAGATATTTTTCTATAATATCTCGCGTTTCATATGATGCTAGAAGACTTGAGGAAAAACTTTGCATTATTTTCAACTGTGAATGTTCTCCTTTTTCTTCCATCCCAATAATCTTGCGGGCAAGATTTTCTCCTGATAAGCGTGTATTCTCAAAATTCAGAATATACCATTCTTTGAGCCTTTCTGAAAGAACATTGACTGTTTCATTGAGGTCATCTATTGCCTCTACTGCTGCAATTATTTTCATGTCCAGTGTCAGGGTTTTTGCAACCTGTTCTTTGACAAGCCCGATATTGAGTTCATGAAGAAGAATGTCATATTCGTCATTCGAACCTGCAAAACCATACTCTACTGCCAGGTCACGAAGATCCCGGCCTGCAATACTGCCTCTTAACATCAATCGTTCCTTAAGGAGTCGTTGAATAATGGAAGGAAGGTCTTTCGGAAATATTTCTGCAGTGATAATCGTATCATTATCAACGGTGAAAATCCCGAACCATGCTGGAATTTGCATATCTTACACGAATTTCGGTCTTGCCGTCAATTTTACGGCAAGCGGATGTCTCTTGAATGGGAAACCGGATATTTCTTTTGATATCCTTTCCTTGAGTTCGGCAATACTCATCTTTACATTCAAAGGTTTGTTGGGCCTTGATTCGCTTCTGACCGTAACGGTAACATTTCCGCTGTTTAATTCCTCATCACCAACTACTGCTACATACGGTATCCAATCTTTTCCTGCATCACGGATCTTCTTTCCAACCGTTTCCTCGCGATCATCAATATCCACCCTGCAGTTTAATTCTCCCGCTACTTTTTCCGCATACTCCATGTGCTTTTCCGCAACAGGGATCACTCTTGCCTGGGTAGGTGAAAGCCATACCGGGAACATCGGCACAATTCCTTTTTCCGAATTCATATTGGCTTTTTCAAGCAGCGCATAGATGCATCTTTCGATCGCGCCGCTTGGTGAGCAGTGCAGGATAAAAGGTCTTTTCTCCGCCCCTGTTGAATCGATGTATTTTATTCCATAACGTTCGGCATTCTCAACGTCTATCTGCACAGTGGATAATGCGCTAGCCTTATCCATAGCATCTATGTAATTGAACTCAAACTTAAGGACGAAATAAAAGAACCTCTGGTCCCACAGCTCTATCAGCACGGGTTTATTGACCGTCCTGACAAGCCCGACAATAAAATCCCTGTTCTCTTCATAAAAATCCTTTGTAAAGCGGATGGCTACTTCATAATCGTCAAGGCCAATACCGATCTTTGAGAGGACATTTATGCACATGTTGTACTGGTCATTGAACTGCTCTACCGCCTCATTCATATCCTTGCATAAAGAGTGCATGTCAGGCATCGTGAATGCCCGAAGGCGCCTCAGGCCTACAAGTTCCCCGCTTTGCTCTTTCCTGAAGCTGTAACGCGTAAGTTCTACCATCCGAAGCGGAAGGTTCCGGTAGGATATTGTCATGTCATGGTTCATGAGGAACTGGCCAAAACATGCCGCAAATCGCAGGAATAACTGCTTTTTATCAGCTTCTATGGAATATTGCCGCGCAGGGAAGCGATCAAGGTATTTCTTCAAGGTTGGATGGTTCATGTCATACATCAAAGGAGTCTCTACTTCCATTGCACCCATTTTGGCGGTTTCTTCAAGTACATAATTTTCAATAAGGCTCTTCATAAGCCTCCCCTTGGGGTAGAAGCGCATATTCCCTGAGTCTGAACCCGGTTCATAATCCGCAAGCTCAAGCCTTCTCATGAGTTCAACATGAGGGGGGATCTTATCTACTGCCCGGCTCTTGTGTATCTCATAATTAACGAATTTCTTGAGATTGCCATGCCCTGTGAAATCAAATTCCTCTGGTTTTAGCAATTCGCCATCCGGGGTTAACATATGCCAGTATGAGGTCGCTTTTGCCTCGGATTTCAGGGCTTCTGAAACTACTTCTTCTTTTTCTTTTATTACTGTAATGCATTTTTCCTCGCCTATCCTTATCGTTCTTGAGAGTTCGGAGAGGGGATGGCCTTTGCATTTAATGGTGAAAGATTTGTACCAGCCAAAAGGCGCGCGTTTGACCTCAAATTGCGCTTCTTTTAGAAGATCCTCTATTTTCTTCAGGGTCTCTATTGCAATTTTCGGTGATGACAGGCTTGAACTCAGGTGTGCATACGGGTATAACATGACACGATTTGTCTTTACCTGTTCAGTGACCTTTTTTATTTCAACAACAGTCTGCACAGCGGCATATTCGAGGTTCTCTTCGTCATTTTTTTCAACAGCTATAAAAACAGTAAGTGCCTCTTCCATCCTCCCCTTCTTAAGTGAATCATCAATCTTTTCAGCAACTGGAGTGCTCTTTTTAGTTTCATATTCTATAAAATCCGAATGAATAAGTAGTATCTGCATTTTATCACTTTAACGCATCTACACAACAATTAAGCTTAAAGTTTTGTCGGTTTTCCGTGACCGTTACATTACATGTTGGTATAATTCTTTGCGATCAGAGGTCAATCAGCAGTTATTCCCTCATCATGTACATGCAAAAACTTTTATAAACTAAAATATACATCCCAATTTACTTAAAAACGCAAATAAACTCAAAATAATTATCGAATTATTTATATCGAACGTCGCCATCTAAGTAGTATGAGGAAGCCGTTTTTCACCCCCTAACCTATCAACAAAAAAACTATTTTTTTTGGCTTCCTCTACCACCATATTACCGATCAACCATATGGAAGATTAACTATGAAAGAACAATATCGCTTAACATTTGCACTTTGCCTGACAGCATTATTCGTTACAGGAGTAGTATTAGGGGCCATAACCCTGGCCAACTATAACACAGATATGACAATTGAAACTGATAAAGAAGTTGTTGTGCCTGTAGATACCACTGTACCTGAATACACTGCTGTTGCATCTCCTGAAGAGACAATTAATGAATCCGCAAATACGGTAACAACTCCTAATACAATTCCTGGATTTGGAATAGTGGCCGCAATTATGTTCATTCTCTTGCAATTTATCTGAGCCACCAGGGAAAATAAAAGAAAAACTTCCCTTTATTATTATGAGGAAATCCTTATTCTATCATTATTAAAAATTTTCATTATTATTAGCTTTAAAATAGTTTTATATTGTTGAAAATTCATTAGATGATAACGAGATGAGATAAATGGACAGATTCGATGTATTAACGGCAATATCAAAGAGAAAAAAAACATTCATAAAATGCGGTATTAATGAAAATAAGGCCCTGATAAAAGCAGAAATTGATGTTTCAGAAGAATATCACATTCCACTTTTTGATATCAAAAAGTTAATAAATTAAAATACGGCGCATGGTTGTGGTCACCTCCCACAACTACCACAATCTCCCCCACAGCCAGGCATATAATCCTCTTCACAATCACCCTGTTTCAGTATGATGAGTTTTCTTTTTTTTTCACTAATTATAGTGTTAATATTATTCCATTGAATAGTTCCTGGAATGCATTTTTCCTTTACTTTTTCAATTTCTAAGATTTCCTCTTCAAGTTCGGTTATTGACATGATCCTCCATTAATTATTTTCTAATCCCGATGTATTCCCGCAGGTCGGCGATCCCCAATTTCTTTGAAAGCTTATCTATCCATGTGGCATTCAGTTCCCATCCCAGATCAAGCTGCGTATAATAATAGAGCGTTCCCAGAAGTCCCATAGCTTCCAGGCGCCGCGATGAGTTTATAACTTTTATATGGGGAAAATATTTCACAGTTCCGAGCTGATCTATCCGCCGGCTGAAATCAACATCTTCAAGCAGTACATTATGGTAGCCTCCACATTTGAAGTAAGCTTCCCGCCTCACTGCAGTATTAAAACCCGGAAGTGTTGCCGAACGCAATTTATCGCGTAATATGAAATATTTGTTGGCAACATTTTCTGCGAATTTTACATGTTCCGTCCGTTCGGAAAATTTAAAACCTGTAGAAAATGCAATGAGGTCGGGGTCTGCTTTGAATGTTTCGTATGAATAAGCAAGATAATAACCCGGTATATGAGTATCCGCATCGATAAACAATAAATATTTGCTGGACTTGTCTCCTTGCATTGCGCCGAAATGCCTGGCTGCGCCAATACCTATTTCTTCACACTGGAGCACACAGTCCGCGTATTTTTTAGCAATATCCATACTTCCATCCGTGCTGCCGTTATCCGAAACTATCAATTCATAATCTATATTTGTATTCTGGTTTACTATCATTTGAAGTGTGGTTTCAAGATATTTAGCTTCGTTAAGTACCGGAACAATCACTGAAATTTCTGGGGTCATATTCTTTCCTTGATTGTGACTCTTTTACCTTATAACGATTTTGTGTGCGCGACTTTTCAGGATATGCACTTCCCAGGATTTTCCAACCTATTGACCGTCAGTACACCGCAAAAGAGATCACAAACACATGTTTGAAAATAATGTGCAAGAAATAGACGTTAACAGCCAAAAATAATTGATATATGAGTTAATAAAATTGATAAATAATAATCAGAGGAATATCGATGAAATTAAAAGATGTTGAAATTGTAGTTATGGGAGATAAAGAAGATGGGGAGCATCTGAACCAGCTATTTGAAAGCGTCAGGCGCGGCGAGATTCATGTACCCCATAAGATAGTTTCGCGCACAGATGAGGATATTGGAAAAATATTGACTCGCGAGCGTCTGCTTCAGATTATCCGGGAAAAAACCCCGGAATCCATAAGCGAACTCGCAAGGATTTTAAGGAAGGTAAAAATGATGTCAAGAAAGGTATATCCTACATATAAAATGAGCTGGGAAGCTTATATCAAGATTGGGGCAAACACGATCAAGCACTCAATACGAATACCTCTCCTCTTTCCATGGGTCTGCGCTGTCGCTGTATCCCCTCTGCTCCCAGAAGCCCAGCTCCTGTTCTTCCGTAAATACCACTCTCCTCACCCATTTTGCAGATTTGTAGGCATATTTTTTCGGGACCACAAGCCGCAGGGGTCCGCCGTGTATGGGTGCAAGAGGCTTTCCCTCAAAAGCATAGGCAAGAATGACATCAGGCTCCATGAGTTCAGAAAGCGGCATGCTGGTAGTGTATCCTCCGTCTGCCTCAATGGTTGCGAATCGGGCATTGCTTTTGGGTCTTACCCGTTTTGCCAGGTCGCTGAACCTGACGCCTTCCCACTTATTTTCAAACCTGCTCCAGCCAGTCACGCAGTGAAAGTCGCTTATATCCACCGTTTTTTCAAGCGCGAGAAATTCATCGTATGTTAGCCGGAGGGGATTTTCAACAAGTCCTCCAGCCTGGAAATCCCAGGTATTGCTGTCGAATTCCGGTACTTTTCCAAAATGCAGAACAGGAAAATCCGTTGTAAGGCGCTGGTTTGGTGGAAGACGGGGCATAATTATGTTCTTTGAATAGCATGCCTTTTGAATATTTAAATGTGTTTGAAAAATTGTCTGCTATTAATTTTGTTGCGAATGTACACCACAATATAAATTAACATAAATACAATGCATCGTATTTGAAGAGAATAAGGACTGTTGTAATTATATGCAACCAGTGATTTTATGTTACATCACGCCAGCTGCGGCGCATCCGTTGGGGTCGCAACCCCAGCGCTGTTATGATAATTTGACCGAATGTGTTAATAATCAAATACAATTGTCCTGTTTCTTTCCGGTAAATCAAGGATTTACATTTCAATAACAAGAAAATATTATCGCATCTGCAAAGTTATAAATGAATTCACAATATATGTGCTCTACCATGCAAGTTAATAAAATAAATACCTCTCCCGATGATGCCAATGCATACCTCGTAAATGGAACAATACTCATAGATGTTGGAATGGACAGCAGTGATATTATCATGGAACTTGAAAAACATATAGACCTGAGTGACCTGGAACTGATCATACTTACCCACTGCCACTATGATCATTCAGGCGGTGCCGGAGGTGTTGTTGCAGCAACAGGCGCAAAAATAGCTATTCATAAAAATGATGCCCCGCTTCTTTTAAATCCGAATGCCAGTGCTTCACGCTTATTCGGTAAGAATGCCCCCATTATTGTGCCGGATATTCTTCTTGCGGGCGGTGAGAAATTCGGGGAACTTGAAATAATCCATACACCCGGCCATACTCCCGGGGGGATATGCCTGTATGATCCCAGATCAAAATCCCTTTTTTCCGGCGACACTGTGTTCCAGGATGGAAGTTTCGGGCGCACTGATCTTTATGGTGGGAATTCTTCCCAATTAATAGCGTCAATAAAAAAGCTAACACTCCTTGACGTCAATATCATGTACCCGGGTCATGGAGATATTGTAACGAGTAATGCAAATGAACAGATCAAATTGTCACTGATGATGGTAACACAATATTCAAATTGGTGAACTACCACCCTGCAAGTAAGCCTGCCAAGAAAAAAGAACATTCGACTGAATGGAAAATATAAAGGAATAGAACATGATCTTCCTTAGAGGGCATCGCTGATATAATATGAATCCGACTAATAGTGGAGAGATAAAATGACAGAACATCCCCTGAAAATATACGAAAAATTAGACCCTGAACTTCTTCAACACGTTGAAAAATCTCGTGACTTTGCTTTTGACGAAGGCGCCCTGCCGCGAAAATATAAGTTACTCATAGCTATGGCTTTTGATGCATCGTACGGCGCAGTCAATGGCGTGATATCACTGGCTCAACAGGCCATAGAAGCGGGCGCCACAAAAGAAGAGATTACCGAAGCTTTAAGAGTTGCACAACATTTGAGCGGTGTGGGCTGCGTGTATACGGCAGCACAAGCGCTAAAGGAGTTGTTTGGTTGAGAATTACTATTCAAAAGAGCACTCTTCTCGAATGAAAGAAGAGAAATATTAACATCAAATCAGTGCGTATCCGCGTAATCAGTGTCATCCGCTTTCCTTTCATCTGGATGAATATTATCTTCCAGGCCAATAATCTGGGTGTCTTGTCAAGGTGTCAAATACTAAATTATTGAGGATAGTTTACTCGGTTTTGAAGAATAAGAGGGAATATCAACCGCAAATGAATTAATTTGAGTCCATTGAAAGGGAAACTGACCAAACAAACGGATAGTAGATACTATATCATTTATTTTACTTTTTAGCATGGATTTCGGTTGTCTTGGCAAAAGGAAGATGAAAACAATGAACTCATTGTAGCTATTGATTTTATGCAGCCAAGGATCTTACATTGTGCTTCTGCTTGTAATTTTTTATGATTAGCGCAAGTCTATTAAAGTTCCCAATGCCCCTATAACGTCGTTCACACTTGAATATTTCCGATCTGGCAATCTTGCCAGCAGCACATTAGTATGAACATGCTCATTCCCGGTCAGGTCAAACACTTTCCAGCCCTGTTTTTCTATCAATTCGCTCTTTGTTATAGGGAATTTTGCATCCTCCTCAAGGACAATCTTCAAGGATGCCAGCCCCGTAGCCTTTGTGACCTTCGGGAATGTCCCGCTTTTTTCATACACCTTAAGGCGTGCAGCATCAGAATACATCTTTTCCCCGTGGAATGTGAGATAAACATCTTCCCGCCTTTTTTCTTTTGCGATCGTTTCGATCTTCAATAATTCCACATCATCGAACTGGTACAAATTATGCTCACCATGGCCGAACAGGCGGGTGTATAATATATCGGAATCCACAACAGGCATTTCCCTTGAGATATCAGTACAGTGGATTATTCCCATATCATGCAAAAAGTTCACCATTCTATCAGAAACCTTCCCGCGTATTTCCCATGCAAGCCTCACATTGCCAGGATCAACTGATGAAAAGAAATCATGAATATTCTCCAGGTTTTTATCGGGATTAAAAGCTGGAGGTGTCTGGATATGCAGGATCGTCGCCTTTAATTCACTGCAAATGCGAAGCGACCGATTGATTATTTCATAGCTTTCCTTCCCGGGGAAAAGCATGTATTTATGCGTCAGGTCTTTGTGACACCTTACTGAAAACATGAAATCGTCAGGGACTCTTTGCCTCCATGACCTGACCATTTCTATGGGGGGAGTGGTATAGAAAGTTGAATTCACTTCCACAAAGTCATACGCTTTTGAGTAAGCTGCGAGGGAATCAAATCCAGATACTTTGAAATATGCCCATCCTCCTGCACCGATGTACATCATAAACATAAGTATTAATTCGAAAGGATATAATTAATTGGTATGGGCTCAATTCACCTCGGATGCTCAGGCTGGGATTATCGCGACTGGGCAGATGTATTCTATAAAAAGACAGATGAGTCAAAACTCAGGGCATATTCGCATATTTTTAACACCGCAGAGATCAATTCTACATTCTACAGCTATCCGTCACAGGGTATCGTTTTTGGCTGGGAAAAGTATACACCTCCTGATTTTAGATTCGCAGTAAAGCTCAACCGCCTGATAACCCATGAAAAAATGCTGGATCTCTCAAAAGGTGCCCACGATGACCTGAAAAGATTCTGCGATCTGATAAAACCGCTCCGGGAAAAGCTTGCCTGTATCCTGATCCAGCTTCCACCCGGAATGAAATTCAAAAAGGAAAAGATAGAAGCATTCCTGGAAATACTGCCAGGAGATATGCGATTTGCGCTTGAATACAGGAACAAGACCTGGCTCAATGATGAAGTGTATGACCTGCTTTCAAAATATAATATTGCCACTGTGGCCGTAGATGAGCCGCTGCTCGGGCCTGAGATCAGGTTAACTTCGGATATAGCCTATGTGCGCTGGCATGGCAGAGGCAAAAAGATGTGGTATAACTACCGCTATTCAAGAGATGAACTTGAAGAATGGATACCCGGAATTCAGGAGATGTCCCGGAACGCACAGGTTTATGGCTACTTCAACAACCATTACCATGGATATGCACCTGAGAACTGCATAGATGTACTGGAAATGCTGGGAATTGCCACGGAGGAACAGAAAGAAAAGAGGCAGCATATTTCAGATTACCGGAAAAGCAAAATAAAAGAAAAAATTGTTGCTATGACGCTGGAGGATTTTCTTGAACTGGAAAAAGAGGATGTAATGACTTTGCTTTCAGAGCATATTGATGCTTTAAGACTTGATAGGGCAAAGGAGATAAAGGACATTGAGATAATCGAATTGAGCAACGAAAAGATCATTGCTGATGTTCGCGGTTATTCGATTTACGTAGATCTTAAAAGGCGGTTTATACTTCATGATTGTGGGGATTGGAGACAAACACAGAGAGATAAAAGATTTTGTAAGCATATTGGCGCGCTTATGCTTGCACTGCCGGAGGATATGGCAAGAAGTGTACTTCTTGGGATCAAAAGGGAGAAGTGGGAATTCAGCCAGTATACGGGGAGAAAAGTGGTATGAAGAAGGGAAAGCATCGAGAAACCACAATGCCTGGCGAAAGACTATTTTCCAGCTTTTGACCGATCCAATTTGGCATCATCAATAAGATTTTATCTAAGTATAACTATAAAGATTTGTTGCTTTTATGGAGATTATGGTCAACCAGAAACCTGAAGAGAAAGCCAGACAACATATCGACAAACTGCTTGAAAGTGCAGGATGGACAATTCAAGATTATCCGGACTTTAATCTGGGTGCATCTCTGGGCGTAGCTGTGCGTGAATTTCCACTGGATTCAGGTTTTACCGATTATTTATTATTCTTAGATAGAAGCGCCGGAGGGGTCCTTGAAGCTAAACCGGAAGGAACAACGTTAAGCGGAGTATCAGAGCAGACAGAAAAATATTTAACGGGTGTTCCGAACAGGCTTCCAAAAGTTGAGGATTCACCTCCTTTTTCTTATGAGAGCACCGGTACAGAAACCTACTTCCGGGATATAAGAGACACGGATACGAGGTCTCGAATGGTTTTTGCATTTCACAAACCTGAGACTTTAATGGAATGGAGTTCTCAACCGGACACCCTCAGGTCAAGATTGAAAACAATGGCCTCCAATCATCCATTGATAAGAGAAGGGCTCAGGGATTGCCAGTTTGAAGCTATACAGAACCTTGAACAATCCTTTGCGCAAATAAGACCAAGAGCGCTTATGCAGATGGCAACAGGAAGCGGAAAGACCTATACTGCCGTGAGTTTCATTTACCGCCTGATAAAATTCGCAGGTGCCAAAAGGATTCTTTTCCTGGTGGACAGGAGCAACCTTGGACGCCAGACAAAAAAGGAATTTGCGCAATATATTACCCCTGATGATGGCAGGAAATTTACAGAGCTATACAATGTCCAGCACCTGACATCAAATACAATTGATCCCGTGAGCAAGGTTTGTATCACTACTATCCAGAGGCTTTATTCAATGTTAAGCGGAGAAACGGAATTTCAGCCTGAGAACGAAGAGCAGTCACTTTTTGAGATTTCACCGGATGGCAGGGTAAAGGATGTTTCGTACAATCCTCAAATTCCTATTGAGACATTTGATTTCATTGTCACGGATGAATGCCATCGTTCAATCTATGGTCTATGGAGGCAGGTTCTCGAATATTTTGATGCGTTCATAATAGGACTGACTGCCACACCATCAAAACAATCACTGGGATTTTTTAACCAGAATCTTGTCATGGAATATAGCCATGAAAGAGCAGTTGCAGACGGGGTGAATGTGGGATATGAGGTTTACCGCATCAAAACCAATATCACTGAAAAAGGCAGCCGTGTTGAAGCAGGAGATTATATTGATAAAAGAGATAAACTTACAAGAAAGGTCAGGTGGGAACAAATTGATGAACCTTTAGAATATGCCTCGAATCAACTGGACAGGAGCGTGGTTGCAAAAGACCAGATCCGGACAATTATCAAGACCTTTAAAGAGAAGCTGCCTGCGGAGATTTTTCCAGGTCGGACGGAAATCCCGAAGACCCTTGTATTTGCCAAAGACGATTCGCATGCGGAGGATATTGTCCATATTATCAGGGAGGAATTCGGTAAAGGCAATGACTTCTGCAAAAAAATAACCTATCGAACTGTTGGAGACAAAACTGAAGACCTCATTGCCAGTTTTCGTAATTCCTATAATCCCCGGATAGCTGTTACCGTGGACATGATTTCAACCGGGACAGATATCAGGCCGCTTGAGTGCCTGTTGTTCATGAGGGATGTCAAATCAAGGGTTCTTTTTGAGCAGATGAAAGGACGGGGCACCCGGACAATATCTCATACGGATTTCCAGGCTATCACTAAGGATGCTCTTGCCAAAACCCATTTTATGATAGTGGATGCAGTGGGAGTGTGTGAGAATGATAAAACTGATTCGCGCCCCCTTGAGCGAAAAAAGAGTGTTTCATTTGATAAGCTCATCACGTCGATCGCGGCCGGGATCAGGGATGAAGATAATCTTACGTCTCTTGCAGGAAGACTTTCGAAGATGGATAGGGAAATCGATGAAAAAGACAGGTCGGATATTGAAAAGGCCTCAGAAGGCAAGTCTTTAAAAGTGCTTGCCAACGGCCTTCTGGATGCTGTTGACCCTGATAAGAAATTTGAGAAGGCACGGGATATTTTCAAAACAGAAACGCCAACAGATGATCAAATCAAAAACGCTGGGAAGGAACTGGCGAAAAGCGCCTGCATTCCTTTTGATAATCCCAAGCTCAGGAACCTTCTCATTGAGATCAAGAACAGGAATGAACAGGATATCGATATAACAAGTAAAGACACGGTCATTTTCGCAGGGTATGATGAACAGGCAAAGGAAAAAGCCCGCACTGTTGTGGATACTTTCAAGAAATTCATTGAAGAGAATAAAGATGAAATTACCGCCCTGCAGATAATTTACAGCAAGCCCTATAGCAAGCGCCACCTGACATACGGGGAGATAAGAGAGGTTGCCGAAGCAATAAGAAAACCGCCATATCAACTCACGCCGGAACTACTCTGGCAGGCTTATGAACAACTGGATAAGTCAAAGGTAAAAGGCGCAGGTGTGCAAAAGCTTCTGACGAACATCATTTCATTGATACGCTTTGCCTCCGGAAAGAGTGAAGTGCTTGAGCCTTTCCCTGAAACAGTGAACCAGCGCTTTGAAAAGTGGCGCGCCCAGCAGGAGAAAGCGGGAGGGAGGTTCACACAAATTCAGACCGAGTGGCTTGTAATGATAAAAGATCATATAGCAACATCTTTGAGCATTGATAATGAGGATTTTGAACTTTCGCCGTTCTATGAAAAGGGAGGGATCGTGAAGGCATACCAGCTCTTCGGTAATGGATTGAATAATATCTTAGAAGAGTTAAATGAGGTGCTTGCAGTATGAGAAAGAAGAATACTAATGTTGAAAGAGAAAGTTCCAGTAAAATTTCTCAAAAATTGGCAGATTATCTGCTGATAGATGAAACTAAAGAAGAATCAATCATAAGAGTTTGCAAAAAGAATGACATTTCTTTTCTTGGTCTGTTCGGCTCTTATGCCAGAGGAGAGCAGAAAGAAGAGAGCGATGTAGATTTTTTGGCGAGTTTTTCCATGAGAAAGAGCCTGTTAGATCTTGTTAGAATTGAAAGGGACCTGTCAGAGATACTTGGCATTAAGGTTGATCTTGTAACTGAGAAATCTATAAGCCCTTATTTGATAGAACGTATAAAATCCGAGGTGAAGCCTATCTATCATGAAGGATGATGCTGTTTTCTTGAAACATATCCTTGATTCGATTAATCAGATCGAGGAGTATATTGATGGTATGGGATTCGAGGATTTTATCGGGTGCAAGCTTGTTCAGGATGGAGTTGTCCGACAACTTGAGATTATTGGCGAAGCAACAAAACATCTCTCACCTGAGTTAAGGGAAAAATATCCGAAAATTCCATGGGAAGACATAGCAGGTATGAGGGATAAACTGATACATCACTATTTTGGTGTTGATTTAGAAGTTGTTTGGGATACTGTTGAAAAAGACCTGCCAGCTTTGAAAAAAAAGGTCAAAAAAATTCTGAGCGAAACATGAAGAATGACCAATTGGAAGAAGTTGAGCAGATCATGATAAAACTTAAGAAAAATCTGCCCTTCTTCGAAGAAAAATATAGGGTTAAAACCCTTGGAGTATTTGGTTCGTACATCAGGGGAGAGCAGAAGAAAAAAAGCGATGTTGATATTCTGGTTGAGTTTGAAAAACCAATCGGTCTTCTTGATTTTGTGGGGATGGAATTAGAGTTAAGTGAAATCCTTGGCAAAAAGGTTGATCTTGTTCCAAAAAATGCTTTGAAACCGAGAATAGGCAAGCATATCCTTGAAGAAGTGAAATATATATGAACGAACAGACAATCTCGAAATACCTTCAGTTTAATCGAGAACTCCCAGGTGGCTAGTGTTCTGTCAAGTGTCAATTAGCACAAATAAGAAACTTTTTGATTTCTTCTGGAAGAATCAACCACAGAGTACTCAGAGAGCGCAGAGCGTTGTCATTTTTCTCTGTGTCCTCTGTGCTCTCTGTGGTTTTCAAATCAGAAAATAATAGAAAATCTCCGAATCTGGGAAAATCTGCGCAATCTGTGGATATAATTCCATATGACAATTCATCCTTGACATGAGGTGTGGACGAGGTTTGAAGGATATGAATTAAAGTTCTTCCCATTCTTCCAGGGTAATTTTTCTCCCAATCAGTGTCTCCAATTCTTTGATCATCATTTTAAGCTGCAGAACTGGATATTCATCATTGCCTGGAATTGTTAAAACTTTGGCGCCAAATCGCATGTAGAAATGTCGTTCCCCGGATTCAGGCGCATTGAAACCCAATTTTACCAGTTTTTTGATGAAAAACCTTCGTTTACATGGCTTCCATTTAGGCATTAGCCACAGCCTCATCGCCATGCGGGATATTTGCATTGATATCCAGATTGTCTAATACAGGCAACGTATCGCTGTGCCGCATTTTGATTATTAGCCAACCTTCCAGGACTGATTCAAGTTCTTTCTGGCACTCAAAAAGTGTCTTACTAAAAGCTATAACACCCGGACATTCTGGTATCCTGCCGGAAAAGCTGCCATCTTCAAGCTTATCGTATTCAGCTTTGCTCAAAGCTTTGTTAATATAATCCCTAACTCCGCATATTTTACGTACCATCCATATTTAACTCAAGTTTTTCGATAAGTATTCTTGATTTCTTTGGGATTTCTGCAAGACGCCAATTT
>JAPMTS010000004.1 GCA_026552955.1 Candidatus Methanoperedens sp. | reverse complement strand
CTGTTTTTAAGAAATCTTATGAGATTCCCTGGTTAAATAATATGAAATTAAAATATGTTTGGAGTTAAATACATTTAATTATGGTGGTTAAACTGTCTGCGAAAATCGGTGTTTAAGGAAAAACCACACCTTTGGTTAATGTTCAGCATTTAACCACGTTACTGTAGTTTTCATTCCTGATTTCAGGGCACAGATGAAAAGAATAAACAATCAGGAATAACTTATATAACAATGCAAACAATAATTAAATGGAGGTTAATGTATGGCTTTCGGGATGATGAACGGTTATAGCTATGGTATGAGTAGTGGCATGTGGATATTAGGGGCTATATTCTGGATACTGATTCTTGCAGGACTTGTATTGCTTATCAAATACTTATGGGAGGGAGCAGGAGCTAAAGGGGCACAGGAAACAGCACTTGAGATCCTGAAGAAAAGGTATGCAAAAGGAGAGATAAATAAGGAAGAATTCGAAGAAAAAAAGAAAGATCTGATATGAAAAAATACGTATTGGCAATAGTTCTTATTGCTATGGGCGTATCTTGTCTATTTTTCGTTACGGAGAAACTTTCAGGAATGCTTATTTATCGCCCTACTACTCAGGCTCATTCCTCAATCTATTCTACTTCTGTATCCGTTTGCGCAGTTCGAGAGATCGCCCTTGACAGAATATAAGTTATCAGTATCATTAGAAACGAGGACTATATGCAGATATATGAATTTTTCCCGGAGGACTCGTCCAGAGAAAACCTTATCAAAGTCCAGCACATGGTCGCCAAGAGAGCGATCATTAAAGATGATTTCAAAAATATCCGATTTATTGCAGCTGCTGACCAGGCATTCCTTGATAAATTAATCATTTCAGGAATAATACTCCTGGATTTTCACTCACTTGAGATAATAGAACGAGTTTTTTCTATTCAGCCAGTAAGTTTTCCATATATATCGACCTTTCTCAGCTTTCGTGAAGGTCCGGCGATAGTGAATGCCTTCAAGAAATTGAAAACTCGACATGATATACTGTTGATAGACGGAGCTGGCATCAATCACCCGCACAATGCCGGTTTGGCAACACATGTTGGCGTTGCCCTTGATTTACCCACCATCGGTATAACGAAAACGATACTGTGCGGAAAAGGTGTTGAGCCGACCAATGTCGGAGAGGCTTCTCCCCTTGTCCACACGGATAGGACAGTGGGCTGGTTGTTAAAGTCCAGACAAAAAAGCAAACCGATCGTGATAGCTCCTGGTCACAGGGTTTCACTTGATAGCTCGATTTCGATCGTAAAATCTTGCCTTGGAGGTCATAAGTTGCCTGAACCAGCAAGACTTGCTCATGAGTATGCGAATATGTGCAAGAACGAGCAGACAACATGACTTGCAGGGAATTTCAGAATGGTGAAACGATTGCAGAGCATGGATACTTTTTTCCTTTTACAGCTTAAATTTTCTGGAATATGCATATATATACGGTCTTGGATCACCTATCCTGTGCAAAACCGTATGTGAGGATTGTCACATTTTTGCCAGAATTACTTAAATTTAATATTCAATAACCTATGCTTCTGTGAAAAGCGTTTTTTGGGAGTTATTTACTGGTTCCTGTTTATTTTTCTTCTTTCTTATTCGTGCTTTTGTTGAGTTTTTCGGTTTGGTTTTCGATTCTTTTTGTTCTCTTATCAATAGTGAATCAGGAGAAGTTATAGATTCACATGCTGCATGTTTTTCAGTGGCGGAGGCTGGTAATGCAAAAGATGGTTTTTCTTCTTTCAGGAGGAATCCAACCTTTGTTTCCTGGCATCTACCTTCATTCATGAGGCTTTTCATTGGGTCGATAGGTGGCCTGTCAGGAATGTTTTGTTCTTGAAAAGGTGCGATTTCTTTTGGAGTCTCACATTGTGGTATGCTTGTCTCCTGAGGCATAGAGACGAGTTTTGTTAAAGCATCCCTGCAAATTTGCCTGTACTTTTCTTTTTCTTCCTCTGGTAACTGGCTTTTCTCAATCCGTTCCAAGGTCTTGGCTGCAGTTTCTTTTACCCAATAGTCTCGTGTTTTTGCTTCGATCTCTACTATGGTTTCAGGTCTGATGGATATAATGGTTGTTTCCTCATCAGGCTTATATGCATTTGTTTTGCCGACTACCGCTACGAAGCAGGGTATGGGAAGATTGGATAGGGACAATAGAGCCTCTGGCTGGAATTGGCCTGCGTATATATTGAATGCCCCTGTGGGATCAACTATTCTGCCTCTTAAGTATTCTACTGAAGTACCAACATTATCAATCTCCACAAGAGCACCCATCATAAGAACCCTTCTCACTCTGACACCGGTTGGAGTTAGCTGGTAGTGGCTATCGAAATCTCTTCCTTCAACGTGCTCGATAATCGTCTGTTTTGATTCTGCCAGTTCAGCAGCAAAGAGCCTGAGAGCGGGCTGTCTTATGAATTTTTCATTCTGCATTATTTTCATATATTTTTATAGACACGGAAACACACAGCGTGAATGACTTTCTCTTAGTGTTCTGAACAATCTATATATGTGTTTGATGTTACATATCAATATGCCTATCCCTTAAATATTGTTCTGAACAAACTCTTTTTCAGGATAGGTATTACACTTGCAAAGGGGCAATAAATCAGGACTTTTTCGTTCTGCTTTTTTGTTTAATGCTCGCCGGGCATAAATATTCTTTACATGGATTTTTGAGACCCTCTCCACGACTGAAGTCGGGAGCTTTCTTCCCCCTTTGAACCCCATTTCTGTAATTCATTCTCTTTAATATCAGACCATTTTTTCTATCTGTCATTTCGTATCACTTATTTGGTATATGTATTTCGAATATGTATTACGAAATATACGAGGATCAAATGATTTATTTCATGAAAGCTCATAAAACCAAACTTTTTGACAGTCCCATATGTCATGGCATTTTTCTATGATTTCCACAAAAATTACAATTTTAATCAGAAAATCCTTTTGGACCATAAGAATGATATCTTAATTCCTTTGTTAATGGCCTTGTTTTATCGGCTCCTACGATATGACATTTGGGGCAGCCATTGTTTCCATGTCCAGGTGGCATTGGCATTTTCCTTAAGTTCTCATCTGTGAGGTTATTGAATTGTGAAGTTCTTCTGCCATTTGATGTATGGCAATCCTGACAGAAGTATGTATTTGTTTCATTTGCAGCACCAAGTTCCATATTCATGGAACCATCTGCGCTACCGAAGTGACAGGCTTTACAATCATCATCAGATAGATTATTCGAACCATCGGATTTATTTACATTAGCATGTCTTCCAAATAAGCTATTATTTACGAAGTATCTCGTATCTGAAAAAGAGTGGCATTCTATGCAACCCCCCGCTGATATTTCATGTGGATCATTCCCATGACAGGTTGTACATTGGGCCCCATTATTGTGTATGATGCCTGGATGACAATTTTTACATTCCTTTGCATCCATAGTCAGTGATTTAATATCATGTTCACTATTATGGCATAGACCGCAAGCTACAGTCTGCTTATTGGAATGGGATCTCGTCTCTATAGAGCCGGGAACGGTTGTGAGGTTTGAATCAGGTCTGGGATGGCAAGTCGTACATGATGGAGATGGATTAATCGATGTCAGTCCACCATGGCAATCCGTACAGCTTTGTTTATTCAGGTGCACGTCCTTTCCATACATTACCGATAAAACTGATGTATTTGAAACATCCCAGCTATTTTTAACATCATTATGACATTCATTGCAGGTGAGATCCTGTTTGTGGCAATTATTATTACAGGCAATAGCTGAAGTATAGTCATAGTTCATATTTGTACTGGCTGAATGGCTAACAAGGAAAACAAAATTAGTATCATAATTATCATGACAGGAACTTTCACAAGTCATCGAATGCTTTGTATTGGTGTGAGTTGAATGAACCGTTGCACTATTGAAAGAAGATGGATATCTTTCTCCATCCATATGGCAATTCACACAACTCCATTTGAGAACACTAAATTCTCCAACCATAGAATAATTCGCTATCTTTACATATCCACGTTCATCTGAAAAATAATCAGGCAATATGAAGTTTGCATAATAAGGACCGGTACCGATCAGGTTAACCCTTCCGATTTCAAGTCCTGAATTGTTGTAGACTCTAGCCTCCAATGATAAATCAGAGATATAACGACCATTACTATCCAGAGGTGCAGCAGATATATTGATTGTACGGAAGTTTGCAGGTGAACCTATCCACCCTGCCGGACTGACCATAGATTCTGCAGGATTTACCCAGACTCCTGTTTTGGCTGTTGAGAATACCCTTGACTTCATAGAATTATTGACCGTTCCCAGATACCAGGTCAATGGCCTGTAATAATATGTTGTATTCGCCGTCAGTCCTGTCAGCCTTATAGCTGGATTCATGGAATTATTAACCCAATCGCTCCAGCTTCCATTTACAAGATTATTTACATCTGTTTCATTCAAACCATAATATACCCTATTATCTGGGAATATATCATTATTCCAGGTAATATATGAATAACTCAAAGCAGCGGTAGAATTCACATTGAAAATACTATTACCTATTATCAGGTCATTAACTTTCAATTCAACATAATTTGTGTTTAGACCGAAAGGAGAGGGTGGAGAATAATCAGAGTGCTTGGCACCCGCCCCCACATGCACATATCCATTGATATCAACATATTGTCCAACATTTGTTGTTATTGACTTTTCCAGGGTCCCGTCAACACCTAGATTTTTATTATCAAGCTGTTCCCAGGAAACGTTGTTATAGTTCCAGATATACAGATAAGTATCATAGCCAGTCTTATTCTCCCCATGCCCAATCCATTTTGCAGTGAGATTTTTCACCTCATGAATATTTGGTTGCATTACATAGAAATGATACATTTGATAATCAAATTGGTCAAGTCCTGTTGTGAGGTTTGTTTTCCACCTATCTGAATCAATATAAGAAATTGCTCCCTTTTGAGTTGACGATGCATGTATCCAGGAATCATTATATGGTACAGGAATATTATTTCCAGCATAATGCGATGCATCTCTCCCCTGAGGTTGAGTAGATGAAAGTGAAATATTAGCATTTGTAATATTTGCACTATTAATAGTCACAGTTATAGAATTAATAGCATAATTTTGAAGAATGGCAACTAATGAATGCTCTCCATCGATCAAAGTAAAGCTGTAGAAACCATCGGCACCGGTTGTCATGTTCAATTGTGTGTTCGCTACTTTGACTATTACATCACTGAGAGGGAGACCATTTGATTCATCAATAATATATCCTGAGATATCGGACTGATGATAAACCAACTTTATATTGACATTTGTAATATCCCCTCCGTTAACGGTCACAGTTGTGGAATTAGTACCATAACCAAATTTACTTGCATTTATATTATAAGTGCTGTTTTTCAATGAAAAATTATAGAAACCACTTGCATTTGTGGTTGTGTTTTTGTTAAAGTTTGTCTGAAGAAAAACGCCACTTATCGGGAGGCCACTGGAGATATCTGTTACATAACCTGAAACATTGTAACCCGGTTTATATGTTGGTTCTAAATCAACATAGTTGGTGTTCAAAGAACGTGGCAACGGTTTTTCAAGGGCATTTTCAGATTCATGAATAATTTGATCTCCAGTGGTAGAGTCATAACAAGTGGCATTGACTCTATCTTCACATATCCTTGTATTCCACTCACGCAGGTATTGATTATGTTCATCATCATATGGATAATTTTCAACCGAGATGTTATAAGGATATTTTTTCATTCCCATAAATGGAAGAAGAAATGTAGAATCATCTCTGGGACCTCCGGCAACTTTTCCCAATACTTTATACCAAACAAATGCATCTAAAAATATTTTACGACTTTTGTTTGATTGTACTTCAACTTCCGGAAATTCTAAATCAAGCTCATCACCGTGTCTTATTATTGCATACATATCATCCATTGAATTGAGCAATGGTGTAACATCACCGTATTTTGTGAAATTTCCAAAGTAATAAGCACTAAAAATGTCTTTTGCTAAAGTATTTGGAGCAATGATACTATGTTCCAAATTCAAATATTGAATATCATCTCTTCCGGTATATTTTAAAATTGCACTGCTCGCATTAACAATAGTTATGTTAATATCGACTGGGGCAGAATCATCAAACTCGATCTTATCAATTAAACTTATTGTAGTAGCAGTGTACCCTCCGTGCATTCTTATTCTTCTATCATTAGTAAGCCATATATTAGAAATATTATAAATTGCCGGTCTTAAATCCCCCATCATTCTCCCAAGTTCCCCAACTTTTTGCCACTGTCCTGATTGATTGATAACTTCAATTTCCATAATCTTTGTTGTTGGTGGAAGACCTGTTTCTTTGTCATTTGGTTTTTGAGTTGCATACATCCAACCATAAACTATTAGTTTTGCATATTCTGGGTGCTCAATCCTTCCAAAATCCATAGTATAATAATTCATTCGATCTAATGATTCATTTCCAACTATATCATCAACTTTAGAAAACGCAAATGTCGTGTTCCTTCCATATTTATCAACAACATAATCTGCAGTTCTTGGATAATGAACCGTATCAAATCCAGAAGTCATTGTATAGTTATATCTTATCCCATTTGATATGTGAAATCCTGCTCCTTCTGAATAACCATGCCATGTTGAAAACGGTCTATAACCTTCCGGGACGTCAACAATCATTAACTTCGCATAATCAAAATAGTCTGCTTCTCCAAGCGATTCTCTTATATGAATTGAGTATTTTCCATCTTTAGGCACAAATCTTTCATCAATAAAATCTATATCATAAAAAGCATTCATTCTATTTTTTATTGGAATAGCTGCAACACCAATTGAAGAACCATACAAGTCGGTTACATAAGTATAGTTATTATTAGTTCCATTCCATATATATACAAACGGACAACTTGCTGGAGTCGAGAAGTCAAGGATTGAAAACGGGCTTTCAGAATTTGAGAAAGTATCCCTGGATTTAACCCTGAATATGTAAGAGGAACCATTAATAAGACCAGAATAATACCAGCTTGTTCCACTTATCCAACCACTGTTGGCTACTCCAACTATTTCTGCATAATATTCAACAATATCATTATCTTGATCATGTGCAGGTAACCAGGAAATTGTTGCATCGGTATATCCCGGCAAAACTGAAAGACCCATTGGTGCAGGCGGTGCATAATTATAATGTCTGGATGCTGCGGTAATATGCACAAATCCATTTATGTCAACATAATCAGTGATATTTGTCATTATTGAGCCATTCAGATTTCCATCTGTGGTCAAGTGTTTTCTATCGAGTTGTTCCCAGGAGAAATTTTGGTTATTCCATATATATAAATATGTGTCATAACCTGTCTGAATCTCGCCGTAACCTGTCCAATTAGATGTAAGATTTGTTATTTCTGGGGCAGGTTCCGAAATATAGAAACGATACATTTGAAAATCAAACTGATCATGACCTGATGTGAGCTTTGTTTCAAACCTGTTTGAATCGATGAAGAATATGGCGCTTTTTTCAGTTAATGTGGAATGTACCCAGGACGTATTTGCAGGTTCAGGTATGACATTTCCTCCATAGCTCCATACGTCCATTATTTGAGGGTCTGCACTTACTGTAATCGCAGGTATGGATAAAACAATCATACTTGAAATCAAAATAAAAAATGCAGTTCTAAAAATCTTTTCATTGATATACAAATGTAAATTAGATATTATTATGTCCATTTTTTCATACCTATCCAATCTTAGATTAAGTTAAGAAAGCTTAAATATTTTTCTAAGTTATGAGGGCGTAAAATCTTTTGATGTTAACTATTTTTATATATAAAAATACATAATAAGTAATTATGAAAAATAAATTCAGGACTCTACAACAGTCCTCTTTAACCACAAAGCTTATGATGGCTGAACTCTTGTTTTTATACTCATCCTCGTCTCAATTGTGGGATTAAGAATGAAGTCATTAGAATTATAATATATTAATTATTCGAGTGATTAGATTATTTAATTAAGATGAGAAAGTGTGTGTTCAGGAGAAGTTATGAATGCTAATGGGAAATTATTATTAGTTCTGGCTGCTGCGATTTTTGCACAGGGCATTGTTGCAGGCGCAGGGACAATTCCTGGCGTGGAAAGCGCAGATGCCGCTAAAAGTAATGAGGAAGGATTACAAGAGGGATCTGAAACAGAAGTACTTGCTTATCTTTATGATAAAAGTATCAATGGAGGCTATGTTGCAGGCGGGGCAGGTATGAGAAACAGGGGCTGGGGAACTATTCTTATTAAGGATATTCCAAAAGGCTCTGCAGTTGACAGGGCATATTTATATTGGTCGGTGATCGGGCTGGAATCACCTGGAAAAACTCCACCATCTTATGCGCAGGGAAAGATAAATGGTGTTTCAATTAATGGTACTTTACTGGGTTTTTCGCCCTCTCAGGGAAAAGGGCAAATCTATGGATACAGGGCAAATGTTACAGGCCTGGTTACAGGGAACGATCAGTATCATCTCCAGGATTTTGCTTCCGGCTACAGGTGGGGGGATATCGAACCACAGGAAAAAAAATATCCTTTGATGCAAGGGGCATCACTTGTTGTGGTATATACGAATGGAAGATACCCCCTGACAACCATTCAAATAAAGGACGGGATTCAAAATATAATAAATAATAGTACGATTTTTTCAGGATTTCCGGCATATGATCTCCCACTGGCAAAGACCACTTTTATTGTATCAGGCGGACAAAATGGTAATGAGTCCGTGAAATTCAATGGGATCGAGATGCCTTCGTATTTCCTGGATGGAAAAGATAGGCAGGATGGAATTAACTATACATACGGAAATTTGCAGGATACAAATACAGCTTATGTCAACGTAACTTCTCTTGCAACTCAGGCTAAAGCGACTATTGTAAAGGGAAAAGATAGTCTTGGATGGATAGCCCAGGTATTTTCAATATCTGATGGAGATCTGGATACAGATGGTGATGCATTGAGGGATGCCTGGGAGGTATATGGATATGACTACGACCGCAATGGAATAATGGATGTTAATTTACCAGCGTTGGGAGCTGATCCATTCCACAAGGATATATTCGTGGAAGTGGATTGGATGGCCAAAGGAAAAGGGGAGAAAAGATCTCATTACCCGTTGCCCGGCGTGATGGCAAGAGCTATTCAAACATTTGCGAATGCACCTTATGCAAAAAATCCGGATGGAAAAGCCGGCATAACATTACATCCGGAATTGAGCAATAAAGTAGTTCATGATAAAGATCTAAATCCGGTAATTTCGGAATTTGAGGCTATCAAAACCGCTAACTTTCCAAAAGCACGGGAATATACGCACCATTATTCAATATTCGCACATGGATATAATGCAGAAGGTTCCAGTGGACTTGCATGGGGAAGTAATTTCATGGTAAGCCTTGGCACCTGGGGATCAGGTGATACTGCAAATGCGGAAGTTGGAACTTTCGTACACGAACTTGGACATAACCTGGGATTGTCTCACGGAGGAATAGATGGTATAAATTATAAACCAAACTACCTCAGCATAATGAATTACAATTTCCAGATAGATGGAGTATACAGGGATGGCAAAGGGGGCAACTATGACTACCAGAGAGTAGCTCCATATACCCTGAATGAAAAAGCACTGAATGAATCCAACGGAATACTATATGCAAGCGGGTATGGAACTAAATGGTACGACCAGGATGGTAAACTTCGCACCACAAAAACGATCAAACCAATTGACTGGTATTATAATGGAGTAATAAACAAAAGGGTTGCGGTTGATCTAAATTCTGATGGCAGCAAAGACAAATTAACAGCATGGAGAGATTGGCAGCATATAATTTATAATGGAGGTACGATTGGCGGTTTGGAGACGGGAGAACAACCACATCTTCTCAGGAATATCGAAGAACAGCCAAAAGAGTTGACATACGAAGAATATATGAACGGACCCCAAAAATAAAAGATAGATACCTGCCTTGAGACCTCTCCACGGCTGAAGCCGGGAGATTCCAGAGTTCATGTAAACCATTGATCTCGCAGATATAATATTTCCGAACTACAATACATCCTTATATCATCATCCATAATATCACAACATGGCAAGCTATAAATTAATGGTAAAGGATGTTATTGAAAAGGCGGATATCCTTCTGGAGGTCATAGATGCCAGGTTTCCCGACGAAACACGAAACAGCGAGGTAGAACGTGACATAAAACGGTCAAATAAGCCTTTCATAATCGTCATCAACAAATGCGATCTCGTATCCATTGAAACTCTTGAGAAAACAAAAACACGACTTTCAAAAATCGCACCCACTATCTTTGTATCCAATAAGAACAGGTTCGGAACAACTCTATTAAGACATAAGATCCTTGAGACTGCAAACATAAAAAGGCGAAATATTCTGGTGGGTTCCATAGGCTATCCCAATACGGGAAAATCATCGGTGATAAATGGCGTTGCCGGGAGGCATAAGGCCAGAACTTCTTCAATATCAGGTTTCACAAGAGGAGTGCAACTTGTGGATGCAGGTTCACGCATCGTGTTCATAGATACACCGGGAGTTATCCCCTTTGGCGAGAATGATGAATATATTCAGGGGCTTCTTGGAGTGAAGGATGCAACACACCTGCAGGATCAAATCGGAGTTGCTATGAGAATTATAGAGAAGATGTGCGCAGAAAACAAAACTGCACTGGAATCCTTTTACAAAGTTTCGATCGCAGGACTGGATTCTTATGATGCACTTCTACAAATAGGAAAACAGGGCAATTTCCTGAAAAAGAAGGGTGAAGTGGATGAAACAAGGACAGCTGTTGCAATAATCAATGACTGGCAAAAAGGGCTGCTTTTGATTTAATCCTGTGCTGAATAAAAAGATCAAGAAAGGGAGATTAGAACTCCCTTTTTACTCTGGTTAAAACTAAATTCATCTTTTTTTATTCTTGCCAGGGTAAGCTGTTGCTGACCTGGCTCCTGATTTAACACCCATTTTCATCATTTTGGTAAAAGTATCTGAATACATTTTAGCCATGATCTTTACAGGTTCCATAATCTCCTTCATAGGCTCTCCTACTACCGGAATATCTTCAAAAAAATTCTGAAACGCTTTTTCGTATGTATTTATCCAGAGATGGTAAAATTCTTTATATACTTCCGGATCAGAGTTATGCCTGAACAGTTCCTGTGCTTTTTCTGACATTGTTTCAAGTGCTGTTATCCATGATTTATAAATGCTCAGATAAAGGTTGGTATTCTCTGAAAAATTCTTAAATATTGAAGGGTCCATCGATGTGGCATATTTTCCATAGGTATCTTTATAGGTATTAACCCATAACGTGTAAAATTCCTTATATGATTCAGGACCTGCATCTCCACGGGAGATTTCTGCCATTTTCTCTGAAAGTTTCATCATGGATTCATTCATTGGTCTGCAAATCTGTGTATATGATTTCTTCCATAATTTTGACATCTGCAAAAAGCCTTCCATGTAGATATCCGGTTTGCCCATACAATCCCCAAATAACTTTTTTGTATTTTCTTGAGATGGCAGTTTCAGGATACCCTCGAACATTTTTTCATATGATTTCATCCATAAATCATAGCATTCTTTATATTTTACAGGATCCGGTTTGCCCTGGAGTAAGTCTCTTGTCTTTTTGGAATTCTCTTCTAACTCGGCGATCCATGACCTGTAGAGTTTATTTGATTCATCCGCACTTAATATGAATTTTTCAAGCAGCTCTTTATTGGATTCTGGCGTCGGTACCATATAGAATTTGCCAAATGTATCCTGGTATGTTTTGACCCATTCATCATAGAATTCCCTGTATTTCTGCGGCGCAGCTTCTTTTGTAAGAAGAGCCGTTTTCTCAAACATCTCTCCACATGATTCAATCCAGGGCTTGTATAGCTTTTCATAGGAATCCTCCCACATTTCTGAAACTTCTATGTAACTGTCAGCCCATGTTTTGAAAATATCCTTATTTTCTTCGCCCTCTTCTTTCTTTAGATTACTCTTTTTGACCATTCCTTAATTCCTCCGAGTCCATTTTCTAAAACTTTTTCACAATTGAGTGAAATTATTTACAAATACACTCCTTATAATAATTACGCTGTTATGCTATATAAAGATTTTTTTGGCTATCAAAAATGTTAAATTTCCATTTACATCTGCGCAAACAGCGCTCCAAACCTAATATTAAGTAGCAGGCACGCCTTGGGTCGCAGCCTCTTCCAATGCACGGTGAGTCACAGGCTCGCCTCCACCCCGCGATCCCATGAGCGATAGTTGTTCACGGCTGATTTGCTCCCTTCCGGGCCTAGACCTTTTTCCGCAACTAAAGCACAAAAACCTTCCTTCAGGAAAGCCTCTGTACCAACACCAGCCCCATAGGACGGGGTTTCACAGTAGAACATGTGGGCCATGCAATAGTCAAAACTTCTTCCTTCGGCTTCGCCCCCCGCTATCGACGGTTTCGGGTTACAGATAACGCCGAGTTACCCGGGCTAGCCCGCCGCCTTTGTTATGTTCTTCGAATGCAATAAAGTTATCTCAAAAGAAGTCCAATATAGAGAAAAGGAGATGAAAAATTTATGGAAGAATTGATCGGTTATGTCGCAAGTAATCACAAGGCCAGCAAGATCCTGAATGTCCTGGATTCAAAAGGAGCCATGGATGAAGCAATGATTGCAAAAACTGTCAGGATAGTGGGGGCGGATAAAATAATTGAAGAATTGGCAGGCAAGAGTCTTATCGTACGCGAAGGTACTAAATTTGCTTTGACAGAACTGGGCAAGCAGGTATCTCATAAACTTCGAAGCGTATGATGCTATGGGTATTGCTTTTTGGGTAGATATATGATCCGTATCCTGGAAGGCTCAATATTCATTAAGGATATTGAAATGTTCCTTGGGAAAATAAAAGAAAACAGGAAAAGCAAGAACAGTGTGATCCTGGCACTTGATGCAGATAAACTGGCCGGGGAAAAACATCTCATGTTCGCTATCGAAAAAGCAATGAATTCATCTAAAACAGGCAGAAATATCGCCAAAGACCCCGGAAAAGAAATAATGCTTTATGCAGCAGGTACGCGCCAGATAAACAGGGCTATGAAAATCGGTGTTCATAAGGGAAAGAACAACATTGCCCTTGTTGCTATCGGTGAGGATATTGATCTATCTGCTTTTGATGAGGTAGCTCAGGGTAATGTGCTGCGATACCACAGATCAAAGAACCCGGGGTTAATGGATTTTTTCAATATAACCAATGAGGAGATCAAAGCTGTGGGTGAGGATAAGATCCCTGAACTTGTTCTTGAAAGGGTGGCGCTCGTGGATGTTATAAAGTAATTAATTCATTGGTGTCGGTCAAGATGTTTTGCATTGTTGTGCTGCATGTCTTGTGGCGCATTCCTCGATCGACACCAAAATTTATTATTAGAACGATCAATTAAACCTCCAGAAAACCATGAGTAAACTGAGTGAAATATTAAAGAAGAAAGGCCCGATCCGGAAAGTGGGAGTAATAGGCATGGGATATGTAGGGATCCCATCAGCGGTCTTATTTGCAGAACATTTTGATCATGTATGGGGTTTCCAGAGGGCTTCCCGGACCTCAGGCTATAAAATAGAAATGCTCAACAATGGGACAAGCCCCCTCAAAGGAGAAGAACCTGGACTGGAAGACCTGATACGAAAAGTCCGCTCCCTTGGGAGTTTTGAAAGTACATCTGATTTCTCAAAGATCAAAGATGTGGATGCGATCACCCTGGCCATACAAACCCCATTCAAAGATAAAGGTGAACTAGAACCGGATTTCGGCGCACTTGAAGAAGGTATCCGACAGATCGGCAAATACCTGGACGAAGGAATCCTTGTAGTACTTGAATCCACGATAACGCCCGGAACCACACAGGGTTTTGCGGCAGATATCCTGAAGGAAGAATCCGGACTTATACCGGGTGAGGACTTCGCTCTTGCACATGCTCCTGAGAGAGTGATGGTGGGAAGGCTCATTCGGAATATTCAGGAACATGACAGGATAGTAGGCGGAATAAACAAAGAAAGTACAGGCCGAGCAGTTGAGCTTTACACACCAGTCCTAACAAAAGGAAAGATAATAGCGATGGATGCAACTGCGGCAGAAGTAACAAAAACAGCAGAGAACACTTTCAGGGACCTGCAAATTGCGGCAATGAATGAGCTTGCTCTGTATTGTGAAGCCATGGGAATAAATGTCTATGATGTGAGAACTGGTATTGACAGCCTGAAAGGTGAAGGAATAACAAGAGCTGTACTTTATCCTGGCGCTGGTGTGGGAGGGCATTGCCTGACAAAGGATACCTATCACCTCGAAAGAGGTGTAAAAATATCAGGTTCAAAACTCGATTATCCTGCAGATTCTGAGTCCCTTTATGTCCTTGCACGAAAAATAAATGATTTCATGCCAATGCACATGTATAATCTTACAAGCGAAGGATTTACGCGTGCAGGAATGAAATTCAATGATTCAAAGATAGCTTTGCTTGGCTGGGCTTTTTTAAATAACTCTGATGATACAAGAAATACGCCGTCTGAACCTTATTTTGATATGGTCAAAAAAGCGGGCGCAAGGGTCTGCGTTCATGATCCCTACGTTCCTGAGTATGGAAGTCTCACAATTTCCCAGGATATGGAAGAGTGTATAAAAGGAGCCACCGCGATAGTTATCTTTACAGGACATAAACATTATTTGAATCTGAAAGCCAGTGCCCTTAAAAAGTTAACAGGATGCCCTCATCCCATTATTATTGATGGGAGGAATGTTATTGATCCGGATTCTTTCATCAGGGAAGGATTTGTTTATAAAGGCATCGGGCGCGGGGATAAAAACCAACATGATATAAGCGAATAGTTGAGAATAATAATCTAATTGATCCCTATTGCTCTTCCTTTTTGATAAGATTCAATAGCTGCCATTGAAACCTCAAGAGCATGTCTGCTTGTCTCTCCATTTGAAATTATAGGTGTATCATTCCTCAAGGATTGTATGAAATGTTCCAGTTCATTCTTAAGAGGTTCTTTTTGTTCCACTTTGGCGGTCTGTATCCATGCTTTATCATGCAATTCAACAGTCTGTTTTATATAATCAAGATATGCAACGCCTTTTAATCCTATCGCTGTAAGATTTCGTATTTTATGGGGAGTCAGCCAGTTAGTTTCCACCATTCCTGAAAGGTTGGTGTCGCATCTTAAAAGGATGGACGCGTGGTCCTCAAATGAATGGATATCTTTTCCAGCGATCGTATAGACCTCATTGATCTTCTTCCCATAGAGATATGAAATAACATCTATATCATGCACTCCCAGATCCATTATTATACCCACATCCCGGATGCGTGGATTAAATGGTCCCACCCTTCTTGAGGATATGGATACAATCTTTCCGAGCATCTCTGAATCAATTATTTCTTTTAATTTTGCGACTGCAGGATTGAATCTCTCGATGTGCCCAACCATGAGCTTTACTTTCGAATCGTGAGCCGCTTGGATCATTTTATCTGCATTTTCAAGGGTGTCAGCAATGGGTTTTTCAACAAGCAAATGCGTCCCTGAATCAATGATATCCATTGCAACACTATAATGAAGAGTCGTTGGCACAACTACGCTAACTGCATCGAGTTCCTGTTTCAATAATTCCCTGTGGTCAAAAAATGGGGTGGTATTGTATGAATTTGCAAGTGATATCGCCCTGTTCCTGTCTGTATCACAAATTCCCACAAGGTCAACATCTTTCATTTCATTGTAAATTCTTATATGGTGTTGCCCCATGGCACCGCCACCTATCACACCAACTCTCATTTTAACCACCTATGTATTTCTATCATTATGTAATAAAATAGTAATCCCCTATTTTATTATTGACTTTATACCCGCTAATAAGATGGCCAATTATTTAAATACATCGAAACATTTAAAAAATGAGCATAAGGCAATGACTTCATTAGCTTTGAATGTGTTGAAAACATTGACCAGGAAAGGTATAAATAATATCCAGACAATTTATTGTAATGCTGATTATTATGATAGATAATGCAAAACGAAATATTGAAACAAAAATAGATTGGAATGACCTGGATAGATGCTGGGCAGAAAAATATGAAGAAGATTATGGAAATCTCTTTTCCAAAGCACGCTTTTCTAAAATTTAAGATCAACCAATTATATCCCGCAGACTTGCGGAAATAGTTTCAAGGTCTGATATATTTACAGATGGATGCACAGGCAAAGATATAACTTCTTTTGATGCACTTTCCGAAACAGGCAGAGAATCATTATACCCCAATTCCTGATAATATGGCTGTTTATGGATCGGCAGGGGATAATATATTCCTGTTCCGATGTCCATCTTATTCAAAGATGATACCACATCATCTCTTGAACCATCGCCTCTTATCCTGACAGTATATTGATGAAATACGTGCCCGCACCTTTTATCAACGTGCGGCAGGATCAATCCTTTAATGTTTCCGAGGCTTCCGGTGAGATAGTGGGCATTCTTTATTCTTGATCTATTGAAATCAGCAATTTTCCCAAGTTGTGTTATGCCTATGGATGCAGCAATATCGGTCATCCTGAGGTTAAATCCAAGCATTTCATGGAAGTAACGTTGTTTTGAACCATGCGACCTTATCATCCTTGCTTTCTGAGCGATCTCTAGATCATTTGTGGTTATTATTCCACCTTCTCCCGTGGTCATATTCTTTGTAGGATAGAAACTGAAAGTCCCATCACCGAATGAGCCAACACTCTTTCCTTCAAAGGTCGCCCCATGGGCCTGGCAGGCATCCTCAATAACTATGAGGTCTTTATCTTCCGCTATCTCCATTATCGCCTTCATATCCGCCGCCTGCCCATAGAGATGAACCGGAATTATCGCTTTTGTTTTTGGCGTTATTTTCTCGATGATGCTTTCCGGATCTATAGTGAAAGTATCCTCCCTGATATCTGCAAATACCGGTTTTGCACCAGTGAACAGAACAGAATTCGATGTAGCCACAAAGGTGAAAGGTGTAGTGATAACCTCATCCCCGGCTCCTATCCCGTGAGCCAAAAGTGCAACGTGGAGGGCTGCAGTTCCGGAATTCACAGCAACCGCGAACGATGTGCCTGAATATTTCGCAAAAGCCTCCTCAAAATCTTTTACTTTTTGCCCTTCTGCAATATTGCCGGATCTTAATACCTCTATTACTGCATTAATTTCATCTTCGCCTATGATTGGTTTTGCTATGGGGATCATAAATATCTAAATAGTATTTAACGTTCTCAGGTATTCTGGCAGTTCTTCGAATCTTGCCGGGAAACCTATAGCCAGTTTCCATGGAGGAACATCTTTTGTGACAAGAGCACCCGCTGCCACCATCGCCCCTTCTCCGATCTGGACACCCGGAAGCAGAGTGGCATTTGCTCCCACTGAGGCTCCGCGCCTCAATACCGGGCCCTTAAGATCGGATTTCGTCCGTATAGGGTATTTATCATTCGAGAGAACAGCGCATGGTCCAATAAAAACATTATCTTCAATGAGGACATTTAACGGAATATATACATTTCCCTGGATACTTACATTGTTTCCGACAACAGTACGCCCATCAAGGATCGTATTCGTTCCAATGAGAACATCATCACCAATACTGGTTTCCTCACGGATCAAAACATTATGTCCTGTTCGCAGGTTATTTCCTGCTACCACATTTGAATAAATAGTAGTATTTGATCTTATTACGGCATTATCCCCGATAACTGCGCCTTTAAAATCCATATCGTTGATATCCAATTCCAGAAAGGCTGCTTCTTTCAAGAGGTTTGCCGCTGGATATCCGATGGTAACACCGTCACCCAATATCACATTCTTACCGATCACGCTTTTCCCATATATTTTTGCATTCCTGATATCCATGGTAATTCCGAATTATTTTCCCTTTAATTGGTCTTAATTTACTCCTGAAATGTATTTAAAGGAGTGTGTTATTTTTGTGTATGTACAAATATATGATGTATATATTAAGAAGCATAATTATATAAATAATAAGGTTGGTTATTGAAGTCAAAGGTGGAAATGATGAATATTCTGGAAGTTACAGAAGATAAAATATTTGAAACATTGGGTAAAGGCAGAGATCCTAAATACAAACCGATAGACAAAAACAAACTAACAACAACAACTGAGCCTTTTGATTATACTTCCCTGGTAAAGTAAAATCCTTTTTTAAATATTATCAAGACCCTGTGTCAGGTCATCGATTATATCAGTCGGATCCTCAAGTCCAACAGAAAGCCTGATAAGCTCATCCATAATCCCATATTTTATCCTGTTCTCCCGCGGGACAACAGCATGGGTCATAGTTGCAGGATGCTGGATAAGCGTTGCAGTTTCCCCCAGGCTTACAGCAAGAGTGCACAGCTTCAGGGAATCAAGAAATACAGGCACATCTTTAGCGTCTTTCAGGAGAAAGGAAATTATGCCTCCCGCACCACTGCTTTGTTTTCTCCCAAGTTCATATTGTGGATGATTGGAAAGTCCCGGATAAATTATAGTCTTGACTTTGTCATGCTCATGGAGGAATTCTGCAACCGCCATTGCATTCTTATTATGCCTGTCCATGCGGATGGGAAGAGTCTTTATTCCCCTTATGATGAGCCAGGATGAGAACGGAGTGATGGAGCCGCCAATGTTCTTTGCCGTGTGCCTTACCGATTTTATATAATCCGAAGAACCCACGATTATCCCTCCGAGAGTATCCCCGTGGCCATTAAGATATTTTGTGGCGCTGTGCACCACCACATCAGCCCCAAGTAATAGAGGCTTTTGAAAATATGGGGTCATAAAGGTACTATCAACCATTACAGAGGCTCCCCTGTCATGCGACATCTCGCTTACGGCTTTTATATCCGTGAGTTTCATGGTTGGATTGGCCGGCGATTCAAAGAATACAAGTTTTGTATTCCTTCGAAAAGCTTTCTCAACATTATTTATATCGGATGTATCTACAAATGTGACATCCACCCCGAATTTCTTAAGGTCAACGAAAAGATCATACGTGCTTCCGTATATCACTTCGTCGGCAATCACATGGTCTCCGCCTTTGACAGATGTGAAAACAGCAGCGCTGATCGCTGCCATGCCTGTTGTTTGTGCAAGTGAGGCTTCACCGCCCTCAAGGTCAGCCATTTTCTCCTCAAGAACTTCTGTAGTAGGGTTCAGGTCGCGTGAATATACATATCCTTTTTTGCGCCCTCCCATCAAGTCTGCTGCATGGGCAGCGTTCTTGAATTTAAATGGCGCCGTCTGGTAAATCGGAGTTGTAACCGAACCTGTCTCCTCATGCTTTTCTCCTGAGTGGATCGCGCGCGTGGAAAATCCGGATTTTTTTAAGCTCATTTTAATGTTCCCTTTGTTTACTTTCTCTTCCGTTCAGATATAAATATTGCCAGGGACCTATGAGACCTTCATCGGTCATGGATACGTGCGCATAACATTTCTCCCAGAAAAATAAGAAACATCAGACCCTCCTTAAGTCGTATACATGGCATTGATTTTCACATAATCATAAGTCAAATCGCAACCCCAGGCAGTCGCTTCTGAATCACCAAGACCGATATCCACTTCAATGATTATCTCCTTGCTTTCCATAATGCCTTTTAGTGCATCGAGCTTTCCCTCTACGATCCTGCCCGAATCAACCAGCAAAACCTCCCTTATATTATCCGAGAACTTAAGGGATATCCTGGCCTGGTCGATATCAGCACCTGAGTAACCCGCAGCTGCAATTACTCTTCCCCAGTTCGGGTCTTTTCCGAAAATGGCAGTTTTCACAAGAGGTGAGCGCACTATTGCCTTGGCGGCCAATCTTGCATCTTCCGGGCTTCTTGCGCCTTTGACCCTGGCCTCCACTAGTCTGCTTGCTCCCTCACCGTCTTTTGCGATCATTTTTGCCAGGCTTTCACACACATGATTAAGCCCCATCTGGAAAACATCTTCCTCGCATTCATGATATCCCGTGGCTGTGATCAGAGCCATGTCATTGGTGCTGGTATCACCATCTACTACCACCATATTGAAAGTCTTATCAACCGCCTTTCGAAGACATGTTTCAAGAGTTTCTTTTGATAAAATGGCATCCGTATATAAGAATGCAAGCATCGTTCCCATATTCGGTTCGATCATCCCTGAACCTTTCGAGATTCCCCCGATGCGCACGCCATTATCAAGCTCGATTGCGATCTCTTTCATGACCAGGTCAGTTGTCATTATGGCTCTTGCAGCAGCCTCAGATGCTTCTTCCGTATCTGACAACTGGTCAAAAACCTCATCAAGATGCCCCCCGATCCAATTTCGGTCAAGATTTCTCCCGATTACCCCGGTTGAGGCTACTCCTATCTCAAAAGGTTCGTATTTCATTTTTTGTGCCAGTATTTCGGCCATCCATTTCGCGTCAATAAGACCCTTTTCACCCGTGAATGCATTCGCGCAACCGCTATTTGCAATTATTGCCAACAAATCTCCCTTTTCAAGATATGATTTCGTAATAATTAGCGGCGCAGCTATCACTTTATTTCTTGTGAAAACACCAGCCGTTGCAAGTTTACGGGCATCGGCGACCATAATCGCAAGTCCGTTCTTTCCCTGCTTTAATCCATTAGCTCTTACACCTTTCACGGCGCATATGCCGCCTTTTATGTTTTTCATATTCATTCCGTGGATTCCGAAAGACCTCTTAATATATCACTGCGGGCAACTATTCCGACCAGGTTGCCGTTATCAATGACCGGCAGTCTGTTCACTTCATACTTAACCATCATGCTTGAAGCATCTTCCAGGCTGTCAGATGTGGAAATCGCGTGAATGGTCTTTGTCATTATATCTTTGACAGGTCGAAGTTTAATGTTTTCAAAAGCCTTCTTTGTTTCTTCTATCTTAACCAGATTCCTGATGGGTATTTCAATTATTTCAAAAGGACTGGGCAGCCAGAGCTCATTTGAAATTTCAGGGAACTTGAATAACTTTAGAAGGTCCGTTTCGGAAACAAGCCCGACCACTTTTCCATTATCAACAACTGGCAAACCGCTTATATGATTTTCCTTTAACAGATTGGCAAGAGTTCCCAGCGTGTCATCCGGTTTACATGTAATTACATCTTTATTCATAACATCTTTTATGTTCATATTTTCACCTCATGGGGCAAACCCTGGCGACCAGAGACCCGTTGTCTCAGGAAGGCCAAACATCAGGTTCATGTTCTGAATAGCCTGCCCGGATGCTCCTTTTACCAGGTTGTCAATTGCCGAGATCACGACTATCCTGTGGCTATCCTTTTCAACTTCAAAGCCTATATCGCAGAAATTGGAACCACGTACATTTCCCAGCATCGGTATGCCTTTTATCAGCCTTATGAAAGGTTTATCTTTATAAAAATCGCTGTAAATTGCGCTGACATCTTCACGGCTCAGTTCCTTCTTCACGAAAATATGCGCCGTTGTGAGAATTCCCCGTACTGATGGAATAACATGCGGCGTAAAGCTGATACTATCCAGGCTGCCGTCAAGCCGTGTAAGTTCCTGTACGATTTCTGCGCGGTGGCGATGGGTTGTGAGCTTGTATGCCTGGATATTCTCGGCCATGTTAGGATAATGGGATACCTCGCTGGGCGAAACGCCCGCGCCCGATATCCCGCTTTTTGAATCAAATACTGCGCGTTCGATAAGTCCGGCACTGGCTAAAGGCGCAGCTGCAAGTGAGGCTCCTGTGGGATAACAGCCGGGATTTGCAATAAATTGCTGCTGTGGGATATCCTGATGGAGTTCCGCAAGCCCATACACTGCCTCGCGCGGGTCTATATGTTTGAGCTTATAGGTTTTTTCAAAAACATCTGTCCTGAGACGATAATCAGCGCTCATATCGATGACCTTGATGCCTGAATCAATAAGTGCAGGAACTACCTGCATTGCGGTGCCATGGGGGACTGCAGTGAAAACAACATCACAACGGGAAGCTACTTCTTCAGGACTCAGGTCTTCAAATTCGGAGTCGATTATTTTCCTGAGATGCGCATGCGTATCGCTGATCTTCTGTCCTTTCTTGTTACGCGAGGTAACAGCTTTGATCGTTGCCAGGGGGTGCTGGGAAAGAAGCCTCATCAACTCCCCGCCGGTATATCCGGAGCCTCCGATTATTCCTATGTCCATGTGATTCTTACATGCTGGGGTAAATAATGATACTTTCGTTTTCTATCATCTTACCGGCAGTATCAATTATAACTTTCCGGATATCCATATCGCTGAAAAAAAGATGCGACTTACATCTACAGTCGCTGCATCCAAATCCGGGGATAATATCTAAATACTCCATCAGTTCTTTCGCGACCCTGCATTCAAGAGCTTCATCCGTTGGTAAAAGTAAAGCGCATATAACATCGGAATGCACAAGGAGATAATCAATATGCCATTTCCTGGTGAGATTTTTACCGTAAGCCACATTGAAATGTCTTGTGACGCGCTTGAATCCTCCCGTCCCGAGCGCCGAACCGATGTAGTAGTAATATCCGCTCTTGAAGTTGATTATTCCAAGTTTTCCTATGGCCAGATCAAGGTCAGTTTCTAATCTGAGTATCAGGACATAAATTCCTTTCATGTTGTTTTGCCGAATCCGAAGAATTTCCTACCTTTAGGGATGGTGTCAATTAATATCAGGACATCATTAATTTTATTCAAGTATAAAATTTTCCATACCGTCATGATTCGCTTGGAATATATAAAAATACGATTAAACAATTTCTGAACAACCTTCCACTTCCAAAATAGATTGAAGAGAGGATATCAAAATAATCCCCATCGTTCAAAATTGCCTGAGAACAGTTTCAGCGCATCTGTACCCTGCGATTATCGACCCGTTCATGCTCCTTTCAGGATAATTTGAATCCGAGAACATACCTGCCAGGAAGAGTCCTTTTATTCTTGTTTCATAAGGTAATATTTTTCTCCCGTAGCCCGTTTCATATACTGGCGCAGTATCCATATCCCTGCGAAGACGCCACCATTTGACTTTTTTTCGAAATCCCGGGAAGAGCTTCTCAAGGCCATTCAAGTATAATCCTATTACCTCCTCATCTCTTGATTTCCAGAGAACACTTTCCATATTCTGAAAATATGTTGTTACATACATGAGACGTTCCCCATAATCTGTTTCAGGAATAAAGTTAGTATGTTCTATGACCGCGCCAAATGGGACATCCTCTTTGATATTGAGCCAGTATATATCATCCATGATCTTTTCGGTCAATCCGAAAAGAGCACATGCGGTCCCCTGATAGCTGATGTTCATATCCAGTCCCGGCATCTTTGTGTCTATTATCTTTTCAAGAACGTGAGGAGCGACGGTTGAAATCACCCTATCGCATTCGACATGGTCACCATCCACAACAACTCCTTTTATCGAACCTCCAGCAATCTCAATACGCGACACATTGCCCTTGTTAATAATTCCTCCCATGTTACGGATATTTCCCCCCATTTTCTCAATGAGCGATTCAAATCCTCCACGCATGTAACCCAATCGCTCCCCCTTTGGTCCCCTGTTCGAGCGTATCTGGACACGTCCTAAAAGCCATGCTGCCGACACTTTTTCTTTATTATCACCGAATTTTCCGGATAATAGTGGTAAGAAGAAATTATTATAAACAGATTCACCCGCGGTATCTATTATCCATTCTTTCGCAGTGATAGTGTCAAAAGGAGTCCGGTCTTTTATGGACTTTGCTTTTAGCACAAGCCATGTCAATCGTATAACATCCATGAGCGGTAAAGCCGCAAGGATCTCAATTGGAGTATTCATGGGGTATATTTTGCTATTAAAATAATATCCTGTTGTGCCTTTTAGCCATTCAAGCCGATTCGAAAGACCCAGTTCTTCTATTAAAGAAATGAGTTCCTTATCGCTTGCAAATATATGGTGGTAATATTTTTCGATATGATATTTTCCGATTTTATAACTTGATGCCATTCCTCCGAGTTCAGGTTCTTTCTCGATGAGGATTATTTCGTCCTTGCCTGCCAGCCTGTAAGCTGAGGCAAGACCGGCAAGGCCGCCGCCGATAATTATTGTGGTCATGATAGTGTTTCTTTAATCCCACACTGTCCTTACTTCCCCTGACGTATTATTTCTCTATCATTGGTTATTAGTGGAAGTTCATATTTTCTGGCAATTGTTATCTGACCTTTGCTGGTCATCTTCGATCTGTAAACTTCCATTTTATTATCTCCTTACTATAACCTTCAGACTTATAAATCTGCTCACTTCTCAATAATCGTTTCCTCTATCTTTATCCCGAAATGCCTCGCAGCCGCCTCAAAATATACCATCACTTCATCGCTCTCCTTTAGAGCAGTAACGGGAACAGGTTTTCCATCGCTCGCCACAAGCTTTATGGTCTCTGCATTCTGAAGCAGCGTCTTTATCCTTGTCCCTTCAACCTCTGCTTCCACAAGCATCAGTGGGCGTCGTTCTATTTTAACCCTCCCGACAACTGCAGGCCGGGTTTCCCCCTCGGAATCCACTATAAGGACATCATCGCCGGAGGCAAGTTCGGAAAGGTAACGGGTTTTCTCACCCACCCGGATATAGGCATGCACAGCCCCTGCATTCACCCTGAACGGCCGTGCGGCCACATACGGGCTTTCTTCGGATTCCGAATGCACAAGGAACAATCCATTGCTTTGCGATCCGATGAGCATCCCTTCTCCCAATATCATCAGCGAAGCTGTGTCCACGCATACCCTGTCACCCATACCAACGGGTTTTATTTTGGTAATAGTGGCTTTCATAAGAGGTATTTTTTCCATTCCTGACCTGTCCCTGACAGATATGACTTTCTTGATCTCTGAAAGATTATCAGTGTCAAGAAGAACGCCATCAGAGCCATGCTCAAGCGTTTCAAGGGCCAGTTTTGCTTCCTGAGCATTCCTGACCCCTGCTATTATCTCAACATCTATCTTCTGGAGGCCAGCTATCAGGTTCTCAAGCGGGATGACCTTCCAGTCAGTCCCGATCACGATCAAATAATCGCATGATTTGCCAAGTTCCACTGCAAATTGTTCATATTTTTTATTCTTGATAATTACATAACCGGCAACGGACTTTCCTTCTGCTGTCAACTGCTGTGCTTGTGCGATATCTTTTGAAGTTAAAAAGTCCGCAGGGAGCGGACTTGTCCCATCGCCATGGCTATTTTTACCAACGACAACTATGTCTGCATCAACAGATGGCGCAGCGATCTTGATATTTCCCAGTTCCCTGACTTTTGCAATATCCTCAGAATTTAAAAATACAGTGTCGGCTCCGGATTCAAGACCTGTGGTGACATACGGTTTATTTTCCTCCCATGCGCCCCTGTCTGCTTTCATCCACACGGACTTAACTTTTTTCACCGCACAGCCTCCATGGCATCATCCACACTCAATCCTTTATGCACGACAAGCGTAAGTGCACGCGTCATTGCCGTGGGATTTTCGTGCTGGAATACATTGCGGCCTATCGCAACACCGCGCCCGCCCGCATCAATTGCCCCTCGTACCATTTCCAGAAATTCCTCATCTGTGTTCGTCTTAGGGCCCCCTGCCATAACAACAGGCGCCGGGCAGCCAGCCACTACATCTCTGAATGTATCGACATCGCCTGTGTAATTGGTTTTTATGATGTCAGCACCCAATTCGGCTCCTGCTCTTGCAACATGGGCAACAAGGTCAGAGTCATTTGAATTCTTAATATCCTTCCCGCGCGGGTACATCATCGCGATAAGGGGCATCCCCCAGTTGTCGCATTGCTCTGCTACAAATCCGAGTTTCTTTAACTGGTCGGCCTCAGTTTCAGAACCAATGTTAATATGAACGCTTACTGCGTCTGCCCCCATTTTGATCGCTTCTTCAACTGTGCATACCTGCACCTTGTCATTGGGGTCAGGCCCCAGCGACGTGGATGCACTCATGTGGATGATCAAACCAATATCCCGGCCATAGCCGCGATGTCCGTGCTTTGCCATTCCTTTTTGAAGGAGAACAGCATTTGCGCCTCCGTCTGCAACCTTATTGACCATTTCTGCAAGATTTACGATTCCCCTCACTGGCCCCATGGAAATTCCATGATCCATAGGAATAATTACCATGTTTCTGCTTTCCCTGTCCATAATCCGTTCAAGTCTTATTTTCTTTCCAATTTCTGACACTCAAAATCACCTTTATATAATTTTATGTTAGTATGTGACACAGTCACATAGTTATAACGATATATATAATTAACGATGTGTTGCCGTGCCAAAAAAATATTCAGACTCTCCCCGTATCCTCGCTTCCGCACTGCGGGCAAGGTATGGGGATAAAGTCAGGGTCGGCCTCAAAATCAAAGCTGCAAACGTTGCATCTAAAGAATACTGCATTCTGGTTTACTTCTTCCATAGTATTATCCTTATATACAATATATTTTAATTAATTATTTCAAAATTAACTTAAAATAATACTTATATATTTTTATATGTTTCGGTTATAAAAAATTTCATGTGAGAAGTTCTGGAATTATTCAAAACGTAAAATAAATCTTTTCCCATCAAGAAAAAGCTCAGGTTCCCTGATAATACCATCAAGATGAATTCCGGCTATCACATCTCCCCCGAAGGTGCTGTTGTCGCCGAGTGCGATATGTACTGTTCCCATGACTTTTTCATCTTCAAGCACATTTCCGATAAGCTTTGCTTCAGGATTGAGACCAATACCGAATTCGGCAATATTTCGAGCCTTTTCACCCACTTTATCAAGAATTGAGTTCAATTTTCTGGCATTCTTGCCCCTGATATCAGTTACAGACCTGTTTTGCACAGTAAATTCCAGCGGAGAATCAAGTATCCCAAGACTGCTCATAGAACCATCTACCACGAAAACGCCACTGGCATCTTTCGGGGCGATATATAGTTCTCCGGCGGGAAGATTGCTGCTGCAGCCGGATTCATGGCACATTCCCGTATCCATATGCCACTTGCATCCTTCAAGGTCGAATGTAATATCTGTGCCTGAATCTGTAATGACCCTGATTTTTTTTGTATTCTCAAGCTTTTTATTCAAGGAAATTGCGGTTTCGTTGATCTTATTGTAATCAGCGGTCATACCGCCGGATGCCATCATCTTTTCGGTGATGCCCGGCATAGAAGCGACTCTTGCTCCTGCTTTGCAGGCATTTATCTTTGCCTGGGTATGAGTAAGGGAAAAGGTCGTGGGGGCTATTACCACATCTGAGTTTTTCATTGCCTGGGCTACCGGCAGGGGTATTTCTTCCCCGTGTCGTGTTCGCGGCAGCATCGTTATCATAATGACTTCGCACCCAAGGTTTTTTGCCGCTTCGAATAAGCTGCCGCCAATAGAGGCCGGGGTGGAAGTATCAACTACGATAAGCACTTTTTCCCTGCTTTTCACGCCGTAACATTCCATTACTTTATTTGCACCTTTACGTATCATTTCACATATGATTTGTCGTTCATAGTTTATGAATATGATATGTGAACTTTCGTTTACTATATTGAACAGTGGTTCATTTGATTGAACTATTTAGAACATATATTAAATGAAAAATACTATATCATTTCCTGGCAAATGCTGCCCTGGATTCTGAAAATATCAAACCTTTCTCGGATCCTTTATCTCCCCGTACAGTGCGCTTGCCGCCGCGGTCGCAGGAGATGAAAGATAAACAAAAGCATCGGGGCTTCCCTGCCTTCCCTTGAAATTCCTGTTCGATGTTGAGAGGCCCACCTCACCTTTGCCAAGAAGTCCGAATGAACCGCCCATACATGGTCCGCAGCACGGCGATTCAACAATGGCGCCTGCCTCCATGAACTGTTCCACATATCCGGCACGGAGGGTTTTCATATATTCAGTATGCGATGCCGGGATTATCAAAAGACGGACACCTTTTGCCACTTTTTCGCCATCTAGCATTTTTGCCACGATCTCAATGTCCTCAAAGCGCCCGTTGGTGCATGAGCCAACAAAAACCTGATCGATCTTTGTTCCTTCAACCTCTTCAACGGATTTCACATTATCAACGTTATGCGGACAGGCCACCTGCGGCGAAAGATCGCTTACATCGTAGTGTTTCGATTCGGCAAAAAGGGCATCTTTATCGCTCTTCCATTTCGGGTCAAGCGTAAAACCCGGTATCCTTTCAGCCAGGTATTTTTCTGTGGTCTTATCAGCCTCTACGATCCCTGCTTTTCCTCCCATTTCTATAGCCATGTTGGACATGGTCATCCTGCCGGAAACATCCATGTTCCTGACAGTTGAACCACAAAATTCAGACGTCATATAACGTGCGCCTTCGACCCCGACATCACCTATCAGGTGGAGTATTACGTCCTTGGGGTAAACACACCTGGGAAGTTTTCCTTCAACTTCAAATCTAAACGTCTGAGGCACACGGAACCACAGTTTTCCCGTTGCAAAAACAAATGCCATATCCGTACTTCCTATGCCTGTTGAAAAAGCACCAAGCGCACCATATGCGCAGGTATGAGAATCAGAACCCACGATGAGGTCGCCCGGTCTAACGTGACCTTTCTCAGGCATCACCTGGTGGCATACACCTTCAAAAACATCATAATTCAGGATGCCCTGCTCTTTTGCGAACTGACGAAGGAAAATGTGGTTCGCAGCGGCATTGAGGGAATCTGCAGGTACCTGGTGGTCAAAAAGAATAACAATCTTACTCGGATCCCATACTTTCCGGTTTTTCTTGCCTTTCACGATTTCCCTGAACCCCCAAACGGCAAGAGGACCCGTAATATCATGTGTCATGGCGCAATCAATATTTGCGAGGACAAAGTCCCCCGCTTTTACTTTCTTGTCGCATGCTTTACTGAAAATCTTTTCTGAGATCGTTTGTGCCATGAAGCCTTATTGATAGCGTGGAATTATTTAATCTTTTTGTGGTCTATCAGTACATTTTAATGCCAAAGGAGTGCATTTTGTAATATTATGACGGAAGAGTTTTGTATAGTCCCTGATACGAGTGTTATCATCGATGGGCGAATAACTGCCAGATTGAAAGCGGGAGATTTCAAATCGGCCAGAATCATAGTGCCGGAAGCCCTTATGTCCGAGCTGGAAGCGCAGGCAAACCGTGGAAAAGAGATGGGTTTTAAGGGATTGGAAGAACTCAAGGAACTTAGTGACATGGCAAAAAGAGGGGAGATTACCCTTGAATTTACGGGGAAACGACCCTCACTTGAGCAGATAAAACTTGCATCCGGGGGAGAGATCGATGCCATGATAAGAGGCATCGCAATAGAGAACAATGCACTATTTATCACAAGCGACAGGGTGCAATCCGAAGTCGCGAGAGCAAAAGGATTAAATGTCGAATACCTGGTGCCTCTCATTGAAGAATTAAAAGCACTTAGCATAGAGGATTATTTCACGGAAGATACTCTTTCTGTTCATCTAAAGGTAAATGTGTCGCCATTCGCAAAAAAAGGTAGCATTGGCAAACAAAAGCTTGTCCAGATCAGGGAAGAGGCCAGTACTGAAAAAGAACTTCATACACTCATAAGAGAATTTATTGAAAGAACAAAACGCGACCCTGACTCTCACCTTGAAATCGAATACGAAGGTGTCATGGTATTCCAGATAGGTTCAATGCGAATAGCTGTGGCCCAGAGGCCATTTTCAGACGGTATGGAAATAACCGCTGTAAGACCCATCGCACAGGTCCGACTTGATGATTACAGGCTCAGCAAGGAATTAAAAGACAGGATCATCGAACGGCAAAGGGGCATTCTTGTGGCAGGCCCCCCAGGCGCCGGGAAATCCACATTTGCGGCAAGTGTGGCGCAGGTACTTTATGAGCAGGGTTTTATTATCAAGACAATGGAATCTCCCCGCGATCTACAGGTGCCTGATGCGATAACACAATATGCTCCCATCCAGCGCGATATGGAAAAAACTGCGGATATCCTGCTTCTTGTCAGGCCGGATTATACGATTTATGATGAAGTCAGGAAGACAAAGGATTTCCAGGTATTTGCAGATATGAGAATGGCAGGTGTTGGAATGATCGGCGTGGTGCATGCAACAAGAGGGGTCGATGCGATCCAGAGATTGATCGGGCGCGTTGAAATGGGGATAATACCCCAGGTTGTGGATACCGTGATATTCATTGATAAAGGAGAAGTCTCCAAAGTTTATGATGTAATATTCACCGTTAAAGTCCCGCAAGGGATGGTCGAACAGGATCTTGCAAGACCCGTGATAACAATTGCGGATTTTGAGACTAAAACGGTTGAGTATGAAATATACACATATGGTGAGCAGGTAGTTGTGATGCCTGTGACCGATGTTGAAAAGGAACGCCCGGCAACATGGCGGCTTGCTGCTCTTGAAATAGAAAAAGAATTGATGAAATATTCCGGGAATAAGATCACTGTTGAGATAGTATCGGATTCCAGCGCCACTGTCTACATGGATGAAGAAGATATAGCAGGCGTCATCGGGAAAGGCGGGAAAAATATCGACCTGATCGAGAAAAGGCTCGGTATTCACCTTGATATTCGTGAAAAGAAAAAAGAAAAGGCAAAAAGAAAAGGAAATGGAATTAAGAGTTTTGTACCTGCAGTCGAGCGTTCAAAGAAGTATGTTATGCTTACTGTCAAGGAATTATCAGGTGCGACCGTAGATGTCTATAGCGGTGACGAGTATCTATTTACTGCGACTGTAGGAAGAAAGGGTGATGTGAAGATAGGAAAAGAAACAGAAACAGCATTTCGTGTCCTGGAGGATCCGGCTATCATTACAATGAGATTAGCTCCAGGGGAATAAACATGTTTGCGATGGTCCATTGGGATTAACCAATTCCACTATTTTACCAGCGTATTCTGCTTTGTATACAGGTAAATTCGAAAGGAAGGATGAATCTGTGAAGCGTTTATCACTCGTGTTCAGGAAAAAAGGAACTTTTGGGTTGAATTTGAATGGTTGAGAATAGAGTCTCATTTTCATCTGAGATTTCACATATTGAAATTCAATCTTCTTTTATACCTCTTTCTTTTAGCCAGCCTACAAGAGGTGGAACCCAACATAGATTTGCAGCGATGGTTTCCAAAGCGGTATAGGTCTGTGTTGCAGGACTGAATCCTCCCATTCGTGCTAAAAGCAAGCCAACAGGAACTATGAGGATAATCAATAGACTTGTAAGCATAACAGGATGCCGAATGTATTGGTTTACCGCCTTCAACCATGATCCTTCTTTTTTTCTTAAGAAGATCAATCCAGAAATATTTGCTCAGATCTGATCGCTCAAAGCATAAAAGTAAGGAATGTAGAATCCCTCTACTCCATAAACATCTATGCCCATGAGACGGCTGCCAAAATCTATGATCCATGGTACAGGTATGAATAGAAACTTGCCCCATCCATAAGCTTCTGACATTGAGGCTTCCATATTACGAAAACGCTGACGGATGGAATAGAATCCTTCAAATATGCTTTCACCCTCGCCAGATAACGTGCGAACCAGCCATTGTCCGACACCGCTTTTTTGAAAGCCGAAGAAATCAAGAATAATGCCCAGAATAAGCCCTCCAGCAAATCCTGCGGCAGTGAACTTGAATAACTCTCCAAAACCTTCCTTTTCGGGTTCTTCTTCGTGATCTTTATGTTGCATATTTATACTATCTGATGCTTCCGGGCTATTCCTCATAACGTATGCACTCGAATATTTCCTGGTAAATTTCAGAAAGTACGATATCACTGTTCTCCATCAATTCCTTAACCGTCTCATTTCTGATGCTGTAGCTAATGTTTTTCCCTTCCCTTCGATTTTTCAATAAACCGCATTCAAGCAGGCAGCTAAGATGGTTTGAGATATTGGATTGACTCTGTCCGGTTTCCTGGGCTATTTCAGTTACTATCTTCTCTCCATCCCTGAGACACTCTAATATGGCCAATCTCGTTGGGTCGGCAAATCCTCGGAAAAATTTAGCCTTTATCTTCAATTTCTCTTTTTCTATCATCATATCATCAATTAATGATTTATTAATATATACTTTATGGATTCAGAAAAAGAATTAAGCGGATTATGCTTTGGACTCATTTGAACATCTTTGGTATCCTCGGTGACTATCCCATTCATCATGATAGCGCCATAGACCATGGGTTCATTCCTGCCAACAGTGCCTAACCCTATCCAGACAAAAGCGTCAGGATCTTATAATCTTTTTTCGTGCTTTCTGACCTGTCCATGCGCTCTAGTTCCCCCACGACCTTCATGACATCCTGTTTGGAAGCTTTAGTAATCCTGAAAAAGAGAGAATTGAACCTGAAATGTTAAGCCCCGGGAGGGATTTGAACCCTCGACCTAGAGATTACAAATCTCTCGCTCTGCCAAGCTGAGCCACCGAGGCTTATGAAAAAGCTTTCGCTTTTAAGGATGGAATCAGACTTAAAAGCTTCGGTTAATTAATTGAAGTACTCAGGAAATAATAATATCAGGAAAATCATATCATAAACTTTATGAGAAATGCAAACTAAACGAACAACGGTGATAATTTATGGTGAAAATGCCTTCTGAAGTAAAAGATATAGTCGCAAAGCAAAAACCATTGCCTATAGCGACTGCTGATAAGAGTGGGAAACCAAATGTCGTGTTCGTTACGATGTGGAAGATCATTGATGATGAAACCATTTTATTCGTAGATAATTTCTTCAATAAGACACGAAAGAACATTGAAGCAAATCCAACTATGGCGATAGTAGCTTATGACGGGGATGCAAAGAAATCCTACCAGATAAAAGGGACAGTAGATATCGAAAATAAAGGGGACAGGTATACAAGCGCAAAAGAGATGGCAGATTCCAAGAAATTGCCCGGAAAGTCAGCATTCGTATTCCATGTTAAGGAAATATACGATGCAACATACGGCCCCAATGCTGGAAAGAAACTGGTATAATATTTTTTTTAACTATTTCTTTTTTTACAGCTTTGCTAAAAAATAAAACCAGAACAGGTATCGTTTACCATCCTGATTACTTGAAACATGATACAGGACATCACCCTGAGAGGAAAGAGCGCCTGCTTTCGATAATGTCTTATTTGAAAGAAACAGGTATGATAGAGAATCTGGAATTGATAAAACCCAGGCCTGCCAGTCTTGAAGAAATCATGTATATTCATTCAAAAGAGTATATCGAAAAAGTCAAGAGATATTCACACCTTGAGATGCAACTTGACCCTGATACTATTTTATGCAAGGACTCATTTGATGTAGCGCTCCTTGCAGTTGGCGGCGCCATAACAGCTGTGGATTCCGTTCTGGATAAACTCGACTCGTCATTCGCTCTTGTCAGGCCCCCGGGGCATCATGCAATGCCTGGGAAGGGGATGGGTTTTTGCATATTCAATAACATCGCAATTGCGGCGCGCCATGCACAGAAAAATGGGAAACAGCGCGTGCTGATCGTTGACTGGGATGTGCATCACGGTAATGGGACGCAGGATGCCTTTTATGATGATCCTTCTGTATTATATTTTTCCACGCATGAGTATCCCCATTACCCTGGTACAGGATGGCTCGATGAAACTGGTACCGGCCTGGGTGAGGGATATAACATCAATGTGCCCCTGCCGGCAGGAACAGATGATTCGGGATTTGTTGCGGCATTCGAGGAGATACTTGTTCCTGCGGCGCATGAGTTTCGACCCGATATCGTCCTGATCTCAGCAGGGCAGGATGCATGCATTGAGGATGGCCTTGCGGACATGAAAATGAGCGTGAAAGGTTTTTCTGCGCTTGCATCGATCGTACGGTCTATTGCCAACGAAAGCTGCGGGGGGAAATTGGCAGCGGTTCTTGAAGGAGGTTACGACCGTGATCTTCTTGCACGCTGTGTTGCAGAAATCCTGGATGTATTCATGGGAAATGAAGCTGAAAAAAAAATGCATGAAATAAGCCCGCAGGTAAGAATGAGGTTGGATGAGGTCAAGAAAATCCAGCAAAAATACTGGCACCTCTAAAAAATCGAAGAAATAAGCCATCGATAGATTAATACGTGAAAAGCTAATATTTAGGAAGCCGTTCGAAGCCCGGTAGTGTAGCGGTCAATCATGCGGGACTCTGGATCCTGCGACCAAGGTTCGAATCCTTGCCGGGCTATACTCTAAATGGTTATAATCCTAAGCGCCAGTATATGAGAGGAGACATTAATGGCGTATAATGAAAATACCGATGATATTCATGGATTTGATCTGAAGCTCTCTCAATCAGTAGCTAAGTTCAATAAGGTCAAGACATCAGACCGTAACAAACAACTCGTAACAGATTTTTTGAAAACTCACAAAAGAAAGGGGAATCGGAAAAGTACCCTTGCAGCAAACTGTGCTATTTTCATTCAAATCATATCAAGATATTATATTAACAAAGATCTGGATCAGATGACAGAGGATGATTTTGATAATATCCTTGAGAGTCTGGAAAGGGATAAATTAACAGACTATAATTACAGAAAGACAATCAAGAAGTTTTTCAGGTGGCATACTAACGAAAATGTTCCGAAATGGGTAAAAGACATCAAGATGCCATTGACAAAAACACCAGTACAACCGCAAGATCTTCTCACAAAAGATGAAGTAAACCGACTTTTAAACGCTTGTGGGAATCCACGCGATAAGGCCATGATTTCTATAGCACTCGATAGTTCATTGCGAATTGGGGCACTGGGCACTTTGAAAATAAAAAGTATTGCTCAAAACAAGTCTGGCGCAGTATTATACATTAGTCCGACAAGCAAGAATATCAAGTCCACACAACCGAAGCCGATCCCCATAACATGGTCTGTGGGTTATTTAAATAAATGGCTTGATGTTCATCCCCTCAAAGACAATCCGGATGCGCCACTATGGGTCAATCTTCATGGAAAGACACGGAACCAGCTAATGTCATACAAGATCATCCGTCAATCACTCTGCAACGTAGCGGAGACTGCAGGAATTAAGAAACGAGTGTTTTTCCATCTTTTCAGGCATCAGAAAATCACCGATATGATCCTCAATGGATTCAGCGAACAACAGATTAAGTACCAGGCAGGCTGGGCTAAAGGAAGTTCAAGAATGTTAGATATCTATGGGAACTTTATGGATGCCGATATGGTTGACTCGATATTTGAAAAGCAGGGACTTAAATCAAGAGATGAAAATTCCAAACAAGTCACACTTACAAAGTGCCCACGATGCGATGTTGTCTTGATTTCGGAAGCACGGGTTTGCCATCAATGCGCCCTCATACTAGATGCAAGTCTGGATAAAGAGCGGCTGGGCATAGAAGATGATTTTGGCGAGAAAGCATTTTTAAAGATGATGGAGAACCCAAAAATAATGGCGATGTTCAAGGAGATGGTAAACAAATGATCAATACCTGTATCTTCTCTACTTTTTGTGCCCGATCAGCATGTGCAGTTCTTCCTCGTCAAGATTTATTTTTTTGAGCAGCACCCTCAAAATCAGTTTCTGGAATGCCCTAACGCTGGGTAGGTTAGCGTTTTATTTTTAAGAGTTCACATTCTTGATATGCGAGCCAGGCTATTCCCCCTGCAAATGTCAATAGTTGCCAAAATGTTTGGAAAAGTCAACTGTCAGGGGTGTTTTCAGCGATGAGCCTTCGGGAGATTAATACAGCTTTACGCACTAAAGGGGACAGCAATGGAAGCATTGAGTCATTAACCTTAGATAGTGTTATGATATCGGGATCATTTGCAAGTTCTTTCTCAGTCATCATATTATAGTATTACTATTGTAATATTATATATTTAAGTATTACCATTGTAAATTAAAAAATAGAAAAAAAAGAGGGATTATTCATCCCAGAAGGGCTGCTGCCGGGTTACGCCTCACCATGAACTCATGGCATGCCAACTCAATAAAATCGTCTCTCGATTTGAATTGTCCTGTCACTTCGACCAGATAGTCAATTTTCTCGATTAGTTCTTCCTCAAGCTCAGCTATTAAGTTTCCTTTGTTTTTATTCTTACCCAAGGTAATCATTTCTCCTTTTTATCCTTTAGTTTTTTAATGACCCGGGACTCTATTAACGCCTCAGATGATAACTTCTTTCTGAGCGGGGTGAAAGTAATATTAAATCCTAATATCTTCTACTGTGGATGTCCTGAAGGAAATTGGAATAAAGATAAACGATAAGACTGAAATTAATAAAAATAAGTTGGAGACTGATTATCCGAAAAAGCTAACGGATGGGCACCGCTTCCTGTGTCCATCCAACGCTCATTTCATTTCTTCTTTTCACTTTCACGTACAGGCCGCTCATCTTGATCCGGGAAGTGCCTGATCAGGAACTCATGACATGCCAGACTGACGATGTCACTCACTGATGAGAACTCTTTACCATCGACCATTCTTTCGAGCCTGTTCTTCAGCCACGGACTCACTGTAGCGCATATTGTAGCCTTGTTGCGTTGTTCCTTTACCTCTGCTGTTTGTGTGCTGCTCGTATTTGTTTTCATAGTTTACCCGATATTATTACATTATCCATTATGCCTATATAAATATTGTGATACGATAGTATTATATATTGTCATGATATTACAATAGTAATATAAATTATATACAAGAAGGAGTACTAATGGCACGAAAGAATAAACCAAAACCATCTGCGGGCAGTGTACCAACCTATATACGGTTCACAAGTGACCAGCTTTCAGCGATGGATGAAGCGGTCAAGAAAGGTAGTTTTCTTAATAGGAGCGAGGCTGCGCGGGCTGCTGTGAGACAGATGTTCGGCATTCCGCTAACAGATCTGGTTCCTGGTGTAAAACAGAAAGGTACGGTGTAAATCCCAGGGTGCTATGTCAGGTGATGATGTACAGGTTAGTGCAAGGATATCGTCCACGGAAAGGGATGCAATAAGAGCACACGGCGGACTGGTACATCTAATTCGTAAGTTTTTAGCTGATAATGCCACTGAAGAAGAAGAAAGGCTCATCGGCGGAAAAAAGGCTCTGGAGACGCAGAAGAAAGAACTGGAGGCAAAGAAAAAGGCTCTTGAAGAACAGGCGATAAAGCTCGATGTCGGGATAGTCGGGTTTACCAATCGTATCGAAGCACTGGCATCAAGAGAGAGCAAGAAGTCCGAATCAGGGAAGGAAAAGAAACGGGAAACGGAGTTGCGCTTGCTAAAGAAGAGGCGCGGATCGCACAAGATCAAAACGCCAAAAGAATGGGAAAGGGCAAATAAACTATCTTACCTGATGCGGTATGCGGCAACAGGGAAGCTAAAGCAGGCTGATGAAGAGCGCATCGTCCAGAAGATGAAGCTAAAACCTGATATGGTGATCGGATGGTTACACAGCCAGACGCCTGAGCATATATCGCTTGATCTTCTGGAGAAGGCCAGGTGCCACAACTGGGGGAACCTGTCGAATCTTCAGTCTTTGAAAGAGCAATTTAAGATCGGAGAGCCATTTTATGCCTTGCTGATGAAGTGGCTGAATCTTCCCACAAAGGAAGACGTGGATATATGGATAGTACGGGGTTTTGAAAAGGCATCCGGGAGCACTACAGATGCGGGAGCTGATTAATCTGGAGTCATGTAAAGAGATTTGGAATGAGTTCCTTAAAAGGTATTACTGGGAGCAGATCCTGCAGTTAGCATGCAACTACCCAGAATGCAAGAGCCTTTGGGTCGAGTTTGGCGACCTTGAGAAGTATAACCTGGACATTGTGCGGGAGTTGTTAGATTCCCCGGATACTGTGCTGGGTCATGCCACTGAGTCGCTAAAAGCGATGGACCTTCCAGCCGACGTGGAGTTCACAGAGGTGCATGTTCGCATCTGGCATTTGCCAGAATTAACTTTGATTAAGGACATCCGCAGCGTGCATATCAATTCGTTGATCTCCGTAACCGGGCTGGTTAGGAAAGCCACGGAGGTCAGGCCAAGGATAGTGAATGCCGCTTTTAAGTGCGCAAGATGCGGTGATCTTACATACCTGCCACAGGAGGAACATTTTGTCGAACCATTTGAGTGTGACAACGATTCATGTGGACGGAAGGGGCCTTTTAAGTTAGTAAGAGACGAATCTGAGTTCATAGACTTCCAGAAGATACGGATACAGGATTCACCGGATGAGGTTCGCCCGGGTGAACAGCCCCAAACGCTGGATGCTATTGTAACGGAAGACCTTACGGGCAGGATATCTCCGGGTGACCGCGTGGTGCTTGTGGGGGTTCTGCGGTCGTACCAGCGGGCGACCCAGCAGGGAAAAAGTACAGCCTTCGATTTATTATTAGATACAGTTTCATTTGAGATCGAAGAGAAGGGTTTTGAAGAAATCGAGGTGACAAAGGAAGACGAGTGCAAGATACAGGAATTCGGGAAAGACCCGGAAATATACGGGAAGATAATAGGATCCATTGCCCCTTCAATCTATGGTTATGAAGAAGTTAAGGAGGCGATGGCTTTACAGTTATTCTCCGGACTACCAAAGGAGCTTCCGGATGGCCTGAGAATCCGCGGGGATATTCACGTATTACTTGTCGGGGATCCAGGTGTGGCAAAATCACAGTGCCTTAGGTACTCACGAAAACTTGCACCGCGCGGTGTGTTCACAAGCGGCAGGGGTTCGACTTCAGCCGGACTGACCGCAACAGCCGTTAAGGATAACGAGTTCAGCAATGGTAGGTGGACACTCGAAGCTGGGGCACTTGTTCTTGCAGATATGGGCCTTGCCTGCGTGGATGAACTGGACAAGATGGAAGCGGATGACAGGAGTTCGATGCATGAGGCGATGGAACAGCAAACAGTCACGATAAACAAAGCCGGGATCAACACGATGTTAAGGGCGAGGTGTGCTGTGCTGGGTGCTGCGAATCCGAAGTTCGGCAGGTTCGACCGGTACGAGCCGATGGGAAAACAGATCAATCTCCCGCCAACATTACTATCAAGATTCGATCTTATATTCGTTATTCGTGACGAGCCTGCGTCGTTGCGGGACACTGCAGTTTCGAATCATATATTCAACACACACATTGCAGGAGAGCTATCACTTAAGCGAAAGAACGTCAAAAACTCAGGCATAACGGAAGAACAAGTAACTGAGGCGATGAGCAGTATCCAGCCGATACTCGATGCCGAGCTTTTGAGAAAGTACATTGCATACGCGAAGCGAACTGTTTTTCCAGTAGTTCAGCCGGATGCGAGGCAAAAGCTTACTGATTTCTACTTGAGCCTCCGAAAGCTTGGCGAAGACCCCAATACTCCACTCCCTGTAACCGCACGCCAGCTTGAAGCACTCATTCGCCTGGCAGAAGCAAGTGCCAGGACAAGACTGAGTGGCGAAGCGACTATGGAAGACGCCAGCCGGGTTATCGGGATCGTCACAGCGAGCCTTAACCAGGTAATTAAAGACCTGGATACAGGGAAATTGGACTCGGACATTATCAATTCAGGAATGGGTAAGAGCCAGCGCGATCGAATAAAATTAATCAGGGAATCAATCAGGACCCTGCAGAGCCCGAATGGGAACGATGTTCCGCTGGATCTGATCCTGCAAACCCTGGAAAAGGAAGGTCTCAAAAAGGAGTATGTGGAAGACGCAGTTTCACGACTGAAATCTGCGGGTGAATTAATCGAAACAAGTAGCAGACGCTACAGGACGGTTTAAGGAAATGATATTAGTATCGTCATATTGTAAAAAGCACGACATGGCAATCAGGTTATTGACAACAGGTAACTGCCCTGAGAGAAATGACTTGAAATGCGAGTCAGGAGAATGCGAGCATTTTGGGATGCGGCTTTCGTGCCCTCTGGAGGTATGACATGCCAGTTGGATTTGGGGAAGAAACAACAGAGCTTCCTGGCAAGGATGAAGACGTATCAGTCCACATGAAGGAACTGCAGCAATATGAAGAAAAGTTATCGAAGCCAGCAGAAAAAGCCTGGGATTCTTCAAAAGGCATAGAGACTCACCCGTTGTTCTTTTTCATCTGGGAAGAGGTTCCAAGCACAGATAACAGCGCGTTCCTGTCGCGCCTCAACGAGCTTCTGGGACAGGACTGGATACTTGATGCATGTATTGAAAAGTCATCAGAAAATACATCGATGATCGTAACAATGGGTAATGAACTGGTTTATTTCGAGATATACCCGGAATTCAGCGGCGTGGTCATCTCAGACAGGGAAGGTGAGCCTTTACTCGAATTAACTGCAAGGGAATCGAATGGGAAGATGTATTGTTTTTCCACGCTGATCTGCAATCGGAAGGTGAAGGGTGATATTTGCTTCAATGAGGCGATGCCGGACAACACGAAATGCCTCAAACATTCAAATCCAAACATAGGAAGAAAGCCAGGACAACAGAGACTGGCAGTAACCAGCGTGACCACAGGCATGCAGTGCCTTCCAGCCGACGCATATTACTTCTGGAAGCAGAAAAAACCTGAAATAGCTCATTTCATCGATGATCTTGCTGAATCGTTTATGTTGAAACTGAACTGGGAACCATCGCATATACTGATGAATGAACTTCGCTACATTGCGGTCCAGATGGTAACAAGGAACCTTATGCACAACAAAGCGATAGAAGCGGATTTCAAGAGCGCTATCCATGACCCGGAAACGGGAAAGATCGTTGCATTTAAAGCCCACTTCCTGCTGGACAAGATCACCACTTTTGATGCAAGGATCCAGCAGAAACTCAAAGACTTCGGGTTGCTGTTACCGCCATCAAGGACGGAAGATCCGCACAGGATCCCGATTGAGCTTGAACTTCTCTGGACTCCTCTAAAGAAAGTGAATGCGATAGATGTTACAGCAAGAGTTGTCCGGACCGGCAAAGAGCAGGAGCATAATGAAGGGGACAAAAATGACGATTGACCCGAATAACCTGACAAAGGAGCAGATCCAGGAATATGCACGCATTCAAAGTGACTCCGCATACTTCTCTGAGAAGTTCTTCACTGTAAATAATGAGCCGTATTCATTAGAGAAATTCCCATATGCAAAGGCGATCTACGAAGATGAGTCGGAGTTCATCATACTTTTCCTGGCGCGGTCTCTGACCAAGTCCACGATAGCCACAAATAAGATCACTCATAAACTGGCGACCCAGGCAGGAAAGAGCGCTATAGCGACTGCGCCGACAGACGGTCAGGCATGGCGATTGACAAAAGAGATATTCAGGCCGAACCTGACAGATAGCCAGCATCACGCCCTTGGCAAGTTGATCGAAGCTTCAGAAGGCTCAGATCAGGTAGGGGAAATAGACCTCGCCAACGGCAGCAAGTGGACAGCAAAAGGCGCCTGGGCGACAGGCAAAGCAATTCGCGGCCCGCATAGATATTACGGCATTGCCGATGAGATGCAGGATATGACGAGAACCGCATGGTATGTGCTGCTTGAAGTTGTCAACCTCCCTGGAAGACAGATCATAGCGATGGGTACAGGCGGCCCCCAGGGTACGCTCTGGCATGAACTCTGGGAGAAGTCGGACAAGAAAGAGTGGGATGGCAGGAAATGGACACCCACAAACAAGAACGCTACTCCCGGTTACAGCGGCTATCATCTATCGCAGGCATGGAGTCCATTCGAGACCCCGGCATCATTAGCAGATAAGAAGAAGAGCTATCCAAAGACACTGTATCTTACAGAAGTGGAGTGTGCCTTTTTCAATGCCGCAGGTCTGAAACCCGCGCCCTATGAAGCAACGAAAGGACTTGTGGTCACGGATATAAATGAAATAAGGCGTTTGCTTAACAGTATCACTACAAAGTCAATAGGCATCGACTGGGGAAACGTGTCACGGTGGACAGTCTGCGGAATTACAGCAACAAGGGAACCCATTCTTATCAGAACTGGGAGCTGGGACGACCCGAATGAAATGGTGGAGTTTGGCAGGGACAGAAAAGCAAAATCATGCGCTACATCGGCAATTGAGCGCGAACTCGAAGAGAACGAAAAGCGCATCAGGAAGCATCTGAGCGAGGCGATAAACCTGATCAACTTCGAGAAACCGGATTATGTGATGTGTGATGCCGGTTACTCAAAGAAAATGCCTCAGGAGCTTATGGCAATGTTCCCGAAGAAGGTATGGGCTGTCACCACAGGTGATAGAAAAGAATCCTTCCCGTCCTGGACAGTGAAGAACAAGGACTCAGATTCCAGGCAACTGCTGCCAAAAGAACAGTGGGAATACTTCTGCGATGTGGATCACTCAGCAATGTGCGAGATCCTAGAAACACACATCACGAACAAAACGTACCATATTATCGATATCGACCAGAGCCAGTCGATAGATGAGTATCTGCTGGAACTCAATATGGCGGATATCGTGGAAGTGGAGTCCAGGGAGACAGTAAAACGTCGTTACTCGATAACCAAAGCTCACAGTTATGCAGCATCATGCTATGCACTGCTGCCTTTTAGCAAACAAAGAAAAAAACAAACAATGTTCCCGGCGGGGCGTTAAATGATAAAAATAGATGTAGAAACTCTGTTAAAAAACGAGTCGCCGAATGAAACATTAAAGAGAACCTATGAAGTGAATCAACAAGAAGTGTACATTTCCTTCAAGAAGGGAATGGTTCGATCAGGCGAATATTATCTGATTGAGAGAATCGGTAAGAATATCAGACTCATGCCAACACAGCCTTATTTGATCAGGAGCCACCCCGAAGACCTGCGCCATCGAAAGGTCAGAACTTATACGGGCAGATCTCCATGCATTTCAATACCGCAAGACTTCGCGAAGGCAGACCAGCTATTCAGGGTGATCAAATCTATATCAACTGGCATCATATGGTTACTGAGGATAGACTCTTTTTCATATGCCGATGAGGCTTCAATCCCACCAGAGGTCTTGAGGGTGGCATGATATACGGTTTATACCAGATTTCGCACCGGCGGGTGCTGAAATCCGGCGAGTTCAGGCAAACTAAACAGATTCATTAACTCTGGCATGAGCCAGAAGGAGAAGAAAATGAATCTTGAGAGAGTTTGTCGCAAAGGCAATCAAAAAAAGGAAGAACACGGTGGGTCAGATGTTTATTGATGTAGTCGAGGCAAAAAGAGGCGTACAGGTACCTGTGGGAAATATAGTTCATACCGCCGAGTTCGCATTCAGGGTAGCGGGCCTCGATGGAAACTGGGATGAAGCTCAGAGACGCGCTACTGGCTTGGCAGAACAGGCGGTTGAAGATTTCCTTGATACAATCGACACTGATGAGAGGATCACATCGCCAAGGAATGCCAGGTCTGATGGACACCAGACGGCGCCATGCCAGAAACCTGAATCACGAATGGTTGAACTGATCTTTGATGCAACGAACAGTAAACAGCGCAGCGACAGGATTCTGCGAGCCACATCCGAAGAAATGTCGTTCGAACCCAGCCCGGATGGTGATGGCTGGATATGTACATCCCATAATGGAAGAAAGTTCGAGGTAGATGTGGATAAAGGCGCTGGCCTGGGTAGATGCAATTGTGAGGATTTTATAAACCGCGGGATAAGCTCGAAGATGCCGTGTAAACATGTCTATGCGCTAGTGATGAGTGGCGAGAGATTCTGGGACAGTCCAGAGAGTCAGGGTAAACGAGTGTAGGCAGCGAGACAGGGCTCAACATCTCGCAGGCGAATGTGGTGATAATTGCGGATACGGACAGGACGCCAAGCAAGCAGATCCAGGCATGCAACAGTATCCTGAGACCTCAGCATACCAAGAAAACCACGAATTTATCTTTTCAGGGCGAAGGGCACTATAGACGAATACATGCAGCAACTAATGGATGCGAAGTCAGAGGCGATAGACGAGGGCATTGATTGTCAGGATGCTGCGGAGTTTAACCATGCGAAGTGGTTGAGCTATCATGATTTCATCATAAAGATGCTTGAAGAAGAAGGATATGATATGGATTGGAGAGTGAATTATCAGGGTTAACATGCGCAGGGAATTGTACAAACATTCGCCTGGAATGAGTATTAAAATCATATATGTTGCCCTGAGTGAAGATCATTTTCACTATCAGAGATTGTTGTGAAGGCCATATTTGGGCTCCTAGTTTCTATCACGGCTGGATTAGGCAGGGCTGGGAAGTGGTAGAGAAATACATTTCCTCACAGAACGTAATGCAGGAGAAAAAGCATTATAGGCAAAAAAACGCTATCAATCCCTGTACCCTTCAAGTACGGATTATAGGTGATTTGTACCAGTTTTAAATATGTGAAGTGAATAGTAATAATCTGAGTAGATTAAAAAGTTCATGGGGAAATCCAAAATGAACAAAACACAAAGAATAAATGTGTTCATTAAAAGTCACTGGACAAGTCCTATCTCAATCGCGATTTACTTCGCGCTTATCAAACTATTGATTCACTTATTTACCAATGGGCAATACGGCTATTTCCGTGATGAACTTTATTATCTT